>NZ_JBBEWC010000010.1:0-279243 GCF_037860775.1 Emticicia soli | reverse complement strand
TGTTTAAAGTAAAATTAACATTTTAGCTAAATTTTACCTTGACACAGTTTAATTTACAGTCTCTAATCTATTGAAATAATTCATATATTTCATTCAATTAAAAGTTACTGGTAAATTGTTGTTTTTTCTCAAAATATTTAATAATATCCTCTTCAAGCTTTGTATGTTTTATAGGAATATTTTTCTCCCAGAATGAAGCATTATAAGGTGCCTCCTTTATTATTTTCATATCATTTTCTACAAAGGCAGGGTATATAGTTTCTTTACTTAACCCTTCAATTTCTTCGTAAAAAAAGAACCAGACTTTTTCAGTATTTTGTTCGCTTGAAAACTTTTTCCCGACCTTTTCTGAGAGATAAAGATTATCAAACAATGAAAACCCTTTGCTGTCTTCTTTATAATTAATATCTAATGAAATGGTTCGTGATACATTTCTTGATTTGGGATAATTATAGTCACCTAGTATGCGACATAAATTATCCTTTGAGGTCCAGATGAATATTTCTCCTTCAAATTGAGGGTATACATATTCTTTTGCTTTAGGTTTACAAGATATTACTGCAATTTCTTTTTCACTACCAGGATTGATATAGTGCTTCAGCTTAAATGAATAGGTTTCGGTAATGTCTACTATATTAAGTGGAAAAAAAGGCTTTTTGAATATAATACTGGAATGTAAAAAGCTTAACACAGAGATATTAGGAACAGTATATTTCTGAACTTCCATTTGAGCATACCTCACATTAGTAGGTTGCCATTTGTCTACTCCGAATTGCCCCCATGAAGCGTTTAAAAACATCTCTTGAAGTTTGGTATATTTCCCATTAAAAGAAGAAACTTTTTGATAGAAAGCTTTGAAATAGTGCCTTTTAGAAGTATCATTTAAGGCTTTTCTTATAGTGTTATTTATAATAGATATAGCAGGATTGCCTGTCTTAACTTCAGCTAATTTAATAATCGCAATAGGTAATTGTATCTCCTGAAAATCAGTAGTAATTACTTTTTTTTGTTTTTGTTGGTAGCTTACATGGCTAAAATTCAATATTACGGGCAGTTTTTCAACACTTATTTGAAATTCGCCATTTTCATTGGTAATCGTGCCATTCTTAGAATTTACTTCCATAACCCCCACACCTGAAATAGGTTGTTTAGAAAGACTATCGGTAATTACACCTCTTATTAGCTGTTGGCTGAAGCTATCAATAAATGGGAATAGAATTAATCCCAATATAATAGGGAGATAGACCTTTCTTTGTGTCACAATCGTATATTTGTTAGAAAATAAGTAATACAATATTTCAATTAGGAATTTAAAACCCCGATAATAATGTAGGAAATACTATCGGAGTTCTTAAAAGATAGGCTAAATTTTAGGTTGTTTGCTCAGGCATTGGAGTACCACAAGGCACCTGAACCCAGTTTTCATGCCAAACACCATAAATATCATACCTGCCACGATCTTGCCACTCTTGCCCATTCCAACAGTTCTCTAATCTTTGTAGATATTATTGTCTTTTTTTCAATTTTATAGGCGTTAAAACGACCGTGTTATTTTTAGAAAGTTGTTGGTTGAATTTTTCTGAACTATATGCTTTATCACCGACCACAATTTGATTTTTTAATTGGTAAATCATGGGTTTTATAGCTGTTAAATCATTCACACTGGCAGGCGTAAAATCAAAAAAGTTAGGTTTAGGTATTTTTTCAAATCTGTCCTTACCTATCAAATGGAGCTTTACTCCATGATAAAATTGTTTTTTTGCATCGCAATAGCCCTTATCTGCTATCTTAGATGCTACTTTAGCTGTATAAGGGTGTTTGCAAAGCATGATAGGCAATGAATCCACCAAAGATACATTATCATAGCAATCATTAAAATTCATTTGATTCATCAAATGGGAAATAATTACCTCAAAATGCCAGTATATTGCATTAATTCGTGCATTATAAGCTTGATATGACGGCAATTTTGGAAACCATCAGGACCAATGATTGACCATATAATCATAAGTTGAGCGATGGCTATAATGGCCTTCGAAAATACCACATAGGTAAATCGTTATTGCCTCTTGGTCTGTAAATTCAGGACAATTATTATTGCTCTGTCTTTGGAAATGTAAACTCATGTGCGTATCATAGCACTCACAAACAAGGCTGTATGTTTGTATTAATTGTAAAGGTCGCATTTTGCAATTTAACAAAATACTCCTTGTTTGTTTATGATAATTTCAACCCTTGATTCAAATTTAAACTTTGAATATTTAACAACCGCTTGAATTAAGTTTTAAAATTATTAAACAATAAATTCAGGAAAGGATTTTGTTGAAACGCTCCTATTTACAGTTAATCCTTCAAAACTCTTTCTTAAGTCGCTGTAATGATTCAACCCAATAAAACTACAAGCAATTACCATTTATTGTAGTCTTTTAATACGAGTTAATAAATAATTTGCTGATTTGGTTCTTGCCAGTTAATTCTACGAGTACCAGCCATATCAAATAATGCCGATTCAATCATTTGACACATACTATTTAAGGCGAGGTCATTGGCTTCTACTCCAAATGGTTCCTCAATCTCATCCGCAATCGCCTCAAAAGCAACAAAAGTATAAGCAATAAATACGACTATTAAGGGAGTAATCCATGAAAGGCTGTCTACAAATCCAAAGGATAACAAAAAACAGTAAATGTAAATCGTGCGATGCAGCAAAACCCGATAACTATAGGGAATAGGCGTAGATACAATTCTTTCGCATCCCCCCACTACTTCAGCCAATTTATTAAGATTTTCTTCAAAGTATCCTTGCTGAATAGTGTCGATTCTATTTTCATGTCGCATTTTTTGCACCCATTCAGCGATAAGTCTCATCAGTATAACGGGTTTATATTGCGCTTCTACAACTATGTTCATCTGATTTTCGTTCAGCCGTTTTGCCATATCTTGCTGGGGATCTGTGCCTCTCAACTGATGCTTTAATGCATAAGCAAAAGAGCTAAGTAAATGGATCAAATCCACTATACGAGGATCGTCAGTGCTTAAATCAGCTAAAGTAAGAGCTTGTCGGAGTAATGACCTGGTGTGATTCAACAAAGCGCCCCATAACTTTCGTCCTTCCCAAAAACGCTCATAGCTTGCATTATTGCGAAAGCCAAGAAACAATGCTAATACAAAGCCAAATAAAGCAAGTGGAGTTGGATTAAGAGGTACTTTGAATGAAAAAATGGTTCCATGCAGATAGACAATCATCATGGATAAAATAAATAGCAAGCTTAAACGAGGCAATAATTGGGGTAATACCGAACCATGCCAGACAAAAAGCATTTTAAACCAGTGCTCTTTCTTACGAATAATCATGTGTCCTATGAATAGCTTTTGAAATTTCTCTGTTTTTTCAAAAGAATAAAAACTAACTTAAATACCTTCTGATATCTATCTTAGTTCTGTGGTATGCTAACGATTTTTCCCTGCATTCTTTCCTTAACCAGATTAGCAATCATTGAAGAAAAGGCTGATATGTCTTGCTCAGTACTCGCCCTTTCCAAAGCCTGCATATATTCATTTCTTTTTTCTACGGGTATGACAGTCCATGGATAACCACCTGAGGCGAGCATTGTATTCATCAGGAATCTTCCCATTCTACCATTACCGTCCATATATGGATGAATAAAAACAAAAATAAAATGTCCCAACACTGCCCTCACAGAGGGCTCTGGCTCTTGTTCAAGCAGCTCAAATAGTATTGGCATCGTGTCGCGCATTGCATCTACACTTAATGGGACATGCTTTGAATTGCCTATATATACCTGATGACTCCGATAACCCGCCAAATCTGATGCTTTCAATATGCCGACAGTTACACTAGGGTCAAATAGCTCCCTGTACCATTTTGAGTGATCTTTATCAACCTGGCTCCCGGCATTATTGCCTTTTAGTATGTCTCTAATCGTTTCTTTTACACTTTGAAATGCCTGATAATATCCTCTGGCAGCCATAGCATCTCTTTGCTTTCGGTCATCTTCATTTTCTTCGCTATTCCATTCTCCGCTACTCACCTTGGCTATCAATTCAGGCGTTACCTTATACCGCTCAATGGAAAGAGAATGATAGGCATCTGTTACATACATATCATCTATGTCTTTCATATAAGTCTCATGATTATCCGGTATTCCAGGTGATTGGGGAAAATCTCCGATAATTGTATCACGCATTTGAATCCACATCAGCCGTATCCGGTTGATGTAGGGAGATCGTTCTCGTGCTGAAAGTTTGAGTGTTAATTTTTCTAAAAAAGGATCCTCCTCCCGTATATCATATCCTGCTTGTTTGATGGTATCAATGATTTGATCTGCTATTTTCTCACGACCTATATTTCTGAAAGCCCCGGCTAACCTGCCTGCAATCGTGCTGTGTCCATTCTCTAATAAAATGGGTAATACTTCTGAAGCATCGCGTATCAGAGAAAGGGCTGTCCGGGTATCTATTGCATTTCTTGTATAAATTCCCGGTGAACTATAAATTAATGCGGAGGGAAGATTGTACATCCTGATACCATCAACCATTAGAAGATATTCAGCCGATGGCAAGCTGGTTCGTAAATTAAAAAGTGAGGTCTTATGAGGTAATGGTGTGGGCAGGTTATTACCTTTAGGCGAGCGGATTACGAGTTGCTGCGGTACAGCCCGGTTTCCGGCATGAATCATTAGCGACTGATCAGCCGTCAGACACCATTCCTCTCCAAACTTATAGGTAAGGAATTTTACACAAAATTCCCAAAAAGCCGTATACCATGAAGTACTCTCCCCCTCTATTTCTGCCGGATCTGAAGGAATATACCAACCTTTGGTCACCTCTTTCAGAAAACCGTTCTTCATGAGAATTCCCCTATATGCCCTATTGGGAATTTCATCCGTATAAACTCCAGTAATACCTTTGTCCTGCAGGGTTTTCAGGAATTTCAGGGCCTCAATAAATTTTTCCTTTGGTGTGGCCATAATCTATCATCTTTGACTGGTCTCCTCTATTTAACTGCACGCTACTTCAATTTTCCGAGGAGAACTTATTAAATACTTACGTGCTCATCTTATTAAACGACGATGTGGTAAAGTTATTAAATATTGTCGTGATAATCTTATTATACTTCGCAAAATAAATATACTAAGACTTTTTTTACTGCTGTACTTATCAATGTAGCATTTTTTCCTGTAAAAAAGAAATTCAATCTACTCCGGAATATATTAGCAAACGTTTACTTAACTCAAAAGTAAGAGTGAGTGTAATAGACAAGTTTTTGGCCTTATGAGTTTACCAGATAACATGATAAGAGTTATTCAAAAAAATGCACTGCGCATTTTTGAAACAAGAACAGCTTCTGATAAACAACTATTATTTGAGAAACAAAAGGAACTTGAAGCCGAGGATTAAAAATTGTTTGCCATCGAAGAAAAATGAATTACGAATAAAATCTCTTATGACACCAACGAAAGATAGTTCTAAGATTAGTGCCGAATCGCGCTTCGCGTGTCCGATTATTTACCTCACTATAAAACAAAAGCGCTGATAATCAGTTGCACTGAATGGGCTTGCAATCGAACCTTTAATACCATTATTGACTTTTTTATATAATATTTTTGAATTTCAATGATTAATTTTAGAAAGAACCAGTTAATGATAATTATACCTTTTCTAATTAGCTGTTTAATAAATAAAACATTTCTCTGATATATTTAGCCTGAGGTTGTGACTAATAAGAAATTGCATTTAGTTTTGGAAAACCTCTCAGATCGTATAGTATGTTTCTTTTTGACATATTTGAGACAAAAAAATTATATACCTTAATTTTGTAGTATGCTAAAAGGGGTTTCCTTTTGATCAAGATGGGTAATAAATGAAGAGAAAGTCGTTATGTATGCCAATCAAAATTCCGTTTCTCTGCCTTAAATCCTATTGGTATCTTCGAGTTAAACTCTAATAAAGTCTTGTCTAAAAACTCTTCTCAAAAAGTGCTATTACCATAATAGAGTTTATACCGAATAAGAGTTTATGAGTTCCCTATTTAGCAAATACTCATTAAAACCTTATTCGATATAAATACTAACATATAAAACTAATCATTCTAATATACTGTTGACTTTCTTTAATTACTCTACTACCGTTTCTTAAATATTACAATTATTTGGTATGAGCGAGTAAGAAATAAGTTAATTTTTTACTTAATTTCTATGTCCTTGTTGTATTTCTCACTCCATTTTTCAGGCTTTAAAAAAGTCTGAATCCTATCGTTGCCTGTACCAGGGCATTTTTGTAGCGTGGATTGGTCGATGTACCATCGCCTTTATTATTTTGAAGGTCCCAACTGGCTCTTGTTCCAACGACAATTCTGTTAAAGTTGAAATCAATTCCCACAACAGCACCTAAAGTGTTTTTGCGGATATTATCATTATCAAATTCGTTTTCGTTTGTAACACCGCCTAAAGCGCTATTAAAAGCATTCTTCTGTTTCATAAGATAAGAAAATTGCGGGCCAAGTTGGAGAGTCAAAAAACTGACAGGCTTGATTGAAACCAATAGCGGAATATCAAAATAGTGAGTAGTACGGGTAAGATCATAATTACTGCCTAAAAAAGAACCTGTTTGCTTATATCCTTTCTGTGAATACATTATTTCAGGCTGAACCCCAAAAAACCTGCCGATAGGAATAGCCAGAAATAAACCTGCTGCGGCACCAAATTTGCCTTCAGCATCAAATTGTTCGCCTTTTGAATCATATATGTTTGAGTAATTTGCACCCGCTTTTAGTCCAAGTTGAATTTTTGTACGGGCATTTGAGCTATTATCCTGGCCATAAGTATTAATGGCCAGAATGGTAATTGCTGTTGTGATTAAAAATATCGTTTTCATGATTCTATTGTAAAGTTTTGTGAATTAAGTATTTCTACTTTTTGGACAGATGCATTGTATAATATTTGTGCCTATCCATTACTTCCTAATTTGTGTTTTTTACCGTTATGACTTTAAATGCTCTTCCGAGTTCATCCATATCATGGCCAAATTCAATTTTGAATTTCTCCCAACCCTGTCTACCATCGTCTTTATAATCTTCCATTTTCTTTTTCATTTCTCTGTTTTTTAATTTTAATTCGGCAATTTGTTGTTCGTACCTCATTTCCGTTTCTTCATTTTTGTCAGCAATTTTGGCGTTGAACTCAAGAATGCTTTTCTCATTGGCGGCAATTTTCTCTGAAGTTTCTATTCTATAGCTTGCCATATCAGCCCTGTATTCTTCATTAGCTCTGTCTAAATCTTTTTGTGCCATCGCTACCTTGGTTTCGGCATTGTCAAGCTTCTTTTTGTTAGATATACAACTTGTAAATAATGTACTTGCAATAAATGCAATGATTGAAATTCTTATGATTCTATTTTTCATTTTGCTATATTTTTTATTTTTTATATTTAGAAGTTGTTTAGGATTATTTCTTTCGTTTAAAAATGAGTTGTTTTGGCTGCGCCCGCATCAAATAATTTCAATCATAGCTCTGCTATGGTCTTATCATTTGATTTGTTTCGCTCAAAACACCACTATTTTTAAACTGAAATTAAAATCCTAAACAACTTCTTAAAGTTTATGATCCGGACACTTCGGATTTTTCGATTTTTATATCCTCAGGCTTTGATTGGCCATCTTCGTGTTCGCTTTTTGTTTTTTGTAGACGGTTTTGATATTTTTTATTTAATGAGTCCATTTTGTCTTTAAGGCTGTCGGCATAATCTTCACCTTTATTCATAATTTGTTTTCTTATGAGTGAGCCTTTCCCCGGAGCAAACAAAATACCTATAAATGTTCCTGCGGCAAAACCTGCCAATATATCAGCTAATAATTTACTTGATTTCATACTTGTTTGATTTTTAAATGATGTTATTTGATAACCTTATTTCCTTTATTGATTTTTAGAATAATAATTACAGCCATAATAAGGAGTGCATGAATAATGTAATCGGCACCAAGTGCAAAGAGCCCGACAGCCCATGAGATGATTAAAATCACAGCGAGTAAATACAGTAACTTACTCATACAGATTGTGTTTTGAGTTTGTGCTGTGGTGATAAAAGCGAGCAAAAATACTACTGTAATCAGGAAACCTTATTCCTTTTAACTCAATGCAGAACTTCAGACTAAAAGTTTTTGGTAGATAACACTATTTGTTTGCCCGCATACTGCGTATTGGCGTCATCCTCTGCAGTAATGAAAACCCTAGTGGGTTTAAAAGAGGTAACGGTTCGAAAAGAAGCTTTTAACTGCTTTGACATCATGCCGCTCGAACTTTTTATTTGCCCCAGATTTTTTATCATATTCTGATTAGTTACTATCCATACGACGTAGGTTCGCCTGGGCGGTTCTAAGCGCTGAACTTCCGCTAAATCAGTCAGGTGTATTTCTATGACATTATTCTTGTTTTTATCGGAGTTTATCTCAACATAGCCACGGGCAGCTGGAACAAGCGATGAATTAAGAAAGGATATCTTTTTGGTACAAGAGCAGATTGAAATCACCATTGTAAGGATGAATATCTTCAAAAGTGAAGATTTAAATTGTGTGTTCTTTTTAGTCATATTTTTAAGTTTTTACCACTAAGCCCTTTTTATATAATCAAAAAAACTACAAATAAGATATTTTTCTGATTAGATTGTAAAAACATAAATGATTAAAATAATAGCAAATACGCAGAGAAAAATAGGAGCATCAAATTGTGTTGATGAGTAAAGTTTTCATATTCTGGCCTACTAATATACTCTTACAAAGGTGGCTATTAAAATTCCCTGAAGTATTACATAATTCTTGCTATTAGTTATATGATTCACACACTACCAAATGAAGTCTCAAAATCGGTGAATTTTGTTAGTATTTAATCAGTATCTCTGGAAGTTTTCAAAGTTACATGAATAATCAAGCTATAATATAATAATTAAAGTCAAACAAATATTGACTTTCAGCGTTTATATTAAAATGACTTGCTGATATAACTATAATTACTTCTGTTTTCTCATCCGGTCTTTTGAAAAAATAGAATTAAATATAGTGCCATGAAAAACCAAGAAAAAATTAAATTCGCTGCGCCGAATAAAAATCTCTTTTTCCCTACACTCAAGAAGAGAGTCGATCAGTATTTCGCCGATAATCAAAAATCAAGATATGCCAATAAAACGATGGTGATAAAAACCATTATTCTGCTTGTGGCATATATAGTCCCTTATATCATTCTAATAAGTTTTACACCACCATTGGCTCTTAGTCTATTTCTATGGCTCCTAATGGGCGCAGGAATTTCAGGTATCGGCATGAGTATAATGCACGATGCAAATCATGGTGCTTTTTCACAAAACCCCACGATCAATAAATGGGTTGGATTCACCATTAATCTGGCAGGGGTTGGTGTAATGAACTGGAAGTGGCAACACAATATCCTTCATCATACTTATACCAACGTAGCTAATGTAGACGAAGATATTAAAGACCGTGGTGTAGTCAAACTTTCGCCTCATGAAACTGTTAGGCGTATACACCGCTTCCAGTGGTTATATGCTTTCTTTTTTTACAGTATACTTACATTATACTGGGTCATTCTAAAAGATTTTATTCAATATGCTAATTTTATTAAGTCAGGGGTGAATCGACAGAGCAGTACAGAAAACAGACAAATGCTTGCCGGACTAATTATATTGAAAATTACCTACTTTGCCATTTTTCTTGTAGCTCCTACACTTATTTTTCATATTCCTTTTTGGCAGGTATTGGTGGGTTTTCTTCTAATGCACTTTACTGCCGGACTGGTTTTGACTGTCATTTTTCAATTGGCACATTCAGTAGAGGGAACTCACTATCCGTTACCAAATGAAGACGGTATTATTGAACAAGACTGGGCCATACATCAATTAGAGACTACATCTAATTTTTCTCCTCAGAATAAATGGCTCAGTTGGTATATAGGAGGGTTAAACTTTCAGATTGAACATCATCTGTTTCCCAGAATTTGCCATGTGCATTATCCGAAACTTGCCCCTATTGTCAAACAGACTGCTAATGAATTCGGGCTAACTTATCTGGAAAACAGAACTTTCCTTATTGCTATTAAGTCACATTTGGCCAGCCTTAAACGTTTTGGCATACCGCATTATGATGAAGCAATTGTTTAAAAGAATTAATTTTCGGTTTTTTCCCATACACAATAAAGATGTAGTCTTTGTCTTTGAAATACCTTCAGTTGTTTCTATTTAATCGTAATAGCCAGGATAAAATCTGACAGTTAATTTTGGCTTCTGTCAGATTTTATCCTGGCTATTACGATTTTTGTTATCATAGCTACTGCTATAATAACACTTTCTGATTTTTGAATTTTGGAACCGCTACTATAGGTATTAATTTACGTCCCTCTTCCATTTTATATGCCGACAATATTTTTATCTTGGATGAAGAAACCGATTTTTTATTGTTTTGATTTTTTTTCTGATTATTCATTTTATTGTTTATTTATCAAGTTGTTAATAGAATCTTTATTAATCAAAATCCTAATAGCTATACTTTCGTATACTTATTACATTAGGTTTTCTGCTTAATCTCATCAAAAACCATGATCAATTCTTCTTTGTTTTTTCCTAATATCAACTGAAGCCTTTCTAACATTTCTTCTTTCCGACCCTCTCTGAAAGATAAATCCTCTTCCGTAAGCACCGAGAATTTTTTCAAAAGTTTTGTTTTCTGTTTATTCCACTCTTCCTTTAATTTTTCTCTGTTCATTTTAAATACCGTTTGTTTGCAAAAGAATTTTTGCACTATAAAGGTGAGCTATTTTATTGCAGTACTTGTTATACAATTATTTAGAATGGTTATATAATTCACACATTAAAGGAAATTTTAATACGCCTTCATGAATAATTTAATAAACAAAAAAGCCACCTAAATTAAGGCGGCTTTTGAATCTAAGCTAAATATGGAGAAAAAATGATAAAAAAGTTTTCTGTGAAATTGATATAGAGTTTACAATAGCGGCTATACATGTTAATTAAAAATATCTGCTAGTCTAATATTTTAATCTTGCAACTGGCTGCTACCATTTACAAAGTTCATATTTCCTTTATCTAAACTATTACATAATTATAGCTTATTATTACATGATTCATATATGTTCGATTGGCGTTCGTTTTTTTTGCTTAAGTGATTTAAAAAAAGAAGGCGTTAGACCGGTTATCTTTTTAAATTGATTAGAAAGATGAGCAACACTACTATAATTGAGCCTATAAGAAATTTCGGTAAGATTTAATTCATTGTAGATTAATAACTCCTTTACCCGTTCAATTTTGTGAATAATAATAAAATGTTCAATTGTGATACCTGTAGCCTCAGAGAAAAGATTGGCTAAATAAGTATAATCATACTTGAGTTTTTCGCTGATATATTCCGAATTCTTTACTTTAAGCAATTCGTCTTCATAATGAACCATTTCAATAATAACATTTTTTATTTTTTGTATCAGGATAGCTTTTTTGTCGTCCATCAGTTCAAGTCCTGATTTTAATAAATTAGCTTTTAATTGTTTATTCTGCTCTTCAGTAAGACTCTCTTCTATTTCAACCTCGCCTAAATCTATTGTTCTGTAATTAAGCCCAAGTCTTTCCAGTTCAGCCTTTACCAACATTTTACAACGGATACTTACCATAAATTTGACGTAAAGTTTCATAAAATGGAGATAAAGTTTTGACAAGGTATATCATTAGATAAACGAGATGAATGGTTGAAAAATTAGTGATTAATCAAATTTTTCAATAAACAAAAAAACCACCTAAAATTAAGATGGCATTTGACATGAAACCTAACCACTGTATCTGAAATAAACATTTCAAATAACCTACAAAAGAAATTACTTATTATCGTTTTATCAAAACCATATTCTCTTTTATCTTAACACGTTTGAGTGTATTACAAAGTTCATAATTCGTAAATATAAAGTGTTGCATAATTATGATTAAAATTTATATAATCCACACATTAATTCATTGTAAAAGCTGAGATAATAATAAAAAATACCACCTAAATTAAGATGGCATTTTGTCTCTGATTAACCTTTAACACCAAAATCTGGGCTACAAGATTTTCAAAATTTTACACTCAATAACTCTATCATACTTATAATTATGGTAGATTTGATACTAAAATTACCTTCAGGCACATACCACAGAATATTATTCAGATAATACTGATAGCTTGAGTTGCATTTTTGGCTATTCAATTGAAGCTATACATGTTTTCAATTGTTGCTGAATAGATTCCAGGTAATGTTCAAAATTTATTGTACTTATGCCTCTATCTTCATAAGTGAGATATAACGGTGTTTCGCTTAAATGCGCATAAAGTGCCGGAAATTCATTCCGAATCTGTTCTGTAATCAGAAAGATTTTAGTTATTATTTTTTTTGTTTGGCTATTATTAATCATAACCGCTTTTAATAACTGTCAGTATCATTTTGAATCTGCCATTCGGTTTGATACAATTAGGAGCATGAGCTGGTATAATAATCGATTGCCCTGTCATTAGCTCATGAGATTCGCCGTCAATTACTATCTTAGCCGTACCCTCAATGATTTGAGCATAGGTATCGAAGGGGGTTGTTTTTTCTGTTAATCCTTCGCCTGCATCGAACGACATTACGCTGATATTTCCCGTTGATTTCTTTAGAATGGTTTTAATAACTACAGAATTGGGCACATATTCGATGATTTCCACAGTGATGTGGACTTTTGATTTTTCAATTTCCGGAGTTTCCATGAATCATTGTGAAGATTTATAATTTTAAACAAATAACTTATTATATAACTCAATAAAGTCGTATCTTCCTAAAAAAGCTAATAATTTAACATGGCAAGTCTGTTATAAATGGCATCATTTAATCTAATAAATTGATATCCATTTTATGAAAACTTACCTGCTTCATCCCTCCGATTTTATTTTTATGGGAATGAATTACTAAATAGGAGCAAATTGTTCAGCACTACCTCAAGCTCTGATACTTATCCTGACGTTTTTTTTTGTTTAGAACCTGCTTACCTGTTTTACCAAATTTAGCAGAAACAAAGAATTTGCTCGCCAAGACAGCTATCACAACCCCTGTAAGTATACCGAGCAAGATGTTTCCTAAGTTTGTGCTTATTAATTCCATGACATTTCGATATTTATTATTATTGACAATACGTCTAAATATTCTGTGTAGATAATACAATGTCCGCACTTGGATACCTGACTCTCGAATCGTACTCGGTAGTGATAAATACTTTGATAGGTTTAAAAGGTGAGATAATCTCTAACGATTCTTTTATTTTTTTTACAAAAAAACCGGTCAGACTATTAATCTGGCCTATATTTTTTAAGATAGTTTGCTCAGTGATCATCCATACTACGTAGCTATGCTTTGAAGGTACCAGTCTTTTTACTTCTGTCAAGTCTGAAACATATACTTTTATGACATAGTTTTTTTCATGATTCAGATTTATATCTACATAGCCTCTGGCTGCCGGAACTACAGTTGATATTAAAAAATCAGTCCTTTGTGCATAAATATTTGAGAAAAAAATCAAGACAAGCAGTATAATTAAGGATATGGTCCCAGCTTTATTTTTTAGTTCTGTAGATTTCATAAAATTTAGTTTCACCTTTTATCTAACTGATAAAGTACTAAAGGTGAGGTTGTTTTATCAGAGAAGCATTACATAACTCTATAAAAGTGTTACAAGATTCACACATTTACTTTAATAGAGAGTTATGCTACTTTACTTTTATTTCCTCTAACAAAAAAACTGTTTTGCCTGGCGACCAAATAAGGGCTTTATTTGTTTTTCAAGTAATAAATCTACCTTTTGATTCAGGCTGCATTTCTGCTTTCAGATTAAAAAGGTAATCGTTTTCTGCTCTCATTCTATTGTATCCTTTTCTTCTTGTCTGTTCTGGCTCATCTATAATAATAGGGGCCTCCCTGAATTATGACTTTTTCTGCTGCAATTGATTCATTTACAATTTTGTGTAACTTATCAAGATACGCACTTTCATCAGATAACAGTACATTAGTTTTAGTATTTTCCATAAATTACGAGTATAAACAGACAACTGCATCACTATTCACCGTTAATTCCTACCATTTCGGTTGAAGCAATAGATACGATCATTTGTGAAAGTTGCTTACTTAAAATATGAAAGTCGGTCGGTTTTTGAATAAAACCTTTGGCTCCCAACTGAAATACATGTGCTTTCTGTCCGGTATCTGTAGAAAGAAATACTACAGGAATATTTTTAGTACGGGGATTTTTCACGATTTCTAAAAAACATTCAATACCATTCATTAAAGGCATGTTGATGTCGGTAAAAATAATATCAGGGAGTACTATTGAGTTTTTAAGTTTATCAATTGCTTCTTTCCCATTACAGGCAATATGACACAATACTGTATTCTGTATTCCACTAATTGCCTCGATAAAAAAGCTCTGGTCATCTTCATCATCTTCTATTAATAGAACACTATTTGTTTTTTTCATTTTGGAGTAGATTTTAGCTTATCAGGCAATAGCCTGAAAGGGATATCAAGAAAGTGTGCGGGTAGATATTGCGTTTAAAGAAATAGTTTAGCTGAGGTTATCAACTACTTTTCTATAAAAGGGGGTGTTCAAATATTATTAAATCATCATTGAAATGTTATTTGTGCTATTGCTTATATATTCAATATGACTAAACAAAGATGAGGGTATTTTTTAGGTATGATATTACACAATTGCAGAAAAGAGTTACATCATTCCTTTATATCTGTGTTGCTGAAACTTGTAAACTCTCAGTATAAATAAAAGAAAACTACTCGGTTAGAA
Source organism: Emticicia soli (assembly GCF_037860775.1). NCBI lineage: Bacteria > Pseudomonadati > Bacteroidota > Cytophagia > Cytophagales > Leadbetterellaceae > Emticicia > Emticicia soli. The sequence continues at coordinate 264,348 of NZ_JBBEWC010000010.1, read as the reverse complement.
AATCAGTGTAATTAGCATAAAAAATCATAAAAGAATTTTTATATGAAGAACAATTTATAAAGTTTCCGGAAAATACAAGAGGGTAAATACTCAAAACCACATAATAATTAATAGGGTTCTATTTAATGCTTATAAAGCAAAAACACTTTTAAATGAAACCATGTGCTTTAAGGTCAGAATATTCTCAACAGAACATTCTTTAATTAAAATAGCTTATGTTAACCAGGTGAAAATTTCTAAGGATTGAAGAGAAAACTCCTATGGCGCTACGATAGTAAAAAGATAAATCACAAAAATAGCTATTAATACTAATCCCTGCATAAGATTTGTTTTTCCGGTTGTCAAAGAAATAGTAATAATAAACAAGGACAATCCGAGTAGAATGGTCGATTTTACATCAATTCCCAGAATCATTCTTATGTCAGTTATTACAGAGGTTATAGCTATTGCCGGAATGCTTAACCCAATACTTGCTAATGCTGACCCAAATGCCAGATTTAATGAAGTTTGTATCTGATTAATTTTAGCTGCTCGGAATGCCGCCATTCCTTCAGGTAATAACACTATTGCGGCAATGATTACACCGACAAGCGATTTTGGTGCTCCTGCCCAAATAACTATGTGCTCTACATCTTTTGACAGCAATTTTGCTAATAAAACCACAATCCCCAAACAAAGTAAAAGAAATATGATGCTTATATACATTTCCTTTTTGGAGGGTTTTTCCGGAAGGCTTGCTTCCCCTTCAATGCCTTTAAGTTTATTTGCCGGAGAGATAAAATAACTACGGTGTCTGAATGTCTGAACCATGGCAAATCCTATATACAAAACCAGACAAACAACAGCAATAAAAAGTAGTTGAAGTGGTGTATATTCTCCACCACCATGGCTTGTAGTATAATTGGGCAAAATTAACACAAAGATAATAATTGATGTAAGTGTAATTAGTGCAGTGCTTACTCCTTGAAGTGTAAAACTCTGTTCTCTGTATTTTAAAGACCCTATAATAATACATCCACCAATAATTCCGGTAAGAATAATCATTACTGCTGCAAAAATGGTGTCTCTTGCCAGTGAAATAGTTTCCAATCCTTTGGCACCAAGCATTATAGAAATTATCAACGCTACTTCAATCACTGTAATCGCAAAGGCCAGCAGGAGTGTTCCAAATGGTTCTCCAAGCCGATAAGCCACTACTTCAGAATGGTGTACTGCCGCTAAAACACTTCCAATTAGAAATAAAGCCAGCAAGCCTGAATAATAAGTGTTTGCAAAATAAGCATTACCAAAATAAGCCAGCCATGCCAGAGAAGGGACCAGAATAGTCCATAGCAAAAGGTAAATTTTTTTCTTCATTTAATTGTGTGTGTGTTATACTAATAACGGCTCTTTTATAAGTAAGAAAAACTTTGTACTTTAATAGAGCTTATGTAATAATTATGCAAACGCCATCCAATCGCTGTTTTCTGCAATATTATCTACGACCTGTATATTTTTGTGCTGATGCATCGAAGCGAGTAGTACTACAATTTCATGTTTTACCATTTCAATGCAATTATCTGTAAGATTCTGGCTAAATCCTAAGCCATTCAATGTCAATAAATCATTTATAGTAATGACTCTGGCAATAATTTTCCCAAGATCAACCATTTTCCGCTGAGAAAGTGAGTCGTCTATAATGAAATTCAATTCTTTCGAATAAATTCTTCCTGCATTTTTAGTTATTTCATTATCACTCAGATAGTTTCCTAAATGCGTTGTTTTTTTCCTTTTCATATCCTTCAGAATCCCCTCGGAAATTTGTGTATATAGCATTTCATTAGAACCCTCAAAAATCTGGAACGGTCGGCTATCCATAATCCCTCTGCCTCCAATATGACTCTTTCTATAACCTTTCGCTCCGAATAGTTGTACATTTAATTGCGCCGACTCCTGCATCATATCCGTTACTAAAGCTTTCATACTATTGGCATGGATTCCGCTACTAGATACATCATTTTCTATTCCGCTGATTTCACAACTTTTTGCACACATGGCCGAACACAGAGTATAGTAAGACTGCATTTTTGAAAGTTGATACTGCACTTGATCTAAAGCAAAGAGATTACTATTCCCTACTGTTCTTTCTTTACAATATTTCATGGCATCGTCCATCATACGTTTCAGGAATCCCATGCCCATGCCCGGAAACTGTAGCCTGCTTCGATGAAGCGTATCAAGCATCATTTTCAGACCGGTAGTTTCAGGAATCAATTTATTTCGTAAGGGAACTTCAATATCGATTTTATTCAATCCGTATGGAATCATATCCAATCCTGCATTATCATAATACTCCATCACTTCTATATTCTGTTCCTGAAGGTGGGTATTGGCAATAAAGAAATCCACGTCTCTAGCTAAATTTCCATTTAGGGTCATACTTCTTGAAGTAACTAACCAATAATCGGCCATGCCGGTAAGTCCCTGCCAATGCTTGGTACCGCTAATGTGATAGGTATCATCATGTAATTCATTCCTGGTTTTCATGTTCAGTGCATCACTACCAAAATCCGGCTCAGTAATCATTAAGCCGCCCATAGCACCTTTGTCCAGAAAGTGCTTAAAAATATCCGACTTTACCAACTCATTCCCATATTTAGCCAATGGTTCTAAAAATAAGGCTATATTAATACCGAATATCAAAGACAATGAAAGCGATTCATATGAAGCGGCCGATAAAATACCTAAACATTCTTTCACATCTGTACCTCTGCCGCCAAACATTTTTGGAATAGACACCGATAAGGGTTTAAGATTCATAATTTCTTTCCATACATGAGGAGGCAACCCTCTAGTAAGACTTAATTGGTCGATATTTTCTTTTCTGAAAAGAGAAGAAAGTGAAGTTTTAAAACGGCTTAGGAAATCAGAGAATAAAACTTCCGGCAGGCACAAGGCAAATTGATTCATGCTGAGAACTTGAGGTAAAGTGCTGCATGCCGTCTATACAACAATAAAAAAGAGAAGTAATTGAAAAAAGTACTGAATAGTCTAAATCGGCCTATTCACTCTAATAACGAAAAAATCCTTATAAAATTGTGTATTAAACCCTGATGTTTTTAGCAATTACGGGGAAACAAATTATCCGACATATAAAACTAAACTTTTTATAGCTATCTATCCTTTATTGCAAGACAATAAATCCTAGCTTATAGTCACTGATTTTGATGAAGAATATTTTAGTTAAATTTTTTCTCCTTCCTACTAATTTTAAGGATTGATCCGAGGTTTGACTCTTAGAAAGGGTTCGATCACTCACATCACTATAAAACAAAAAGCGCTGATTATCAGCGCTTTAAATTAATTGCGGTCCGGACGGGGCTCGAACCCGCGACCCCCTGCGTGACAGGCAGGTATTCTAACCAACTGAACTACCGAACCGTATTTCCTAAACATTGTAGATTTTTGTTTCTTTTCTGTTTCTCTCTCGTTGTTTGGGACTGCAAAGGTAGGGACATTTTAGACACTTGTCAATACCCTAAGCAAAAAAAAATGAAAAAATTTTATTCCAATATCAACATCCACAAAGCAAACATTTCATACTCAACTAGTTACGACCGAAAAAAAAATTTAAATAATTGAAAAAAAAATCAACAAGTATTCGTTTCTGAAATCATTAGCAGCAAAAAAGCATTTTTATAATAGTAATTACCCTAAAAAATCTGATGAAGTTTTTTATTTCAATGCATAGCCAAAGAAAATCGCTTATCTTGTTGACCAAATCGTTCGGACAATGTAAATTGTCAGTCTATCTTAGCTAACGCTTTGCCTATTCCTGCAAGTATTCTGACTATTAATCATTAGCAAACAAAAATATATAACCTGAATACCAAAAAGAGCATTATCATAAAATCATCAGCATGAAAAAAATTTATTTGTTCTTATTCTTACTTTTCGGTGCCAGTTCGTATGCACAAAAAATCAGTCCGGTCGAAAAGAAAATCGTTGAGCATATCAAAAGCAATGTTAAACAGACCGAACAATTACTAGAGCAAGTAGTGAATATTAACAGTGGGACATTAAACCTTGAAGGAGTAAAACAGGTTGGTCAGGTATTTCGTAAAGAATTTGAAGCTATGGGCTTCACTACCGAATGGATACCCCTACCCGACTCCCTAAACAGAGCCGGACACTTAGTGGCATATCGCAAAGGCAAGAAAGGAAAAAAACTCTTTCTAATTGGGCACCTTGATACCGTCTTCGAAAGGTCTATGCCTTTTACTCCTTTCACCCGTCTGAACGATACTACAGCTACAGGACAAGGCGTGAACGACATGAAAGGGGGCGATGTAATGATTATTGCCGCTTTGCAAGCCCTGCATGCGCAAAAACTCCTTGACGACACATCTATTACAATCTATTTCACCGGCGACGAAGAGAGTTCAGGCAAACCTACCAGCGTCAGCCGTAAAGATTTTATCGACAGAGCTAAACAGTCAGATATTGCCCTTGCTTACGAAAACGCCATGAGCTTTAATATTGCCGCTACAGCCCGCCGGGGCGCAAGTGGCTGGGAATTGGTTACGAGCGGAAAAACAGGCCACTCATCAGGCATTTTCAGCCAGAATATGGGCTATGGTGCTATCTATGAAGCAGCCCGTATATTAGATGAGTTCAGAGAAGCACTTAGCCAGGAAAAATACCTTACGTTTAATCCGGGCGTGATTTCGGGTGGAACAGAAGTGAATTATGACCCTGCTTCTGCCAAAGGCGAAGCCGTAGGAAAAACAAATATTGTTGCGCAAAAAGTAATCGTAAGCGGAGATTTACGTTTTATTAGCGAAGCACAAAAAGAAAACGCCAGAACCCACATGCGTGATATTGTGAGCAAACACCTGAATGGTACCAATGCAGAAATCAAGTTTTCTGACGGAATACCTGCGATGGAACCCACACAAGCAAATACCGATTTACTAAAAGTTCTTAATCAGGTAAGTTTAGATTTGAATATGGGAGAAGTAAAAGCAGGTGACCCAGGCTCACGTGGGGCAGGCGATATTTCTTATATTGCACAATATGTGCCTTGTCTTGATGGCCTTGGGGCTTCGGGAAAAGGCGCACATGCACCCGGCGAAACCATTAATCTGAAAGAATTTCCGGCACTTACACAACGCACAGCTTTATTAATTTATCGACTTACACAATGAGAATAAAAGATTTAACAGCGTATCTTGAAAAACTAGCACCTTTGTCTTATCAGGAATCATACGATAATGCAGGTTTAATAGTAGGCAATCCAAACGAAATCATCACAGGTGTACTGGTAAGCCTCGATTCGACAGAAGACGTAGTAGAAGAAGCCATCCAAAGGGGTTGTAATATCATAGTGGCGCATCACCCGATTGTATTTAAGGGCATAAAAAAGTTTACAGGTAAAAATTATGTAGAGCGTACCATTATTAAAGCCATAAAAAACGATATTGCCATTTATGCGACACATACTAACCTCGATAACGTGGTGAACGGAGTAAGTTTCAAAATTGCTCAGTTACTAGGTTTACAACAGGTACAAATATTAGCTCCAAAAGCAGACTTGCTTATGAAGTTGGTCGTATTTGTTCCAATAGACAATACAGGGCAACTCCTTGATGCATTGTATGCAGCCGGAGCGGGCGAAATCGGCAATTATAGCCAGTGCAGTTTCAGGGTAGAAGGCAAAGGCACATTTAAGCCCAATGCACAGGCAAATCCTACTATCGGGCAAACAAGCGGGCCAATGGAAGAAGTAGAAGAAAACCGTGTAGAGGTTATTTTTCCTGCTTATCTTAAAAACCAGATACTAGCTGCCATGCGTAAAGGCCATGTGTACGAAGAAGTGGCTTATTACCTGACCTCACTTAGTAACGAAAACCAGGAAGTGGGCTCAGGAGCGGTAGGTTTTTTACCGCAGGAAATGGCCGAAACAGATTTTTTAGCTTATTTAAAACAAAACATGAAAGTTTCGGTTATTCGACATACAAGCTTGTTGAATAAACCCATCAGAAAAGTAGCCGTATGTGGTGGAGCGGGAAGCTTCATGCTAAGCGATGCCATAAGAGCAGGCGCCGACATATTCATCACGGCCGATTACAAGTATCATGAGTTTTTTGATGCCGAAAACCGCATCATCATTGCAGATATAGGCCATTATGAAAGTGAGCAATTTACAAAAGAATTATTGAAAGATTATATTTGCAAAAAATTCACTAACTTTGCAGTCCATTTGTCGGAAACTCCTACAAATCCGGTAAAATATTATTATTAAACATTGCGTATTCGAGGCAAAATGGCTTGTAGTTCATTCGTCTCTTTTATCAAAATTTAAAGCTTTAAAATCAAGACGCTCCGCCGTAGCGGTTCAATATATTTATGGAATTAACAGTTGCACAAAAATTAGAAGCTCTTCTTAATCTTCAATCGATTGATTCTGAATTAGACGAAATTAAAAAGCTACGTGGTGATTTGCCAGACGAAGTACGTGACTTAGAAGATGAGGTGGTTGGCTTTGAAACGCGTATTTCAAAATTTAAAAAAGAAGTAGATGCTTTAGACGCTGAAAGCAACGGCTATCGTTTGAACAAAAAAGACGCCGAAAAATTGATTCAGAAGTACAAAGACCAACAAATGAATGTTCGTAACAATCGTGAATACGATGCGATTTCGAAAGAGTTGGAATTACAAGAACTTGAAATTCAGTTGGCTGACAAACGTATAAAAGAAGCTGATTTTAAAATCAGAAACAAAAATACTGAAATTGCAGAAGTAGAGTCGGCAATGAATAGCCGCAAAAAAGACCTTGAGGTAAAACGTAAAGAATTAGATGTATTGGTGTCAGAAAGCCAGGAAGAAGAGAAAAATCTAATTGTTAGCCGTGATAAGGCTGCTACTAACGTTGAAGAACGCTTGATTAACGCTTATAACCGTATCCGTGACAATGCCGGTAATGGCTTGGCTGTTGTAATGGTAAAACGTGGTGCTTGTGGTGGTTGTTTCAATATCGTTCCTCCGCAACGTCAGGCAGATATTAAAGACAAAAAGAAAATTATTGTTTGCGAACACTGTGGCCGTATCCTTGCCGATGTTGACGCAATCGAAATCAGCAGAAAATAATCGTTCTTTTCGTACTAAAAAGCCAAATTTTCAATCATCGAAGATTTGGCTTTTTTATTTTTTCTATCAAGTCAATTTTGGTATTCAAAAATCTACATATCGCTAAATTCTTTTTGTGCTCGTTTATTGGGGTACCTCTATGGTTTATATTCACAGTACCCGCTATTGCTTCCGATGCCGACTTTACCCCTAATCTGCAAAAAGCCTATGCCGAAATATTTAAGCTAAGGTTACAGGCAGGCCGTGAGTTAATTGCCAGAGAGAACCCAAAGAATGCATTCAGGGTCTATGTCGAGAATTATGCCGACATGGTAGAATTACTCAACTCAGAAGACCAAACCGCCTACGATAAACTCGCAGGTAAAGAAGATGAGCGGCTAACGATTATAGAAAGTACCGATAAAAAATCGCCTTACAACCGATTTTTACGAGCCGAACTTAAAATCCATTGGGCGCTACTAAAAATACGCTTTGGGCACGAAGTAAAAGCCGCCTGGAGCATTATACAAGCATATCGTCTGCTAGAAGAAAACCAGAAACTATTCCCAAAGTTTGTACCCAATCTTAAATCCTTGGGCTGCTTGCACGTATTGGTAGGGTCTATTCCTGAAAATCAGAAATGGGTTACGGGTATTCTGGGGCTAAAAGGAAACATTCAGCAAGGTTTAAAAGAGCTTGAGTTAGCTTCGCACGACAGAATCTGGGGCTTAGAAGCCAGTTTCTGCGAGTTTTTTATTCAAGCATATATTCTACCTTACAATGATACCGTAAACGAAGCACTGCTTCAGGCAGTAAAAGCACATGACGATAACCTCAATCTTAATTTTCTGGCCACTGCAATCTCTCTAAAAGGTGGCCGTACTGAGCAAGCCGCTTCTTTAATACGTAAAAGCCCTTACGATGCCTCTTATCTCTACTGTCCGGTGTTTGAATTGTATAAGGGAGAAATAAACCTTTTTCAAGGTCATTATCCGCAAGCTGCTGTAGCATATCAGAGTTATATAAGAAATTTTAAGGGGAAAACTTTTTTAAAAGATACTTATTACAAACTGTTTTTATGTACCTGGCTCGGAGGCGACGAGAAGAAAGGCATAGCGTATATCCAGAAAATTCCGACAGTTGGCAGTACAGTTGCAGAGTCAGACAAGGCCGCTCAGAAATTTTATGAGAACTACGCCAAAACTAATACACTTCCACATAAATCGCTTGTTCGTATTCGTTTGGCATTTGATGCAGGCTATTATGAAAAAGCTTTCGATGAAGCCGAAAATTTATCAGAAAACAACTTTAGCCAACCTAAAGATAAAGCAGATTTCAACTACCGTTTGGCAAGGGTGTATCAGAAAACAGCGCAACCCGATAAAGCCATTGCATACTACGATAGAGCAATTGCACTTAGTGACAAATACAAAGAGGCACAATGGCATTTTGGGGCAAGTTCAGCCTTGCAATTAGGCTATATTTATCAGGAGAAAAATCAGAAAACCAAAGCCCGAAGCTATTTTGAGAAAGCTTTGGCATACAAACGTCACGAATACAAAACCTCAATCGACAACAAAGCCCGAGCAGCTTTAACTGTTATGGGTTTTTAGTCAATAATTCTTTTAATTTAGACTTATCTATTGATTGTATAAACTTTCTTGCTGCTTCATGCTTAGCATCTAAAGCATTTTCTACATTTCTGTAGGTTTTTATTTTGCGTTTCTTGGTCCTCATTTCTTGAACGTTTTACTTTAAAACACCAAATCCATCCCCAGTTTCTCTTTCAAATCCCATAGAGCCGGGTTTTTGTTGGCCAGGTACTCAAATTTTTCCTGTGCAGTATATGGGCGGCGTTCTACTTGTGTTTCAACAATTTCGGCGGCAATCTGAATCGTATTATTTTGTAATTGCTGACGCAGATACACAGCCAAATCCTGCTTCATTTGGGTCAGCAAATCCATTTGCACCTGATTATCTAGCCTTAATTTTAATAAACCTCCTTCTAAACCAAACTCACGTTTTAGCATTACGGCTATGGTAGCATTATTGCGTGAGTCAGCAAAACGGTGTAGTTCTCTTTGCAATTGTTCAGGCGTAAAACTCTTATTTACATTTATATTAGCTACGGCTGGTTCGTTAGCCTGATTGGCTTGCTGCCCGACCGATGAAGGTATATCGAGGTCGACATTTGTAGATTTAAACTTCGATGGCGTAAAGTTGGGCCTTGGTGGTATAACAACAGGCGGCTGGCTTTTTACCTGTGGGCTGGTAGCCGGAAGCGACGGTGGTGTATGAGTAACCGTTGGCGTAACACTAACAGGTTGGCTGACAGTATTTTGCACCACAGGTTGTGGGTTTGGTGGCGTAGAAACCGGGACTACATTACCATTTTTTTTTTCGTCTGTCGTGTTAGCCGACAACTCACTTAGATTTAATACATTCTGAATCTGCGATAGCTTCATCAAACCTATTTCAACATGTAAACGCTGATTTTTGGCCGATTTATAATTAATATCCAGATGGCTACCAACACTTAGCGACGAAAGAATATATCCTAGAGGGAGTTTACCTGATTGCTCAAGATAACGCCTCTGTGTAGACTCCGCTACTTGTAACAACTTTACGGTTTGCTGGTCTTTACTCACCATCAGGTTTCTGAAATGCTCGTTTAGACCTACCACAAACTGGTGGCTATCAAAACCTTTTTCCAACACTTCGTTATAAAGCAACAAAGCCCCCGAAATATTGCCACTATACAGAAAATCCGTCATTCTGAAATAATAATCGTAATCCAGAATATGCAGATTATCCAGTACCGACTTATAAGTCATTTCGTTGCCTGCCGCAAAAGTTACGTTCAGGTCAAACATCGATAAGGCATCACGCAAACCACCATCAGCTTTTTGAGCTATCAGCTCAAGTGCCTGATAATCGGCAGAAATACCCTCTTTACTCGCTACATTGGCCAGATGATCGGCCATGTCTTTTATCTGAATACGGTTGAAATCAAAAATCTGGCAACGGCTCAGAATTGTAGGCAGAATTTTGTGTTTCTCGGTGGTAGCCAGAATAAAAATAGCATAACTTGGGGGTTCTTCAAGCGTTTTCAGAAAGGCATTAAAAGCCGCCTGCGAAAGCATATGAACCTCATCTATGATATATACTTTGTATTTACCGTATTGTGGAGGAAACCTCACCTGGTCGGTCAGGTTTCGGATATCTTCTACCGAGTTGTTTGATGCCGCATCAAGCTCATGAATATTGAATGATGCGTTATTATTAAAACTCTTACAAGATTCGCACTCATTACAAGGCGAAATGTCTTCGGTAAGGTTCTGACAGTTGATAGTTTTGGCTAAAATTCGGGCACAGGTTGTTTTTCCTACACCACGAGGGCCACAAAACAAAAACGCCTGCGCCAAGTGATTGGTTCTGATAGCATTTTGCAAGGTGGTTGTGATATGAGACTGCCCAACTACTGCATCAAAAGTAATAGGACGATACTTACGTGCCGAAACTACAAATTTTTCCATGCTGCAAGTTACAAAAAAACGTAAGCGAGACCAAAAATGATAGCCTGATTCCGACTATTTATTTAGCTTTGCAGTGTTATCTTTTTATTGTTAATTAGCCAATTATTTACTGTATTATGCTTAATAAGCTATCTATCAAGGCCTTCAACCATGTGGCATTGCAAGTAAGTGATGTAGAAAGAAGTGCCGAATTTTATGCCAAAGCACTTGATTTAGAAGAAATTGCCATTCCCGCATTTGATTATCCTGTAAAATGGTTCAGCCTAGGTGCTAACCGTGAATTGCATTTGATTGGCAGAGAAGAAAATGGTGCATCAACGGGTATCAGAGGGAATCATTTTGCATTGGAAGTGTCAGATATTCTGCAAGCCGAAAAACACCTGCAATCATTAGGTATAGCATATATGCCCATCAAACTACGCCCTGATGGTATCAAACAATTATTCCTGACAGACCCTGATGGGCATTATATTGAGTTGTGTGAGATGTAGAATAAGAATTTGTTTGTTATATATAACTAAGAGTATGTTTAAATTTTGTTATTCTGACCAAAAAGCAAATATTTTTTGGCTAGACAAGGCGACATTTTGCAGATGTAGCCAGCAGCTACATCGAAAAAATGCAACGCAGTATAGTTAAAAAAGATTGCTTTGTAGGTCGAATCATAAATTTTAAACATACTCTAAATATTACTCACAATCAACAATTAGGTTATGTTTTGAAATTAATTTATCCTGAAACTGCATCAAATCCGACCTACACACTTATCGGCACTTATAGACAAAGTAACTCCTATAATGCCGAAATTGACATATACCATAGCACACCTACCAAAAATTTACTCGTAGAACTATTACTTAACCTTAGCCTAATTTTAGTGCTAATATTTTAGGCGATATTATTGTAAGGTATAATTGTTAAAAAAGGGCTGTTTCATTACAAAACAGCCCTTTAAAATATGAAATTTCATAAATTTTACAACTCAACCAAGGTTTCAGAATCACACTGGAAGATAAACTGCATGTTCTCGGCTAGTTCGGCTTCCGAAAGTTTTTTCATTTGCGTATCAAATCCGCCAGCATATTTTTTAGTGATGCTTTTGGCTTTTTCCAGAATCTCAATAATGAACGGATGCTTTGGTTTGCCTATTGATTGCCCAAAGTCCTGAATATCGGCCTTGAACATCAGGTTTACCGGAATCTTATACATTTGCCCGTTGCGGGCAGCGCATACAGGAACAGGCTCATATATAGGCGACGACGAAAACTCACCCATTTTCTTTTGGGCTATTTTATATTGCTCGTCAGACTCACCAAATACAACAGCTACTTTTTTTCGAGGAGTATTTACTCGCTCGGCAATCATTTCATCAAGTCTTTCTAATAACTGGCGGAAATTGACGGTATTTTTACCGCTTCTGATTCGCTCACGGATTGATTGACGAATAAAATAAGTGATAGATTGCGTAACCGTAAGCCCGATTTCAGCCATTTGTTTGAATATCAATGAAGATGGCGACATACCCGGAATAGTGTTCGGGTCGTGCAATAGCACACGGCTATCTGGTGTCAGGAAGCCATCAATGCGTGTTACTACACAAAAACCAAGGGTATTGAAAGTCTTCAAAAGGCTTTCGTGTATTTTATGCAGATTCTCAAGGCTGGTATCAACCGGAATCCGTTTTTTAGTAACATTCGATTTATATTTCGATTTGAAGTCGAAGGTCTGAATCTCACCATAAATTTCAGTAGGCGGTAAAGCAATTGCTTTGCCATCATCTTGCTGAATAACCCCACACGAAAACTCCTGCCCTACCACAAACTCTTCAATCATCACGTAGTCTTCTGCGTGTGCCGAAACCACGGTTACGGTTTCAGACGTGAACAAAACGGCGTCAAGCTCTTCCATAAGGTCGGCAGGGTGCGCCAGTATTTTACCATTTACCATTACCGGAAAACCAATGCCCTCATCCAGATTTGTTGTTTTTTCCATCATGTGGCGTTTCTGGCGGTCGGTCATTTTTTCCCATTCACTTTTCTTGAAAGTGACTTCAAAAAAGCATTGGTTAATGGCTCTTGTAAACTCTTCAAGGCTCCTTTTTCTGACAATGGCTACACCGATAGAAGAACCCTGATGTGGTGCTTTTACTACAAACGGGAAGCCAATATTGTTGATCAGGTCGGTAAATAATTTTGAGCGGTCGGCAACAGCCCATTCTTCGCGGGTAAAAGTAACTGATTTTTTCTTCTGGCCTGTTACAAGCGAAATCAGTTTGTTTTGCATAGGTTTGTTAATTCCTACTGCCGAGCCCATTAGGCCAGGCCCCATGTATGGAATACCATACCACTCGAGCAAGCCTTGCATACTACCGTCTTCGGCCTGTGGGCCGTGCATGATAGTAAATGCAAAATCCATTATTTGAGGAAAATCGGTTGGTTGAATTTGTTTCCCTACTTTATAAATAAGTTTATAGAGCTGAGTTTCGTTGAGTTCGCCGAGTGATTCGATGTAGACCCTAAACCCACGATTGAGGTTTTTTGATGGAAAAAAATCACGGATAGACTCTTCATAGAGTAGTTCAGGATTTATTTGAATAAAATGCCCTAAACTATCTACAAATATCGGCACAGGTTCAAATAATGCCTTGTCAATGTGTTCGAAGGCCGTTTTCCCCCCTAAATACGATATTTCTCTTTCTCTGGCTTGACCGCCAAAGAAAACCCCGACTCTAATTTTATTTGCCATTATTTAACCTAAAGCTGATAACGTTGGTGCGTAGTATGCGAAAATTAAATTGTTTGCAAGATAATAAAAAAGCCACTTGCAAACACAAGTGGCTACATATTTTTAGCAATCGGTCTATCAGATGCGTTCATTAAAACGCAGGTGTCAGATTCAAAGCTTCTACTTTACGGATTTCAGGTACAGCCTTTAAAATGGCTTCTTCTAGCCCAGCTTTGAAGGTCATTGAAGACATAGGGCATGAACCACAAGCACCTAGTAACTCTAGTCTTACAGTATAATCGTCAGTAATTTCAATTACTTTTACGTTTCCGCCATCTGTTTGCAAGTAAGGTCTTACAGAATTCAGGGCAGTTTCAACTCTCTCTATTAAATTTTCCATATACCAGCCATTTCGGAGGATTGTGTCTATCTACAAAAGTAAAAAAATATTGAAAAAGTTCAAAATTCTTCTATGAACTTGTCTGACATTATTTTTCGGAAAACAAAGCTCTAAGTGTTAGAAAAGGAAAAATATTTCTAATTGCGTCTGTCCAGACTAAAATAAGTTATTTACAATCGCTCCATTACTTTCTTAACCATTACTTTTTTCCATTCGGTAAAATCTCCGGCCAGAATATGCTCACGAGCTTGACCTACCAGCCATAGATAAAAAGTAAGATTATGCACACTGGCTATCTGAGCCGCCAGAATTTCGTCGCACTTCACTAAATGGCGCAAATAGGCTTTGCTGTAAAATGTACTGGTGTATCCACCAAGCGTTTCGTCAATCGGGCTATAATCATCTTTCCACTTTTCGTTTCTTATGTTAATTATACCTTGTGTGGTAAACAACATTCCATTACGGGCATTGCGGGTTGGCATCACACAGTCGAACATATCAATGCCGAGCGCAATGCTTTCAAGAATGTTCTCGGGTGTGCCTACTCCCATCAGGTAGCGGGGCTTGTCTTGTGGCAGAATATCATTTACGTAGTCGATAGTCTCGTACATTTTGTCGGCAGGTTCGCCTACTGCCAATCCACCAATGGCGTTGCCTTCACGGTTTTGTTCGGCAATAAATTCGGCCGATTGAATGCGTAAATCCTTATAAACACTACCTTGCACAATCGGGAAAAGGCTTTGCGTATAGCCATAAAGCCCTTCGGTGGCATCAAAGCGGTCGCAGCAACGTTTGAGCCAGCGGTGCGTCATTTCCATCGATTTTTTTGCATAGCTATAATCACAAGGATAGGGAGCGCACTCATCAAATGCCATAATAATATCAGCACCAATTACTCGCTGAATATCCATTACATTTTCGGGCGTAAAAAGGTGTCGTGAGCCATCAATATGTGACTGGAACTTTACACCTTCTTCCGAAATCTTGCGTATATCTTTCAATGAAAATACCTGATAGCCGCCCGAGTCGGTCAGGATAGGTTTATCCCAGCCATTAAATTTATGTAGACCGCCAGCACCTTGCAGAATATCTAAGCCTGGGCGTAGGTATAAATGGTATGTATTACCCAGAATTATCTGTGCCTGAATATCGTTTTTTAATTCTCTTTGATGTACAGCTTTTACGGTTCCGGCCGTACCCACAGGCATAAAAATAGGCGTAAGTATTTCGCCGTGGTCGGTCGTTAGTTTCCCGGCTCTTGCCTTCGAACCGCTATCAGTTTTTTGTAATTCATATTTCATGTTGCAAAAATACGAAAGATTCAGCTGAAAAGCCATCAGTTTTAACTAGGTAATATGCCAGATTTTCAGGCATTTATTTAATACAATCAAAGATTGATTAGTATATTTGTCTTGATTCTATTCAAGCCCCAATGGAAAAATTAATAAAAGAGTTTCTTCATGCCGAAAATCTGCGTCAGACACGCCGGCATTTCTTAAATACTTGTACTACCGGTTTAGGAGTAGCCGCCTTAAGCTCGCTGATGAGTGGCTGTTTTCCAAAAAAATCAGGTGAAAACCAAGCAATGACAGACCCAACTTTGCCTAAAACGCCACATTTTGCGCCAAAGGTTAAAAGGGTTATTTATATACACATGGCGGGTGCGCCTTCGCAGCTAGAGTTATTTGATTATAAACCTGAATTGCAAAAATATGATGGCGTAGACTGTCCGCAGGAATTTCTGGAAGGCAAAAAGTTTGCGTTTATCAGAGGTGTGCCTAAAATGCTGGGGCCATTGGCGCAATTTAAGCAACACGGGCAGTCAGGGAACTACATTTCTGACTTTATGCCCTACCTGCCAGAAGTAGCCGATGAACTGACCTTTATAAAGGCTATGTACACCGACCAGTTTAACCATGCACCTGCCCAATTGCTGATGCAAACAGGTAGCCCACGCTTAGGGCGGCCAAGCCTGGGTTCATGGGCGATGTATGGTTTAGGAACCGAAAATCAGAATCTGCCGGGCTTTATAGTTTTAGCATCAGGCGGCCGTAGCCCCGATGCAGGTAAAAGTGTATGGGGGAATGGTTTTCTGCCATCGATATACCAAGGGGTGCAATGCCGCACAGGTGCAGACCCCGTACTTTATGTATCAGACCCACATGGTATGAGCCGTGATATACGCCGACAAACCATTGAGGCCATTAATGAGATTAACCGCCAGCAATACGACGAAGTACAAGACCCTGAGATATTAACACGTATTTCGCAATACGAAATGGCGTTCAGAATGCAGATGTCGGTGCCTGAGGTGATGGATATTAGTAAAGAACCTGAGTGGGTACGTAATATGTACGGCGCCGAGGTAGGCGATGCTTCTTTTGCCAATAACTGCCTTTTAGCCAGACGATTAGTGGAAAACGGCGTGCGTTTCGTACAATTGTATCATTGGGGTTGGGATTCGCATGGAACTGACCAGCGTTTGTCTCTTGATGGTGGTTTTAAGGAACTTTGTAATATAACCGACCGTGCCGTAACAGGCTTATTGAAAGACCTGAAAATGCGTGGATTGCTCGACGAAACCCTTGTAGTATGGGGCGGAGAATTTGGCAGAACACCAATGCAGGAAAACCGTGACGGGCAAACTCTACCATTTAAAGGTCGTGACCACCATCTGGATGCCTTTACGGTGTTTATGGCTGGCGGAGGCTTGAAAAAAGGCATGAGTTTTGGCGAAACCGACCCACTGGGCTATTATGGCGTAAAAGACCGTACACACGTGCATGATTTGCAGGCAACTATTCTTCATTTATTAGGCTTTGATCATGAAAAGCTGACATATTTCTTCCAAGGCCGCCCATTCAGATTGACTGATGTGGCCGGAAAAGTGATAAGGCCTATATTAGCTTAATTGTTTAATTATAAAGTGTTGGTAAAAAATAGTTTATAATATTAATTGACATATGATTTGAGGCTCTAGTCAATTTTCCCAAGATATGACTAGTCTCCGATGGAATTAAGAAATATCCCGCAAAGACGATATAGTAAAACTTTAAACTCTATTTCGCCCAATAGGTAAAATCCCTGTTATCAGATTTTATAATGATAACAGGGACGCCCAAATGTAAAATATTTTCTTTCTTATTCCTGATAACGCCAGATGAATAAATCTCCATAATAACTATTATTAGTTGAATGCACTTGTTGATACCCAAAATTGATAGTCTCTTTGAAATTACCGATAGTATAAGCAACATTATTTTTTACAGATATTCCCCTTGTTGACTCATCGTATCCATCTATTGCGCTTACAACCCATTGTAATGCCCCTGCTGCGTTATACTTTGCAATAAATGGCTCTCCATACTGTACTCCTCGTACATAAAAATTATCTGATGAGTTAACACTATAAAACCACGAGTCATACTGTAACGTACCTGTTATGTATGGATTTCCATTGGCATCTACATCTATATCACCCGAAAAATTATGATAACTACTAGTATTACCATGCCTAGTAGCCCACAGTATATTGCCATTTAGATCGTACTTAGCAAGAAATCCGTTAAAATAGCTAGTTGATCCAACGGTCGTTAAAGAATTAGTTCCTAAACCTGGACCAAAAGAGAGCGCATTTTTATAACTTCCACAGATATATATAGCATTGGCAGCAGCAGAATAAGTAATTCCTCCCATACTTTCTTCTACTACCGAACCAGCAGTTTTAGCCCACGTAAAATCACCAGATGCAGTATATTTCATCACAAATATATCTATATCTCCTCTTGAAGTGAAAGTTACTGTATTTGGAGATTCCCCAAACATAGCAGTACCAGCGTAATGTCCTAAAACATAAACATTATTAGAGGCATCACATACTAACTCAAATCCTGATTCACCATTGTTTCCACTACCTGCGGTTTTTACCCAAATTATATTTCCATTAGCTGCATTATGTTTAGCAGTAAAGATATCATCTGTACCCGAAGTAGAACTTAAACTAAAACCATCAAATGCTACAGTACCTCTATAGTTGCCAGTAGAAAGAATATTACCTGCTGAATCAAAAGTCACACCTTTGCCTCTGGAATGAAAATTACCTCCAGAACTAAATACTTTATACCAAATTAGTACACCCGATGAATTATACTTAGCAACAAATATTTGTTCATAAGAACTACTAGTGGTATATGCGCTTTCACCGCCATTTGTAGAGTAAAAGTTCGTAGCATACCTCAAATAACCCGTTACTGCTATATTTCCTGTATTATCTAAAGCAATATCAAGAATCTCTTGATTGCCCCCAGAACCTCCTATCTGAGTAGCCCATAATAAACTACCGTTCTTATCATGTTTAACAATAAAACCGTCATAATCACCTAATGAAGTAAGTGTTCTGCTGTTTGAAGTACTTCCAAAAGTAATAGCACCATAGAAACTTCCTACTGCAATTTGATTACCTGCATTATCAGCAATAATCGATTCCCCAAGCATATAACTATTTGTTGCGGCTTTAAACGCAAACGACGAACTCAAAGGAGTAGAGGCCACTATATTGGCATTGGCACAAGCCCATTGGCTACCGTTGTAGGTTTTTAGGCATTTCAGGTCAGTATCATAAGCCATAAGCCCTGTAGCGGGCGAAGCTATAGCGTTGATTTGGGCAGTAGTCATCCGTGGAGGAAGCATTCCTTTATTCGTAGAGCGTAACTCAAGAAGAGCCGATGCAGGCATTGCCGCCGCTGCATTCTGGTTAGCTATGAGTGTTCCGGTAGGCGTTGTTTGTGCTCCCTGCCCCCACAATGAAAATTGACAAAAAATAGCCAGAGCAATAAGTAAAGTTTTTTTCAGCATAGTGTTTACCTTAGTCAAGTTAAGAATTGATAAAACATATAAATGCTATGCATTAAAGAAGAGGTACCAAGCCAAGTAAGCTTAATAGTCAGGCTCTTTCTGAAAACCCCAATACCTCATTCAGATTGGCTGCTCAAAACAAAAGAGTATTAATTCTTCATGTAAGTATCAGCTTAAAATGCACAGCAATAGTGCTAAAATTACAGTAACACCTAGCCTTTGTCAATCTACATTTAACTAATACGGTATATTACCTTAGAAGACCATTTATTCTTCAAATGAAAACGAGCAAGTACTATTTTAGTCTAAGACGTTTACTTATTCGCAATGAGTGTAATTTTGTATTGAACTAAACAAGAGCCAAATAAACACCAAAAGCCTTGCTGATAGCAAGGCTTTTGGTATATAAAACTAAAACTATATCTTAATTACAGTACTCACGAATCACGTTGTAAGCAGCCGAATAACCTAATTCTCCGGCACGGCTTAGGTCGTAACAGCCGCCATTATCGTCGCCCAAAGCGTGTTTGATAATGCCTCTTACATAAAATGCTTCACCATATTTAGGGTTTAGCTTAATGGCGTTTGAGCAATCTTGTAGTGCTTCTTTCTGTGCACCAGTTGCCGAGCGCACAAAACCACGGAAGAAATACGCTTCAGCATAAGTAGGGTTTAATTCAATAGACTTATTAAGGTCAGCAATCGAACCTTTTGAGTCTCCGTTCTTGAATCTGGCTACGCTACGGCTGTAGAATGCCTCTGAGCGGTCGTCAGAAAACTCGTTGATTTTCCCTTTCTCCTGTACTACATTACGTAGCTCGTCAAGAATATTTTTATTGATACGGCCCGAATAAGTAACTTTCGAGTCTATATTTATGTTGTTAACCTCAATCGCTTTGGTCAAGTCGTTGATAGCATCTTTCTGGTTATTCAATTTACTTTTACAGAATCCACGGCCATAGTAAGCTCTTACATTCTGAGGGTCTAGTGTAATCGATTTATCGAAATCGTTGATTGCCCCTCTGAAATCATCAATTTTAGTTTTGCTGAAACCACGATTATAGAACGACTCGCTATCTTCCGGGTTCAATTTAATTGCCTCATCAAAGTCTTTGATAGCGCCTGTAAAATCATTGATTTTCAAACGGCTGAAACCACGGCTTGCAAAAGTCTGCGAGCGTTTAGGATTCATGTCAATGGCTTTTGTAAAGTCAGCAATACTACCTGTAAAATCTTCTAAACGTAATTTGCAAGTTCCACGAGAATAGTAAGCCTGAAATTTGTTTATGTCTTCTGTTTTCAGTTCAATTACCTTCGTAAAATCTTCAATAGCACGGCGGTAATCCAATAGTTTGGCTCTTGTAGTACCTCTGTACAAATAAGCAAGGGCATCTTCAGGGCTCAATTCAATGGTACGATTATAATCTTGCAATGCCGATCTGTGATCTTCTTGCTCGCCTTTACTTTTACCACGGAACAAATACGCTAAAGCATTTTTAGCGTCAAGGTCAATTGTTTTGTCAAAATCCAGAATAGCACCACGGTGGTCTTTTAGTTGTTGTTTTGCTAAACCACGGTTAAAATAACTACTCGGATTATCAGGGTTCATTGCAATAGCAGTGCTATATGCTTGAGAAGCACCTACAAAATCACCAGATTTACTTTTGTTGACACCAATGTCGAAATACTCAGAGGCCGTTTGCTGTGCATAAGTACTTGACACACTCAAAACTGCTGCAAGGAAACACAAAGAAAGAAAACTTTTTTTCATAAGAGAATTTAAGCGTTTAGGAGGAAGTATCTAACGATGCTAAGAGAAAATTATACAGTAGCAAAGATAAATTTTATGCGCCTTTACTCAATGTTTTTTCTGAAAAGATTTTGTTAAGCCTGCCACTACATCAACATAGTGTAAATTTTATCACAAAAAACTTGCAAAATTCAATTGTTTTTTAGCAATTTTACCTTAGTTTATAGTTCACCTTTAGGTAGAACCCCTTACTTACGTTGCTAAAAATTTCCTAAATTCATGAAACTACTTCGCCTTTTGGCAGGAGTGGCTATCAGTGTAGTGCTGTTCGCCTCTTGTAATTCAGCCAAAAAATCATCTCAGGACACCGCAAGTGGTCGTAAAAAAGACCCCGTTGCAGCCGATGCAGCTTTGAAAATCGGAATCATGCTTGACAAACTGGCTACCGATTTAGTTAGCGCTACTACAGGTAAAGCTGATATTTTTCGCACAGGCGAGGGTATCAACATTACTTTCCAGCCGGATTTTTATTTTGAATCTAGTTCAGAGCAATTAACACCAGATGCTAAAAATTTACTGGATCAAATATCGGGCGTATTGAATCGTTACCCTTATACTGAATTATTCATAGAGGGGCACGCCGACAGCAGCGGGAATCAGTTAAAAAACAAGAAATTATCTGAAAACCGTGCCAAATCAGTGGCATTGTATTTAAAAGGCAAAGGCGTATTAGCCGAAAGGCTGGCTATTGCAGGCTATGGCGCTACCCGCCCTTTGGCAAGTAATGAAACACCGGAAGGACGCCGTAAAAACCGCAGAGTATTGGTAAAAATAAGAGCCAACGAGAAGAAATTTTTAGCTTCAAGAATACAGGTTGCGAGTAAATGATAAATCTGGCATTAATCATTTTTATAGAAGAATCGGTAGAATTTCTCAGGGAGATTCTGCCGATTCTTATTTTGGTGGGTTTAGTGCAAACGTATTGCTCAAGATTCAAACTAAATCCATATTCTTCACTATATTTACGCATCTGAAACAAACAATTAATTATCTCTAAACCCATTCTCAACAAGCTATGCGAAGCATCCTTCTTATCTGCTTACTTTTATGTACTGGTTTGGTTTCTGCCCAGAATCCAGATGCCGACTACGTAAAAGACAATTATAAAAAAAGAGAAATTTACATTAGTATGCGCGATGGCGTGCGTCTGTTTACCTCTATTTATCTTCCTAAAGACTCTACCAAAAGCTATCCGATTATGTTGCAGCGTACCCCCTACTCGGCAGCACCTTATGGCGAAGGCAAACTCAAAACATTGGTAGGCCCAAGTGCTGAACTGATGCGAGATGGCTACATTTTTGTGTATCAGGATGTGCGGGGCAGATGGATGTCGGAAGGAGATTTTGTTGAAATGCGCCCGCATATTGATACTAAAACCGATAAAAGCCAGATTGACGAGTCGACTGATACGTATGATACCATTGATTGGCTCGTTAAAAACCTTTCTTACAATACAGGAAAAGTTGGTATGTGGGGAATCAGCTATCCGGGCTTTTATACATCAGCCGGACTTATGTCGACCCACCCTGCTTTAGTGGCTTCGTCGCCACAAGCACCAATGGCCGATTTATGGCGTGACGACAGCTATCATAATGGAGCCTTCATGTTACCGCATAATTTCGGTTTTTATCCTTTCTTTACTAACCGAACCGATAACAAACCTACGCAAAGCTTCGGCAAGCGTTTTGATTTTGGCACGCCTGATGGCTATCAGTTTTATTTGAATCTTGGCCCGATGAAAAACTCATTGAAATACACCGAAACCCTCGGCAAAGACCCATACTGGCGAGCGAACCTCGACCACCCAAATTATGACGATTTCTGGAAAAGCCGTAATATTCTGAACCACCATAACGGTATCAAACACGCCGTAATGGTTGTTGGTGGCTGGTACGATGCCGAAGACCTTTATGGTACTTTCAAGACCTACCAATCAATTGAACAGAAAAATCCGGGTATCACCAATATTTTTGTGGTTGGGCCGTGGGTGCATGGCGGTTGGGCCAGAGGCGACGGCGATGTACTGGGCAACGTAAGTTTCGGTCAAAAAACGAGTACGTATTACCGTGAGAATATCGAACGTAAATTCTTTAACTACTACCTGAAAGGGCAAGGCGATAATGTTTTTGCAGAAGCGCTGATGTACGAAACGGGCACTAACAAATGGCGTAATTTTACAGAATGGCCACCGAAAATAGCCAAAGAAAGAAATCTGTATTTTGCAGCTAATGGCAAGCTATCGTTCAGCGAACCAAGCGAGAAAAAAAGTGCCAGCGAATATATATCAGACCCTGCTAAACCAGTACCATCGTCAGACTACATCACTTCTGGCATGCCGCGCGAATACATGGTTGACGATCAACGTTTTGCAAGCCGCCGCCCTGATGTACTTACCTTCCAGACCGATGTTCTTGATAAAGATGTTACGCTGGCCGGCAATATATGGGCAAATCTGAAAGTAGCTATTACAGGCACCGATGCCGATTTTATTGTAAAAATAATTGACGTGTACCCTGACGACGCTAAAGACAATGCCAACACAGCCAAACACATAAAAATGGCTGGCTACCAACAAATGGTACGAAGCGAAGCCATGCGTGGCAAGTTCCGCAAGAGTTTCGAAACACCTGTGCCTTTCAAGCCGAACAAGGTAGAAGATGTATCATTTGAATTACAAGATGTACTTCATACTTTCCAGAAAGGCCACCGAATTATGGTGCAGGTACAAAGCACGTTTTTCCCGATTATCGACCGCAATCCTCAGAAATTTGTACCAAACATCAATTTCGCCGATTACTCCGATTTCCAGAAGGCTACGCACAAGGTTTTCCACGAAAAGAAAAACGCCAGTTATCTCAAAGTAAGAGTACTGGAGTAATTTTCTGATAATTTTGAATTTATGTAAGCATACTTAAATTCCTCTCTTTATTGTTAACGCCATGTATAGAACAATAGGGAGAGGAATTTCTTATTTCAACTTTTCTATTTCAGGCATATCATTTTCAACAAAGTTCTAATTTGCTTGAAAACTCAAACAGATAGCCTTATATTTACCCTCTATCTTTTCAATCAAATATACTTATTACAAAACTATCGATGGAAGCAAACACTATTTCACGAAGAAACTTACTAAAAAACTCATTAGTTGTAGGTGCAGGCTTGGGTTTAGGAATACCCGAAGCAATGGCTGAATCAATAAAAAAAGCCAATCATAACTTCAAATTCTGCTTAAATACAAGTACCATCAGAGAACAGAACCTTGGGCTAATGGGCGAAATAGAAACCGCCGCAAAAGCAGGTTTTGATGCCATTGAGGTTTGGGTAAACACCGTAGAAAAATATGTAGAACAAGGCGGCAAGCTAAAAGATGTTAAGAAAAAAGCAGCCGACCTTGGCATTACAATTGAAGATGCCATTGGTTTCTCGAAATGGATTGTTGACGATGCTAAAGAACGTGAAAAGGCTTTGGAGCAAAACAAAAAAGAAATGGCTATGTTAGCCGAAATAGGCTGTAAACGCATTGCTGCACCTCCGTTTGGTGCTACAACCGGTGAGGTACTTAACCTACAAGCCGTAGCCGAAAGATACGGTAAACTATTGGAAGTAAGTGATAATTTTGGTGTAATACCCCAACTAGAATTGTGGGGATTCTCAACCAATTTGCATCTATTTGGCGAAGTTTTATACGTAGCTTCCGAAAGTGGTCACCCAAATGCCTGTGTGTTGCCAGATGTATATCACTTACACAAAGGCGGCTCTAGCTTCAATAGCCTTAAAATGGTAAACGGCCCTTCTATCCACATGTTTCATGTGAACGATTATCCGGGCGAGCCGCCAAGAGACACCATCAACGATAGCCACAGAGTATTACCCGGCGATGGTATTGCTCCAATGACACAAATCCTGAGAGATTTGAATAGCAAAAACACGCCAATCATGTTATCGTTAGAGTTATTCAACAAAGAATACTGGAAAATGGACGCTCTGGTAGCCGCTAAACTAGGCATAGCTAAAATGAAAGCATCTGTTGCCAAAGCAATTGCATAATATATGAGAAGTTCGCAGGCACTTTTACAATTCAGTCAGCAGGTATTACAACAAGCAGGTTTAGACGAAGAAAAGGCTTTCCATACAGCCCACATACTGCTTGAAGGAGAATTATTGGGGCATCGTACGCATGGCCTCCAGTTATTGGCTTCCTATGTTGCTGAATTAGAAAAAGATACCATGACCAAAACAGGCGATGCCAAATTACTGAACGACATGGGCGCAGTATTGGCATTAGATGGCAGCTATTTACCCGGCCCCTGGCTTGTAAATAAAGCCATTGACGAAGCCTGCAAAAGGGCACAACAATACGGCACTACTATTGTTACGATACAGAAATCACACCATATTGCTTGTCTGGCTGCTTATTTAGAAAAGGTAGCCCGACAAGGCTTTATGATCATTTTGGCCTGCTCTGACCCTCGAAACAAAACAGTAGCACCTTTTGGTGGGCTTACGCCTACTTACAGCCCTGACCCTCTGGCTGTTGGCATTCCGACAGAATCAGACCCGATTATGATTGATGTTAGTATGTCAACTACTTCTAATGGGCTGGTGGCGCGTTCTCATCGTAATCAGGAGCTTTTGCCGCATAACTGGCTTATGGATAACCAAGGAAATGTAAGTAACGACCCTGCTACTTTTTATGCCAATCCTCCCGGCTCAATACTGCCACTAGGTGGGCTCGATAGCGGCTATAAAGGCTTTGGACTAGGTTTAATGATTGAGGCACTCACAAGTGCTTTAGGCGGGCACGGACGGTCGGAAATGCCGCTGCGCTGGGGTGCTTCGGTTTACGTGCAAATCATAAGCCCCGAAGGGTTTGCCGGAGAAGAAGCCTTTAAACGTGAAGCTGAATACTTCAAAAACCAATGTCTTAATTCAGAACCAATTGACCCAAATAAGCCTGTAAGAATGCCCGGTGCGAGGGGTTTTGAGCTAAAACAACGTCAACTAGAGAATGGCGTTGAATTACTTGCTGAAACCCAGAGCTCATTAGAAGAATTGGCAGAGAAATACAGAATTAGTTTTTGATTTCGGGAAATTTTTCCCCCAAAAAAATCAACAATATTTTATTTCGTATATACATGCGCTAATTTGTAGAAATAATACCCCAAATTGGTGTCGTATACTACAGGACTGATTTTTTCTATCGTATATACATGACATTATAACTCTACAAACTCAGATAAGACATGAATAATTTATTGAGAGGATTATTAGCTGGCTATGGCGCAAAAAAATTAGGTGGTGGTTGTTTCGGAACCATTATTGTTTTTATCATTTTATGGGTCATTTTAGGGCAATGCAGCTAAAATAACTCTCTTTATTTCAAAAGAGGTTTGGTTTTGTTGAAAGCAAAACCAAACCTCTTTTTGTTATATACTGTGCCTACACATTAAAAATGAGCATATTTTTCTGAAATGAGATAAGCACACAAACCATTTCTTACTTAAATCCGTTATTCTATCATGGCCGATTAGTGCCTACATACGTCTCTATCCACTCTTAACAAAGAAAATTAGCAGCATACGCATTATGGGATTCGACAGAAACTTATTAAAAATTAAAACACTGGGTGAGCTGAAAGCCAGTAATTATCGCCCAAAATCAATTAAGCAAGAGCTTCGAGACAACTTAATCGAGAAATTAAAAAATAAAGAAGTGGTTTTTCCGGGTATATGGGGTTATGAAGACACCGTTATTCCTGAGGTAGAAAAGGCCATTTTATCAATGCACCACATCAACTTATTGGGTCTTCGTGGGCAAGCCAAAACCCGTATTGCCCGCTTGATGGTGAATTTATTAGACGAATACGTGGCCGTAGTAGAAGGTTCTGAACTAAACGACGACCCGCTTCAACCGCTATCACGCTATGCCAAAGACCTGATTGCTGAAAAAGGCGACAACACACCAGTTAGCTGGTTGTCTCGTGCAGAGCGTTATAACGAAAAACTGGCAACGCCCGACGTATCTATTGCCGATTTGATTGGTGATGTTGACCCGATTAAAGCAGCTACTTTAAAACTGCCTTATTCTGACGAACGTGTGATTCACTTTGGTATGATTCCACGCTCGCACCGTTGTATTTTTGTAATCAATGAGTTGCCTGACTTACAAGCACGTATTCAGGTATCACTATTCAATATTCTACAGGAAGGCGATATTCAGATTCGTGGGTTTAAACTCAGAATCCCGCTTGATATTCAGTTTGTATTTACTGCAAACCCTGAAGATTACACCAATCGTGGAAGTATCGTAACTCCGCTAAAAGACCGTATCGATAGCCAGATTGTAACGCACTATCCGAAATCGATTGAGCTTGGTCGTAAAATTACCGAGCAAGAGGCTATTGTTAAAACTGAACAAAAGAAAATTGAGGTTAACGACATACTGAAAGACCTAATTGAACAAATAGCAGTAGAAGCCCGCCAAAGTGAATACGTAGATGCTAAAAGTGGGGTATCGGCCCGTATGACAATCTCGGCTTACGAAAACCTTTTGAGCTCGGCTGAAAGACGCTCCTTAATTAACGGAGAGAAGAATGTACATGCCCGTGTATCGGATATTTATGGCGCAATAGCGGCTATCAATGGTAAAATTGAGTTAGTGTATGAAGGCGAAGTAGAAGGCCCTGTATATGTAGCGCAAAGCCTGATTGGTAAAGCTATGCGTGCAGAGTTTCTGAAATATTTTCCGAATCCTGAGGCTTTGAAGAAAAAGAAATCGGGTAAAAATCCTTTTCAGCAGGTATCAACTTGGTTTGGTGAAGGCAATGTGATTGATTTCTTAAACGACCTCACCGATCGTGAGTATCGGGCCAGATTAAAAACCATCGATGGTTTAGATGAACTTGTAGAAAACTTTCATCCACGTTTAAATGAAAACGATAAACTATTCATGATGGAATTTGCCCTACACGGTTTAGCCGAATTCTCATTAATCAGCAAACAAGCACTAGACACAGGCTTACAATTCAAAGACCTGCTTGATAGTATGTTTGACCCGAATAAAATGAAATTCGACGATGAGGACGAAGACGATGATAGCTTCAAAAGATTTTGATGATATAGCATAAAACAAGCCCGATAGTATATGCTATCGGGCTTATTTGTTTTAAGGCTTAGTTACCTTTAATAATCTTTCTGCTGAGTAGTTTATCTCCTACTTTTATTTTCAGCAAATACACACCATCAGGTAGCGATTCCAGATTAATTAGCTCTTTAAAGGCTAAATTTACCTGATTCTCTTGTGTTTGCATCAGAATTTTACCTTCTACATTGTAAAGTTGAAAACCAAGTTTCTCGGGCACAACCGTTTCTACAGACAAGTGGCAAATGCCTTGTGTTGGCACAGGGAATAATTTTACTTTTGCTCCGGCAAGCTCTTCATTACCTAGTATGATAATTCGTATTTCTGCTTTTCCGCTTACTGTTCCTTCACCACAATCGTTTTTTACAGAGGCAAGCTCATAAACAGTTGTTTGTTCTGGTTTTACAGCAAACTCAAAAGGTGTTGTATTAGCTGTAAATTCCTGATTGTTAGTTAGCTTAAATGCCCAAGGCGGTAGAGAAGTAAAATCAACCTTTATTTTGGCTGAGTCACCATGCATGAGTTCTTTACTGCCGCTGATAAGAGCTGTTGGCAGTACAATCTTTTCTTTTACAACTACCGCATCGCTTATTCTTCCACATCCTTCTTTTTCTATCCAAGCTCTATAAGTTCCTTGAGCAGATACTTTAATAGCTTGCGACTGGTTATTATCAAAACCCTGATTATCTTTCAACCACATATAAGAATAATCTCCCTTAGCGGCTTCAATACTAACCGCTCCATTCGGGCAAATAAAGAGGCTGTCTTGGTTTGGGGATAGAGTTTTGGGGATGTTTACTTGTATTTCGCTAGCATCTACTTTTATTGAATCTGTTGCTATACAAGTCCCTTGTTTCACAATAAATTTATACGTTCCTGAACTTACCAATAATTGATTATAATTATTACTTATTGTCTTATTATTTAATTGCCATTCATAACTTGTAGGTTTACTATTTGTTATCCACCAATTAAAATCATAATAGCTTAAAGTACTATAAATATTAGGGTATAAATATAGGCTATCATAACATGTTGGAAAGTATTTACTGAGTTTAACATCTAATTTATTAAACTCAATTTTGACAGGGTTTGACAAATACATGCAACCTCCATCAACTTGAGTTTCTAATTGATAAATTCCTGTTTCTTTCGCTGCAACATAACCTTTATTAGCATTAGGTAAGGCTATTCCGTTTAATTTCCATTGATGTTTAGGATTATCATTAGTTCCATAACTCCAAGCATTTAATGATAGGCTATCCAGACACGTACTTGTAGGTAAAGTACTATTTATTGAGTAGTTGGCAACTTTTTCTTTAGCAACAACAGTAATCGTATCAGAAAGCATTGCACAAGTTGCCACATTATTTGGCGTTGAAAAGCTTGCAACAGCATGATAATTTCCAGATTCTTTAATTATAAAATCGCTATTTCTGTTAACCTCCTTAAAAAATTGATTATCTCGATAAATTTTAAATGACAAATTGTAGCCGAAGGCCCTAGCATCCCAACTTACGTTCCCCGCCATCTCCTCTCCTAAACAAAACTCTTTTTTAAATCCATGAAATTGTATTGCATTTAGTTTATGAATCTTTTTGACAATAAAATTTTCTGAAAAAGTTATACAATGCGCTTGAGTAATTTTTAATCTGTAAGAACCAGCTTCCTTTGTTTTGTATGTATCTCGGTTAGCACCATCGATATCACTCCCATCTTTTTGCCATTGGTATTTTATCCCTTCTAAAAAATCTTTTCCTCCTCTTTTATGGTCTAAATACTGCATATTATCAAAAGTAACTTCTTGCCCATCGCATATTTCAATAACATTATTTTTCAGCTGATTATATGGATTAATACGCAGAGAGGAAACCTCTAATTCTCCCACTATTGCCTTGTAAGGATCTGCAATCACTTCACAATTACCTTGCTTAATTTTAACAGAAAAATTTCCTGTTTTTTTTGCTAAATAATGTTTTTCATTTGCACCAGGTATATCAATTCCGTTAAACCGCCATTGATAATTTGCATTATTTAGCTCACTACTAATAGATAAATCGACACCAAATTCATCACAAACAGCCCAAGATGTATAAGGAATGATTCTTGGTTTTTCTAACTCTCCAATTTCTACCTTAACATGCCCATCTACACTATCCGCTGACACACACCCTTCTTGTATTACTCTTACAAAATAACTGCCCGATTCGGCAGCTTGATAAGAATAGTCATTAGCTCCTTCAATTACTTTTCCATCTTTCAGCCATTCAATTTTATCATATTTAAGCACAGGCCATACGTCAAGCTTTACCGAACTACCATTGCAAGCTTTAGTTGTGGTATAATCAACTGTTACATAATCATGTACATAATTCCCAACATAAATAATATTTGATCTGATTTTAGTTTTGGTGCTTTCAATTATTAAAGTATGGTATCCTGCAGCTGGCGTAAACTTTATTGGACTTGATTTTGCAGAGTCTAATAATAAATAAGGTTCTGAAGTAAGCACAAAATACAAGTTAAATGTTTCATCGCTTGGAAAATCGCCAGTAAGTGAAAAATATAATACGTTTTCAGAGCCGGTACAAAGGCGCTTGGAAGGCTGATGTAACTCAATACTTTGCCCAAAAGCAGCAAACGAACTAAAAAACAGCAGTAATAAGAAGGTAGAAGCTTTCATTAATTAGATTAGTGTAGGTTACTTAATAGAACACAGCGTTCAGAATGCAAATAAGGTAAATAGTTTTGACAATAGTAAAATATTATCGCAACTATTTACCTTATTTTTAAAAGAGAGATATGTATCAGCCTAGCTTCGCTAAAGCCTCTTCCAATGCTTTTATTTTGGCATCTGCATCAGCTAATTTCTGGCGTTCTTTTTCTATAATTTCAGGTTTTGCATTTTGTACAAAACGCTCGTTAGCTAGTTTTGCTTCTGTCGATTTTTTGAAACCTAGTGTATAATCTAACTCTTTTTGCAGATTAGCCTTTTCAGTTTCAACATCAATATTAGAACCCAAATCTATCGTAAACTCATCGCCTTTGATTACAAAGCTCACACCATCGATATTCTCGCTTACGTAGCTTATTGCTGAAATGTTAGCCAGTTTCTGAATCAATCCAGCCAATGACTCATAACGAGCCTGAGTACCTGTTTTAATAGCTAATGGCAAAGCCTCTTTTGGCGAAATTTGCTTAGCGTTACGCGTATTACGAACAGTCGAAATGATTTCAGTTAAAATATCAAAATCAGCTAATATTTCTTCGTCTATTTCTCCAACTGTTGGGAAAGATGCAATACAGATAGAATCATTAGCTTCTCTTGTTTTTATGTTCTGCCAGATTTCTTCTGTAACGAATGGCATCCAAGGGTGAGCCAATCGCATCAGGTTATCAAATATTTCAAGCGTAGCTTCATAAGTTTGCTTGTCGATAGGCAAGCTCTTACCGTCAACATACGCAGGCTTAATCATTTCAAGATACTGCGAACAGAAATCGTCCCAGAGGAGGTTATAAGTACTCATCAAGGCTTCAGACATTCTGAATTTGCTGTAATGGTCTAGTGTTTCGGCTAACACCTTATTAAACTTCGACTTAAACCATTGTACAGCTTTAGCCGAAGCAGGATTCTGTTCTAATGTTTCCGACACCTCCCATCCTTCTACTAATCTGAATGCATTCCAAATTTTGTTATTAAAGTTTCTGCCTTGCTCAACTAGCTTTTCATCATACATTAAATCATTTCCAGCAGGTGAGCTAAACAACATACCTGTACGTACGGCATCAGCGCCATATTTTTCAATCAAATCAATTGGGTCTGGTGAATTACCCAAAGATTTTGACATTTTACGGCCTTGCTTATCTCTTACAATACCTGTCAGATAAACGTTTTTGAACGGATATGTTCCTTTATACTCGTAACCTGCAATAATCATACGTGCTACCCAGAAGAACAAAATCTCAGGGGCAGTTACCAAGTCATTAGTCGGGTAATAATAGTTTATATCTGCATTATTCGGGTCTTTGAAACCATCAAAAACGGAGATAGGCCATAACCACGAACTAAACCAAGTATCGAGTACGTCTTCGTCTTGCGTAAGGTCCTGCTCGCTTAGTGCAAAGAGTTGGTATTTATTGCGTGCTATGTTGAGCGCCTCTTTTTTGCTTGTAGCTACAATACAAGTACCATCTGGCATATAATAGGCCGGAATACGATGCCCCCACCAAAGTTGACGGCTAATACACCAGTCTCTTACGTTTTCCATCCAATACTTGTAAGTATTTTTGAATTTCGGCGGAATAAACTGAATTGTATCATCCATTACGTTTTTCAAAGCCGGCTCCGATAAATCTTTCATTTTCAGGAACCATTGCAAAGAAACTTTAGGTTCAATTACTGAACCTGTGCGCTCTGATGTACCAACGTTTGATTTATAGTCTTCTACTTTCTCCAGATTACCCGATTCTTCAAGTAATTTGATGATTTTCTTACGGGCAACAAAACGGTCTTCCCCAACTAAAATCTGTGCTTTTTCGTTTAGTTTACCCTCATCTGTCAGAATATCAATTACAGCCAGGCCATGTTTTTCTCCTAGCGTATAATCGTTCTGGTCGTGGGCAGGTGTTACTTTCAAAGCACCTGTTCCAAAATCTACCGTTACGTATTCGTCAGCTATAATTTTTATCTCACGGTTAATCAACGGAATCCTAACTGTTTTACCAATCAGGTGTTGGTAACGCTCATCTTCTGGGTTTACGCAAATAGCGGCATCGGCCATAATGGTTTCAGGGCGAACCGTAGCAATTACGATACTTCCTTCATCACCATCATAACGGATATACACCAGTTTTTGCTGAATATCTTTCATGATAACCTCTTCGTCCGAAACCGTGGTTTTGGCCTGAGGATCCCAGTTTACCATTCTGTACCCACGGTAAATCTCACCTTTGTTGTATAAATCAACAAAAACTTCAATTACGGCATCGTATAAACTAGGCTCCATCGTGAAACGTGTACGATCCCAGTCGCAAGAAGCGCCAAGTTTACGCAATTGTTTCAGAATGATTCCACCATATTTATCTGTCCATTCCCAGCAATATTTCAAAAATTCTTCACGACTAAGGTCGCTTTTGTTGATACCTTGTTCTTTAAGCATGGCTACCACCTTAGCCTCAGTAGCAATAGAGGCGTGGTCGGTACCCGGCACCCAGCAAGCCTCTTTTCCTTCCATTCTGGCCTTGCGTGTCAATACATCTTGTATAGTATTGTTCAGCATGTGTCCCATGTGTAGCACACCCGTTACATTGGGTGGCGGAATCACGATACAATAAGGCTCTTTGTCGGGATTCGGTTTCGAATTAAAATACTTGTTATCAGTCCAATACTGATACCACTTGTCTTCGATTTCTTTCGGATTGTAGGTTTTGCTTATCATCTTAATCTGGTAATCCTCACGGACGAACAATTTGTGTATCTACCCGTAGTTTACACACTACAGGCACTCCTACGCTGCAATTGCAACAAAAAGGAGTGCAAAATTACGATTTTTTCAGCGAATTAACGATTGATACGTATATAAAAAAACCTGCAAATGGTATGATACCAACTTGCAGGTTGAGCAGTTAAGACAAGAATTAAAATATATTACTTAGTTGGCATCAATTACTCTGCCTGAGCCCGAAATACGGTGGCTGATTCGTGGTGTACCTCTAAACCATACTGTGCCACTACCTGTAATATATACATCAAGGTTATAGTAAGCAGTTGTTTCACAACGCCCTGAGCCATCTATGTCAACATCTGAATTATCGGCACGCAAACCGAACGATTCTATTTTGCCGCTTCCTGTCATGGTATAAATGGCATTTTTGGTGTCGCCCTCCATAAAAATCAAGCCTGAGCCACTCAATTGTGCATTTACATCATTTTTCATATCAAGTGCAACATCAATCAGTCCACTGCCCGATAATCTCAAATCGATGCTTTTGCCGTATATTTTGTTATCGCTGATAACTCTTCCACTGCTGGCAACATCAATACCATAAATATCAGGCGTTTGTACCCAGATTTTCACCTTCTGATTGGTGCGAAACCCACCATTAGCATCTAAAATAAGTGTATTACCGCTTATTCGGGTAACAATACGAGACATAATATTGCGCTCGGCTTCTATTTGTATATCTCTGGCCGGGCCTTGCGTAAGAATAACCTCTGCTGCAAAATCAAGCTCGATTCTGTTAAAATAGCCTGCCCGACGGTACTCTGTTTCAATAATTCCATTGCCTGTTTCTTCGTAAATATTACAAGAAGATAACCCTACTACTCCCAACAGGATTATGCCGATAAAGATGAGTGAACGTTTCATAGTAACACGATTTTAGCTTTTTCTAAGTTTTTTTTGCCTTTAACTATTAGATGCTATATGTTTGCATAAAGTTGTCTGGCAAATTGTTAATAATACGTTAAGGACAATTAAATGATGTTTTTCCCTCATATCAGTAATATAAAAAATGAAGACACTTTGGGGTATAGACCTGGGCGGTACCAAAATAGAAGGCGTAGTAATGAACGCCGATACAAATGAAGTTTTATTAAGAAAAAGGATTCCGACCGAAGCCGCTAAAGGCTACGAACATATTATCAGCCAGATTGCCCGATTGGTTGATATGATTAAAGAGGAAACCAAGCTTTCGCCTGTTGCTGTTGGTTTTAGCACGCCCGGTGCGCTAGACCCTAGCACACAAACCATGAAAAACTGCAATACTACCTGCATGAATGGCCAACGGATGAAAGAAGATATTGAAAGAGCCATTGGTGTGCCTATCGAGATTGCCAACGATGCCAATTGTTTTGCACTGGCCGAGGCAACTATGGGTATTGTGAAAGACGTAGTACCTGATGCAAAAGTAGTTTTTGGTATAATATTGGGCACAGGCGTTGGTGGCGGTGTAGTGATTAACGGACAAGTACTGAATGGCCGACACGGTATTGGTGGCGAATGGGGGCACAATGTATTGGAAGACGATGGCTACGAATGCTACTGTGGTAAAAGAGGTTGTAACGAAACGGTTTTCTCGGGGCCATCTCTACAACGCTATTATGAAAAAATTAGTGGCAAAGCCCTAACCATGAAAGAAATATATCAGGCGTATCGTGATGGCAACGACCCTCATGCTACGGCTACGCTGAAATACTTAACCAAATCGTTCGGGAAAGCTATTTCTTATATCACCAATGTGATTGACCCCGATGCCATTGTGATTGGCGGCGGTGTTGGTAATATTGACGAAATATATACCGAAGGACCTGAAGAACTGAAAAACTATATTTTCAATAGCCGTGTAGTAGAAACACCTTTCTTAAAACCTAAGTTAGGCGATAGCGCCGGGGTTTTCGGCGCAGCCGAATTGGTAAGAGGTTATTAATCTTTATGCTGATTTTAAAAAAGCGAGGGATGGCTCTAGTAAACTATCCCTCGCTTTTTTATATTATTGCCCTAATGATTTTCCTATTTCATCAATCTGGTCATCGTAACTATCATCATTTCCTATTCCTTTAGGGTTTGGTCCATACTCATTCTCACCATATTCTCCATCCTGAAAAAGCATCCAAAGCGGATAAAAAGGAATAATCTGATACCAACCGCTATTACCTAAATCGTGGCAACGCTTGGCTCCTTGCGCCCACATAAACCAAACTGTAGGGATATACAAAAGTATCATAAAAAGTAAGCCTGCTCCATAACCCACTAAAGTTAAAAATAAGATAAAAATAAAATAAGAAAAAACTCGAATAATAAGCGAAAGACCGTATTCTGTCCTTCTGATTCTTCCATCAAATGAAAAGGGATTTTTAAACATCACAGTATTAGTTTAGGTTAATTAAAATTAAATCATTTGTTTTCTTTTAATCTGAATATATTTGTTGATGGTTTCTATACTCAACAAATGGGGTTGGGTTATGAGACCCTGAATACCCGCCTTGATTAATTCTTTCAATATCAATTGATTCTGACTCAGAAAATGCTTGCCAATAGTATTTGAATATATCTCTCGAAGGTCAGTTGCAGGTTTATTTACAAACTCAACAATTTCTGAGTTTTCGAAGAAAACAACCAAAACCAGATGATATTGCGCTATGGCTTTCAGGTATTGCAGGTTTCTTTTCAGACTATTGATAGAGTCAAAATTTGTAAAAATGACTAACAAACTGCGCTGCCTTATTTTAACCCGCACAAATTTATACAAGCGTTCAAAATCTGATTCCAGAAAATCAGTTGTCAGGTTATAGAGCCTGTCATTAATAATACTAAACTGCTTGTATTCGCTTCTTGCAGGCAGATACGCACAGCTTTTTGATGAAAACGTAATGAGCCCGGCTTTGTCTTTTACATCTAGTATCGATTTTGTTAAAGCTATTGAGCCATTAATGGCATAGTCGAGCAAGGTTTGTTGTTTAAAAGGCATTTTCATGCTCCGCCCCATGTCTAGTACCATGTAAATATCCTGGCTCCGTTCGGCCTGATACTGGTTCAGCATCAGTCGCCCTTGTTTGGCACTTGCTTTCCAATTTATATGCCTGTAATTATCGCCGCTTACATAGTCTTTTATCTGCTCAAACTCAAGGCTCTGTCCTATTTTGCGGATATGCGTGGTGCTTGTTTCTGAAAAATTATTGACCAGTGCATTAATAGGTAATTTTTTAAATTGCTCAAACGAAGGATAACAACTGATAGACGTCAGGTCTTCGAATGTGAACTTACGGGCAACAAAACCGAGAAAAGACACGCTAGCTAGAATATTTGTATGATGCCACGAGTAAATACCCCGTTGCGTGGGTCTTACTTCATAATTAACATGCTGGTTTGCTGCTTTATTGAGCTTTACCTCAATTTTCCATATCCTGAGCTGGAGCAAATCGGGTAGGTCTTCATAGATAGTCAGAGCCAAATCAATGGTCGAATAATTTTTGAGTTGCAGTTCTATCTGATTCTGATCACCATTGCTTAGCCTGTTTGGTAAAACCCTGCGGCTACTAATAAGCTGTGTTTTGCTATAAACCAACACCGTTTCAACCAGCACAGCCAGAAACAGCAGGAATAGCAAAAGCTGCCCTAGTATAAAACTAAGGTTTAATACCAGACCAATGCAAAACAAGGCGATACAAACTCCTAAAACAATAAATGTTCGAGGAGTCAGATAAAACGATTTAAAGAAATTCATCAGCGTGGAATCTCTACTTTTGAAAACAGGTTATCTAGTACTTCATCTTCGTTTACGCCCTCCATTTCGGCGTCGGGTGTAAGTATAACTCTGTGGCGCAAAGTTGGTTTTGCCATACTTTTTACGTCTTCAGGTATCACAAAATCTCTGCCCGATAGAGCGGCCTTTGCTTTTGATGCCAACATCAAGGCAATAGAAGCACGTGGCGAAGCGCCCAACTCAAGCAATTTATAATTACGAGTAGCTTGTATAAGCAAAGTAATGTATTTCAGAATATTATCTTCAATAATTACTTGTCTTACGGTCTGGCGCAACTCTTTTAACAATCTTACATTCAGAACGGGTTGTAAATCGTTCACAACATCGTTGTATGTTTCATAATTGAAGCGTTTCAGCATTAATACCTCATCGTCTGGTGCAGGATACCCAATATTTACTTTGAACAGAAAACGGTCTAGCTGTGCCTCAGGCAATCGGTAAGTTCCCTCCTGCTCTATTGGGTTCTGGGTCGCCAATACAATAAACGGAGTTGCCATCGGATAAGTATTACCATCAATGCTTATCTGTCGCTCTTCCATTAGCTCAAACAAAGCTGCTTGTGTTTTGGCAGGGGCTCGGTTTATTTCATCAATTAACACAATATTACCAAAAACAGGACCTGGTTTATACTCAAAGTTTAAGGTTTTAGGATTAAAAACAGAAGTACCCAGCACATCAGAGGGCATCAGGTCAGGCGTAAACTGAATCCGCTTGAAAGAAATATCCAGTACCTTGCCCAACAGCTTGCTCATCATGGTTTTGGCTACACCCGGCACACCTTCTATCAGCACGTGTCCATCGCTTAGTAAGCCTATCAGTATCAGGTCTATTACCTCATCTTGCCCAAAAACAATCTGATTAAGCTCACGTTTAATGTCGCTCACAGCCTTGGTAACCATCGAAAGGTCTATTCTATTTGTAAAGATTTCTTCTTCGTTTTCCATCAGTAATTTTTATTCTTGGTAAAAAGAGTTAATTTTTTGGTACAAGTTCATCAGGTGTTGTTTACTAATTTCTTCGTGAGATTTGACAAAACTGATTTCATCAAAAACCTCTTTTACTTTTTGTAAACTTCGCCCTGTTTTATGGCTGATTTTTTCTAGACCAACCTCCTGAAAATCTTTTGAGTGAATCTGAAAATTATGCAGCAGATACTCAAAAAACTGTGCAATAATTTTATCAGCAATCGATTTATGATTTTGTTGTTGCCAATACAAACCGCTTACTACATTAATATAAGCCTCGCTATTGTTTTTTGGAGTGCTGTAAATAGGCACAGCCCTTTGGATACGCCGATAATAAATGAGGATAAACAAAAGTGCACCTGCAATAAAGGTATAAAAAGCCCACACCAAAGGCGGATGCTCAAAAATTACCCTCATTACTTCGCTACGGCCTATGCCCGACGAATTACTATCGTATCCGTCAGTATTATTTACTCGTCTATAAAAATCGTCCCAGATAATGTTATTTTCAGCCAGTTTTATTTTATCAGCCAGCTTGTTAAAGAGGGTGTAATTATCTTTATACAACAGAAAATAATTACTGAACAGAATAGGATTATTGCAAAGAAATATACGCCCAAGACCACAGGTGATTTCGAGCATCTGAATATTATTCTCGTTATCAGTAATCACCGTGTCAATATCAGTAACAAGGTTGTTGCTCAATAAAAAAATAGAGTCTAGTACGGCAGTAGTGGGTTTGTGCCCCCATAAATTATATTGAGTTGTAGTACTATCTTCGTTTTGCCAGTTTATATTCCAGCGGCTTTCTAGCAACAAGGGCGGATATGCTACATTTGCTTCTTCGCTTCTTGTTGAAAAATAGAGTGAGTCTATTACTTCTGAGGTAAGCCCAAAGGCACAGATAAACACATTGTTGCCTTTACTTGCAAATGTTTTAATATGATGGATGTCGTTGCCGGAAGGGTAAAAATTCGGCGAAACAATCATGTAGGTGTTATCGTAGGTCTCTATGTTACCCAAACCGCTTTCATCAAACCTTACATTACTCTCACTAAAGCCTCCGCCTGTATTTTTTTTTAGCTCGTCATAAAAAAACTTGCAGTCATAAGGCTTATAAGAATTGGGACTGACAGTGAAGACTTTTTCAAACTTTTTTTCTTTAGTAAACAAGTTTCCTAAACCCAAAAAGAGAGAAATCACAATTCCGATTAACACAATACCCACTATTATTAATTTACCCCTCATACTATTTTTTCAGAAAATCTTTAAAGGTCTTTTCAATTGTAAGAAATGCGGTTTCGGTTACCGCAAAATTTCCAAACCACAAATACTCATAATAATGTGTGCATTGGATAAATAAACTTAGCCTGTCTCTTGAAAAATTATTTCTTTTGCTTAGCTCTTGTGTATAATCTTGGTTGGTTTTATCTATATTAAACTCTATCAGTTGTGCTTCGTTTAGCATCTTCATTGCCCACAGGTAATAGTATCTTACTGCCAGTCGATAGTTTTTCTCCTGAATACTTTTCTCAATCAGGCTACTTAAATCAAGTGTTGAAAATGCTTTAATATCTAGCTCTTCGGCCTTTGCCTCTGTGGTAATAACTGCAACCTCAGGGTTTGATCTGAACCTGAACCCTTTTAGATTTTTGAAAATAACATAGATTGCACCAAGTACACCCGCTCCTAAAATAACCCAGACAAGCGCCCTGAAAACCGACGCAATAGCAGCAAGAATCTTTATTAGCCTTTCGGATTCTTTCTGGTTGTCGATAGGCTTTTGCTCACTCTTAAATTTATCAACATACCACAGTTTTTCTTCACTTTTCTTCAGCGAATCAACATACGTTTTCGACAAAGCCCCCTCTTGCGCAAAAGCCATTGTGCCCGAAAAAAAGAAAACCAAGCCCAGCAGATATAGCTTATTTATGAACAATATCTTCAATATATTTTGCATAAGGGTATTTTTCAGTCAGCCTTTTTGAATAAATAAAAAAGTACCAGATAACAACAAGCCAACTGCCTATAAAGACCAAAGCCAGAAACAACATAACAAGTATATTACTATTCTGAAAGCCCTGTTTGCCAAGATAGGTTACATAGCTTTCTATCAATGCAGCAATGGTAGTAAAAGGTAGCGTACCGATATAGATTTTCACACTCTCTGCCAGCCCCTTTTTAAACGCCTGCTTTCGGGTAAGTGTACCCGGAAACAGAAAACTTAAACCCAAAATAAAACCCGCCATACACTCTAGTATGAGCCCCATGAGCTCAAATGTGCCATGCAGCATGATAACAAACACGGCGTCGGTACCAAGATTATTCTGAATAAATAATGACATAAATGCTCCCACCATTACGCCGTTCGAGAAGGTAAAATAAAAACTGCCTATCCCAAAGAATATACCCGAAATAAACAGAATAAGACCTACCCGAAGGTTATTTGAGAAAATAGACAAAAACATAACCAAAGGTGAATTGGAAGCGTAAACACCAAATGGCTCTCCTTTCTTGATGTTTTCTTCGGTCATTCTCACGTAATCTCGGCCCAGAATACCTTCTATAAAGCTGGTATCAATAAAAGAGCAGATATAACCTAAAATACAGAAAGTAAAAAATATAGCCGTGGCCAACCATAGTATTCTTGAGTTATGCCCAATAATAGCCGGAAAATCTTTTACCCAGAAATGATAAAATGGATTTTTGTCTTGCTTTTGCTGGAGAAATATTTTCTTATAAACCCTTGATGAAAGCGAGTTTACGTATTCATTTATTTTACTATGAGGATAATGGGTTTGTGCATAAGATAAATCGTTCATCAGGTCGATGAAATCAGATGAAATTTCGTCAGGATCTGTTTTAAAATCATTTTCAATTTCTTCCCATCGCTTAAAATTTTTATCAATAAATGTACTTTCTCGCATAGCACTTGTTTGAAAAGTCGATACAGCAAATTAGAAAATATATTCGATAAAGTTGTATTTTTAAAAATAAAAAAAATAAATTTATCCAACAACAGCAGTGTTTTATAAATGAAGGCAATTTTTATCCCGACTTATCTGAATATAGACCTTAAATTTGAGTTGGCTCATGTTGGCGCTCGCTTTGGTGCATATTTAATAGATTGGGC
Organism: Emticicia soli; assembly: GCF_037860775.1. NCBI lineage: Bacteria > Pseudomonadati > Bacteroidota > Cytophagia > Cytophagales > Leadbetterellaceae > Emticicia > Emticicia soli. The sequence continues at coordinate 223,415 of NZ_JBBEWC010000010.1, read as the reverse complement.
AATTAAATGGCTTTATCTTATTGTTGTTTCTACAGTTACGAGCATTCCACTCATGGGCAATTCTGTGCTGGTTTCGTTTCTTATTTATATGCCATTTATCTTTTATTCTTTTTTGTTCGAATGTCTCAATAAAGGGCAATCGCCCGGAAAATATCTTCTGAAAATACGAGTAGTAGGCGTTGATGGTAACTATCCATCCATCTATCAGTGTGCTGCTCGTTGGTTGTTTCTTGGGGCTGATATGTGGCTTGTATGGCTTTTTATATTTGTACATCCTGCTTTTTCGGCACTGGCTATTTTTAGCCCACTTATTGGTGGTTTACTAATTATTTTTTCGGAAAGGAATCAACGCTTTGGCGATATGGCCGCCAATACGGTAGTGATTAGCACCAAGCAAAAAGAAATATATATTGAAGATACTATTTATGCCTATGCAACCAAGAAAAGAGATTATGAGCCTAAATATCCTGAAATCATGCGCTTGTCTGATAAAGACATTAACAAAATACAACAGTTGATGGAAAAAGGCGACCAAACAATGAATACTGAACTTACCAATAAGCTAGCAAAGCATCTTAAAAGTTTATTGAAAATAGAAACAGAAGACGATAACTATACGTTTTTGAAGCAATTGCTGAACGATTATAATTATTATGCCATTAACGAGACTAACTAAACGTTTATGGGTGATGTATGATTTATCGTTATAAAATCGTTCTGTTCAATAAAATCAGAAACCAAAAAAGCCTCTCAGTGTACTATACTGAGAGGCTTTTCCTTAAACACTTAGTTGTGATCGTCGGAAAGTCTTGTTCAGAATCCCCCGATAAATACTTCCGAATTTCCCATAACACCACTTTCTTAACTCGCGTACCTCTCGGATGGACAATAGCTTTAATGCTTTTTTTAATTCTTTTTCAAACAAACTACTTTCAAAACTTACTTTCTCTAGGACCACCTTCACGTAATCTAACATTTTCATAAATCATAATTGGTTAGAATGGTTATAGCGACTAGTAGGTGTAAATTTACAAATTATTTTTTTAATCGGTTATATAAAAAAGTTTAATTTTTTATTAAAAAAATATTCTTATTCAAAGGCATCATTTACACCCTTCTATTATTTCAACGCTTCAATTGTTTCGCTTATTTCATTTGTAATATTAAAAAAAGATGAAATCTTAAGCAATACGGCTTCCATGATTGCATCAGGACAAGAAGCACCACAGGTAAGCATAATGGTAGTTTTTTCTTGCTCTGGAATAAACCCACTTGTAACCTCCTGCTTGCTGTGGAGGTCGTAATGTATAATAAGGTTTTTATCTAAAATTTTGTCATGCGATTGTATAAAAAACGTTGGCAATTGCTTTTCACACAACTCTACAAGATGCGATGTATTTGAGCTATTATAGCCGCCTACTACTACGGCAAAATCTGCTTTGCTTTTCAATAAAGCATAGGTCGCCTCCTGATTGTCGTTAGTAGCATAGCAAAGCGTATCTCGGGTATTGGCAAAATGCTTTTCTACTTCTTGCGGCTGCAAATCATATTTAGCAATCATTATCTGTTTCAGGTAGTCGGCAATGGCTTGAGTATCCGATGCCAGCATGGTTGTCTGGTTTACTACGCCTATTCTTGCCAAATCTCTGTCAGGGTCAAACCCCTCTGAATACTGCCCTGCAAAATCCTGATAGAACTGCTCTTTTGGCAACTCTTTTGTTATGTACTTAGCCAATAACTGCGCTTCTTCCATGTCGTTCACCACTACGGTAGGCGCATTCTCTTTACTGTGCGAAAAAGTAGCACGGGTTTCTTCATGCTTTGGCTTGCCATGCACCACAATACTATAGCCCCTCTCTCCTATCTGCGATGCCCTGTTCCATACTTTTTCTACAAAAGGGCAGGTGGTGTCATATTTGTATGGGTCAATATTCAAGCTTTCGAGTTGTTGCTGAATCTCCAGCGTAGTACCAAATGCGGGCACTATCACGGCATCGTCAGGCTTTAGGTCGCTCCACTCAATCAGTTGATTCCCTTTTGTATCCATCAGAAACTTTACTCCCTGCGATAAGAGGTCGGCGTTCACATCAGGGTTGTGTATCATTTCGCTCAGCAAAAAGATACGTTTATCCCGATTTTCGCTTATTGTTTTATAGGCAATCTCAACGGCATTTTCTACACCATAACAAAAACCAAAATGGCGGGCAATCAGAAATTTAACAGGCCCTAAGTCTACTATTGTTGGCGAAAAATCTTTTTTCAGACGGTCTTTTGTCCGGCGAATTTCTTTGATTTTACCAATAATATTACTTTTATAAATTTCCGGAATAACAAATGTTTTCATAAATTATTATGATAATGATATACTAGCACGATAGCACACAATTTGCACCTTTTGGTTTATTAAAGATAGTTTTTATGTCTGACATTTTACTTATTAATTTCACAAAATTACAATATCTATAACATAAACTGAGGAATTATCCTTATTTTCGCAACCAATAGCCTCAGCTATATAAAAGAACATATTTTGATGCGTTTGAGTTTTATCTTTTTTCTGGGAGTAATATCTTTTGGTTCTTCGGCACAAAGTACTTTTACTCCGCTGAATAACAATTATTTGCATTTTATCGAACGTTATGAGATAAAAAGCGGTAAGCTCTCTAACAAATTCTTCAGTAATATTAAACCAATCAGCCGTAATGATTTAGTGGGAATGACCGTCGATTTAGAGAAAGATTCGTCTGCAAAACTTTCCAGAGTCGACCGCTTCAATATCTCATATCTACAAAATGATAGCTGGGAATGGCTTGCAGGGCATTATGCCGACGGACTTGACGAACATAAAGCTATTCAGAATAATACCAGAAGGCCTTTTCTCAAGCATCTCTTCGAGAAGAAATCAGATTTTTATTATTTCAATAACGAAGACTTTGATATCCATATTAACCCTATCCTACAATTTGGTATTGGCCACGATAATCTCACAAGTAACCAACCGTTTATTAATACCCGTGGAATAGAAATACGTGGAAATCTGAATAAAAAACTGGGCTTTTATACGATGCTTACCGAAAATCAGATTGCGTATCCACAATATGTGAGAGACTATGTAATGCTCTATAAGGGTTTTCCATATGAGGGCTTCACTAAAGTTAATAATAGTGATTCAACCAAGCTTGTAACCGATTTCTTTTCGGCAAGAGGGTATATTACATTTAAGGCTTTAAAGAACCTGACGCTGCAATTCGGGCATGATAAAAACTTTATCGGCTCGGGCATACGTTCTATGATATTATCTGATTTTGCGGCTCCATACCTGCATCTGAAAGCCATTACACAAGTGGGCAGGTTTCAATACATCAATATTTTTGCACAGACCATCAACAAACAAGTGGCTGTGGCTGCAGATGGTACAGAGCAACTTCCGCCTAAATATTTTACATTCCATCATTTAAGTGCCAATATCTCCAAAAACCTCAATATTGGTTTGTTTGAAAGCATTGCATTTGGCCAGCGCAAAATTGGTTTTGATATTAATTACCTCAACCCTGTTATTTTCTATCGCTATGTTGAAGGCCACTTGGGAAGCGTAGATAACTCTATCATAGGGGCAGATTTCAAGTTTAATTTCTTACGACATTTTTCGCTTTACGGGCAATTGGTTTTAGACGAGTTTAATCTTAAGCATTTTAAACGAAAAGGCTGGTGGGCTACAAAATACGCCGCACAATTAGGCTTACGCTATATTGATGCACTGGGCATTAAAAATCTTGATTTACAGACCGAATACAACATGGCTCGCCCTTATACTTACAGCCATAATTCGTCATTCAGTAACTATGCACATTATAATATGCCATTGGCACATCCGCTAGGGGCAAACTTTCATGAGTTTTTGTTTGTAGCACGTTACCAACCACTCAAACGCCTGACTATCACTTATAATGGAATGCTTGCCCAAAAAGGCGAAGATTATAATTTTATTAACTGGGGCGGCAATATCCTGCGCAATTATAACCTACTTCGCCCTTATGACTATAATAATGTTATCGGGCAAGGGAGCGAAGCCAACATACAACATAACGAAATAAGTGCCTCGTATATGCTTGGGCACAATTTCTTTATAGATGCCGGTTTTCAGAACAGAAAGGTAACTTATCCGGTAAGCTCCGAAAGCACTACAAGCAATATATTCTCGTTGGGTGTGCGTTGGAATATAGGTAAGCGACAGCTATTGTTTTAAGGTTTTCATCTACTTTTAATCTTATTTTCACGGGTTATTCATCTTTATTTTATAATTTTGCAATATAGTTGCATTTGTAACTATACGATTAGATAATCGTATAATTGAACTCATGAAAAAAGGATTCTTTATATTTTTTTATTTTTTGTATTTCTCCTCTTTCTCACAAACCAAAGAAGAAAATCAAAGTACCCATACCCAATGTGATTGTTTTATACAAGGTATTGTGCTCGACAACGCCACCAAAGAGCCAATTGTTGGCGCAGTGGTGTTAGTTAAAGAACAGAATAAAGGCACTAGCACCGATACCAAAGGGCGTTATAGAATCGCTAATCTTTGCCAGGGTACTTATACTATCATTGGCCGCATTGTAGGCTATCAGGAAAAAACCTATACTATCAAGCTCGAACACGGTGCCGAGCAAGACATTAAATTATCAGAAGACGAACTTCATCTTGCTAATATCGATATTAAGGCCGAAAAAATTGATAATCTGACACAAACCAAAAATGTGTTAGAAAATGCTGCCTTAGACCAAACCCGTGGGCAATCACTAGGCGAAGCACTCAAGCAGATTTCGGGCGTAACTACCTTACAAACAGGTAGCTCTATTGCCAAGCCTGTTATTCATGGCATGCACTCAAACCGGGTACTAATTATGAATAACGGTATTCGGCAGGAAGGCCAACAATGGGGAAGCGAACACGCACCCGAAATTGACCCTTTTGTAGCCAAAAAAATTACGGTTTTAAAAGGTGCTGCGGGTGTAAGATACGGCTCCGATGCCATAGCAGGGGTAATTATGCTTGAACCCGAGCCCCTGCCTGATTCAACCAAGTTTGGAGGTGAAGTAAATACTGTTTTCTTCACAAACGGGAATCAGATTGTAACTTCAGGCATACTCGAAGGGGGTTACCGCTTAAAAAAAGCTGCTGTGCCTCAATCGTTTGGTTATAGAGTGCAAGGCACTTTTAAAAAAGGTGGCGATATTTCGACACCCAACTACCGGTTGGCAAATACGGGTGTAGAAGAAATCAATTTTTCGATAGGTGCTAATTATAAACGCCGTAACTGGCAGTCAGAGGTTTTCTTTAGTCAGTTTAATACGCAAATCGGTGTATTTGCTGGTTCACACATTGGCAATGTAACCGACTTGGTTCAGGCTATTGAAAGGGGTAAACCGCTTAGTATTTATACACCCGAAAAGTTTACATACACCATAGGCCGCCCCTATCAGGATGTGCAGCATAATTTGCTGAAACTAAAATCGGTTCACCAATTACAGAGTGGCAAGTTATCGCTCACTTTGGGCCGACAATACAATTACAGAAAAGAGGTTGATGTATTGAGAGGCGATAGAAACTTGGTTCAGGTTTTTCAGTTAACTTCTTATACCGGAGAACTACAATTTGAACACAAGCCTCTGTTTAAATTACTGACGGGCTCAATAGGCGTAAATGCCAATTTCCAACAGAATGTAACTACCGGTACACTCAAAGAACCTCGTTCTTCTACAGTATTAATCCCTAATTTTCAGAACCTGACAGGAGGCTTATTTCTGATTGAAAGGGTTGTAAGAAATAAATGGGAAATTGAAGGTGGAATCAGGTATGATTTCCGGGATTTGAATGTTTATCGCATCCCGAGAGGACAATCAGGCATAGTAGAAAGTAATCTGCAAAACGAAAACTTTACAGGTACTTTTGGGCTTAATTTCAGACCCAGTGCGCAATGGAACTTCTTGTTGAACTTCACTTCTGCCTGGCGTGCCCCTACTGTTAATGAATTGTATAGCGACGGCGTACACCACGGAGCAGCCAGCTACGAAAGAGGCAACGAAAACCTGAATGCCGAAGTAGCTACTAATCTTTCGTTTACTACCAATTACATAACCAAGGTATTTCAGTTAGAGCTACACCTCTACAACAACTATATCCGTAATTTTATCTTTTTGTCGCCAACGGGGCGGCCTACACTTACTATTCGTGGGGCATTTCCTGAGTTTTGGTACACCCAAACCAATGCACGTTTCAGAGGTATTGATTTGAGCGGAAATTTTCAGATTCTGAAAAGTCTTTCTCTAAATTCTAAATTATCGTACCTGCAAGCGCAGGATATTAGCCACGAGCAGCCATTAATCATGATTCCGCCAAACCGCTGGGAAAACACCCTGCGTTATGAATGGAAACAAAGCGGCATTTCACTTACAAACCTTTATGTAGCCAAACAAAACCGTGTGCCTACCAAAGTGATTTTTAGTGAGATTCCGACCGACGAAATTATATTCAATCAATATGGCGGCGACTTTGCACCTCCACCACCGGCTTATATGCTTTGGTCGGCAGCATTTACGCAACATCTGAAATTTAACCATAAAAACGGGCTCGATTTATCGCTCACAGTAAGCAATTTGTTCAATACTGCCTACCGCGACTACCTGAACAGATTCAGATATTTTACTGATGAAATCGGCCGTAATTTTGTTTTAAGAGCTAAATATTCGTTTTAAATAAGTAATATACAACTTAATTTTATTTTGCAATATTGTTGCACAAATAATATTAAGCCAATATATTTGCACTATTGTTGCAAATAAAAAATTCATTACTTAATCCAAAGAACCATGCAAAAAAATCGCATTGCTTTACTCAAGTATCTTACATTAGCTATGTTATTTTCGGCAGTAGCTTGTAAAAAAGACGCAGTAGATGTTGAAGAAGAAAACGAAATTATTACTACTGTGAAGCTAAACTTTACGTCGGGTGGTACTACACAATCATTTGTTTTTACTGACCCTGACGGAGACGGAGGAAATGCCCCTACTAAATTCGATAATATTACCTTAAAAGCAAACACTTCTTACACGCTTAGTGTTGAGCTATTAGATGAGTCGAAAACACCTGCTGAGAACATTACAGAAGAGGTCTCTGAAGAAAGTGACGAACATTTATTTGTATTTACGCCTTCTCCATCAAGTTTATTAACTTATACTTATGGCGACAAAGATGCCCGTAATTTCCCGATTGGCTTAGCAGGAACAGTACAAACGGGTGCAGCAGGTAGCGGAAAACTTAAAGTACAATTGCGTCATCAGCCACCAGTAAATGGGAAAGAAGTAAAAGACGGCACGCCAACACCCGGCAGCGACGACGTAAACCTAGACTTTAATATCAGTATTCAGTAATATAGATACGAAAAAATCTGTTTAAACATATAAGATTAAAGCAAACAGTTTTTTTAGTTTTTTTTTAATCTTATAGTTTAGTTTAGATAACAAATCCGCAGGCTACTGGCTTGCGGATTTTTTTCATTCTGACGAAGTCCGAAGGTTTACCTCCGTTGGTATTTTTATGGTTTTTACTGCGGCATTGCTTTGTTTGTTTTCAATGGTATCCAACAGCATTTCGGCAGCGGTTTTACCTATTGCAAAAGCAGGTTGAACAATAGTGCTCAGCGGAGGGTCTAAAAGATGTGCTACTCCCAGATTTGTAAAGCCAATAAAGGCCACTTGCTCAGGAATCTGAATCCCTTTGGCTTTTACGGCTGCAAAACTATCGAGCGCAAGTCGGTCGCTGGCAGTAAAAATAGCATCAGGTTTTTGGGTTTCAAGTACTTCAAAAATTACCTGTTTGGCATCTTCGGGCTCAAAGCCACAATAACGCACCAGATTTTCATCAAAAGGTATATTATATTTAGCCAAAGCAGCTTTATAACCCTCTAGTCGTTCATTGGTAGTATAAAGCAACGAAGGGCTTGTGATATGAGCGATTCTTTTACGACCCGATAAAATCAAATGTTCGGTGGCCTCATAAGCCCCTTGAAAATTATCAGCAATAACTTTATTAGAGATGATATCGTTCGAGATACGGTCAAAAACTACCAGAGGTACTCCCCTCTTTTGTATTTCCTGCAAATGTTCAACTGTGGTTGTTTGCCCTGATAGCGAAATCAACACGCCATCAACCTTACGCCCTACAAGGTGTTGTATATTGCTACGCTCCCGCTCATAAGACTCGTGGCTCTGGAAAATTACAACATGGTAGCCTCTATCATAAGCTACAGCCTCTATGCCATTAATTGCTTGCGAGAAAAAATTATTAGCTATTTCCGGCACTATTACCCCTATGGCTTTGCTTCGGTTTTCTTTTAGACTCAAAGCAATCGGATTAGGGTGGTAATTCATCTTCTCGGCATACTCCAGCACCAGTTTCTTGGTTTCGTTATTAATCTCATAACTACCCCTCAGCGCTCTCGAAACCGTAGAGGTTGAGAGGTTCAGGGCTTTGGCAATATCTTTTATGGTTATAGCTTCCAAGATTAATACAAGTAAAATGCAATTCGGTGGTTTGTTCGTTTTAAGTCAGGCAATCAGCCAGATGGCATAACTACAACCAAAGATATTAAATTTATCTAATCCGATGCTAGCAAAATGCCTTTTTGGTAACGTTCCCGATAACGATTGCATAAATAAAGTCAATTATTTATTTGTTTCTCCCTATATTCCGTTTGCATCTTAGCATATAAATTTGTTTCAATTTACTGTCCTGTTCCAGGGCTATATCTTAGAATAATTCTATTAATATACTTAAAATGTTTAATCTTTCAGGTAAAGTTGCCCTTGTAACAGGTTGTAATAGAGGTATTGGCAAAGCCATAGCTATTGGGCTAGCCGAAGCCGGAGCCGATATTATTGGTGTATCGGCCAGTATTGAGCTAGAAAATAGTGAAGTAGAAAAAGCCGTTAAGGCTTTGAATAAAAGCTTCAAGGCTTATCAGGCTGATTTTAGTGACAGAGATAGCCTTTATCAGTTTATTAAGCAAGTAAAAGCCGATTTCCCGACTATTGATATTCTGATAAACAATGCAGGCACTATTTTGCGTAAGCCTGCTGCCGAGCATCCTGATGAATATTGGGACAAAGTAATGGCTATAAATCTTGATTCTCAATTTATTCTGGCCCGTGAAATTGGTGCAAGAATGGTTGAACAAAAATCAGGGAAAATCATTTTTACTGCCTCATTACTTACTTTCCAAGGGGGTATTAACGTTCCGGGCTATGCTGCCAGCAAAGGCGCTATTGGTAGTTTGGTAAAAGCACTTGCCAACGAATGGGCCTCGCATGGCGTGAATGTAAATGCCATTGCACCGGGCTATATCGCAACCGATAATACCGAAGCACTCAGAAACGACCCCGAAAGAAGTACATCAATATTGGCACGTATTCCGGCTGGTCGTTGGGGCGAAACCGAAGACTTTAAAGGCCCGGCAGTATTCCTGGCCTCATCAGCATCAGACTACGTCCATGGTACTATCCTGACAGTAGACGGTGGCTGGATGGGGAGGTAATTTTGCAAAGGGCAGAGGGCTTGGAGCAAAGGGGCTTTTTTAGCATTATTCACTAATTCGCCATTCGCTAATTCACCATTTTCTTAAATCACTAAATTAATTTATATGCAATCAAGATATGAAAGTAGTCCACGCGAAACAGCGGGAATGACTACTAAAGAACTAAGAGACAATTTTCTGGTAGAAACACTATTTACACCAGACCAGGTACACGTGGTTTATTCTCATTACGACCGTATGATTATAGGCGGAATAATGCCTAAAAATGAAGCTGTTCCACTTGGAAACTATGATGAACTAAAAGCTGAGTTCTTTCTGGAAAGAAGAGAAATAGGTATTATCAACGTTGCTGGTGATGGCAAGATTACGGTAGATGGCGAAACTTTCAACATCAACAAGCTAGATTGCTTATATGTAGGGAAAGGAGCAAAAAAGGTAGTTTTTGAAAGCGTTGATAACAATGCACCTGCAAAATATTTTATTCTTTCGGCGCCTGCGCATGTGGCTTATCCAACTCGCCTCATGACCAAAGAAGAGGCTTCTCCGGCAAGTATGGGCGCAGTTGAAACAGCTAACCAACGTGTGATTTATAAGTACATCCACCTTGATGGTATCAGAAGTTGCCAGTTAGTAATGGGGCTTACTGTATTACAAACCGGAAGCGTATGGAACACGATGCCATCGCACACACACGACCGCCGTATGGAGGCTTACTGCTATTTTGATGTACCTGAGAACCACGGCGTACTTCATTTGATGGGGCAACCGCAAGAAACCCGCCATTTATGGATAAGCAACCACCAAGCTATTATTTCTCCGCCTTGGTCGGTGCATTCGGGTTGTGGCACTTCTAATTATTCATTTATCTGGGGTATGGCAGGCGAAAACCAGTCTTTTGCAGATATGGATTTCATTGCTATTCCAGATTTACGTTAATGTAATTTTATTTCTATTCATACAATCTATTCAATTTATTTCAACCTTATTTTAAAATGAAATACACCTCAAAATTAACTGTTTTACTTGCATTCGTTTCTATAGTCGCTTTTGGGCAAAAGAAGATAGATGTGGCCAAAGAATTTGCTTTTGCTGCTCAACAATACGAAGGAATGCTTAAAAGCCACCCCGATATTACCAAAACGCCACAATCAACCAACCCCGATGGCTCGCCAAGAGATATGCCTACCAGTTGGTGGTGTAGTGGTTTCTTTGGTGGTTCGTTATGGTATATTTTTGAGCAAACCAAAGACCAGAAATGGAAAGAAGCTGCCGATAAATGGACAATGGCCGTAGAAAAAGAGCAATATAACACCAGCACGCACGATTTAGGCTTTATGCTTTATTGTCCGTTTGGTAATGGCTACCGCCTTACTAAAAACGAGAAGTATAAAGAGATTATGCTTACGGGTGCTAAATCGTTAGCGACTCGCTTTGACCCTAAAGTTGGCGTAATCAAATCGTGGAACAACTGGAAAGGTAATAAATACCCTGTTATTATTGATAATATGATGAACCTTGAGTTTTTGTTCTGGGCAGCTCGTGAGTCGGGTAACAAAGACTTTTACAACCTGAGTGTAACTCATGCCGATAATACCTTGAAAAACCATTTCCGCCCTGATGGCAGTAGTTTCCACGTAGTGGCTTATGGCCCAAATGGCGAAGTAGCAACAAAAGGTACACACCAAGGCTATGCTGATGAATCAGCTTGGGCGAGAGGTCAGGCTTGGGCTTTGTATGGCTACACAGATATGTACAGAGAAACCAAAGACAAAAAATACCTGGCACAAGCAGAAAAAATCGCTGATTTCTATTTGAATCACCCGAATTTGCCAGCAGATAAAATTCCTTACTGGGACTTTAACGCACCTAATATTCCGAACGAAGAGCGTGATGCTTCAGCAGGTGCCATTACAGCTTCGGCGCTATTAGAGTTAAGCACTTATGTAGGCAAAGCTAAAAGCAAAGTATATTTTGCTGCCGCCGAAACTATGTTACAAAATCTGGCAAGCCCTGCGTATAAAGCCAATCTTGGTGAAAACAATCATTTTATATTAAAGCATTCGGTAGGTGCAAAACCTCTAAAATCAGAGATTGACGTACCATTGGTTTATGCCGATTATTACTTCTTAGAAGGCTTGTTGCGCTATCAGAAATTGAAGAAATAATCCTTCTTATTGCCCACAAAAATGCCCCTAAAAAAAGGGGCTTTTTGCTTTAATTACAATTTATTTTACTTAAAAAAATAAATTGTAACTCCATAAAGGTAAAATATCTTGAAAGTCGTAAAAACTATTTATCGCTAATGAATTTTGTTTCAAACCATAAATGCATGGTTCTTATATTCAAATACTCGGTTCTGCTTGAATGTTACTATTTAACCGAAAGATAGATTGATTTTTTTTGCAAAATTCAAATTTTAGACAAACTACCCATATATGCCACAAACAGCATTTGTGCACCAAATTGGCTATTTAGGGTACTTTACCAAAGTTTGTATTTAATGGTTTGCTGTATCCAACAATTCTTCGATACTTGCAAAATTAATACCCATTAGCTTTCTCCATTCTTTCCAGATAAGGCATATCATCAGTATATGTGTTATGCATTTTCTAACTGCTGTAATCAAGCTTTCGGCTACACAGTTCTATACCAAATAGAACAAAAAAATATTTTCATTCTCAAAATCATCTCTGCATTACATTATGCCATTATTAAAAAACTGCAATTACACCGCTTGATAATTTTATATGATTATTTAATCAGACTTGGCATTAGGTTTGTGCATTTTTTTTTACTTTTAAAATATACCTATTCTCAAAACTCCAACATGCCGGAAAACAAAAAAATCAGAATTTTACAAACAATCAGACAAGGAAAAATAGGTGGTGGAGAAACGCACGTACTTGATTTGGTAAGTACACTAAATCAGGACAAATACGAGTCTATTGTGCTTTCGTTTACCGAAGGCCCTATGATAGATAAAATGAAAGCCAAAGGTGTAAAAACCTATGTAATTCATACCGAAAAGCCTTTCGATTTTTCTGTCTGGAAAGAGGTAGGTGAAATTCTGAAACAAGAGAAAATAGACATTGTGCATGCCCACGGCACAAGAGCAAACTCAAATACTTTTAAAGCAGCCCAAAAATTGGGTATTCCGCTTTTATATACGGTTCATGGCTGGTCGTTTCATAATGACCAGAATTTTCTGGTAAAGAATATCAGAACTTACAGCGAAAAATTTCTGGTACAGAATGCCCAGAAAACCATTTGTGTTTCGAACAGTAATTATGAAGATGGCGCCAAGAGATTCAGCATGAAAAATGCCACAGTAATCACCAATGGTATTAATCTGGCTAAATTTAATCTCAACAATAGCTTTAAAGATATTCGTAAAGAGTTTGGCATTAAAGCAGATGAAATTTTAGTAGGCTTTATTGCCCGTATGACAGCGCAAAAAGACCCTTTTACTCTACTGAAAGCCATTTCGAAGATTCCGGCCGATAATAAAATAAAGTTTCTGATAGTAGGCGATGGCGACAGTAAAGAAGAGGTATTAAAAATGGCCAACGAGTTGGGTATTAACTCAAGAGTTATTTTTGAGCGTTTCAGAGAAGATATACCCGATATACTCAACGGCATTGATATTTTCTGCCTGCCTTCGTTATGGGAAGGGCTACCAATAGCCTTGTTAGAAGCCATGGCAATGGGTAAAGCCATTGTTGCTACAGCCATTGATGGAACAAAAGAGGTCTTACAACAAGAACAAAACGGCTTATTAGTGCAACCCATGAACCCCGACCAACTGGCAAATGCCTTGATGCAACTGGCCAATGATAAAGCCCTGAGAGAGAAGTTGAGTAAGGCTGCAAGACTCACTGTTGAGACCAATTATAATGTAGAGCGCATGACAAGAGAAGTAGAAAAAATTTACGACCAACTATATAAATCATAATAATTGACGCAAAACTTATACCTCTCCTTAACTTTTTATCGGCTTGCTATTAATAAACTGATTTTTAAGGCTATAAGTATTAATTGTGTACGTTGTAGAAAAACAAATTTACCAAGTATTTTGGCAGAATAATTGCTATATATTTTATTGATTAAACCGTCTTTTATAAAGTAATCGGAGCAAATAATAAATTTGTTAATTTTTTGTCTTTTCAACTTTAAGCAACTAAGTATTGTCAACATCAGGCAATTTCTTGTTTCTTAGAAGAGCATCTCCTAACAAAACTTATTAATGCTTTTCTAAAATATTCTCACTAATTTTAATAACGATGAACAAAAAATTAAAACTTCTAATAATTGATGATGAGGCAAGTATTAGAAAAGTTTTAGAACATTTTCTTAATAAAGAATTTGAAGTAACTGTTAAGAACGATGGCATGGAAGGCATGAGCTGGCTAGAAGCCGGCAATGATACCGATTTTATCATCGCCGACCTGAATATGCCCAATCTAAGTGGAAAAGAATTTACTAAAGTGATAAGAGCCAGTAATTTGTACGGCGACATACCCATTATTATTCTGTCGGGTACCGACGAAAGCAAAGAGCGAATAGAATGCCTCAATATCGGTGCCGACGACTTTATGTTGAAGCCTTTTAATCCGATGGAAGTACACGCTAAAATCAAAGCAATTTTAAGACGTGTAAAACCAAAATCTATAGTTGATTCATATTAACACTCATCTCTGATATATGAATAATACTGTACCAAATACTACGGCAATTACTGAACAAGATAAGCTTCCGATTAAGATAATTTTAGTTGAAAAAGACGACAAGGCGGTAGTGAATTTTCTAAAGAAATTCGGAGAGAAAATTCACGTAAAAGTAATGAACAGCCCAGAGAGTTGTCTTGAATATCTAAAAAACACCTATCCGCCTGATGCCATTGTTATCAGCAGAAGCAGCGGTGGTTTAAAATTTCTGGAAATGATTCGTGCTGAAGCATGGACAAGAACGCTTCCGGTAGTTATAACCAGCGACCACATTACGCATGGTTTACTAAAAGAAATAATCGAAAAGGGTGCCGATGATTTATACCCAAGCGATTTCAGCAGCGGGGATTTAATTACTCGCCTTGATTATTTCATAAAGCGTCGGCATTATAAGGCTATGCAACAAACCAAAGCCAGTATCCTTGATGTAAAGATTCCATTCTGGAAAAGATTTATAGACGTAAGTACTACTGGCCTAGCACTACTGTTGCTATCGCCTTTATTGATAATTGTTGCCATTTTGATTAAACTTGATTCAAAAGGTCCGGTTATCTACTTATCGAAACGTGTAGGTGCAGGGTACAAAATTTTTAGTATTTACAAATTCAGAACTATGCGAACCGATGCCGACCAGCTAATTAAAAACATGGGCTCGCTGAATATGTACACCAAAAATACTGATACCAAACAGATAACCGGACTATGTGAAACCTGCACAGGCTTAGGTAGTTGCCAACAGCAGTTGTATCTGGATGGTGAAATAGTTTGTGAAAAGATGTACTTATCGGAGAAAAAAGAGAAAGTAGCTTTCATGAAGTTTCAGAACGACCCACGTATTACACGACTTGGCAAGTTTTTGCGCAATAGCAGTATTGACGAGCTACCTCAGTTATTTAATATTTTCTTAGGCGATATGTCGTTGGTAGGTAACCGCCCATTGCCATTGTATGAAGCCGAAAAATTAACAACTGATGAATACATAGAGCGTTTCGCTGGCCCTGGTGGTTTAACAGGGCTCTGGCAAGTAACCAAACGAGGTAAAGGCAAGAAAGACATGACCGAAGAAGAAAGAATTCAGCTAGATATTGAGTATGCAAGAAACTTCTCTTTTAAATACGACATGAAAATTTTCTTTATGACTTTCCCTGCACTATTGCAATCAGAAAACGTATAAGTCTATTTCTGTGTTTGTGGTTTCTTTGATTTAAAACAGATAAATAATGATTCATCTCCGCTTGCCTGACTGGGTAAAGAACATACTGAACAAACCTTTACGGATAGAGCAATATCCTGCTGAGGAAGTTGAAGAGTTAAAAAGAAAATTGGCAAGGTTTTCTGTTAAAGATCCTATTGTGAGTGTTGTAATACCTGCATGGAACGAAGAAGAAGGAATTATACATACACTGCTCTCTTTTGCCAATACTAATACACAATACCCGGCTGAACTAATAGTTGTTGATAATAACTCTACCGACGGTACCCACGCCCTTTTAAAAAAATTAGGCGTGCAAACCATCATGGAAACCAAACAAGGCGTAGGCCATGCCCGTACAGCAGGTTTACACTATGCCAAAGGCAAATATCTGCTTACAGCCGATAGTGATACGCTGTATCCGCCAGGTTGGATAAGCGCTATGACCAAAACCATGATTGATGGTGAGAACGAAAAAGTATATTGTGTGCACGGCACTTACTCTTTCTTGCCGAGCACATCAACCCCACGTTGGCAATATGGTATTTATGAGTTTATCAGCCGATATGCTATAAAGAAGAAAGGTAAAAGACAACCTTACCTCAATGTATTGGGTTATAATAGTGGAATTGTACGCCAAAAAGGTATTGAAGTAAATGGATATGATATTGAAGTACAGCGTACTTTCAGAGGAACACCAAGAGAAAACGAAGGGCACGCCGCCGAAGATGGCATGATGGCTTTTAGGCTAATGGAAGCAGGTGGAAAAATAAAAGGTGTAGAAGGAGACGATGGCAGAGTATGGACAAGCGACCGCCGGATTCAGATAGACGGAGGCTTACTGAGAGCTTTCATATTCAGGGTAAGAAAGCATCTTTTCAGAACGCATTTCTAAGTAAAAAGCCTATTGTCTTATGCCTAGCAATTTACCTAAAGTTTCAATAATTACTGTTAATTTTAATGGCACGGCCGTAACAGCCGAATTGCTTCATTCGTTGGAAAAAATAACTTATCCTTCTATTGAAGTAGTAGTGGTTGATAACAGTAATAAAGAACCCGGCCACCAGTTACCTATCGATTTCCCCTGGATTAAATACCTGGAAACCGGAGCAAATCTTGGCTTTGCCGGCGGGAATAACCGTGGCATGGAAATAGCCACAGGTGATTATTTTTTTTTATTGAATAATGATACAGAAGTTGACCCAGGTTTTCTTGAGCCATTGGTCAGCCGTATGCAAAGCGATAAAACGATTGGCATTGTTTGCCCAAAGATTCTTTATTTCGACGAACCCGATACCATTCAGTTTGCAGGCTTTTTACCGATTAATCCTGTAACGGGTAGAGGCTTCTCGATTGGCCATTTCGAAAAAGACCAAGGGCAATACGATGTAGCCCGAGCAACCTCAAGAGCGCATGGCGCCGCCATGATGTACTCACGAGAAGCTTTTGAAAAAGTAGGCATGATGGCCGAGCTTTTCTTTTTATATTACGAAGAAATGGATTATTGCGAAAGATTCAAAAGAGCAGGTTATAGCATTTGGTACGAACCCAAGAGCCGAATCTGGCATAAAGAATCGATGAGCACGGGCAAAGGCTCAACCCTGAAAACTTATTATTACAGCCGAAACAGGCTCCTTTATTTACGCCGTAATACGTTTGGACTCCAACGAATCCTGATGTTTTTATATTACTTTTTTATAGCTGTGCCTAAAAATATGTTGAGCTATCTTCTTAAAAGAGATTGGCCCCACCTTAAAGCATTCTGGCAAGGTTTTATCTGGAATTTCAGCAATAGCAAGAATGATATTCATGATAAAATAAGTGCAGTTTGACTATAAGACCCGCTAGTGGAACTTTTAAGCGCAGTTTGTTTTTCTTTCTACACACATTCATTTGCAACCTGATGCGTATTGGAATAGAAGCTCAACGTATTTTCCGACAAAAAAAGCATGGCATGGATATTGTCATACTTGAAATACTGCGCCAATTGCAGCAGATGCAGACGCCTCACAAATACTTTGTTTACGCTCAACCTTATAATGATACTGATACACTCCGATCTTCAGAAAATATACAGTTACAACTAAGAGGCCCTGCTTTATATCCTATATGGGAGCAATATCTTTTGCCCAGCGCAAGCCGAAAAGATAAAATAGACTTGCTTCATTGCACAAGCAACACCGCTCCTACCAATATTGATATACCTCTAGTTGTTACGATACACGACATTATCTATCTCGAAAAACAAACCAGTAAAGCAGGCAGTTTATACCAGAAACTTGGTGCAGCATATCGCAAATGGAATGTACCAAAAATAGCGGATAAAGCAGCTATGATAATAACGGTAAGTAACTATGAGCGGGAAAGAATCATTGAAAAGCTGCACCTGCCGGAAGATAGAGTTCGTACAGTTTATAATGCTTGTAGTGAGCATTTTCAGGCCAAACATAGCGAAGATGAGTTACTGGCATTCAAGCAAAAAATGAATCTGCCCGAGCGATATGTGTTGTTTCTGGGCAATACCGACCCTAAGAAAAACCTGCCCAATGTTATCAGAACTATGGGTTTGCTTTACCAACGCAAGCAACTGGATTTTACGCTCGTAATGACCGACTACAAACCGGAAGACCTCTTGCCTTTGCTACGTGAGCAAAACAATGAGCATTTACTGAAACACATTATGCTTATTGGCTATGTTGTAAATCAGGAACTACCCAAATTATATAAGCTCGCCCAGTTGTTTTTATACCCATCGTTACGAGAGAGTTTCGGTATTCCGATACTAGAGGCTATGCAGTGTGGAACGCCCGTAATTACCAGCAACACATCGGCAATGCCCGAAATAGCCGGAAGTGGTGCTATATTGGTAGACCCAACCGATATAGAACAGATTGCTGATAAAATAGTATTGCTACTAAACGATACACATCTACGAAATAAAGCGATTACTTACGGAATTGAACGAGTAAAGCTTTTCTCATGGAAACAAACTACCGAACAAGTGCTCGGCATCTATAATGAAGTATTAAACGGCTAGTCAGTGTATTTCTTTGTGTTTTATATTGGCTTTATCTAAGGCATCTAACAGTTCAGACGAATCTTTTAAAGAGAATTTACGGGCAAATAGTTTTTCTGACTGCAACAAAGCAGGTAAATCTTCAAAAGTTAATACCTTCGGGCTTGCTTTACCCTCCGACCAGTCGATATAGCGCAGGCCGTCATTAACGATATCTTGCTGATAAGGAGAATTATAGAGAATAGTCTGAAAAATTATTTCATCAGCACCCCAGGTCAATTCAAAGAATTTCTTCACTTTGGGGTATTTTTGCAGGTATTCAACAATATATTTTATATGTTGTATACTCACGGTAAACCATTGCGAACGCCCTACCGGCACAAGGTTATTTGGCATTTTGCGGTTTAAAGCAAAAAGATTCAAGAACTTCTCAATCAAATAACGGCCTTTAAAACGATAATTTATAAAATGATATTTTCTTAATCTTGGCAACGCTTCTTCCCATTCCGACTCTATCAGCAGCGCATCCATAAAAGCTTTGCCTTGGTGATGCTCAAAAAAATTATGAATAAATTCGACGCTTTTCAGTGGGTAATCTTGGCCGCTTAGTAAATTCACAAAATCGTATTTTTCATTTGATGCCAGAATCTCGTAGAAGCTATTTACCGTAGCCTGAACAATGCTATAAGCCCCCCAATACACTTTTATACGATTCTGTATAAAAAAAACATGCTTATTTGCTAAAGGTAGAAACGGCTCAATATTAGCCTTTAAATCGACGTGGATATAAAAGTCGGCATCAGGATGCGCTAAACTTTCTATCAATCTTTCTAATTGACTTGGATTAGCATGAGTCAGTATTAAATGGGCAATTTTCATATATAGATTTTAAGCAGCCTTGTTCTTATATAAGAGCTGGCTGTACAACTGTTTGATTTCATTAAACCCAACTGTAAAAAAGCTCAATAGCCTAAAATCCAGATACTTCTTCAACCAGAAATAACCAAAAAGAACACCTGATAAAAATGTAAAGAATGTGGCAATAGCCACCCCAAGTATTCCGTCGAATAAGTAAAGACCCAGAAAATCGAAAGCAATGTTGGTAGCTAACATCACTAAAACCTTATAAAAATTGATTCTTGGCTGATGAATAATATCTAAAGTAACCCCCAGGAATCGATCAATAGGGAAAAACATGGCAAACGACATAAAAATACGGTAAACCGTTACGGCTTCAGTGCCCACATACTTGCCCCCACCCAAAATACCAATAGCCAGGTCGGCAAGCAGAATAGCAATCAAACAGATAGGAATAAGCGCAATTGTGAGTAGCCCGCCATATTTCTGCATGATATTTACCACCTCTTTCTTATTATTTTTATTGAATGCTTCTGACATTGAAGGCATACCCGTTGCCAGGAAACTCCGAAGCGGTATTTCAATAATCTCCATCAATCGCATCGGAATATTATACATAGCTACTGCAGCAGGCCCGGCAGTACCCAATACTATCATGATAATAAAGGTATCGGAACTACGAAGCAAATTGGAACTGATGGTTGTACCTACACTATATTTCCCAAAATGAAATAACTCGCTAATAGATTCTTTTGTACGCTTCTTAAAGGTATCTAGGTGTGTCCAGCCTTTAAAGAGGCAAAAAATACTTACTACTAGCATACACACTGCATTGATAATGAGAATCTTATCTAATGTCAGGTTATGAAAAATCACCATCAGTAAAACCATTACAATAAATAAACCCTGATTGATTACCCTTAGAATCAGGAGTTTATCAAATCTCTGCTCGGCTTGTAGTACCCAAGAAGCAATATTTGAAGGCAGACTACATAAAAATGTAATACCAAACCACTGTATTGTAATAATAACCCCCGTACTATCAGTAAAATTTAATAATGGTACGGCTAGTATGTTCAGTATAACCAATATACCCGTAATAATAATCCCTAGATACCAGACAGAGCCCAAAACAGCATCTGCCTTTACCTTTTCGGCACCAGTATAGAATTTAATTAATGCTACTTGAAGGAACCCACTTCTGAAGGTATCGAGCAATACAAATATAGATTGAAAAAAGAACCAATAGCCGAGGTCGTCTGAATGCATAGACCTGAATAATATACCGGCAAGCACCATTCCTAAAACGGCCATTGCCCCATTACCAAACAGTGATAAAAAATGCCTGTTACGCAATTTTGATATAATATTCTTTAGCTTCATAAGGTTAATTAAAACGACGGAACGCCTTTAGGGTGGATTTGTTATTTTTCTTTCAGTAATTGTTTTTGTACTGCATAGATTTTCTCTACGCAAGCCGCCCATGTATGACTTTTGGCACAATTAATAGCAGCTATTTTTTGCTCGTATTCTTGCGGTTGTAGTGCTTTTTCGATGGCCTTCAGATACCCATCAAGCCCCACAGCTAATTCTACATGAGGTAAAAACATTTTCATAGCGATAGTCTCGGTAGCTACTGTTGGCTTACCCATCGACAAATACTCATCTATTTTTCTAGGATAATTCCCAATCGTTAAGCCGTTAACAACCTGCGGATTCATACATACATCAATATAATGCATATAAGCAGGCAATTCGCTTGTTTTTTTTGAGCCCAGAAAATGTACATTAGGTAGGTGGTGCAGTCGGCTTTTCTCAAACACAGGTTCTTCGGGGCCTATCAGCACAAGCTGCCAGTCTTTTCTGGCTTCGGCTATTTGCTCTAAAAGCTGAATATCCAGACGCTCATGCGTCAGAAAACCTACATAACCAATACGTGGATGTTTGATTTTTGCCAGATCGGCAGGTTCTGTTTTTTCAGAGAAAGCATCGTAGATGTCGGTTTCACACCCCTGCCCTATATCAAGGCTTATCTTATTGTATTTTGCCCCATACTCGGCCAGATAAGCCGAGTTAGCAAAAATAGCATCAGCCGCTTCAATTGTTATAGGCTCTATACGTGGGCCATGAAACTTAAAATATGCTTGCTCAACAAGGTTATCTCTTATATAATAAAAACTCAATAATGGCTTAAAAAACGCTTTGATAAAAGGGCCGGCAAACATCTGGCTATCGTTAAAAACCACACAATTTTCGGGCTTCCAGCCCAATTTTCTAACTGCCTTTTTTAAGCTACTCAAAAAACCCTTTGTATTTCTTTTGTTCAGAATATCGTAGAGCTTAAAATTTTTAAGCCAGTTTATCGAATATCCAATATTTTGGGGTGTATGTACCCATAAATTGTCGGCTACTTTTACTGTGTTTTTGCCTATACCCAAAGCTAGTTTCAGTCGGGTTCTGCCGTATGGAGTCCCGAGCCTATCTATCAGACTTTTAATACCAACATCTGGGTTAACATATATTACAGGTTTAGTTTTGCTAAACTCTACGGCTAAGTTACGGGCATTGCTTCCAAGGTTTAGTTCCCATTCCTGCTGTGCAATCAGAATATATGCTTCAACTTCTTTTGACATGGCGTTTGTTTTTAATTTTCAGACCTTTAGCAAAACCCCAGAGTAAGCATATTATACCTGTTACAGCGATAATATCCCAAGGCATAATTTTTATTGTTTAGATGTGTTATGATTCACCGTGAGGTGTATGAATAAACTTTTTACGGGCTTCGCCAATGTGCAACATCGCTTTTAGCATCGAAAACAAAGCACTTGGTATCTGCAAAAGTGCCATAAACAGTTTTTTGTTATACCATTTGCCCGGAATACCCAACAACAATGCTAAAACCAAAGCAAAAAACATTCCAATTGTTACGTATAAAAACGCTCTGAAAAAAACAATTGTCAACACTAACCAAAGACACACAACCGCTACCAACATAACCCTTGGCAATAAGTAAGTTTGAAAAACTTTATCAAAAAAAGCTACGTTTCCTCTGAATAACTGTACCCAGCCTTCAACAAAATATTTTTCAAAAAACTCAAGCTGCATAGCCATCCATCGGCTTCTTTGTTTGCTAAAAACATCAGTTTTCGCCACCTTCTCATCATATACAAATCGGCCATCCAGAAAAGCAATATCTTTACCTTGTCTGATGATGCGGTATTCCATTTCTTTATCTTCACCCGAGGTATCTCCTATGTTATGTAACAACGAAACGAAGAAGTCCCACTGAAAAGCCATACCGCTACCAATCAATGCCGATGGTAAGCCAACAGCCACGTGACCTCTACGGAAAATGTGGTTGTTTATCTCTTCTGTGCAGGCATCAAGCATGGCAAACGGCGTTTTGAAATCTTTGGCTGTACGGTGCCCTTGCACCACTTCGTAGCCTTTTTCAAAAGCATTATTAACAGCATGTAGAAAACCAGCCGACATGTGGTTATCAGCATCTAAAATCAATACAATATCTACTGGCTCGTGCTTAGTTGCCTCAACGGCTTTTTCTAAAGCTTTGCCTTTGGTACTTTTTTCGAAACTTACTTCAATGACTTTAATAGGAAGAGCATTTAACGTAGCTAAAGTAGCCTCACTGAAAGAGTCAGCAATGATTACTACTTCGTATTTATCTTTAGGATAGTCTTGCTCGATAGCGTCTTTGGCTGTAGAAATAATTACGGCATCTTCTTTATAACCCGGAATAAAGATTCTTATTTTTCTGAGCTTCTGGGCTTCAACAAAGGTCTCTTTTCGGGCTATTTTACCTGCAATGGAGTAAAAGAGCAGATAAAACACCTGAATACCCAGGTAAATAAGCACAGCGTAGAGAACAATGTTTAATAAAATGTACAAAACATCCATCGTATTATCAGGTTTTACTCAAAGGTGAAATAATATTAAAAAAACTGATTGAGCTAATCATAAAATCAGCTCAATCAGTCTCTTGGATTCAGTAAATACTTTCTTCTTCTTTAATCTCAATTACTTTAGGCTCAGGTGTATCCCATCTTGGGCTTAGCCATATCAGCGCCCAGCTAATGTAAACAATAGCCGACGAAGGCATGGCGTTGAGTACCTCGTTACCATAACTACACAATAAAATACCTGCTGCACCCGAGCACAAGGATACCAACTGGTTTTTAAGCACAGGGTCTCGGGTTTTCCAGATTATTCCGGCGCTTTTACCCATAATATACATCATGATTCCGAACCATATCAGAAAACCTACAATGCCATACATACCCCATATTTTCACAAAAAGGCTATCAGGCGGAATCTGCGAAATATACTTATCTTTATTATAAGTAGTGCCCCACATCCCCATTGTACCTACACCTGCTCCGAAAGGCTTGGTGCGTATATAGTCGGCCAATATTTTCTGGTTTATAAAGCGTACCTGCAAAGAAGCATCCTTAGGGTCTAAAGAAGTACGCAAACGCCTCACCTCGGCATTATCGTTACCAATGGTTGTGTATTTGAGCACTCCTAAAAAAGCGCCACCTACTATAATGCCTAAAAGCAGAATTTTTATCTGCTTACTAAGCACCAGAAAGGTGAAGCCCCCTCCTACCAGGCCAAATAAAGCACCTCTTGTACCAGAAATAATCATGCCATACATAATCATCAGCCCTGCCACCAGATAGGCTATTTTTCTTTTTTGTGTATAAGGCCCTACTGCCAATATAATGCACATAATGGCAAGTTGCGCCTGTGAAGCACCAAATTGCCCGGCATCTGAATAGTAAGAAAATACACGCAGTTTACCAAATAAAACGTGTGTCTTCTTAGGCCCTTCTTCAAGCCATCTGTTTTCGGCGGCATCAGGCCCATATTTTTTTTGTTTCACACCATAAACTGCTCCCAGAAAAGACAAAACAATTATAATGGTGAGAAACAGGTTAATATCTGATTTTTTGTAAAACAGCAGAAGTGCCAGGGGTATGGTCAGAATCCAGTAAAGCGTTGCTGAGCGCATCTCGTAAACCCATCCTAAAATGCTAGGTCTTTCAGGATTCCCCAACTGCAAAATGGTAATAATAAACCACACTACTGCCATCCAGAATAGGTCAACGTTTATGTGCCTGAACTTAAACTTATCGCCTCTGAAAAATAACACTGCAAATAGTGTTAAAAAAAGCAAGCCATCTACTGCCAAACCAAACTGCACGCCCGGAATATGTTTCCCGATAGTAGGCATCAGAAAACAATAAATGAGATAGGCATACATACCCACACGTGGCCTGAAAAAAACCAATGCCACAAAGCCTATTACAAAGGGTAATACTAACAAAACAGCCCCAATTGCAATACCTTTTCTAGCTATTACCCAACCGCACGCAACAGTAAAAAGAACAATTGGTATCAGCCAAATATTCTTTATAATGTTACGATTGCTTGTATAAAAAATATTACTCTCCATTCGCAAGGCTCAGCTAAGACCTATAGGCTGATTTTCTATTACCAAATTCAAATTTTACTATTTTCTTAATAAATGCCCTGAAAGCACTACGCTTTTTAGGTACTTCTCCAATATGTTCTTCGGCAAAATCGGTTTCTACGCCATTCAAAATAAACATTGGTTGGCTATGTGTTGTTTGCATAAAAATAGAAACCATGTCTTTATCTTTATTGTCCCATATACGGTTGGCTCTACAAACCAGAAAAGAGTGATTAAGCGGTGGAAAAAGACCGGGCTTTATCACCATTTTCTCTAATGCCGGAAACTCAACCAATATAAAATCTTTTTCTTTTTTCTTTACAAGTCCATGCTCGTCTGTCATCATCAACTGGCTATCATGGCTTTTGATAACCTCATGCTCATTAGCCAATTCTAACTGGTGAGCCGCCAAACTAAGAGGCATTGATATACCCAATTGGCGGTATTCAGTATTAGAGAGCAATAATTGTTTTTCTACATGGTAGCCCAGATCAATCAGTTGTTGTTCCAGAATATCAATAATCGTGCTTTTACCTTCGCCTTTTTGTGTGCTGATAAAACCGAGATAGATAGTGTCCTGATGTCCGTCAATTTTGGCAAGTACGTGCTGTAACAGACGCAAGTCGGCTTTTCTTAAGAAATTAGGATTATCATTAAGTAAAGGATAAATACCCAACAAAGGCAGGTTAATCATTTTTCTGGCTCTACCAGGCTCAAGCAGTGTTTTATTGATGAACGCTCTGCCTATTATCACGCCCAGTACCAATACAAAACCTACCATAAAACCTACTACCACCAGAATCAATCGTTTTGATGGGTTTGGTTTAAGAGGTAAAAATGGTGGGTCAACTACATTCAGTTTAGATGTAAGCTCGGTATTTTGTTGTGAAAGTTTCGCTTGATTAAGGTCATGCAACAATTGCAAGTACTCTTGTTCTGATACGTTTATTTGTCTTTCAATTTTTTTAAGAATAGCTCCTAACGGCGCAAATTTGCGGTATTCTTCTGTAAACTCTTTCTTACGCTTGTCCATCACGGCCAGCTTGGCTTTGCTTTGTTCATAAGTAAGGGTAGTTCGCAGCCATTCGTCTAATACATTTTTTGTCGGAATCCCATTCGGCGTATTCGACTCTTGATTTAATTCGGTCAGCGATTTCTTGATGTTGCCCTCGTAAATAGTCGCCAGTCTTCTTAGACTATCAAGTTCTTTTTTATTTGAACCATCTTTATTTATTACTTCGCTGTTAGCGATCTTATTATAAATATCTGAAAGTTTCTGTCTTTCATTAATTATCTCACTTCCATAAATTGATTGATATACACGATTTTTTATGCTTTCATTCACTTTATCAAGCGCTTTTCCTGATGCCATTTCATCCATTTCCAGCTCATGATTCATCGTATATAAATTCTCTCTTTCTCCTGCTACGGCTTTGGTTTGCTCATAATAGTTAATGATGTCATTATTTTTATTAAAATCCAGAAAAAGTTTTTCTACCGAATCAAGCTTTATGAACGATTTTCGGGTTTGTGCTTCAAAATAATCAACTACCGAAGTGGTTTGCCCCTCTCTCAACGAGCGGTATTTTTCCATAAAAATATCTATCAGCAATTCTAATGTGCGTTGGCATATAAAAGGGTCGTTAGTATCATAAGATAGTTTTACCAAATCACTGGTGTTGATACGGGTTGATTCAATTTTGTTTAAAGCATCTATCGAATAATAAGGTTCTTTTGAGTTCAGCAACTCATAAATGACATTATCATCGCTGCTCAACATATATTTAAGAATCGCAGCCCGTGTCTCTGGTAATGTTGGTTTTACGAGTAGTTTTCTAATGCTATCGGGCACTTGTTTGCCTAGCTCTTCATACGATGCCCAGGTCATCATTTCAGCATTATGCTTCTCCATCGACAAATGCTCGGCAAGCAAAGAAACAGCAACCTCTTGCTTGGTTTCTCTTGACTGTATAAGCGATAACAGGTTATCGAAGGCATTACTGGTAGAGTAGAAGTCGGCTTTATTGGCTCCACTTAAGCTATATCCAGAAGCAATACCTGTATAAATTGTCGATTCTGAGGCATATACTTTTTTCTCCTTACGAGTAAAATAAAAAATCGTAACGGCTAGTAGTATCGGAACCAATACCAGCCATTTCAGATTTTTAAAAACTAAATTAAGGAAATGCAAAAAACTCATCTTACTCTCTTTAATAAAAGTGCTAAAGTTGTTCCTGTAAACGTTTCTAATTGCATAAGGCTAGTCTGAAACATATTCAGCGTTGTTTCATACTCAATTTTTGCCTTATTGTTCATTTCAAGAACCCTCGAAAGTTGCTCTACTGTCATCTGTCCTTGCAAAAACTCCTTTTCAGCCAAATCGTAGTTCAATTGCAACGATTGTCTATTATTTGTGCTGATGGCTAATAGTTTCTGCGACAGCTTCAATTCCTGATACATCCTGATCACTTCTTGCCTCACAACCTGTGTGGCTGTTTCTTTTTCATGCCCAAACATTTCCATTTGCATCCGTGCAGACTTCACTAAATGTTTGCGATTAATAACTGTGGTAAGGGGTATCTGTAAACCAACCCCAACATTATAAAATCCTGTTTGAGTAGTAGTAAGTCGATTAAAGTTGGTTGCGGCGGTAGCGTCGGCTACGGCAGCATAATTGGTACCATACGAATAGGCCGATTGAAAAGCAAGCCCACTATAAAGCGAATTCTTATTTATTTTCAGGTTGGCTTCGGCCAGTTGAATACTCTTTTCGAATTTCTTTACTTCACCCGAGTTTTTTAAGGCAGCATCTATCAGAAAAGGCAATAGTTCGTCAGATGCGAAGGCTTTTGCCAGGGTAGCATCAGCAGAAGCAACTTGGGCATGTACTTCTGTTTTAATAGTTATTAGCATGGCTACAGTAAAAAGTACTGTAAAAAATCTTCTTAAGCACGTCATTTTCTTATCAACAAAGGTTTGTTGTTTATCGTTATCAGGCAGGCCCTGAGGCTTAATATCATGCTGTTCAAATATCATACCTAATCTTATTTTTGCAAGAAATACTTAACAAAAAATCTGTTTTTAATAATAAAAATTTCTTAGGTACTCAATAGCAGAGTCTGAGTGGGGTGGAGTTATTACAAAAAAAAGAAGAAAGTTGCTGAAAAACCTATTGAAAAAAGTTAAAATATGGCTTGTTAAACGTTTTTAATAAGAGTGTGTTTAAATTTTGTTTTTCTGACCGAGAAGTAAAGATTTTTTCACTAAACAAGGCGTATTTTGCAGATGTAGCCGGCAGCTACATCGAAAAAATGCAACGCAGTGTAGTAAAAAAAGATTACTTCGTAGGTCGAAATACAATTTTTAAAAATACTCTAAAACAGTTAATAATGTTTATTAACTGTTTTATTAAAAAAATATTATTGTGCACGCTTGGCTTTTTCCCAGATACCTGAGGTAACACCGTTTCGGTAGCGGTTATAGCCTCTGATAGCGCAGTAGTTCATGAACGAAAAGTAAAATGGCACAAAGAGTAATTTTATTCTGATTTTCTGGTTTTCTAGCCAATAGCCTACAATAGCTAATACATAAAAAGCCACTTGTGCAAGCATCAATATTTTATAAAAACTGAAAGGCTCGCTCATGTCTTCCATCAATACCAAAGCCAGGTTCAGCAGAAAGATAAGTGGCAAACAAAAAGGTGCAACTGCCCAACGCATAGCTCTATGAGACACATACTGAAAAGATAACCAACCGTATTTAAAGATGTTCCATAAAAATGCTAATCTTGCAATAGACTGAAAACCGCCTGCTGCAATGCGCACCTTACGTTTCATTTCGTCCTGAATAGAAAAAGATGGGCGTTCGATAGCATAAGCCTCTGGCTCATAGATAACCCGATAGCCACTGGCAGCTACTCTTAGCGAGACCATAAAATCATCGAGCAAGGTATCTTTTTCAACATGACCATAAAGATTTGTTCTTACGGCAAAGAGTTCGCCGGCTGCCCCTACTACCGAATAAAGTTTGGTATCTAGTTTTTTCAGAAACGACTCATATTTCCAGTATAGCCCCTCTCCTGCTCCGGCGGCAGCCTCACTTTCATCGGTCTGAATACGTTTTTCGCCTGCTACTGCTCCAACTTTTTCGTCTTTAAAGTGGCGTACAATATTTTTTATTACATTTTTATTGAGTGTTGTATTGGCATCGGTGAAAATAACAATGGGCGTATTAATAGTTTTGATAGCCATATTCATAGCTTCTATTTTACCTTTACGCTCATTGCCTCCTATTATTCTCAGATTCGGATATATGCTCTGCAAAGATTCTATGTATTCGGTAGTACCATCATTTGACCCCTCTGTTACAAATAGTACATCCATTTTATCGGCGGGATAATCAAGCGCAAAAGAGTTTTTTACTTTTGCATCAATACAACTCATTTCGTTGTAAGCCGGAACCACCAATGTAACTTTAGGCTGAAAAGCCGGGTCGTTGAGAACCGGAAATTTAATACCAAGAATAGTGCGGACTTTAACAAAAATCCATGCTAAAATACCATAACCTATATAAGTGTAAAAAACCAACCCAATACAAAGCCAGAAGAGAATTTCAATAATAGTTTTCATTAGCAATAATTGTATAAATAGTAAGATAGCCGTATAAGCGAATCGAAACGGTATTTGTCAGAATATGTTCAAAACAATAACAAAGTTGCCAGTTTACACATAGGCTTCCATCCGCTTCAGGTCTTCTTCTATTACTAATTTTGCATGGTTAATGTCTACTGCCATTTGTTGGTACTGCTTTAGTAATTCATCTTGCGCAGCACCCGACTTTGCGAATGCTTCAAATGCCTGAATTTTTGGGTGTAGAAAAGTAAGACCTACCATTGCAAAAGATGGCTTAATCTGGTGAGCCAGACGCCCCACTTCGGCATAATTACCACTGATAACCTTGTCTTTTATTTCGTCCCACACAGGCAAGCTATCTTCTAAAAAAGAAGCAAACATGATTTGTACGATAGATAAATCGCCACCATAAATTTCGTTGATGTAGTCGGCATCAAGATGAGCATTAAACTCAAACATAAGATTACAATTTTTAGGAAAGAATAAAGCAAAAAAAATACCATTATATTCTTTTCGACAAAAAATATTTCTTGAGTACTATAGCAGATTTTAAGGGTATTATAAAAATAATAAAATTTATAGCATATTGAGTCGATTCATCAGTTCAGGCTTATTTGCACGGCTGATAGGGATTACTTTTTTTGCTATTACCAGATTATTTTCTTCAATATCAACAATCTTATCAAGATGAACAATAAAAGACCTATGCACACGCAAAAACTGATTTCCCAGTTTTTCTTCCAGATACTTCATTGTAGTATGGATAATATATGAATTATCATGCGTGAATATTTTTACATAATCGCCGATATTTTCGATATAGAGAATATCTGTATAGGGTAAGCGTATATATCGTCCTTCAGACTTTACATAGATTTCTTGTCGTTGTGGCGAAACCGACGTTTTACGGGCATTTAGTTCCAGCACTTTATCAACAGCCATTTTGAATCTTGGCATCATGACAGGCTTTTTCAGATAGTCGGTAACCTGATACTGGTAAGCATTAAATGCATACTCGGTTTTTGTGGTAGTCATTATTACTTGCGGAATCGATGTCAGGTTTTCTAACAAATCGAACCCAGACAGCCCGGGCATTTCTACATCAAGCCAGATAATGTCGACTTTTTCTGTTGATAAAAAAACCAAGGCATCTTCAGCATTTTCAAACACAGAAACTAAGTCAAGCGATTCGTGTTGCTCACAAAGCCGCTGTAATGATTTCCGAGCCATTACCTCATCTTCAACGATGATGCATTTTAATTTCATGTTCGTAATTTGGCTAATTCACTTTCTATAATTGGAATGCATTGGGTAATATCTGCAAATATATCATTCCAGATTAGACCTAGCACCTCTTTATCAGGCGAAACCCCAATTTTTTCTTCAAAATCAAGCATTTCTTTCTCTAGTGCCGGTAGCCCTACCATAGCTAATGTAGGTTTGAGCTTATGCACTACCTTAGCCAGAGTATCCCAGTTTTGATTGTTTATGAGGTCTTTTAAAATACTAAAATCAGGAATTACTTCTAACAGAAAAGTCTGAAACATATCAGCAGCATATTCTTTATCATCACCATATAGTTCGTTCAGGAAAGCTCTGTTTAATTCTATTTTTCCATTAGTGTTTGTAATCACTTCTTTATCTGATGTTTTTTGTGCATTTAGATATTCTTGGATAGTACCCAAAAGATGATTTGGGGTAAACGGTTTTGAAATAAAGTCATTCATTCCTACTGCCATTGCCCTGTTTTTCTGGTCAACCAAAGCCGAGGCAGTAAGCGCAATTATTGGCGTTTTCTTATTCGGATTATCTGTATTTCTGATATTAATTGTAGCCTCATAGCCATCCATATTGGGCATCTGAATATCCATCAATATAATATCAAATACCTGCTTCTGTGCTAGTTCTACGGCCTTTTTGCCATCTGGTGCAATAATAAACGGGAAATTCCACTTATTAAGCAGATTACTGATATATTTCTGATTCATGGCATTATCTTCTGCCACCAATATCCGGGTTACTTTTAAGCCTTCAGCGGTTATATCTTTTTTTATGGTATTAATACCCTCAGGTGTTTTCTGAAATGGCAATATAAAACTAAAAGTTGAACCTTGGCCTTCAATACTTTTTACCGATATGCTTCCGCCTTGCAATTCCACTAGCTGTTTGGTAATTGCAAGCCCTAATCCCGTACCTCTGTGTTTATTACCATCTAGTGTAACTTGTTCAAATTTCTGAAAAATCAAGTCTAATTTCTCGGTTGGTATCCCGATTCCGGTATCTGAAACCTTAAACTCAAGCCAGATATTCTCTCCTTCTTCTTTCTTAACTTTAACCGCAATCTCGATTGTGCCCTCTTCAGTAAACTTTTCAGCATTACCAACTATATTCAACAAAATCTGATTTAGTAATAAATCATCGCCAATATAATTCCCTTCAATTTGCCCGTCAATCATCAGATTCAGTTTTATAGGGCGGTTATCTAATTTGATTTTAAAAATCTGCTGAGTGGTGCGCAGTACTCCTATCAAATCAAAAGATTTTTTCTTTACCTCTACCCTTCCATCTTCAATTTTAGCCATATCTAATAGGTTAGATATTAAGCCGTACAGAAAATCGGCAGTAGTTTTTAATATATCAAGGTATTCTTTCTGCTGCTGACTCGGGCGTGTATCGAACAACAAGTGTGTCATGCCGATAATTGCATTCAAAGGCGTACGAATCTCATGGCTCATGTTGGCCAAAAACTGCTTTTCGGCATGGCTGGCGTCTTCGGCAATTTGCTTGGCCTGTTTCAACTCCTGCTCTAATTGCTTGCGCTCTGTAATATCATAATGAAGCCCTATTGAACCAACCGTCTTGCCGTCTTCATCAATGATAGGTGTTCCGCTGATAATAGCCCACAACGGGCTTCCATCTTTTCTTATGAGCTTCATCTCATAAGAACTACCCCTACCTTGAGTTCTTTTTTCTTGTTCAGCATTTAAGATGCTCTCATAATCTTTCGATATGAATAATTCCGGGGCAATTTTGCCCACCAGTTCTTCTTCTGAATAGCCAATCATTTTACAAAAACGGTCATAAGCACGAACAATCCTTTGGTCGTTATCTACTTCCAGCAGTCCTAACTCCATGTTATCCATAATTTTACGATATTTTTCTTCACTCTTACGAATATTCTCGGCTGATAAGTGTCGTTGAGTAATATCGGCATACTCCCAAAGGTTTCCTCGATAAACACCTTCCTGAAAAATTGGGATATAGTCACGCTCTAATATTCTTCCGTCAACAGCAGTTATTTTTTCTTCTACAACTATCTTCTGATTGTTTATCAGCTCAGTCATTCTACTCATAAAACTTTCGGGGTCTTCAAAAGAAAACTTTATTTGTTCTAATGATTCGAAAGAGTTGGTACCAATCAAAGTATCTGGCGTAGCAGATATACCAAAAAAATCACAGAACAACTGATTAACCAAAATCACTTTTCTGTTTTCATCTTCAACCAATACAGCTTTTTGCAGATTGGTAATGAGTGCAGTTAATCTGCCCTCGGTTGTACGAAGTATGTCTTCTGTATTTTTTTTGTCGGTTATGTCTCTAGCAACTGCCGATAACTCAACAGTTCTATTATCTTTTTTTAGTAAATGAACACTTTGTCCAATCCATACCACACGGCTATCTTTAGCCATCGCAGGAAATTCAGTGTAAGTACTCCCCTGTTTTTCCTTCATCATATTCCAATAGAACCCAGTAAGTGCTTCTCGGTATTCAGGCAAAACTAATTCTGTAAAATGCTTTCCTATAATTTCATTTTCTTTATACCCTAAAACCTGTTCAACTACAGGATTCACAAACGTAAAAAAGCCTTCTGGCGAGATTTTATAGACAATATCTTTTAAAGATTCAACTAATTGTTGATAGCGATTCTCACTTTGCTTCAGTGCAGCATTTCCTTCTTCAATCTGTCGCTCAAGGCTGGCATTCAAGTTACGTAACTGCTCCTCTACCAGAGCCAAATGCATAGTCTTTTCTTGTAGAAGAACCTGGGTTTTTCTACGAACTTCTTGTTCTTGTTCAATTTGTTTTTTTAGAAGTTCTATCTCTTCCATATATTATTCCAGAATCTCAAGCTAATGTAAGCTAATCATAATATACCTATTCTCACTATAAAAGTAAACTATCGAGAAAGATAAGATTACTTTAGAAATATACTTGCCAAAAACTTATGTTGTTGTTAGTATTCTTGAAAATATTGCCTATTATTCTAAAGCTATCTTGCCAGAGATTTTATTAAAATTGTATAGGTCTGATGCCTTCTTTAACTACAGCAAAATGATACCAAATCTGCAAAGTAATATTTACTATGCCAAGTCAGAAGCTTTATTAAATATCCTTGTTTTTAAGACCGCAATAAATATGCCTATTTTTAAATAAAAAAATATATTTATTTCGAGGGGCACCTAAAACCTGTTTTTTTAATATCTTTTTAATGAATCAACTAAAAAGAATAAGCCTGAAAATTGGGCAATTTTTGAGCCAGTCAACAAATTATATAGTTTTAGAAAGTACCAATATTAAAATTCAGGAATATTTTTTCAGCACACACTTCGTCTCTTCTTTATCAAATTTAGTCCACAAAATACCCTGTTTGGTAGTAAATCCAAGGCTCAAAAAAGGTATTTGCGCATACTATTTGTGTACTGTTTTTTGTAGGTATTTTAGATATAATCCTTACATTTACAATACTATAACCAAATATATTTATATTATTATGAAAAAAAAGCTACTTAAACTGAGTTTTTTATTCTGCCTTTTGCTTTCTTTACACGTGTCTGCACAAAATACGGTTCGAGGGAAAGTTACTTCTTCAGATGATGGCATGGCAATTCCGGGCGTTAACGTTACGGCCAAAGGAAAAAATGTCGGCACTGTCACAGATGCAAATGGTGAATACAGCATCTCAGCAGCACGAGGAACTGAATTGATTTTCAGTTTTGTGGGTATGGATACCCAAACCATTCTGGTACAAGACCAAAGCACTATCAACGTGGTAATGACCTCTACTTCTTCAACCCTAGGCGAAGTAGTAGTTACGGCTTTGGGGCAAACCCAAGAAAAACGAGCCATCGGGTACTCAATACAATCTCTCAAGTCAGAAGAGATTAAGAACTCGGGCAATCAGAACTTGGTTGGGGCACTACAAGGTAAAATTGCCGGAGCCGTAATTACAGGCTCGGGTGGCGCACCAGGCGCTGGTATTAACATTATTTTAAGAGGAGTTACTTCTTTGAGTGGTAATGCCGACAACCAACCTTTATTTGTAGTTGACGGAATTATTATCTCAAACTCAACAAGTGTGGGTAATCCATTACCAAGTGCAGGTAGTAACTCGCCGGGTGCAGGTGAGCAATTTGCCAACACCAACCGTGCGGCCGATATTAATCCTGACGATATCGAGAGTATTTCGGTCTTGAAAGGCCCATCTGCTACGGCACTATATGGTTTACGTGCATCAAACGGTGCTATTATTATTACTACAAAGAGAGGTAAAGCAGGTAAAATGGCTATCTCTGTTTCGTCTTCAGTCAGTGCCGATGTTCTAGGCAAATCTCCTGCTATTCAAACTACATTCTTACAAGGTA
The DNA here is from genome assembly GCF_037860775.1 of Emticicia soli. Classification (NCBI taxonomy): domain Bacteria; kingdom Pseudomonadati; phylum Bacteroidota; class Cytophagia; order Cytophagales; family Leadbetterellaceae; genus Emticicia; species Emticicia soli. Next base: position 188,269 of record NZ_JBBEWC010000010.1, on the reverse strand, counting down.
GATTAGGCGAATTTATTCCGCTTGGCCCAGGTAGAACTCCTTACCAGTCTTTTGGCCCGGTGCTAGACCCACAGAATACTACTGACCAGATTTATGATAACTTTCGTGGGTTTTATCGCACAGGTTTAACCAACAACAATAATATTACGATTACTAAAGGCGGCGACAAAGGCAACATTTATGTATCGTTAGGCCGCAGTTATCAGGCGGGTATTGTACCAAATACCGATTTCGGGCGTACTTCGGCAAGAATAGCCGGTATGTACAATATCACTAAAGATTTTTCGGTTTCGGCTTCGTTTAACTACATAAACTCTGGTGGTAAACGCCCACCGGCCGGAGATAAATCTATCTTTAGTGCTCTGAGCTACTGGCCAAATACCTATGATGTGAACGATTATCTGAACCCTGATGGAACACAGAAAAACATCCTTCCGGGTTTTACCGATAACCCACGTTATCTGGTTGAAAAAAGCCCTCGTATCGATAAAATCAACCGTTATATAGCCGATGTTACTTTAAATTACAACATCACCAACTGGTTGTCAGCTAAATATCAATTAACTTATGATACTTATAACGAAACCCGTACACGCCAGGTAGATAGTACCTTTGATGTGGGTATTCAGGTAAAAGGCTTCCTTGTAAACGAATTTCTTAACTACCGAGAGCTTAACTCAAACCTATATGTAACTGCTAAAAAAGATTTTGGAAATAACTGGAGTGGTGCATTAATGGTGGGCAATTCATTAGTAAACAGCGAGCGTCCTGACAGTTATTACATCCGTGGTGAAGGCTTTAAAGCACCTTTTACCAACGACCTTAGCAGCTACCGAAACCAACAAAAACGTTTCTACTCACCTGCGCAATACCGCATAGCCAGTTTCTTTGCTGATGCAAAACTAAGCTATAAAGATATTTTGTATCTGAATGCAACAGGGCGTAACGATATAGTTTCTACTTTGCCACAAGCCAATAACTCATTCTTCTACCCATCGTTTAGTGCAGGTTATATCTTTACTGAGCATCTTGCAAAAAACAACACCTTATCATACGGTAAATTGCGTGCTTCGTGGGCGCAGGTTGGTAAAGGTACCGACCCTTATGTATCGGGTAATTATTTCGAAATCACTGATAATTTCCCGTTTGGCAACACCGTACCGGGGTATTTCCGCCGTGCAACTACTGCTGACCCTAACCTGAAACCAGAGCGCACAACATCAATTGAAGTGGGTACAGAATTACGTTTCTTCAAAAACCGCTTTATGCTAGATGCAACCTATTTTACAATGGATAGCCGAGACCAGATTGTACGTGCTCCGGTTTCTAATGTTTCAGGATATTCTTTCTATTATACCAATATCGGTTTGATTCGTAACAAAGGCGTAGAGTTATTAGCTACTGCCAAAATTATCCAGAACAAGGCTTTCTCTTGGGATGCATCTTTAAACTGGTCAACAATGTCGGGTAAAGTAATAGAAATGCCGGCCGAGCTACAAGAAATTTCTTACTACGATAACGTAGTAGGTAGTTTAAGAATACGTGAAGGAAGTAAAATTGGTGATTTGTGGGGTTATGATTACAGAAGAGCGCCAGACGGCCAACCTCTTATTGATGCCAATACCGGATTCCCGATAACAAGTACAACGCTTACTCAATACGGAAATGCCATGCCTGACTGGATTGGTGGTTTAACTAATACTTTCAGTTATAAAGGATTAAGCGTATCGGCTCTTTTGGAGTGGCGCCACGGTGGTGATGTTATTGACTTAGGCGAGAGAAATGCGCTTCGTAGTGGCTCTATTAAACTAACCGAACGTCGCTACGAAAAAGTAGTTTTCAACGGTGTTGTAGAAACAAAAGGTGCAGATGGTACATCAACTTATGCACCTAATACAAGAGAAGTTTATTTAGACGATGCGCTATACAATCCATCTACTTCTACACGTTTCAATAGTTGGTCAAAACTAAATATTCAGGATGCATCGTGGATTCGTCTGCGCACTGTTAGTGTAAATTATGCACTTCCACAAAGCCTGATTGGTAAAACGGTGTTTAAAAACGGGGTTAGATTCAGCTTTACAGGTACTAACTTGTTCTTGAATACGCCATTCCGTGGCTATGACCCAGAGGCGCTATCGTTTGGTGCAGGAACCAACATCATTGGTTTTGTAGGCAGAAACAACCCTGCTACCAAAAGTTTTATGTTTGGAGTATCGGCTAATTTCTAATTGAATCCAACTTTTGTAAACATTATTCCAATTATTGCAATGAAAAAAGTACATTATATATATACCTTTTTAGTGGCAGGATTCATGACTATCCTATCCGGTTGTCAGAGTTTCCTCGATGTCAACGTAGACCCTACGCTGAAATCAGATGCCACCCTTCAAGAGCTTTTACCAACAGCTCAATTTTATACCAGCGAAGCAAGCTACCAGCAAGCATACGTGGCCGGGCAATATGCGCAGCAATTGGGTAGCAACTTAGGTACCAATGGTACAGATGCCTATTATGAGGCTGAAAACGCCACAGGCTGGTCGAATCTGTACCTATATGTGATTCCACAATTGAACCTACTTGTACAGAAAGGACAAACCGAAAACAGCCCTGCCTATGTAGGTATCGCCAAAACGCTATTGGCCTATAACCTTGGTTTAGCTACTGCGAACTGGGAGAATGTACCATTCTCACAAGCTGATCAGAAAAACTTTACCCCGGGTTATGACACGCAGCAAACTATCTATACTTCTATCCAGAAACTGCTAGATGAAGGTATTGCCGAACTAGCTAAAAATGCAGGTACAAAACCTGGCGCTGACGATATGGTTTATGGCGGAGATTTAGGTAAATGGTCACGCTTGGCTTACTCGCTCAAAGCTCGTTATGCCATGCATCAGTCAGGCTTGAATCCTCAAACTGCTGCGCAAGCAGCTTTAGCAGCTTTACCAAATGCCATGACAAGCAACGCCGACGATTTTCAGTTACAATATAACTCAAAAAACCTGAGCCCTTGGTATAGCCGTGTGGCTTTGGCAAACAGCACTGGTAACTTGTCAATAACTTACGGTAGTACTTTTGTTGATTTAATGAACGGCAAAGTACAAGGCATTGTTGACCCTCGCCTACCAATTGTAGTGAGCCTTAAAAACGGACAAACAACTTATGCAGGTGTTGTTCCGGGTTCTGGAGCAGGCTCAACAGTAGACTTCACTATCAGAGCATGGCACTCAAACATCAATTCACCGATTGTAATGATGACCTACGCCGAAGTAAAAGCTATTGAAGCAGAGGCGAGATTCCTGGCAAACGGTGGTAGCCTTACCTCAACAGGTACAACTACCGATGCATATAATGCTTATCTTGACATTGCAAGAGCCAATATGCAAAAATTGGGCGTAGCTACCGAAGCTGCAAATACTTATCTGAACGATGCCGCAGTAAGTGTAGGCGCAACAAACCTTACTTTATTGCATATTATGCATGAAAAATACAAGGCGATGTTCTTGATTGGTGACATCTGGACTGATGTAAGAAAATACAATTATCTTGATTTCCCGATGCCGCTAAACGCTAATCCTGATTTGAATGGCCAGCGTATTCAACGAATGAAATACCCTTCGTCAGAGCTTACAAGAAATGCAGCCAATGCCGAAGCGAACCTGAAACAACCGAGTGTAAAAATGTGGGTATTTACTAAATAATAGCAAGGTTATAGCTAGTAGGCTTACAGATTTTTAATTGATTCAAAATTTCAAGAATATGAAAAACATAAAAGTATTATTATTCACTTTATTGGCTTCGTCTGCTGTGTTTATGACAGGCTGCTACGAAGAACCTGATTTACTGAGTGAAATAACAACAAGTAAAGGAAAGGTAGCTCAAATATCGGTTGTATGGATAGGCACTACCCGTACTACAACGGCTAATACCTCGGTAATTACGGGGCTTACGGCAGCGCCGGGTACTAATACTAATTTTAATATTGAGTACACATCAGAAGTACCCGTGAAAGAGTTCAGAGTTTACTGGGCTCCGACAGCTACAGGTACAAAAACTTTGTTGGCTACCATTCCGGTAGGTACACAAAAATATGATGCAACACTCCGCAATTATGTATTGGCTGTACCGATTACTGCGCAGGAAACCGCAAAAACCTCACGTGTTTTCTTTGCCGAGATTCTAACCGAAAACGGCCTTTTATCGGCTCAGAAATCGGCAACGCTAACTACAAACTAAGTAATACAGACTTGCCATAACAAAAGCCCTGATGGTTGAAAAGCTATCAGGGCTTTTTGTTAAAACCTAACAAGAGGTGCCATAAGCCTATATTTTTCAGTCAATTTCTTAGATATTTACAATTCGTTTAATACTAAGTGCAATTTTGGGAACGTTCCCGATAACGTTTGCATAAAAATATCAATTGCACCTAAATATTTTCTTTAAAAATAATAGGTACTTTTACCTTTCAGTAAAAGTATAATCTATTCAATAACCATCTATTAAGTATTAATTTTGAACTCTCTAGTGCAAAACGTCTTTGAAAAAACATTGGTAGAAGACAAAGAACTACCTTGGGAAATAGTGGGCGATAAAGTAAAACGTAAAATCATGTCTTATTCTAAAGACCTGATGCTCGTAAAAGTAGCCTTCGAAAAAGGAGGTATCGGAGCCGTCCACAAGCACCCACATCTACAAATCAGCTACATTGCCAATGGTGTTTTTGAAATTACCATTGATGGCGAAACCAAGTTACTAAAAGAAGGTGATGTTTATTTTGTGCCGTCTGATATACTGCACGGCGCAGTTTGCATAGAAGATGGAGTTCTGGTTGATGTCTTTAATCCGATGCGTGAAGATTTTATTCATACTTAAAAATTACCTCTATGAAATCATCATTTTTTACCCTCTGTTTTTCATTAGTTGGGGCATGGGCAGTGGCTCAGTATAATCCCGAAAAACCCGACCTATGCCAGGGGCGTTTTTATACCGAAGAACAAGCCGTAAAAGTACACGAAGATTTAGCTAAAAAATATACCGATAAAAAGAGCTGGGAAAAACACGCCACTCTTGTCAGACAGGGTATTCTTGAAGGTTCAGAACTGAACAAACTTAAATTGAAAAAACCTTCAAATATCACTATCCACAGCAAAAAAGAATTTAATGGTTATAGTGTAGAAAATGTATCGTTTCAGAGCTTAGAAGGCATTTATGTTACAGGTAATTTATACCGTCCGCTGGTTCAAAGTAAAAAAATGGCGGGTATTCTTTGTCCGCATGGCCACGGCCAAGACCCACGCCTGAAAGAATATACCCAACAACGTTGCGCTACATTGGCACGTATGGGTGCCGTAGTATTTGCCTACGATATGATAGGCATGGGAGACTCAAAACAATGCGATCATAAAATTCCAAAGGCCGTAAAACTACAATTAGCCAACAGCATAGCCGCATTAGATTTTCTGCTTGATTTACCAAATATAGACAAAGACCGTATCGGTATGACCGGAGAATCTGGCGGTGGTACACAAACTTTTTTACTCACAGCTATTGACCAACGAATTAAAGTTTCTGTACCAGTTGTAATGGTATCGGGTTATTTCTTTGGCGGTTGTGTTTGCGAAAGCGGCATGCCAGTTCACAAACGCCCTACACACCAGACAACCAATGTTGAAATAGCTGCACTTGCTGCGCCTCGCCCTATGATATTGATTTCAGATGGTGGAGACTGGACAAATAACACACCTAAACAAGAGTATCCTTTCATTAACAGAATATACGGTTTTTATGGTGCCGAAAAGCAGCTTGAAAACGTACACTTGCCGAACGAAAAACACGATTATGGGATTTCGAAACGTCTGGCAGCTTATGATTTTCTGGCAAAACACCTGAAACTTGATATTAATAAAGTAATGGTAAATGGCAAAGTAGACGAAAGCGCCAACACAGTATTAAGCCCAAGCGACTTACAGGTATTTGACGATAAACACCCACTACCCGCCAATGCGCTAATGGGCAACGAAGCTGTTATGAAACTATTAAACTAAGAGTAGGTTTAAATTTTGTTTTTCTGACCGAAAAGGATAGGTTTTTTAGCTAGACAAGGCGTATTTTGCAGATGTAGCCTGCAGCTACACGGTGCGCCGCTGCGATCGAAAAAATGCAACGCAGTATAGCTAAAAAAACTGCCTTTGTAAGTCGAAAAATAATTTTTAAACATACTCTAACTTTCAGATGAAAAATATCCTTTTACCATTGTTGGTAGTAGCTACGCTAGCTTGCAATTCCAACAAGAAGACCAATGAAACACAAACCACAATGAAAGCAGAGGAGACTTTTGGTTACGATTATGATTTTCTTAAAAAACACAAAGATGTAGTATTATTAGAACAAGATAGCATGAAGGTAGCCATTGTTGGCGACTATCAGGCACGTGTTATGACTAGTTCGGGTAAAGGCATGAGCGGCTTTAGTTATGGCTGGATAAACCATGACGTAATTGCCTCAGGGAAGTTGACACCCCACATGAACGCCTTCGGAGGAGAAGAACGCTTCTGGTTTGGCCCGGAAGGTGGGCAATATTCAGTGTTCTTCAAAAAAGGTACTTCTTTCGATTTTGCCAACTGGCAAACCCCTGCCGAAATAGATACGGTTTCTTATGATTTGGTAGAAAAACAAGCCAACAAAGCAGTTTTTACAAAAGATATGGAACTTGAAAACTATTCGGGTACTAAGTTTAAAGTAAACCTGAATCGTGAAATCAGTTTATTGAGCAAGACAGATGTTGAAAAACTCTTGGGTGTACCATTGAACGATGTAGCGTGGGTTGGCTATCAAACTAAAAATGCACTAAAAAACACCGGAACCGAAGATTGGGACAAGTCGAAAGGTGTACTTTCAATTTGGCTTCTGGGTATGATGAAGGCATCACCACAAAATACAATCATTATTCCTTACCAATCTGGCAAAGCTAACGAGATTAATGATGCGTATTTTGGCAAAATACCTGCCGAGCGATTAGTAAAGAAGGATGATATTCTATTTTTTAAGGCTGATGCGCAATCGAGAGGTAAACTTGGCGTTCCGCCGCAGGCTCTAAAACCGGTAGCAGGAAGTTACGATGCCGAGCATAAAATTCTGACAATCGTTCAGTTTGATTATAAAGGCGAAACCGACTATGTAAACTCAATGTGGGAGATTCAGAAAAACCCTTATAAAGGTGATGCCATTAATGCCTATAACGATGGTAAAAACGATTCAGGCTCGCAAATGGGGCAGTTCTATGAGTTAGAGACCTCGTCGCCGGCCATTGCCTTAAAACGCAACGAAACCCTTACGCATACCCAACGTACCTTCCATTTTGAAGGAGCAGAAAACACCCTTGATACTATTAGCAAAAAACTATTAGGCATCAGTTTATCAGAAGTCCCTAAACTTTGAAGCTATCAGTAAACACAAACTCCAATCCATGAAAAAATACAGATTACTACTACTACTCTTTACAATTACAAACATCAGCTATGCACAGGCCGATAAAACGCTATGGTACAAAAAACCTGCACAATATTTTGAAGAAACACTGGTGCTGGGCAATGGTAAACTAGGCGCTACGGTCTTTGGTGGTGTGCAGTCAGACAAAATTTATCTGAACGATGCCACACTGTGGTCGGGCGAGCCAGTAAATGCCAATATGAATCCCGAAGCCTACAAGCATATTCCGGCTATCAGAGAGGCATTGAAAAACGAAGATTACCAGTTAGCAGACAAACTTTATCGTAATATCCAAGGCAAATATTCAGAGTCGTTTGCGCCGTTAGGCACTATGTACATTAATTTTGGCAATACAGACGAAGCTCAGAATTACTACCGTGAGTTAAACATTAGCGATGCTATATCTAAAACTACTTACGAAATAAATGGTGTGAAATACACCAGAGAATACTTTGTATCGCACCCTGACCAGGTTATGGTCATTAAATTGAGCAGTAGTAAACCGGGAGCACTAAACTTTGAGGTAAAATTCAACAGTTTACTAAAAAACAAAGCTGTCGGCACTGCTGACTTGCTAAAAGTAGATGGTTATGCGCCCATAAAAGCTGCGCCTAATTATGTAAATATACCCGATGCCGTGGTGTTTGACGAAACCAAAGGCACACGCTTTACTACCCTGGCCAAAATCAAAAATAACGGCGGCGGCACAGTAGTAAACACCGATAGCACCATAGGCATTAAAAATGGAACAGATGCGCTGATTTTTGTTGCAATAGCTACCAGTTTCAATGGTTTTGATAAAAACCCTGCTACCGAAGGGCTCGATAATCAAGCAATAGCAGCCGCTAACCTTGCTAAAGCTTTTGCCAAAACATATACGCAGCTAAAACAGGTGCATATCAAAGACTATCAATCGTTTTTCAATCGGGTTAGCTTGAATTTAGGGCAAACCAATGCCCCTGTTCTACCAACCGACGAACGACTAAGACGCTATGCAGAAGGCAAAGAAGACAAAGTGCTTGAAGTGTTGTATTTCCAATACGGCCGCTATTTGTTAATCAGTAGCTCCCGTACAAATGGTGTTCCTGCTAACTTACAAGGTATCTGGAACCCATATATGCGTCCGCCTTGGAGTAGCAATTACACAACCAATATTAATGCTGAAGAGAATTACTGGTTAGCCGAAAACACCAACTTATCTGAAATGCACAGGCCGCTTTTAGGATTCATCAAAAATGCATCAGAAACAGGAAAAGTTACGGCTAAAACCTTTTACGGCGTAAATGGCTGGACGGTAGCCCACAACTCTGATATATGGGCTATGAGTAATCCGGTGGGTGATTTTGGTAAAGGCGACCCCGTATGGGCCAACTGGACGATGGGCGGCACATGGCTAAGCACCCACTTATGGGAGCACTACATTTTCACAAAAGACCTCAACTTCTTGAAAAACGAAGGCTATGAGCTTATGCGTGGTGCAGCACAGTTTTGCCTTGAGTTTCTGGTAGAAGATAAAAACGGGCATCTGGTTACCTCGCCATCTACTTCTCCCGAAAACAAATATGTTACCTCAACAGGCTACAAAGGTGCTACACTTTATGGCGCTACTGCCGACCTTGCCATGATTAGAGAATGCTTTGAGCAGACTATAAAAGCCTCTAAATTATTAAATACCGATGCCGAATTCAGAGCGAAACTTGAACAAGCATTAGCGAAATTATATCCTTACCAGATTGGTAAAAAAGGGAATCTGCAAGAATGGTATTATGACTGGGAAGACGAAGACCCAAAACACCGCCATCAGTCTCATTTGTTTGGCTTGTTTCCGGGTAACCATATTACTCCTGAGAAAACACCTTTATTAGCCGATGCCTGCCGTACAACGCTAGAAATTAAAGGCGATGAAACAACAGGCTGGTCGAAAGGCTGGCGGATTAATCTTTGGGCAAGACTTTGGGACGGTAACCATGCCTATAAAATGTATCGTGAATTGTTACACTATGTAGAGCCTGATGGCGTAAAAACCAATTATGCCCGTGGTGGTGGTACTTATCCTAACTTATTTGATGCCCACCCTCCTTTCCAGATTGATGGCAATTTTGGTGGAGCAGCGGCCGTAGCCGAAATGTTGGTGCAATCAGACGAAAATCAGATTCGTCTCTTACCTGCCCTACCCGACGAATGGGCAAGCGGCTCGGTAAAAGGTTTATGTGCCAGAGGTGGTTTTGAAATTGCTATGACCTGGGCTAATAAAAACATTAAAACACTGACGATATATTCGAAACAAGGCGGACAAACCACGATTATCAACGGTAAAAAATCAAAAAAGATTACCTTGAAAGCAGGGCAAAAACTTAATGTAACTCTGTAAGCCTGTTCGGTTCTGAATCATTTATAGATATTTTCTTAACATGAATACGAAAAAACTAATTGCTATTCTTTCTTTTGCCAGCTTAACAAGCGTAGCGCAAAAGCCTTATTCGGTGCAAATGGCTGAGTCTTTTATGACATGGCACAAAGATTCTATTACTGTAAAACCCAATAAACCTGCCGGATGGGATTACGAACAAGGCTTAGTACTAAAAGGACTTGAAAAAGTATGGTATCGTACCGGAGACGGTAAGTACTTTGAGTACATACGCAAAGACATGGACCGCTACGTGCAGAAAGATGGTAGTATTCGTACCTATGCCTATAATGATTTCAATCTTGATAATATTCCGACGGGAAGAGAATTGTTGATGCTTGCACAGCAGACGCAACCAGATAAAGAAAAATATATCAAAGCTGCGCATTTGTTGTGGAAACAAATCGAAAATCAGCCTAAAACCAAAGAGGGTGGCTATTGGCACAAACAACGCTACCCCAACCAGATGTGGCTCGACGGCCTGTTTATGTGCGAACCCTTTGCAGCAGAGTACAGCAAGCTTTTTAATAAAACTGAGCATTTTGATGACATTGCCAAACAATTTGCATTGATTGAAAAGCACGCCGTAGACGAACAAACAGGCCTGATTTATCATGGTTACGACGAGAGCCGTGAGCAAAAATGGGCCGATAAAAAAACCGGTCTTTCGCCACATTTCTGGAGTCGTGCCATTGGTTGGTATGCAATGGCTTTGGTTGATGTCTTGGATTATTTCCCTGAATATCACTCCGAAAAAGCTAATCTTATCAAATACTTGCAACGCCTTGCCCCTGCCCTGGTGAAATACCAGGACGTTAAAAGTGGCGTATGGTACCAAATGACCACTCAAGGTACACGCAAAGGCAACTATTTTGAGGCTTCGGGCTCGTGTATGTTTGTGTATGCCTTAGCCAAAGGCGTTCGTCAAGGTTATTTAGATGCTAAATACCTTGCAGCAGCTAAAAAAGGTTATGCAGGCATATTGAAAGAATTTGTAGAAAAAGAAAAAGATGGTACCATCAGCCTTAACAAAACTGTTAGTGTGGGTGGTTTGGGCGGCAACCCTTACCGTGATGGTTCGTATGAATATTACCTGAGCGAGCCTATCCGTAAGAACGATTTGAAAGGCGTTGGACCATTTATTTTTGCAAGTGTTGAAATGGAAATAGCCAACGAAAATGCCTTGGGCAAAGGCAAAATTGTAGCCGTTGATGGGCATTTTAACAATGAGTTCAGAAAAGATATAAATGGCAATCAGGAGAATTTCCACTACACATGGGACGACCGCATGCATTCGGGTTTCTGGGTATGGGGTAATATTTTTAATGAATTAGGGGCACGCACAACTACTATTAAAGCCGCCCCGACAGCCGAAAATCTGAAAGACATAAATGTGTATATCATTGTTGACCCTGATACCAAAAAAGAAACAGCAAAGCCTAATTTTATTCAGGCCAATGATATTAAAAATATCAGCAATTGGGTAAAGAATGGAGGTACCTTGGTAATGATGGCCAACGATACTGCCAACTGCGAACACAAAAACTTTAATCTACTAGCTAAAGAGTTTGGGATTCAGTTTTTGCCTAAAAACATAAACATGGTGCAAGGCACACAATGGGAACAAGGGCGACTTGATATTGCTGCTAATAATCCTGTGTTCAAAAATACCAAAGCCGTTTATATCAAAGAGCTTGCACCGCTTGCGCTCAGCGGCACGGCTAAGTCAATATTAACCGAGAAAGGCGAAGTGATTATTGCTACTGCCAAAGTCGGAAAAGGAACGGTGTTTGCCGTTGGTGACCCTTGGCTATACAATGAGTATACAGATGGCCGACGTATCCCGATTGTGTATGAGAATTTCAGCGCTGCTAAAGATTTAGCTACGTGGTTGTTGCAACAAAGCCCTAAGAAGTAGTTTATTGACTTAACTAATTATTTAAATACCACTGAGTATTTCCTTTTTGTCAAAATAGTATTAAAAAAAGAAAAATTAGGGCAGAATAAATTAATCGAAACTAAATAGTTTTGCTGAATAAATATTTCTAAAAATCAGAGAACTGCTAAAAGGACAGAAATATTCTTATAGCCAATCTCTAAAATTCACCCTTCCAGAGCGCATGAAACCGTTTTTAGACGAAGATTTTTTACTGCAAACCAAAACTGCTCGCACCCTCTACCACGAGTTTGCGAAAGATATGCCTATCATTGATTACCATAATCACTTGCCACCAGACCAGATTCTGAGCGATAAGGTATTCAAGAATATAACAGAAATATGGCTCTATGGCGACCACTATAAATGGCGTGCCATGCGTACCAATGGTATTAATGAAAAATATTGTACGGGCGATGCCTCTGACTACGAGAAGTTTGAGAAATGGGCAGAAACTGTGCCTTATACTATGCGTAATCCATTGTATCATTGGACACACCTTGAGTTACAGCGTTATTTCGATATAAAAGAGACTTTAAGCCCTGCAACGGCCAAAAAGATTTACGACATCAGCTCAGAGAAAATCAATTCGCCTGAGTTTTCGGTAAGAAATCTATTGAATAAAATGAATGTAAAAGTGGTTTGTAGTACCGACGACCCACTCGATAGTCTGGAATATCATCAGCAATTAAGAGAGGCTGGCGATTATGACGTAAAAGTGCTCCCAGCGTTCAGACCAGATAAATTCATTCTGATTGATAATCCTAATTTCCCGACTTATATCCAGAAACTAGGTGCAATCGTTAATTTCGAAATACAATCTTTTGAAGATTTACTAAAGGCCCTTCGCCAAAGAGCTGATTTCTTCGCTTCACAAGGCGGACAAATCTCTGACCACGGTTTAGAACAAATATATGCCGCTGATTTCACACCGGAAACAGCCGATAGTGCATTCAAAAATGCTATTTCGGGTAAAACGCTTTCAGAAGCCGAAGCAGTTGTTTTCAAATCGGCTATTCTGCACGAATTAGGTAAAATGTATGCCGAATTGGGCTGGACACAGCAATTCCACCTCGGTGCTTTGCGCAACAATAACAAACGTGCCATGCGTGTGCTAGGCCCAGATACTGGTTGGGACTCAATCGGGGACTGGTCGCAGGCTTCTGCTTTATCTAAATTCTTAGGCAAGCTTGACGAATACGACCAATTAGCTAAAACCATTATTTACAACCTGAATCCTAGAGATAATGAATTGATTGCCACAATGGTTGGTAATTTCAACGATGGTTCAATGGCAGGTAAAGTACAATTTGGTTCAGGCTGGTGGTTCCTCGACCAGAAAGATGGCATGGAAAAACAAATCAATGCACTCTCAAACATGGGGCTTCTGAGCCGTTTCATTGGTATGCTTACCGACTCACGCAGTTTCTTATCATTCCCTCGCCACGAATATTTCCGCCGAATCCTTTGTAACATCTATGGTAACGACATCGAAAACGGTGAACTGCCTAATGATATACCTTGGATTGGTGAAACCATACAGAATATTTGTTACAACAACGCCAAAAATTACTTTGGCTGGTAATTAAAGAGCAATATGAAACGCTTTGTGATTCTTTTTTGCTTCATTACCTGCCAGGTATCTGCGCAAGTATCTACCAACAAGCCTTGGGCTTATTGGTGGTGGATGGGTAGTGCCGTTACTAAAGAGGGAATCACGCAAAATTTGCAAGAATATGCCAAAGCGGGTTTTGGCGGTATGCACATTATACCTATTTATGGTGTAAAGGGTGAAGAAAGCAAGTTTCTGCCGTTTTTATCAACAGAATGGCTCGAAATGCTTGATTTTACCTTGCAAGAAGCCAGGAAAAACAATCTGGGTATCGACCTCACCTTAGGTACAGGTTGGCCATTTGGTGGTAAAAGTGTTTCGCCACAAGATGCCGCACAGGCATTTAAAGTAGAAGAACAAAACGGGAAATATACGCTAACATTTTCGCCTACCAATCAAAAAGTAAAAAGGGCTGCACCGGGCGGAGAAGGCTTGGTAGTTGACCATTTTAATAAAGAGGCCGTAGAGCGTTATTTACAGACATTCAAAGAAGCATTCGGGCAGAAGAATTATCCTGTCCGTGCTTTTTATAATGATTCTTACGAGGTTTATGGTGCCAACTGGACGGTTAATTTCTTTCAGCGTTTTAAAGAACTAAGAGGCTACGATTTGCAAGACCACCTTGATGTATTAGCTAAAGAAAAAGCCGAAACCGAAAGAGAAAAACTTATCTGGGGAGATTACAACGAAACCTTATCAGATATTTTGCGTGACGATTTCACCAAAACATGGATAAATTGGTCGAAGCAGCAAGGCAAAATTACCCGTAACGAAGCACATGGTTCTCCGGCTAATATCTTAGATTTATACGCCATTGCCGACATACCCGAAACAGAGTTTTTTGGTAGTAAGCCCTACGACATTCCGCTTTCACGCATAGACCCTGACTACGAAGAAAATCGCTTTGGTTTGCCCGATGCACTCGTGGTAAAATTAGCTTCATCGGTAGCGCATGTAACTGGCAAGAAATTAGTTAGTTCTGAAACAGCAACCTGGCTTGGCAACCATTTTAAGGTATCGCTTGCGCAGGTAAAACCAATTATCGATGAATCGTTTATTGGTGGCGTAAACCATGTTTTTTATCATGGGCTGCCTTACTCACCACCAAATGAACCGTTTCCGGGTTGGTTGTTTTATGCTTCTACCAATTTTAACCAACAAAGCCATTTCTGGGAATATCTGCCCGAATTGAATAATTACATTGCCCGTTGTCAGGCAAAACTGCAAAACAGCAAGCCTGATAACGATATTCTGATGTATTTTCCTTTCTATGACCTTTGGCAGTCGGTTGGCAACAAGGCCAAAACCCATGCAATTGATGTGCATGCCATCATGCGAGATGGTATGCTAAAACCAAAATCAGCCTTTGGCGATTTATGTAAAACACTCATGGCACAAGGCTATAGTTTCGATTTTATCTCTGATTTACAATTAAAAAACGCTCAGGCTAGTAATAAGCAATTGATTACACAAGGCAAGCAAAACTACAAAGCAATCGTTGTTCCGCCTGTAAAATACCTTCCTTTGGCTACATTGGCATTATTAGAGAAATACAAAAGTGCCGGTATTCAGGTATTTTTTATTGACCAATTACCAAAATCTACCACAGGTTTTAAAGATTGGGAAAAACACCAAGCACAGTTTGAGGCATTACTACCGAAATTGAGCAAGAATCTTAGTTCAGATATTGTCTCAAGCTTAAAATCTGCCGGAATCAGACAAGAGAATATGTCTGAGTTAGGACTGTCGTTTATCCGCAAGAAAACTGCTAAAGGCACACTCTATTTTGTCAGCAATTTAGGTAAGCAGTATCAGAATGGAAAAATCCAGTTAGCTACATCAGCACAAGCCATCAGAATATCAGACCCGCTCCATCAAAAAAACGGACTGGTGAGCTTCAAACGAATTGCTCCGAATCTGATAGAAATACCACTTACGCTTTATGGTGGACAAAGTGTCTTTATTGAAGCATTGACACAAAAGCCTGCTGGCGAAAAAACTTATAATCAGAAAAATACAGGCGAAACCATTGTACTTAAAGGCCAATGGAAAGTAGATTTTATCAAAGGACATCCTTTTATCCCTCATTCCTTTCAGACCGACAGCTTGCAATCGTGGGTGAATCTTAGTGATACTACTGCGCAGTATTTCAGTGGTACGGCTCGCTATCAATTAAGTTTCGACCTTGATAAATCGCAGATTAAAAACGGCTGGATAGACCTTGGCGATGTGCGAGAAATGGCTACTGTAAAACTCAATGGCACAGACTTGGGTAAATATTGGTCTTTACCGTTCAGAGTACCTTTTACAGCCGATATGTTAAGTACAAGCAACAAATTAGAAATAGAAGTAAGCAATTTATCAGCTAACCGAATTAGGTATTTAGATAAAACAGGAGTAAATTGGAAGAAATTTTATGACACCAACATGGTGGACATCCGTTATCAACCCTTTAATGCCGCAAAGTGGGAGCCCGTTCCGTCAGGTCTTCTTGGCAAAGTACAATTAATTTTTGAGGAGTAAATCCCTCTCTGAAAAGCCTCAACCTCTTTTCAGCGCCTAATCTTTTTAACCCTATTAACTATGGAAAAAATCGGAAAGTATCGTTGGACTATCTGTAGTCTACTGTTTCTTGCAACCACTATTAATTACCTCGACCGAAACGTTATTAGTTATTTAAAACCGTACCTGGCAGCAGCATTCAACTGGACACCCGAACAAGAAGTTATCGACTACTCTAATATCGAAATCGCTTTTAAGTTTGCCTATGCCTTCGGGATGTTTTTTGCAGGCGGATTCATTGACAAATTCGGAACAAAATTAGGTTATGCTATCGCAACAGGTCTTTGGAGCGTAGCAGCCGTAGCACACGCTTTTTGTACCGGAACGTTAGGTTTTATTGTTGCCCGTGTTTTTTTAGGCGCAACAGAAGCCGGAAATTTCCCTGCGGCCATCAAATCAGTAGCCGAATGGTTCCCTCAAAAAGAAAGAGCTTTGGCTACGGGTTTCTTTAACTCTGGTACAAACATCGGCGCTATTATTGTGCCACTTTCAGTGCCATTCATTGCTGAGCAATGGGGTTGGCAATGGGCTTTTATTCTTACAGGCGCAATCGGTTTTATCTGGCTTATTTTATGGTTTATTTACTACGAAGTACCCGAAAAACAAGCACGTTTATCAAAAGCCGAGTTTGATTATATCAATTCTGACAAATCAGAACCTGCCACAAAAGAAAGTGTTTCGTGGGGTAAACTTTTAACTTTCCCTCAAACGTGGGCATTTGCTATAGGCAAATTCCTTACCGACCCCGTTTGGTGGTTTTACCTATTCTGGCTACCAGATTTCTTAATGAAAGAATACCACCTGAAATCTACCGAAATCGTTTGGCCGTCGGCATTTGTTTATATCATTGGTAGTGTGGGCAGTATCTTTGGCGGATGGCTACCTATGAACCTTATCAATAAAAACTGGCCTGCCTTTAAAGCCCGTAAAACAAGTATGCTCATCTATGCAATTGCTGTACTACCGGTATTGCTATCTCAATATCTAGGAGCCATTAATATGTGGCTCGCTGTATTGGTAATCGGTATTGCAGCATCTGCTCACCAGGCATGGAGCGCCAATATTTTTACTACCGTATCTGATATGTTCCCTAAAAAAGCCACTGGCTCAGTAACCGGCATTGGTGGTATGTTTGGTGGTTTAGGAGGTATTTTGCTTACATGGTTGGTACAAAAAAATATGTTTGTGTACTACACCAAAATCGGGCAGATACAAACCGGATACTTCATCATGTTCTGTATTTGTGGTGGGGCGTATCTTTTGGCGTGGCTGATTATGCACATATTAGTACCAAAAATGAAGAAAGTAGAACTGTAATAAGATTCTTTTAACCTAAAGAATGATAATTTAGTATGAAAAAATTAATTGTATTAGGGCTGTTTTTATTGGTCAGCCAGTTTTTGTTCGGGCAAGATATAAAAGCCACTATCGAAGATTTAGAGAAAAAGCGTTTTGCTGCGCAGGTTGCCAAAGATGCCGATTATATGAATAAAATCTTTGCCGATGACTTGGTGTATGTACACTCAAGCGGCAAAACCGATAATAAAGAGGCCTACATAGCTTCGGTTTTAAATGGCAGTAGTGTTTACTCAAAAGTAGACATTGAAGAGCTTACAGTAAGAGCCTATAACAAAGGGCAAACGGCTGTAGTAAACGGCACAGTTATGATTACTCAACCACCTGTTGATGGTAAGCCAACGCTATTACACCTGCGCTATCTGGTTGTTTATGTGAAAGATAGTAAAAAAGGCTGGCAATTAAACTCGTGGCAGTCGTCTAAACTGGCAAAGTAGTTTCTATTTTTATTCTAAGCATAATTACTGGTTTTACCATTATCCGGAGTTTTTGGGGGTGGTAAAACCATTCTTGCATTTAGCAAAGTACACCTAAACAGACCTATTCATAATTATAAAATGAAGAAATTAGCTTCTTTATCGGGATTCCTCCTACTTTTTTTACTGACATGCGTAAATGCACAAATACCCCAGGTACTCACACAAGCCAAAACAGCCGAAGAAGTTGGTTTTTCGAGCGAAAGGTTAAAGAGGCTCGACGCTCATTTTCAGGATATTGTTGATAAAGGCATTGCACCAAATGTCGTTACTTTGGTTGCTCGCAAAGGCAAAATTGTGCACGAAAAAGCCTTTGGTTTTAGTAATCTGGAAAGCAAAACACCATTAAAAAAAGACGATATTTTCCGTATCGCCTCTCAGTCAAAACTTATTTCTACTATTGGCCTGATGATGTTATTTGAAGAGGGTAAGTTTTTTCTTGACGAACCTATCTCTAAGTACATTCCATCATTCAAAGATGCCAAAGTCTTGGTAAGTTACGACGAGAAAGACCGCAGCAAGTATATTACTCGCCCTGCCAAATCAGCCATTACTATACGCCAATTATTGAGCCATTCGGCAGGTATTCCGTACGAGCACCCTTTGCAAGATTTACCTGCATTCAAAGTACCATTTTTCTGCTCTGCTGACAACGATGTACTGAAAGATGTAGTAGACAAAATAGCCGCTCGTCCGCTCCTGTCAGACCCCGGCACACAGTTTACTTATGGTTTGAATACAGATGTTATCGGCCGCTTGATTGAAATACTTTCAGGGATGCCGTTTGATGAATACCTGAATAAAAAAGTTCTCGGCCCTTTGGGTATGAACGATACATATTTTTATCTGCCTGCCGATAAAGCTAATCGATTGGTTGAATTATATTCTAAAGGTAGTACTACCGATAAACTTAGCCTTCATAACAACGAAACCTACCGTAAATATGCCATAAGTGGGCAAAAAACCTATTTTTCGGGTGGTGCGGGTTTAGTGAGTACAATTCAGGACTATGCCAAAATCTGCCAGTTTATTTTGAACAAAGGTGAGTTTAATGGCAAAAGGCTATTAAGTAAAAGCAGCGTAGACCTAATGGCACGCAACCAGATAGGCGAAAGTTTTGTATGGGACAGACAAGATAAATTTGGGCTTGGTTTACAGATTATTACGCCCGAATCTCATTATGGAGATAACGCTACGCCGGGTTCGCTTACATGGGGAGGAATGTATTGTTCAGAATACACCATCGACCCTAAAGAAGATTTGATTCTGTTGGTATTTACCAATGTTCAGCCTTATGCACATTATTCTGAAATTGTAAGAAAATTCAGAATTTTGGTATATCAGGCACTTTTATAAATATTTCAATGGGCAATGATTTAAAAAATCGTTTTACAAAGTCCGATTTTCTAACGACCTTTGCCCTTCACGTCAATTCTATTATTTCAATAAAAAATGGCACATCCGTTAGAAGGAGTAGGTGTAGCTTTAATAACACCATTTGATGAACAGCACGAAGTTGATTTTGAGGCTTACGGCAGGCTGCTCGACTTTACAAGCACAGGCGGGGTAGATTACTTTGTTGTACAAGGTACAACAGGCGAAACATCTACTACTACTACCAAAGAAAAGGCCGATTTATTAAAGTACACTAAGGAAAACAACCCTAAGAATCTTCCGATTGTTTTTGGCTTAGGTGGCAACAACACTAAAGCAGTTTTAGAAACCATCAAAACAACTGATTTAGAAGGTGTTACAGCTATTCTATCGGTTTGTCCATATTATAATAAGCCTTCACAGGCTGGTTTAATTGCTCACTTTACAGCCATTGCAGATGCATCTCCGGTGCCTGTTTTGTTGTACAATGTACCAGGCCGCACGGTTATTCACCTGCAAATACCAACCGTAGTTGAGTTAGCAAAACACCCGAATATTATTGGTATAAAAGATGCCAGCACTATTGAAAACGCACTAGAACTAGCCAAACGTTGCCCAGAAGATTTTCTTCTGTTATCAGGTGATGATAACCTGGTTACTACTTCTATTAGCGTGGGTTTCAAAGGTGTTATTTCAGTAATTGCCAATGCATTCCCGAAAGAGTTTGGTGAAATGACCTGGGCTGCATTGAATGGTGATTTCAAGAAAGCCGCCGACTTACAAAGAAGATTTGTAGATTTTGATACTTTGCTTTACACAGAGTCGAATCCGGTAGGTATCAAAAAATGCCTTGAAATTAAAGGCATCTGTAGTTCAGAAGCACGCTTGCCCTTAGTAAAAGCCAGCCATGCTCTAGGTGAAAAACTAGAAAAAGCCATGATTGCCGAAGGCTTCTGGCAATAAGCACGATATATAGATTATTCGTCTAAAGGTGAGTCTAACTCACCTTTTTCGTTTCTATAGAAATAGAGTGCATCTCGCACCGAAATATTGATTTCAAAACCCAGTATCAGAATCAAGGCAATCAGATACAACCATACCATCAGGGCAATCAGTGTACCAATAGAACCATACAATTTGTTGTAAGAGTTGAAATTTGCCAGATAAAACGAAAAAAGGTTTGTAGCCAGAATACCCAAGAAAGAAGCGATGAACGCACCCATGTTAAAAAATTTCAGTTTTTTGTGCACCGCAGGGGCAAAATAATAAATTACACATACCCCAAAATAGAAAATCAGAAAGATACCTCCGTATCGCACTATCTGAAATAAATAGAAGGTAAAATTTTCGTTCAGCAAACCTTTTGCAAACAGAAAATCAATAAAGATTCTACCTACGATTAACACCACCACAGCACATACCATTACTATTATTAATAATACGGTCAAGAAAAGCGCCATTAATCTGGCTTTCAGATAATTACGTTTCTCTTTTACATGCAGAGCCATATTAAAAGCACGCATCAGAGCCATCATGCCATTGGTAGCAGCAAAGACAGTAAAGAAAAAACCGAACGACAATATATCGCTTCGTTTTCTGCTCACAATATCTTGTATTGTAAGCGCAATATTCTCATAAATTCCACGAGGAATAGCATCTTCCAGAAAGCCCATAATCAGGCGATCGAGATGGTTGATAGGAATGAAAGGAATAAGCGTAAATAAGAAAATTATTCCCGGAAAAACCGCCAGCAAAAAACTATACGAAACCGACGCCGCACGCTGGTCGATATCGAAAGTTATAATTTTTTTCCAGAGAATTGTCAACAAATGGTACAGCGAAACAGTTGTGTTCCATAGATAGATACTTTCAAGGAAATGTTTAAGTCGTTTCAAATTAAAAACTCTGTTGGTTTGTTACAAAAATACAAATTTACTTGATTTAACTATCCATAATACTGATTTTCATGTATTTTAGCGATATTGCAAGCAATAAATTTAACAAAAATTAAGCGTGCGTATAGGCAATAAAAGTGCATGTTTTTACATTTTAGCAATACACAATTTTAATAAACCGATATTCTTATGCGATATAACATACTCTGGGCAGACGACGAAATAGACCTACTAAAACCATACATTATTTTTCTACAAGGCAAAGGTTATGATGTAACACCTGTACCAAGTGGCGCCGATGCCATTGACAAGGTAGAAACCGAACGCTTTGATGTGGTTTTTCTAGACGAAATGATGCCTGGTATGACAGGGCTTGAAACACTATCGCAGATTAAAGTTATTAAACCTAATTTGCCTGTAGTAATGATTACGAAGTCGGAAGAGGAGCGAATTATGGAAGATGCTATCGGTTCAAACATAGCTGACTACTTGATAAAACCACTGAATCCGAACCAGATATTGCTCTCGGTAAAGAAGATTCTTGAAAATAAACGCCTCATTTCAGAAAAAACTAATCTTGGTTATCAGCAAGACTTCCGTAACCTGGCCATGCAGTACAACGACCGCATCGGGCATCAGGAATGGGCCGAAATCTACAAAAAACTTATCTATTGGGAGCTTCAACTCGATAAATCGGAAGATAAAAGCATGGAAGAAGTATTTGGCATGCAAAAATCAGAAGCCAATTCTAATTTTTGTAAGTTTATAGAAGAAAACTACGAAGACTGGCTCAACGACCCTAAAGCAGATAAACCCTTGCTTTCGCACCAGTTGATGAAGAAAAAAGTTTTCCCGCTCGTGCAATCTAATTCTCCGCTCTTTTTCTTACTGATTGACAATTTGCGCTACGACCAATGGAAAGTGCTTGAAGAAGTAATTAATGACTACTTCAATGTAGAAGAAGAAAGCGATTATTATGCTATTCTGCCAACGGCTACCTCGTATGCACGTAATGCCATATTCTCGGGCTTGATGCCATCTGACATGGCAAGGCAACACCCTGACCTTTGGGTAAATGATGAAGGCGAAAAAGAAGATGCCCTAAACAACAACGAGGCAGAGTTTTTGAAACGCCAGATTGACAAAAGCCGCCTGAATATCAGTTTTTCTTACCATAAAATTCTGAATACAAGCCAAGGTAAAAGTTTGGTTGATAATTTTAACAACCTACTAAAAAACCAACTGATAGCCATAGTTTATAACTTTGTAGATATGCTTTCGCATGCCCGTACCGAAATGGGTATGATTAAAGAATTAGCCCCTGACGAATCAGCTTATCGCTCTATTACCAGGTCCTGGATTGAGCACTCGCCTTTGTTAGATTTACTAAAGAAAATCGCAGAGAAAAAAGGCCGCTTGGTAATTACAACCGACCACGGTATGATTCGGGTAAGACATCCTAAAAGAATTGTGGGTGATAGAAACGTAAATACGAATTTACGTTATAAACAAGGTAAAAACCTGAACTTGGACGATAAAGACGACCACGTTTTGGTAGTACGCCGCCCAGAGTTATTTATGTTGCCAAAACCTAATGTTTCTACGGCCTATTTCTTTACAATGGAAGATTATTTCTTTGCGTATCCGAATAATTATAACCATTATGTGAGTCATTATAAAGATACATTCCAGCATGGAGGTATTTCGATAGAAGAAATGATAGTTCCGTTTGCGTATCTGACTGCGAAATAGTAACGAAAATGAGAGTAATACTTTGTTTAATTTTTTGTACGAGTCTATTAAAGGCTGTTGCGCAAGAGCAACAGCCTAAATATATAGAAGATAAGCTATCTTATTTTGTTGCGCTGAATCTGGGCAATGCAGTAGGAAACTATCGGAATATATTGAAAGAAAGTAATAAAGCCGGTACAAAATTTGGTTTAACAGGCGGCATATTATTTAACCCTTATGGACGAAAAAAAGCCTCTACCGTATTTTATGGTGCCGAGCTGGGGTTTCAGGGAGATGGCCGGGGTGATGTAAAAACTACCTATAGTGGTGATTTTAGGGTTACAAACACCTCGTATTGGATAAACGGATTAGTCAGATATCGCCCTATTCTGTGGAGTTCAAAAATCAACCCCTACATTGACGCATTCGCCGGGCCAAAGATTATCCAGACAAGCTTAATTGAACAATTGAACGATGAAGATTCAGAAACCTTAGAACGCTGGACAAAAGTAACGCCTAATTATGGCTTGGGTGTAGGTGTAGGCTTTAAACTGTTTGGCAGTTTACAAAACAGTTATCTTGATATTGGCATATATTATCAGCAGGCTGAAGCTACTAAAATAATACGCCCTAATTCGGTAGAAATAGATAACAACTTTGAGTATAAAAGTAAGCAGGTACTTACTACTACTAATCAATGGGTAGTTAAGATTGGAATAACCGGATTTAATTAAATCAGGGGCGGTTTATATACTTTCTGATAAATCTTGTACAAGACCTTTATCGCAATATAAAGTACGGCGAGGGAAGCGTTCTATTAGCTCAAAATCGTGCGTAGCCATTAGCACAGCCGTATTCGACTTCTCATTAATATCCATAAATAATTTCAGAATCTCGACCGACATCTCAGGGTCAAGGTTCCCCGTAGGTTCGTCAGCAAGCAATATTTCAGGCTGATTGAGCAATGCACGGGCAATACCTACCCTTTGCTGCTCGCCACCTGATAATTGGTGCGGCATTTTCTCAAGAATATTCGGCAGATTAACCAGGCTCAATACTTCGCTGATTCGGACTTTCATTTCTTCTTTATCTTTCCAGCCCATAGCTTTCAGATAAAACATCAGATTGCGTTCTACGTTCCTATCGCCCAGTAACTGGAAATCCTGAAAAACTATACCGATATTTCTTCTTAGATAAGGTATTTGTGAGCGTCTGAGCGCATGAAGTTCATAGCCTGCCACTACTCCGGTGCCTTTTTCAAGCCAAAGGTCGGCATACAATGTCTGTAATACTGAAGATTTTCCGCTACCTGTTCGCCCAATCAGATAAACAAATTCACCTTTATGAATAACAAAGTTGACCGCCGACAGCACCAGTTGGTCACGTTGATAAATATAAGCATTTTGTAGCGAAATAACAGGTTCCATGTATTGGGCGAGTAATTTTCTGACAATATTGAGCAGTTTTGCCATAATCAGCAAAACTGCTCAATAGCACTTATAGAAGCTTATTTCTGATTAACTTTTGCGTGGTCGGCCAAGAATTTAGCCAATCCGCTATCAGTTAACGGGTGATTCAATAACGCAAGGATAGCCGAAAGAGGGCCTGTCATTACATCAGAGCCGATTTTTGCACATTGAATAATATGCATAGGGTGGCGTACCGATGCCGCTAAGATTTGTGTTTCGTAACCGTAGTTATCATAAATCTGGCGAATGTCTTCAATTAATGTCATACCATCGGTTGAAATATCATCTAAACGACCAACAAATGGCGATACATAAGTAGCACCGGCTTTAGCAGCTAATAGTGCCTGACCCGGCGAGAACACCAATGTACAGTTGGTTTTAATACCTCTTTCCGAAAAATATTTAATAGCCTTGATACCATCTTTTATCATTGGTATCTTCACAACTATTTGTTCATCTATTTCTGCAAGTTCTTCGCCTTCATTAATCATCTCTTCGTATTTGGTCGAGATTACTTCTGCACTTACGTCTCCGTCTACAATCTCACAAATAGCTTTATAATGACGCATTACATTGTCTTTTCCGGCGATTCCTTCTTTTGCCATCAACGACGGATTGGTAGTTACACCATCAAGCACACCAAGGTCTTGTGCTTCTTGTATTTCTTTAAGAGAGGCAGTATCAATAAAAAATTTCATAGAGCATATAACCCCATATCCGTCACGAAACGGACCTCTTTGTTAGGACTTTCATGCCTTTGGGGGATTAGTTACATGAAAGCAGTGGTATATATTAGAATAGTTGCAATAATCCGAAAACAAAAAAAGGCAAATTCACCGCTCAACCACAATACCCTTGCTTCGGTCAAGACCTGGGGGATTCAGCAGGAGCTGGTAATTTGCCGCTGCAAAGGTACAAAAAAAATATCCATTTACAAATGGTTTTAAAAAAAAGACTAATACTACTTTAAACAACAAGATTATACACCACAACCACTAAATAAATTTATTTATAGAAAGTAATATCTAAATAAATCTTATATTCGCATATAATCTAACTTTGAAGTTAGCAAGCAACTCCATTAGCTTCCTTATTATCACCTTTTTAAGTCTAAACTTCTAAATTTACTTCCATGAAAAAAAACTTATCTATTGTGTTTCCCTGCGTTTTGTTTCTCTGCTTGGTTACAGTAGAAAAAGCCTTTTCACAAGGTCCAAAAAAAAACGCAAAAACTTCTGACTTGTATGTTGTACCAAAAGTATACTCGCAAACAAAAACACCTCAGCAATTACTAAAAGACCCTTTAGGCAATAAGGGTGTGCTGAAAGAACGAAGCATTGCCGACCAGGTAATAGCTGACGATTTGATTGTACAAGGTAGTGGCTGTTTTGGCTTTGACTGTATAAACAATGAAAACTTTGGGTATAGTACAGTAATACTAAAAGAAAATAACCTAAGGCTAAGATTTGATGACACAAGCCTTACTGGCTCATTTGCGGCAAATGACTGGGAGCTTGAAGCAAATGAGAGTGCAAACGGCGGAACTAATCATTTTGCCATAAATGATATAACCGGAGCAACAACTCCATTTAAAATTATTGCAGCAGCCCCAACAAATAGTTTCTTTGTGGCTTCAAACGGTAAGGTTGGCTTCCGTACATCTACTCCAGTATTAGATTTACACATGAATACAAGGGATACACCAGCTGTAAGATTTGAGCAAAATAACTCTGGTGGTTTTACAGCTCAAACTTGGGATGTTGCCGGTAATGAAACCAATTTTTTTGTGAGAGATGTAACAGGTGGTAGCCGTTTACCTTTCCGTATTCGCCCTGGTGCGCCAACTAGCAGTATTGATATTAACGCACAGGGGTTTGTAGGTATGAGTACAGCTAATCCTCAAGCGACCCTTCATGTTGAAGGATTTGCCTTTGTACGAGACTCTTTATTCGTAAAAGGGGCGATTCTACCAGGAGCAATCGTTTCCCCTTCCGACGAAAGGCTGAAGAGAAATATTGCAGATATGGGCAGTATGTCTGGCATTATCAGTTCATTAAAGCCTAAAACCTTTTATTACAATACTGATAAATATAGCGATATGGGCTTTTCAGGTAATTTGCAATATGGCCTTATCGCACAAGAAGTTGAAACGACTCTACCATCGTTCGTAAGTCCAACGTCTTTTCCGGGCCATAAAGAAAGTTTCAAAACCGTTAATTATGTAGGCTTAATTCCGATTCTATTGCAAGGCATAAAAGAGCAAATAAGCATTAATGAACAACAAAAGGCCGAAATTACAGACCTAAAAGCCAAATTAGCCAAATACGAAACCTTAAATGCAAGGCTAGACCGACTGGAAGCAGCCTTGAACCTTAAAGATGTAAATACTACTGAAGAAAAAAAAGCAGATAAAAAATAAACCCGAAAAAAATGAAAACTATCTATACGCTTATCATATTATCGTTTCTTAGCTTGTCTGCTTTTTGCCAAAGCATTGATGAGAATGGCCGAACAGCCGCACAAAGAATTACTTCTGCCACTACAATGCAAGAAGCCTCTTTGAAGGAAGACACAGCACTTAAAACAGATGCTTCTTTCACACTGAAATATACACTGCCCGTTGGCAAAACATCAGGCGAAATTGTACTGTTTCACCCTAAAGCAGATATAGTATTGAAAAAAGTAAGTTTAAACCAACAGCAAGGCTCTATTGAAATTGCAGTAAAAGATTTACCTGTAAATATTATAGCAACTTTGTACTCTGACAATGTACCTATCAAAAATACAAATATTACATTAGTGAATTAAGGTTTTATGCCTTTTCAAAAAGTCTGATAACACGAGGTTGCTATCAGACTTTTTTTATTTTTTGTAGCCTGATTGCCGATATTTTACCTACGTTACACACTTTTCCAAAAAAGTTATCAGCACTTTAACTTGACTGTAAATGATTTTTTAAGTTGTTTTGATGAGCCAATCCTGACCTTAATTCTTTCTACCAATGATAAAAAAAAGTATTATGTGGCTTTTTATGGCCATGTTTGTGTATGCTGCAATTGTACAGTATAACGACCCCGACCCATACGTATGGATACCCACTTACCTGATTCCGGTATTTTTATGTTACCGCAAACTACAAGGCAAGGGCGAGCAAGTAATGTACTTTACAATTGGCTTACTGTATTTGATGTGGGCCATAAATCAGTTTCCACCAGAGTGGGAAGGCGTAAAACTTAACCAGATGGGGATGAAAACAATCAATATTGAGTTGGGAAGAGAATCGCTAGGCTTAGGTATTTGCGCAATTGCAATATGGGTATGCAATTTATTTAAGTAGCAAAAGTTTGTTGTTATACTTATGGCGTAGCTTACAAAAGCTACGCCATAAGTATAAGCTAAAGATTTATCTTTTCAAGATCTTCTTTGGTGTCTATTCCAAAACTTTCGTAGTTGGTTACAATAGCGTAAATTTTATACCCATAACCTAACCAACGAAGCTGTTCGAGTTTTTCGGTATTTTCTAACGGAGAAGTAGGCATGTGCGAAATTTGCTCAAGAACATCACTACGATAGGCATAAATGCCAACGTGCTTATAAAAATCGGCGTGTTCTAGCCATTCATCGGGCTCGTAGCCACGCACAAAAGGTATTATCTGGCGACTGAAATACAAGCATTGTTTACGGATTGTAAGCACAGCTTTCACTACGTTGGGGTCACGTAGGGTTTCATAATCCTTAATTTTCTTAACAGCCGTTGCAATTTCTGTTTTGAAGTCTAGTAAACTTGCAATCTGGTCTATTGTGTCAGGGTCAATAAAAGGTTCATCGCCTTGAATATTAATGGCGTAATCATACTTAGTTACACCACCGGCCTTTTCGAGCGCCTCAAAACAACGGTCGGTACCTGTTGGGTGATTGCTCGAAGTCATCACCGCATCGCCACCAAATTCTAAAACATGATTCAATATTCTGGCATCATCTGTTGCTACCACAACTCTTTGTAAACTTTTGGCTTTTAATGCCTGTTCATACACACGCTGAATCATACTTTTACCGTTGATTTCTACCAAAGGTTTGCCAGGAAAACGACTAGAAGCATATCTTGCCGGTATAATTCCGAGAATTTTCATAGGTTTCAATGTTTTATTCGGGGCGAATTTACACGAAAAAAAAAATATATGCGTTAATCTCTCGCAGAATCATTAAATTTGCGTTAAATCCAATCGCTTGACTACCATGTTAAGATACTTTTTTACTACGGCTTTTCTAGTGCTTTACCTGACAGAATCATTCAGTAATTCACTCCCAACACCTATTGATTCGATAGGAATTGAGAAAAAAAACGGTAAGTTGTTTGTTCTACATAAAATAGAACAAGGCGAGACTTTGTACTCGATTCTTAAACGCTATAATTCTACTGATAAAGAATTTTATGCGGCAAATCCTGAGTTTAAAAAAGATGCTATCATGGCTAGCGACCAGGTAATCAGCGTGCCTCTTAACACCAGAAGTAAGAGCATACCTCGCCCCAAAGTGGCAGAGGTACAACAACCTGCCCCTGATACAACCCGACCAAGAGGAATAGTAGACGAAAACGGAATTGAGATAATTGATATTCCGGAAGCAACGCCTAAAGAGGCTTTACCGATCCATAAAGACGATAGCCTTAAAAATGCTGTAGCAGAAAATGCTAACGACACGAAAGAGACAAAGCTAAAAACACATACTGTTGTTTCGGGCGACAGACTATTTGCCATTGCAACCAAATATAAGGTAAAGGTGTGGCAATTGCGTGAATGGAATAAACTCTCTTCTGATATTCTGAAAATTAATCAGGTATTAGTGGTTGAAAAACCTGCCAATATGATAGCGACAGCACCTAAAGAAGAGAAAAAAGAAGTTATTAAGCCTAAAACGTCTCCTGCAGTTGTTAGCAATAAACCTAAGCCTGTATCGGCCTCTGGCCCAGCCGGAGACGCTGAAAAACCAAAAGCAACTACTGTGGTTACAAAACCTGTCGACAACAAACCGCAAACACCTGTGCCTAATGCCCCTACCGGTAAAAAATATAGCGAACAAGGCATTGCCGAGGTAATAGATGCCGGAGGTAGCACCAACAAATACCTGGCCTTGCACCGCACAGCACCCGTAGGCACGCTTATTAAAATTGCCAACGATGCCAACGGACAAAGTGTTTGGGTAAAAGTAATTGGTAAATTATCGGGCTCAAGCGATGTTATTATTAAGATTTCGCCAAAGGCTTTTGAAAAATTACAACCAAAAGATAAACGAATTCGTGCTTCTTTGAGTTATGCTTTATAAGAAGAGTACACAAATCATATTTTTTTCATGCCCTCTGATCAACTAAAAGATAATACCCCAAAACCAGCAGAAACTGCCGTAAAAGATAAAGTCTGGACCGTTTTTTTTGCTATTATGTACCCTATCATTACTGCATTCGGTCTTTTATTTACGGGTATTGTAGCAGTTTTTTCGGCTATTTCGAGCGTTTTTGTGTTTTTTTTAAGATTAATAAAAAAATAATTTTCTCTGCTTTTACTAAATCTCTGATATAAATCAGAGTAGTGGTTTTGTTTATTCATGTCTGACTATATTCTGAATCTGCTCAACGAAAAGTATGAGCAGTTTAACCAGCCCAATTTTATTGCCAACGACCCCGTAAGTATTCCTCATCAGTTTACGCTTAAACAAGATATAGAAATTATGGGGTTTATAGCTGCCACCTTAGCCTGGGGGCAGCGCAAAACCATTATCAATAAATGTAATGAGTTGGTGCAGTTGATGGATGGCGCACCGTATGATTTCATCAAAAATCATCAGGATACCGACCTGAAACGTTTTCTTTCGTTCAAGCATCGCACATTTAATAACACCGATACACTTTATTTCATCGAGTTCTTTAAAGATTTTTATGCCAAACATGAATCTTTAGAAGAAGCATTTACTAATGGGCTAACTACCGAATCGGTCAATACTAAAACTGCATTGGAGAATTTTCAGCAAATATTTTTCAGTTTAGAAGATTATCCGGTTCGCACCAGAAAACACATTGCCACCCCAGCCCGAAACTCTTCATGCAAACGTATCAATATGTTTTTGCGCTGGATGGTGCGTAAAGACGACAAAGGCGTTGATTTTGGTATCTGGCAGAATATTTCTCCTGCCCAATTGGTTTGCCCTTGCGATGTACACGTAGAAAGAGTAGGCCGCAAACTTGGCCTCATAAGCCGCCCGAAAACTGATTGGCAAATGGCTGTAGAACTAACGGATAATCTGAAACAACTAGACCCAACAGACCCTGTAAAATACGATTTTGCCTTGTTTGGCTTAGGTGTAGAAGGGTATATGTAAGAATAAAACAGTCTTGTAAGGTTGATTTAAAGAAGAAATTTCTATTTTTACCTTCCTATTTCAACCACTATCGTATGACCACCCCTACTACCCCTAATCGCCTGGCATCGGCCGATGTCTACCGTGGCTTTGTAATGCTGCTCATGATAGCCGAAGTTTTACGTTTACACAAAGTTTCTGAATCTTTGCCCAACAGCTCCTTCTGGCAATTTCTAGCTCACCACCAAGACCACGTCAGTTGGGTAGGCTGCGCCCTGCACGACCTCATTCAACCCTCGTTCTCGTTTCTGGTAGGCGTTGTTCTCCCCTATTCTATTGCCAGCAGGCTAACCAAAGAAAGCAGTTTCTGGAAGACCTTCCGCCACGCCTTGTGGCGCTCGCTGATATTAATTCTTTTGGGTATATTTTTGCGTTCTCAATGGGCAGAGCAAACCAATTTTACATTTGAAGATACACTAACACAGATAGGCTTGGGGTATCCGTTCTTGTTTTTATTAGGCTTTGCCTCACAGCGTGTTCAGATTGGCGCATTGGTGCTTATTTTAATAGGCTATTGGGCAGCTTTTGCACTTTATCCGCTTCCTGGTGCCAATTTTGATTATACCAATGCCGGAGCCATTAAAGACTGGGAACATAACCTGACAGGCTTTGCTGCACATTGGAACAAAAACACCAACCTTGCCTGGGCTTTCGACCGCTGGTTTCTGAATCTCTTTCCGAGAGAAGAGCCTTTCTTATATAATGGTGGTGGCTATGCAACCCTAAGTTTTATACCGACCTTAGGCACAATGCTACTAGGTTTAATTGCCGGAAACTTCCTTAAATCAGACAAAACTCAGCAAGAAAAAATCAAAATATTTGTGATTATGGGCGTTTCGGGGCTGATTTTAGGTTTATTACTTAACTGGTCAGGTATTTGCCCGAATGTAAAACGAATCTGGACACCTACTTGGGTTATCTTTAGCGGTGGCTGGTGTTTTCTGTTCTTAGCGTTTTTCTATTGGGTAGTAGATGTACTACAAAAACGCAATTGGTTCTTTGTCCTGACCGTGATAGGCATGAATTCGATTGCAGCCTATTTCATTGCCGATGCGCTTAACTCTTACGTATCTAAATCATTAAAAATACATCTGGGGCAAAATTATGCAGCTATTTTCGGCGAGCCTTACCAAACCTTAGTACATGGTGTATTGGTACTACTCATTGATTGGATGATACTGAAATGGATGTATAATAAGAAGTTATTTATCAGAATATAAATTCTTTATCTTAAAGACGGGGTTACTAAGAGTCTAAAACTTTGAGCAACCCCATTTTACATTTAATTAATTATCGCTTTCATTTCTTACCTCAAATATTCTTTTTAGCCATAAAAGTTTCTCGTTCTTTTCTTGTTCAACTTCCTCTTTGGCTGGTTCATATTTTTTCAGGTTTGATAAATCGGGCTGTCCGGCATCTACCCAGCAAGTAAACCACATATCGCCAATCATTTTTACCGAAGCTCGCATTTGCCGCTCCACTTGGTTTTTAAGCATCTGGTGGTATTCGGTAGAAAAATCTTTAGAATACACTCTTGTAGTGCTCCCGTTTACTTCTTCAAAACTGTATTTTTTATCCTCCGAAAACTGGCTGCTCAATTCTTTTTCAAAGGTCAGTACTGAATCTAATGCCGCATTCGCCTGCATTACTGTTTGCCACGCTCTTTTCTGAGGAAACTCTTCATAAGAGGCTTGCCCGACGAAGAAATCATAATTTCCGGCAAATATTTCGGGCAAACGACTCTCCCAAAAACCATGAATCCCAACCTGATTACTTAGTTGACCATTATAATTCTTAGTAGTATGCAATGGCACGTGCGCATCAGCAATATAATGACCTATATCAGCCGACAGACTCAGAATACGCCTGATGTCTCTTTTTTTAAACGCTTCTGTTAGTTGATATTTCACGGCATTGATATGCCACGGCACAATACCATGCGCATAGAGTGTATTCTCCCCTATTTTCTCAGTAGCCTCTTTCCATGAAAAAGTACTTAGATTTAATCTAACAGAGTCGGAATAATTATCGAGGTCAATAAAATGCTTTGGTGCTTCTTCTTTAACCGCATAGCGCCTTTGGTCGGCATTAATGGCGTTTTCGGTAATATAATCGATGTTCTTCTTATAAAAGCCAAACATTTCAGGCGGCAAGGTAAACACTGCTAATCGGTTGATTTGTTTATGGGCAAAAAACCCCCAGATGCTTCTCATCTTTTTTGAATTGTCTTTTCTCAATGTAAATGCGCTTATGGTAATCAAGAGCACAAGTGCAGCTAAGGAGAGGCTTAAATTCGTGGCAAGTCTTGCAAAAAGTTGTATAATTTGCTTCATTCGCATTAGTTTAAATTATTCCCCTAATATTATACCTATTTCATCAAAATGAAAAGACTTCTGTTTCTCTTTTGTTTTTGTGCAAGCCAATTAATGGCACAAAATAGCCTCAAGTTTGCTAATATTGGTTCGTTTAAAACACAAGGGGGTAAAACTATCCAGAACTGTAAACTTGCTTACCGCACTTTTGGGGAGTTGAATGCCGAAAAAAGCAATGCCATTTTGTTTCCGACATGGTTTGGTGGTAAAAGCGAAAATCTGGTAAGCAATGCCGGAACCATGATTGATACCACTAAGTTTTACTTGATTTTAGTTGATGCTTTGGGTAACGGCGTATCCTCATCTCCTTCTAATACGCCTGCGTTCCCTGATATTACAATACGAGACATGGTAAATTCAGAATATGCCTTGTTAACTCAAAAATTACACATTAATCACTTATATGCTATAATGGGTATTTCGATGGGCGGTATGCAAACTTTTGAATGGCTGGTGGCTTATCCTGATTTTATGGAGAAGGCTATCCCGATTGTTGGAACACCCAAACAATCTTATTATGACATACTACTCTGGAAAACCGAGTGGAATATTATTGAGCAAGCAGGGAAAAATCCGGCAGCCCGAAAAAACGCCATGCGCCAAGTGGCTACTGTACATAACCTTAATCTGGCAACGCCTGATTTTTACATACGTACCGAACAAGCCGAAAATGCTTACGCAAAAATACAAAAGGCGGGCGATGATTATGTAACGAATAATAACCCCGAAAACTGGATATGCCAGATAAAAGCTATGCTCTCGCAAGATATTTATAAAACCTCAGGGAAATCGCTAGCTGAAATGCCCGAGTACATTAAAGCCAAAATGTTGGTAATTGTAGCAACAAGAGATGGCATGGTGAATCCACAGTCTGCAATGGATTTTGCCAAGGTAGTAAATACAAAATATGTACAGCTTACCAGCGACTGCGGGCACTTAGCGACGGGTTGCGAGAGCGATAAAGTCAAAAAAGCGGTTTCAGCGTTCCTATAAAGTATCAAAATTTTATTTTTACTTTCAATATTCTTCAAAAACCTTAATTTTCAACCTAAAAAAACATAAAAACATATTTTTTTTATTAAAAAACTCAAATTTGAAACGTACTTTTTTGAGTTTTTTATTTTTTATACGCCAACTATTCTAAAATCGCCCCTACTATCTATATTTTCTTATTTATATGTTTTTTTTCGCATTCTGAAATACCGACCAAAAACAAAATATTATTCTGGATAATTAAAAAAATATAAAATCAATAAAATTTTTTCTTGAAAAAATGCAACGATTTAAAATATTTTGCGTTATATTTGTAGTGTAATACAAAATATTATTCGGAAAAAACATAATGAGTCATACACAAAAAAAATCGTTATTGAGATATTTATTGCCAGCAATTGCTTTAGGCGTTTTTGCTTTTTTAATGGTAGCTTATGGTTCGGCCTACTCGCCACCTAAAGCCCAGAAACAAAGCATTGTTTGTTTCAAATTTAAACAAGGCACATCAGCAGAGGCAATAAAAAATCACCTAGTGCAGTTTCAAGGCTTGAAACGCGACCTGCCTGAAATAGTTAGTTATTCAGCCGGAAATACCATTTCAGAAAATGGTTCAGAAGCAGAGTATGATGTAATGCATTATCTTACTTTCAGAACTGATGCCGAAATGGAGAAATTCCGTAAGAGTGCTCAATATGAAGCATTCGAGAAATCGAATGAAGCTAATTGGGAAAAAGTTTTGGTTATTAACTCAGAGATAAAATAATTTTTAGCTCTGTTATCAAAGAAATATCAGGAAAAAGCACGCAAAAACGCGTGCTTTTTTTATCATCTATCTTATTAAAGGCACAAAAACATATACTCAATACGATATTTTTTATCCTTGTGTTTTGTACTTATTAAGAAAATAGCTATTTTTGCACCCTCAATTGAGATTCTATAACAGGAACAGACAAATTATTAAAATAAAATGGCAAATCATAAGTCGGCATTAAAACGTATCAGAGCGAACGAGACAAAGCGTTTGAGAAATCGTTACCAACACAAATCAACTCGTACAGTTGTAAGAAAACTACGTGCTCTTACAGATAAAGTAGCAGCAACAGAGTTGTTTAAAACAGCCGCTTCTATGTTGGATAAATTAGCTCGTAAGAACGTTATCCACAAAAACAAAGCAGCAAACTTGAAATCTGGTTTAGCGAAACACATCAGCTCTTTAGCATAATCGGTGTGAGATACAATATTTTGCTCATGGAAACGCCTCCGTGGGCATTTTTTGTTTAGTATTGTTAAAAATTTCAAACGATACAAAGCTACAACCTCACCAGAATTCATGAACAAGATTCTTTCCTGGGCTGAAGAAGACCGTCCGAGAGAAAAACTAATGCTCAAAGGAAGAGCAGCACTCTCTGACGCCGAATTAATTGCAATACTGATTGGCTCGGGTACCCGAGAGCTATCAGCCGTTGATTTATCAAAGCTGATACTACAGAGCGTTGGCAATAACCTGAACGAACTGGCAAAACTCAGTATCAACGACCTGATGAAGTTTAAAGGCGTTGGCGACGCAAAAGCCATTTCGATAGCCGCAGCACTTGAACTAGGCCGCAGACGAAAAGAAAGCGATGTGCTGAAAAAAGCCAAGGTAACTTCATCGTCAGATGCTTATCATGCCATAAGACCCTACTTGATGGACTTATCGCATGAGCAATTCTGGATTTTATTGCTTAATCGGGCCAATGAGGTAATCAGGCCGTTTCAGGTAAGTATCGGAGGCGTAGCTGGTACCGTTGCCGACCCTAAGATAATTTTCAAGAGTGCCATTGAATACTTAGCTTCTGCCATTATTTTAGTGCATAATCATCCGTCTGGAAACCTGACACCTAGCCAAGCTGATAAAGACCTTACAAAAAAGGTAAAAGAAGCCGGGCGCTTGTTGGATATTCCGATACTCGACCATTTGATTTTCGGCGATAATGGCTATTACAGTTTTGCTGACCAGGGAATCCTCTAGAATTTTATCTTTCAATTTGTTGTTCTTTATAAAGTACATATCTAATTATATTCGACATTATAAATTCTTTTGATATAAATGCTAACAGTTTCAAACATTTCGCTTCGTTTTGGTAAACGTACGCTTTTCGAAGAAGTTAATTTAAAATTCACTCCTGGCAACGTTTATGGCCTTATTGGCGCTAACGGAGCAGGAAAATCGACTTTTGTAAAAATACTTGCAGGTGACCTGGAGCCTACTTCAGGTAACGTAAGTATGGATCCGGGCGAAAGGATGTCGGTTTTAAAACAAAACCAGAATGCTTTTGACAACGAAAGCGTATTGAACACAGTTATCAGAGGCAACGAACGCCTTTACGAAATCATTCAGGAAAAAGATGCTATCTATGAAAAACCTGATTTTTCGGAAGAAGACGGAAATCGTGCGGCAGAACTAGAGTCTGAGTTTGCTGAAATGAATGGTTGGGAGGCAGAATCGGATGCAGCTTCGTTATTATCTGGTTTAGGTATTAAAGAAGACTTACATTATACCATAATGGCCGATATGAACCCTTCCGACAAAGTGAAGGTGTTATTGGCGCAGGCCTTATTTGGTAATCCTGATATTTTGTTATTAGATGAGCCTACCAACAACTTAGATATTGAGTCTATTTTGTGGTTGGAGAACTTCCTGATGAACTTCAAAAATACAGTTATTGTAGTTTCTCACGACCGTCACTTCTTAGATAACGTTTGTACCTACATTGCCGACCTTGACTTCAAGAAAATCACACTTTATGGTGGTAACTACTCTTTCTGGTATGAATCTAGCCAGTTAGCTGCCCGCCAAAAAGCTGACCAGAACAAAAAAGCTGAGGAGAAAAAGAAAGAGTTGGAAGAATTTATTCGTCGTTTCTCTGCTAACGTAGCTAAGTCGAAACAAGCGACTGCTCGTCAGAAAATGATTGAGAAACTGAACATTGAGCAAATCCAGCCATCGTCTCGTAAGTACCCATATATTGGTTTTAAACCTGAGCGTGAAGTAGGCGACCAGATTTTATTGGTAGAAAACCTGAGCTATAAACTAGAAGATGGTACTTATCTATTCAAAAATCTAAGCTTTCAGGTAGGTCGCAATGAAAAAGTTGCGTTCTTAAGCAAAGATGGTTTGGCAGTAACAGCACTATTTGATATACTGATGGGAGAAAGACAGGCGTCAAGCGGTACGTTCAAATGGGGTGTTACTATCACAAACAGCTATTTGCCTAACGACAACGCTAAATATTTCTCTGATGGCAGCCTTGACCTTGTTGATTGGTTACGCCAGTATTCTACCGAAAAAGACGAGACGTTTATCAGAGGTTTCTTGGGTAGAATGTTATTCTCCGGCGAAGAGGCTTTGAAAAAATGTACGGTACTATCAGGAGGAGAAAAACAACGTTGTATGTTCTCAAGAATGATGCTTTCAGGAGCTAACGTATTGCTTTTTGACGAACCAACCAACCACTTAGATTTGGAATCGATTCAGGCACTTAACAAAGGTATGGAAGATTTCCCGAGCAATATTCTCTTCACTTGTCATGACCACCAGTTAACTCAAACAGTAGCTACACGTGTAATAGAATTGACGCCTAATGGCTGCTTAGATAAACTAATGGATTTTGATGATTATCTGACCAACGAAAAAGTAAAATCTCAAAGAGACGCATTATATGCCTAAGCAGAGATGGTTTAAGCCAGATGATTCTCTATGGAAAGCAATCATAGAAGACGTCTTTGATGATTTTCTAAGATTCTTTTTTCATCAGGCTGATGAGCTTTTTGCAATGGAAAAAGGGTTCGAGTTTCTGGACAAGGAACTCGAACAACTTTTCCCTCCGCAAAACGACAGTTTTGCACCCAAATATGTTGACAAGCTAGTAAAGGTATTTATGAAAGATGGCCGAGAAGAGTGGATTCTGGTACATATAGAAGTACAAGGATATAAAGATAAGCTCTTCGCTGAACGAATGTTCACTTACTACTATCGTATTTTTGATAAATACAACAAGCCAATCACAGCATTTGCTATCTTCACAGATGATAATCTGAAACACTATCCCAATAAATTTGAAAAATCTTTTTTAGGCACAAGTATAAGTTATAAGTATAACACTTATACAATAGCTGAGCAAAGCGAACAAGAGTTAGTGACTAGCAATAATCCTTTTGCCATTGTTATTCTCGCAGTTAAAGCTGCTCTTAAAAGTAAAAGAATAAACGAGCTCGAAGTATTTCAATTAAAGGTTGATTTAGCAAAAACTCTTTTACAAAAACAATTTTCAAAAGAAAAGATAAGGGCTTTAATGAACTTTCTGAAATATCATATTCGTTTTGATAACGAAGAAACTATTATTAGATTTGATAAAGAAATTGAATTACTCACAGGTAAATCTAAGACTATGGGAATTGAAGAATTTTTAATAAATAGAGCAACTGAGGAGGGTAAGAAAATAGGTCTCGAAGAAGGTATAGAATTGCAAAAAGAGTCTTTTGTAATTGCCCTTTTAAAAGAAACTGAGTTCAATTCAGAAAAAATTGCTCAACTGGCAGGCGTGTCTTTGGCGTTTGTTGAAAAAGTAAAGAAAGAATCAGAAACAAAATAGATTAACATTGGCCGATTTCACTGAAATATCACAGCAAGACCTTAAAGATATTCTAACCAAACCAAAAACGCTATTGTTAGATGTACGGGAGGTGTGGGAATTCGCTGATTTTAATATAGGGGGCATTAATATTCCGCCACACGAAATCACTGAACGACTGGAAGAGTTAAGTAATTATGATACAATTGTGGTTGCTTGTTCAAATGGAACACGGAGTAGTATCGTAGCCAGGTTGCTTACAAAGAAACTACCAGCCAAAGATATTTTACACCTTGAAGAAGGAATTTTCTGATAAAAATCAATAAACAATTCAGAAACTGTTTATTGATTTTTATTTATAGGCTTAAAACTATTAATAGTCTCTTTCTTTTTTATTCAACCATTTGCCAACACCGTAAGAAAAAACTAACAGAACAACAAAAAATACTAGAGCAAGCCAAGTTGGATATTGATAACCGAACATAATCGTTTGAGTTTTAAGTTTCGACCTCACAAAAATACAACAAAAACCTATACGCAGGAGATAATGGCCGTAAAAAAACCAAAAAATTAAATTACTCTTCTCATAAACAGCCCTTATTTGTTTTTATAAAAACGCTTTAATTGCCATCGCAAACATAGCAAATACAACCAGCCAGCCTATTATTTGCAGAAAAACAGCGTGCTTATATGTGCCCATTAATCTTGCGTTTCTGCTCGCTAATAGAATGATAGCCAAACCAATAGGTAAAATAAAACCATTGAGCGTACCAACCCACACCAGTGTTTTTACAGGTTTGCCAATCAGTACAAAAACAATACTTGAAAAAACAATGAAGCCGATAATAATTGAGCGATGAAATTTTTCGAAGACCGGGTGAAAAGTGCGCAAAAATGAAACTGATGTATAGGCAGCCCCTACAACCGAAGTAATAGCCGCACACCAGATAACAATTCCAAAAATTTTGTATCCTATATTTCCTGCTGCACTCTGAAACACTGACCCCGCAGGATTGTTTTGGTTCAAGCTAAAACCGGTTGCAACTACACCTAAAGAGGCCAGAAACAGCAGATAACGCACAATGGCAGTTACCAGAATACCTCTGGTAGCACTCTTATTTATTTGTGGCAGATTCTCCTGCCCGCCCACACCGGCATCTATCAACCGATGCACCCCTGCAAACGTGATATACCCCCCTACCGTACCCCCAACAAGTGTAATAGTAGCTAAGGCATCAAATTTTTGTGGTATAAATGTGTGATGTATAGCATCAAAAACAGGAGGTTTTGCAACAAATACCACATATAAAATCAGGATAATCATTACAAAGCCTAAAATCTTGGCAAAGTTATCCATCACCTTTCCTGCTTCTTTCGAAACGAAAATACCAATGGCTATTACAGCACTTATGATAGCCCCTATTTTTACATCTACTCCGAAAAGTACCTCAAGACCTAAACCTGCACCTGCTACATTGCCAATATTAAAAGCCAAGCCTCCTATTACAATCAAAAAAGCCAGCAGATAGCCTAGGCCGGGCAGTAAGTCGTTAGCTAAATCCTGCGCTCTTTTATTACTTACGGCTAACACTCGCCAGATATTAAGCTGTGCGGCAATATCCAGCAGAATTGATAACAAAATAACAAAGCCAAAACTCGCAAACAGTTGCCCTGTAAAAACGGTTGTTTGAGTAAGGAAGCCCGGCCCTATTGCTGAGGTAGCCATCAGAAAGGCTGCCCCTGTAATAGCTCCTTTGTAGGTGTTTTTTTGCATTATCGGATAGTTCTATAGCGAAAGCCTGTTTAAAACTATTCTCTGTTCAGTAGTATCTTTTGGTAGCTTTTTGCAACAGAATAATAATTCAAACAGGCCTTTACTTATTTATTTATTATCTGAATATAAAACGCTACTCAACGCAACCACCTCCTGTTTTTGCAGTAAATATTGCATTACTTTCCGTTTTAAAGCCAGGTTGTAAAATAATAGCGTTCTTAGCATCAAAATAAATATTTGCTCCGGCTTCAATTCCACTTTTACCAGTAATAAGGTTCGCAGCTTTTAGGGTTTGCCGTCCACTAAGCGCTTCACTGTAAGTGGCACTTGATAAACATTTATAACTTGTTGCATCAAAACAAGCTTGTGTATTACTATAGAGAGCGTTTATCTGTCCGGGAGTCAATGCTCCTTTATAAATTTGCACATCATCAATTTTACCTATAACATGAGGGTTGTTATCAACATACCCATCACCTATTATTATTCTACGTGGATAACCATAAGAGGCTCCTTCATAACCAACATTTGATACAACATTAGCAATCAGATTATTATTTAAATATAAGTAAAGCTTCCCTATTGAACGAACAAAAATCATTGAATGCCATTGTCCGGGAGTGTAATTATTTAAGTCAAACTGATAGAAATCTAAGCCTAAATGACTCGATCCAGTAACCTGTATCGCATATTTCCCATCTGCTTTCTTTTTCAACAGAAAAATATTAGATGATAAATCCATTATTTTGAGTCCAGAGTTTAAAACCTGATCATTAGGAAAATTAAACCACATAGATATAGTAAATTCTAAATTCTCTACATTAAGTGCAGGCGTACTCTGAACATATGCGGCCTCACTAAAATTATAAGCTCTATTAGCAACTCCAAATCTATCAGTAGTTAAAGTAGCACCAGTGTTTGTGGCATTATTTATTCCTTTGGCATCGTTAGTATTTCCAGAAAAAGGGTAACAACTTACTAAACGAATAGGAACAGGTGTAACTGTAACTGTTGCACTACCACTTGAAGTACCATTCCCACAAAAATTCGATAAAGATGTAATAGTGTAAGTTGTATTTGTTACAGGAGCAACACCAACGGTTAATGGTGAAGTACTAGTTGTGCGACTTGTACCACCATTGAGTGCATAAGTCCAAGGAGCCTGACCTGTAAAGTTAATTGTAACGTTACCGAATTCACCTTCGTTAATGGCTGCAACTCCAGAAAGTGTTGCGGTAGCAGACTCTCTTATTTCAATTTCATCTGAAATATTACTAATGACAGGAGATGTATCAGAAGAGATCAATCTGACCCTGTACCTGGACCCTGCTGAGTAATAAGATGGAATTTTCCCAGTTAATGAAGTTGAATAACCAGAGCCTATTTCTACGGGATTCGCAAAACTTCCATCAGCATCTGATATCTGAATTTTCAGAGGGAATGTCAAATTTTGATGTAACGACCAATTAACAGTTAAGTTTGCACCTTTACACACATTTTTCGTTGAAATTGGCTCTAAACTTAATAACCTTAGACTTGAAACATCTACACAATTTGTTTGGTTATAAAGTGCTTCTACCTGAGAAATTTGAAGTGCTCTTCTATAAATTTTTATATCATCAATTTTACCACTAAAATAATTTATATTTGTAGAGTCTACTCCTTTACCAATATATGCTACATAATTATTCAATATCTGGTCAACCGCAGGCTGGTTTGTAGAACTCTTTAGAGCGCCATTTATATAATAACGAACTACATTACCTTGTCGGGTAACTACCAGATGGTACCAAGTAGATAAATCAAGGGCAGTGCCAAACTCATAATTACATTGACCTACACTACCACTGCAAGGTCTGGTATACCGTGCAACTCTATCACTGTTAATATTGAATCCATGTAAGTTCCCTAGCTCATGGCCTGACGGTGGCCCAATTGTAAATATATTAAAAGTATTTGAAGCAGAAGGAGCACTAGTTAAATTAACCCATGCTGATAGAGAATAATCACTTGTAGCACCAAGACCTGTAATTGGGAGTTTGATATAACCATCAACCCCATCAAAAGAATAAGCACTATTAGGATTACCAAAGCGATCGGTCGTCTGGCTAACCCCTCCATATAAAGTTCCGACGTTATTTCCTATTTGATCGTTCACGTCACCATCAAATGGGAAACATGAAGTTAAGTAAGGACCATTCTTCACCGTTATAGAAGTATTACTTCCTGTAGTACCTACTCCACACATATTTCGAATCGATGTAATAGTATATGTTGTACTTGTAGTAGGAGAAACAGGAATAGTGAATGACGAATTATCTGCGGTTTGAGTTGACCCATAATTTATCGCATAAGTCACTGGAGTAACTCCTGTAAAATTAATAGTCAGATTTGCAGATTGCCCAATACTTATAACTGATGGAGCAGTAATAGTTGCTTTTGGCCTTTTTTTAGTTGTAAAACTTGTGGACGGTTCACTTACAAAAGCTGGCGAATCACTAACAACTCTAACCTTATATTTATCACTAACAACCACAGATGTTGGAATTACACCAACAATTGGAGTATCAAACGTTGTTATTAATCTAGTTGGATTCGCAAAACTTCCAGTGCTATCCGATAACTCAAGTCTAAACCCGGTAGTTGAAGTAAAGTTTGCATTAAAAGAAACAGGTATATTTTCGCCCTCACAATAACTTGCTCTGATAGTGCCTAGCGTAATGTTAGGATTTACCGTAACAGTAGCGCTCTGTGTTGCAGTACCATTTCCACAAGCATTTTTAACTAATGTAACCGAATAAGTTGTAGTTCTTGTTGGTGAAACCGGCACTATTACAGGATTAATACTCGAAGTAAGGGTTGTCCCATTATTAATTCTATAAGTCCAGGGGCCACTTTCGGTAAAAGTAATTTTCAAGTTTACCGACCCTCCTATATTAATAGTTGTGTCTCCTGAAAATGCGGCAGTCGGCTTGGCTATTATAGTCAAATTGTTAAATTCAGGACTAGTGTAGGCAGGCGAAGTACTTACAATTCTGATTTTATAGGCTGTTCCACCCAGAGGATTACTTGGCATAGTTGCCGAAATTGGCGAACTTGTACCTGTTCCTATAATAGTTGGGTTCGCAAAGCTTCCGTTTACATCCGACAGTTCTACTTTAAAATTAGGATTAGGCGTATAATTTGTAGTGAATGGCACTGTAAACGCATGCCCCGGACAAAAAGTTTTAATACTTAATGTACCTAATGTTATATTAGGATTAACTGTAACAACAGCACTACCCGTTACTGTTCCGCTACCACAAGTATTAGAGACTGATGTAAGCGTATAGGTAGTAGTAGTAGTTGGAGAAACCGAAATTGTCAACGGATTAGTGCTTGTAGTCTGACTTGTCTGATTGTTAATAGAATATGTCCAAGGAGCCGTACCCGTAAAATTAATAACAAGGTTTGTACTCGAACCATAATTGATAGTTCCACTTCCTGATATAGTAGCTGTTGGCAATGCACCATTTATGTTAAGTGTAGCTGTTGTAAGACTGGTTACAGGGCTTGCGCCACTCGAAACAATTCGAACTCTATATGAGCT
Source organism: Emticicia soli (assembly GCF_037860775.1). NCBI lineage: Bacteria > Pseudomonadati > Bacteroidota > Cytophagia > Cytophagales > Leadbetterellaceae > Emticicia > Emticicia soli. The sequence continues at coordinate 144,208 of NZ_JBBEWC010000010.1, read as the reverse complement.
ACTGTTTGATGCACTAGCAGGTATAGTTACTGAAATCGGGCTACTGATTCCGCTTCCTATAACAGTCGGGTTTGAAAAGTTTCCAGTCTGATCTGATAATTGTACTATAAAAGGAGAGCCCGAGGTAGGAGTAATATTGCTGGTTGTGTAACTTACGCTAACATTAGAACCTGCACAAACACTTGCAGAAGATAGTGATTTCACTAGAATAATTGATGAATTCTCAACTGTTGGGCAATTGCTTGTATTAGCAAATAGCGCAAACACTTCTTCATCGTTTAGTGCACCTTTATATAGCCTTACATCATCAATTTTTCCATTAAAAAAATTACTTGGATAAGAACTATTAGCCCCGATACGGCCGATATCAGACACTTTAAACGGGATATTATCTGCACTGTTGGTCACAGCCACCAGATTACCATTTACATATAATTTTAACTGTTGATAAGTTCTCACGGCTGTCAAGTGCACCCATTGATTAGCAGCCCATCCGGTAGTTGATGTAGCGTAGTAGCCCCCATTATTAGAATAAGAGAGAAATTGCCAGCCCCAATTAGTTAGAGCCAAGCCCTGAAATGTATTCGTACCAGTTTCTCCTTGCGATATTATATACTGTGTACCGCCTGAAATATTATTTGCTAAAACCCAAGCCGACATTGTGTATTCACGCTTGCGTAAAAGATTAGTGGTATACTCAATATAATCGCTGGTGCCATTAAATGTATAAGCAGCGTTTATTTGTCCATAACGGTTTTCTGTAGGCACTAAAGTACCATTAACAGTAGTAGTATTATTACCTTTCTGGTCAGTAGCGTTACCACTAAACGGCAAACAAGTTACATTTTGCTTGGTAAAATTAACTGTAACAGTAGCACTGGTATTTCCGTTTGGACTTACGTTTCCACAAACATTTTGGCTTGATGTTACCGCATAAGTAGTAGTTTGGTCAGGATTAACCGGAATAACCCAAGGACTTGTGGTAGCAACTCCACTTAACCCTGTTGATAAAACATAATTCCAAGGCCCTGTACCTGTAAAATTTAAAGAGACGTTTGCTGCTTGGCCATCGTTAATAGCTGTAGTGCCAGTAACATTGTAAGTAGAAGATTTATTAATATAGACATCAAAATTATTTATACTTACAATAGAGCCATATCTGATTCTGAGTTTATGATTACCGCCGGCCACTGTGTTAGGAACAACCACCGTTAAAGGCAAGAAATTAGAAGAACCGATTACTGTTGGGTTAGCAAAACTTCCATTTGCATCAGAAAGTTCTGCTATAAATGGAGTATCGTACTCAATAGTTAAATTGTTGGTAATACCACGTACAGTAAAAGTCACAGTAGTACAAATTAATGAGGTACTAATGCTCTGTACTGATATATAGGTATCTAAAAATATATCATTACAGCTTGTATTATCTTGAAGTAACAAAACTTCAGGCTCAATCAGAGAGTTTCTAAAAAACTTAATATCATCAATTTTCCCTTTAAAAAACTTATTATTAGCAAGACCTCCCCCTACTCTTCCAGCTAAAGGACTACTAAATGTAGATGTGCCAGATACATTGCTAGTACCTGTTAGCGCGCCATCAACATATATTTTTAACTGTCCTCCGGTTCTTACGCCTATCAGTAAATGCCAACCTGTATTAACAGTAGCCGTAGAATATACTTTTGCCTCATTTGAAGCAAATTTCCACGATGCGGCTCCATTATAATATTCTACTCCTAAATAATGCTCGTCGCTGCTTCCACCTAAGCTTAAAATCACTTGTTCTGTATTTGTACTAGTAGGCAAAGCATCTAATTTTACCCATGCCGCAAAAGCAAAGGTATTTTGATTAAGTTGATTTGCCGATAAACTCACATAGTCGTTTATTCCATCAAACTGCAAAGCTTTATTTGTCTCATTATTTCTATTAGTAGTAGTTGTTACGCCATTCTGCAACGAGCCGGTATTTATTCCTTTCGAATCAGTTACACTGCCATCTAATGGAAAACAAGATTGCATGGCAATATTTCTGTTTACCGAAATACCGACACTACCTGTACCGCTGTTGGTTCCGCAAAGGTTACTAACAGAGTTTATAGTATAGGTTTGAGAAGCCGTAGGGTAAACATTTATATTAATAGGCGAAGTATTTGCAGTTCCGATGGTTCCGTCAGACAATGTATAATTCCATGGACCACTTCCAGAGAAACTCAAAGTAAGAGTAGCCGCTTGGCCTTCATTAATCGTAGCACTTTCTCCGCTGATATTGGCAGTAGGTAATGAAGAACAATTAGGCAGATTTACCATTGCATAAGTAACCGAGCCGCCTGAGGGCTGAGAAATATAAATGGTAGTATTAGCATTTGAGTAATTCGTTACCAACATCAAATATTTCTGTCCTGCCTGAGCATTATTAATATAAAGGTCAGGGCGGCCTGTATCAAAATCGCAGGTTAAAGGCGAATTCTGAGTCGAAGCACAGGCATTAGCTACATCATTATTGATGATAGGCCCCCAAATTGCCGCATCTACATCATAGCCATACGAATTAGAAATATTAAAGTACAAGTTGCCGCCTGTATTAACAGTAATAACAAACCATGCCTGATTAGGCACAGAACCTAAGCAGCCATATTTTGCTCCTTCGGGGCCAACCAGGTATGAGTTATTGTTGACAGGAGCACTATACGAAAAAGCTGAACCTGTTGTATAATTATTGGGATCGTTGAACAAAGAACAACCAACTCGATAGTTGGCATCAGCAACCATATTTGGTAAAGGAGTGAGTGAGCGTTTTTGTTGGGCGTAGGTAGAGATAAAGCTTAAAATAAGCCAGAAGGGTAGCAGTTTTTTCATTAAAAGTCACAAATTAGTAGTAAACGTATATAGTTTTATAATAGTGGTAAAATACATACAAAAATACTTATTTTTTATATTCTCTTCTATACAAGTCAAATAATTAATAGTAGAATAATCCAAAAAATGGAAATTCATTTATAATAAAAAGCATCAGCTCTATATCAAATAAAAACAAAGGCGCAGCCACAGCCACGCCTCTATTCTTTATTTAATTTCCAGACTTTAATTACCCTTCATACTCTTCCAAAGGCGGACAAGCACAAATCAGGTTTCTATCGCCATAAGCCGAATCAATACGGCTTACAGTCGCCCAGAATTTATTAGCTTTTACATACGGCAACGGGAAAGCCGCTTTTTCTCTGGTATATTGTTTATCCCAGTTTTCGGCTAGTACTACTGCTGCAGTATGTGGTGCATTTTTCAATACATTATTAGCTTTATCAGCATTGCCTGCTTCTACTTCAGCTATTTCTTCTCTGATTGTAAGCATTGCATCGCAGAAACGGTCAAGTTCTGCTTTAGATTCTGATTCTGTTGGCTCAATCATCAAAGTTCCTGCAACTGGAAACGATAAAGTTGGCGCATGGAAGTTATAGTCCATCAGGCGTTTTGCAACGTCTTCTGCCTCTACACCTGCCGACGATTTGAACGGACGTAAATCTACAATCATTTCGTGTGCACAACGGCCGTTGCTTCCTGTATAAAGAATCGGGTATTTTTGTTCTAAACGAGCCTTAATATAGTTAGCATTCAGAATTGCATGTTTGGTAGCATTGGTTAAGCCTTCAGCGCCCATCATGGCAATATATGCATAAGAAATAGTAAGGATACTTGCACTACCATAAGGCCCTGCCGAAATAGCATGTACGCCATCATAGCCCGATACAGGTACTACTTTGTGGTTTGGTAAGAAAGGTACCAGGTGTTGTGCAACACCGATAGGCCCCATACCCGGCCCACCACCGCCATGAGGGATACAGAATGTTTTGTGCAAGTTAAGGTGACACACGTCAGCACCGATAGATGCCGGAGAGGTTAAACCTACCTGTGCATTCATATTGGCACCATCCATGTACACTTGTCCGCCATTACTATGAATAATCTCACAAATTTCTTTGATTGATTCTTCAAAAACACCGTGTGTTGATGGGTAAGTAGCCATCAGACACGATAATCTGTCGGCATATTGTTCTGCTTTGGCTTTCAGGTCTTCTACATCAATATTTCCTCTTTCGTCACATTTGGTTACAACCACCTGCATACCTGCCATAACAGCAGAAGCTGGATTAGTACCATGTGCCGACGATGGAATTAAAGCTATATTACGGTGTCCTTCTTCACGGCTTTCATGATACGCTCTAATAACCATTAAGCCTGCGTATTCGCCTTGTGCACCTGAGTTAGGCTGTAGCGACATACGAGCAAAACCTGTAATGGCACACAACCAATCATTTAATTCTTCAAACAATTGTTGGTAGCCTTGTGCCTGTTCTTGCGGAACAAATGGGTGCATTCTACCAAACTCAGGCCATGTTACCGGAATCATCTCGGCTGTGGCGTTGAGTTTCATAGTACAACTACCCAAAGAAATCATTGAGTGTACCAAAGATAAATCTTTGTTCTCAAGCGATTTCAAATAACGCAACATCTCGTGTTCGGTATGATAACTACTAAACACCGGATGTGTCATAAAAGCAGACGTACGATTCAGGCTTGGAGCAAAAACAATATCAATCTCCGATTTCAGGTTAATTGTTGTTTCTTTACCACTAGCTTCGGCAAAAATGCCAAGTAATTCTTCTACATCAGCCAAAGTTTTGGTTTCGTCGAAAGAGATACTTACGTTATATTGGTCAACATATCTGAAATTCACACCTTGTCTTTCAGCAATAGCACGAAGAGCTGCGCTGTCTTCAGTATGAATGGTAAGCGTGTCAAAATAATTTTGTGTCAATACCTGATAATCTAAACCTTCTACCGACTCGGCGAATAATCTGGTCAGGCCATGTACTTTAGCGGCAATGTTTTTTAAGCCTTGCGGGCCATGATAAACACCATAAGCCGCTGCCATTACCGATAACAACACCTGTGCAGTACAGATATTAGAAGTAGCTTTTTCACGGCGGATATGTTGCTCACGGGTTTGTAGTGCCATACGCAAAGCACGATTTCCGTGTGCATCAACCGATACACCAATGATACGACCCGGAATCTGACGTTTGAAAGACTCTTTGGTAGCAAAATAAGCAGCATGCGGCCCACCATAGCCCATTGGCACTCCTAAACGTTGAGCCGACCCAACTACTACATCCGCACCCATTTCACCTGGAGGGGTTAAAAGCGTAAGCGACAATAAATCGGCAGCTACAGCAACTGAAATACTCAATTCATGCGCCGAAGCAATAAGGTCTGTATAATCGTAAACCTCACCGTTTGTAGCCGGATACTGTAACAATACAGCATATATATCTTCTTGTGTAAGGTCAAAAGTTTCATGGTTGCCCACTACCACTCTTATACCCAGAGGTTTTGCACGGCCTAATACTACATCGATAGTTTGTGGATGGCAAAGCTCTGAAACAAAGAAAGTATTAGCGTTTTTCTTAGCCGCCGCACGCACACTGTGTAGCATTGTCATGGCCTCGGCAGCAGCAGTAGCTTCATCTAACAACGAAGCATTGGCAATTTCCATACCCGTAAGGTCGATAACCATCGTCTGGAAATTCAATAGCATCTCTAAACGTCCTTGTGCTATTTCGGCCTGATAAGGCGTGTAGGCAGTGTACCACGATGGGTTTTCAAGGATATTTCTCAGAACCACATTTGGTACCACAGTATCATAATAACCTGTACCAATATAAGATTTAAAGATTTTGTTTTTTTGTGCCAGTGCTTTAAAATCAGCAAGGAACTCAACTTCTGACTTCGCTTTTGGTAGATTTAAAGGAGCTTGCAGACGAATCTGCTCTGGAACTGTTTGATTGATGAGTGTGTCAAGCGAGTCGGCACCGATGGTTTTTAACATGACCTGCAGGTCGTTTTCGCTTTTGCCTTGATGGCGGCTTTCAAAGGATTCTTGAGTATTCAGATTGATTTTCATCGGGAAGTTAAAATGTGTTATTGAACGACCCGCCGAAGCGGTAAATGCCCTATTAGTTGTTACAACAAATAGTTCATTCCAGATTGTTCTGCAAATATAATAAAATTACAAAAGAGTTTTTGATACTATCAGGAAGAAAGACAGATAAATTTTATTTTAAATAAAATAAATACTAGTTTGTTTCACCTATTGTGTTTTATTTTTTAGATAAAATATCTATCAATTTAGTAGAGTACAGATAAAACACCTGTGAGTTGTTATGTCTGAGCTTTGATACCTACTTAATAAAAGTTCAGACAATATTCTATTTCATTAAACCTCTTACAAAATCATTATTTTGCAGATAACTTTCAAACATACTTTTGCCTTCGGGCACAGCCCCTTCAATCTGAATACAGCCCATATAACCTATTTCATCAATGCAACGCCTTACCTCTGCGAAATCGACCTTGCCTTTGCCTAGCAAAGAGCCGTTTTCTTTAAAATGAAATTCGCAAATCTGATTTTGTTTGCCAAGCCATCGCATTTCTTTATAGATATCATAACCCATTTGCTGCGAGTTAGCCACATCATAATAACACTTAATGGCCTTTGAGCCTACGGCATCTATTATTTTCATGTGTTCTTCGGCACTTAGCCAAGATTCTATACCCAATGTTATGCCTAACCGCTCCGCTTTAGGTGCTACCTGCCGGAATTTCCTGATTACGGCATCTTGCCCTTTAGGGTCATTTTTTAGGTCACCATTATAGAAAAAAGCCAGTAAAATAACCTTAACGCCTAATTCTTTGGCTACATCTATGCTATCAGACACCCATTCGTCGGTGCGGTCGTCTGATTTATAAGGAATGTTGTTCAACTCTCCTATCCCTAAACCCGTAAAACCTATCTTAAAAATATCGGCCAGTGCTTTGTATGCCTGCTGAACGTCTTTCTGGCGTAGATGCATATTGTTTTCGGCCGAGCCTAAACTTACCTGTACACCATCTAAACCTATACGCTTAGCCATTTCCATTGCGCCCAAATTTCCGGTATTGTTAATTGACCAATCGCAGGCACCAATACGAAACGAACCAGCAGTTGGTGATGAAGCGGCAAATAGTTCATTATGGAAAAAGGAGGCTATCATGCCTCCTCCTACTCCTTTGATAATATCTCGTCGGTTCATAGAATCTAATTAGTGAATTAGCGATTGAGTGAATGAGTGATTACTTTTCACGTGACGGCAAAATCACTCAATCACACACTCACTCAATCACTAAATTCTTATTTATATCCCCATTTGTTAATTATTTCAAGGTCTTCTTTTATAGAGTCTAATGGTGCTTTGCCTTGATACGACTCCTGCTCTATGATAAAATGCGTAGTGCCCCCCATTTTTCGGCCCATATCAATGATTTCTTTTACATTGATAATACCTGTACCCAACACCGCACTTTCGTATTTTTCGTTAGCCCCTGCTACGGCAATTTCGTCTTTTACGTGCATTGACTCAAAACGACCCGGATATTGTTTCAACAAGTCGGCTGCTCTGCCGCCACCACCATACATATTACCTATGTCTAATTGCTGAATTACCAGCTTAGGATCGGTATTCTGTAAAATGATGTCGTATACTTTTACGCTGCTGAGTTTCAAGCTAAATTCAAAATCGTGGTTATGGTAGCCAAATTTCATACCTGACTTCTGGCATAACTCACCCGATTTATTGAAAACTTCCATAAAACGCTTTAAGCCATCAAAGTCTTTGCGAAGGCTCACATCCAGCCAAGGGCTGATTACATATTTTTGTCCGCAGATAGCAGCATCTTCTACCGTTTGTTTCCAAAGGTCAGTAAATTCTCCTTTGGCTTCATCCCAGTGCTGTTTGCCCATTACGGTGTGCCCGCTTGGCATTTTCAAACCCATATCGTCTAGGATTTTCTTAAATTCAGTAGCCGAATAACCATAGAATTTACGGTTTACATAGTTGGCGTGTTCTACGTTTTTATACCCCATGTCGGCCACTTTTTTCAGTGTTCCGAGTGGGTCTTTCTGCATATCGGCACGCACAGAGTAAAGCTGCACGCCCACCATTTCTCCTTTCTTTTTTGCTGCAAATAAATCGTTAGATAAGGCCGTAGTGGCTGCAAGAGCCATTGCTCCTTTTTGCAAGAAGTCTCTTCGTTTCATAGTAATCTGATAGGTTTTTTAATAGATGTCGGTAATGTACGCTTGGTTGAATTTCAGCACATATCCAAATATATCATACGCTGAAATTAGCTTTAGCAACAACATCCAGGTATTAGTAATACATTTAAACACGCTTTTAAATTTACTATTTTATCATTGAATAGTTAAACAAAAAAGTAAAAAAAAATTACAAATAAGGCGAAACTACTGTTTTTAACGACAACACAAGGTCTTCATCCATAAACTGGTATTCGTCCGGAATATCCAGTACGATAATTTCTTTCTCATTAACGAGCTGCGGGAATTTTTGTTGAATACGCTGCTTGTGTTTTTTCTCCATCACAAAAACTATATCAGCCCAGTCCAACAACTTTTCAGTAAGCCTGATTCGCGCAGACGGCTCTGTACCTGCCGACTTTACTTGGTGCAATTCATGATTTTTAAAAATGGCTTCGGCCGTAGGGCTACGCCATTGGTTGCGGCTGCATATAAAAAGTAAATTCATAACATTAAAATAAATGTGTAGTAAGTAAGTAATAATTACGATATTTCGCTAAGAATTTCGCTTACATCAAATGGCCTTGCTAACAAAATTTGTAAAACCTGATGCATCAATTGCCGACTTTGTAGAGAGTTTCTGGCTGCTACACAACCAATCGGCACAAGACAAAGAGGTAGTTATAGTACCTGACGGGCGCATTGATTTATTCTTATCAAAATCGGCAACAGAACCTTTTCATATAACGCTACTGGGACTTGAAACCGAACCTACACAGGCCACCATTGCTCCCGACTTATTGACTTTTGCAATCAGTTTCAAACCACTAGCTAGCGAGTATGTGCTCAAGCATACAGTAGCTCATTTATTAGATAGTGCATCAACACTCCCATCTGATTTCTGGGATTTCAACGCAAACGACCTAAATGATTTTACTGAATTCTGTGAGAAAGCCAGCAATGCAATACATACCCGATTGAAAGAAAAAATAGATGAACGAAAGATAAAGCTATTTAAACTCATTTATGAATCAAACGGAGCCATGAGTGTGCAAGAGCTATCGGACAATGTGTATTGGACAAGCCGACAGATAAACCGCTATTTTACCCAGCAATATGGGCTTTCGCTAAAGGCTTATTGTAATATTCTGCGCTTCAGAGCAGCATTTAAGCAGATTAAAGAAGGCAAGTTGTTTCCTGAGCAGAATTTTGCTGACCAGTCGCACTTTATCCGTGAAATCAAAAAATTATCAGGAGTAGCCCCTAAAGAATTTCTGCGCAATAAAAACGACCGATTTATCCAATTATCGACCCTGCCTGAACAGTAATTTTGTGCCATAAATCAATTATGGTATGTTAATACAAGATAAAAAAATAGCTATTGTAGGCGGCGGCCCTGGAGGACTAACACTCGCCAGACTTTTAACATTGAAAGGTGCGGATGTAAAAGTTTATGAACGTGACGTAAATAAAGCAGTAAGGGTACAAGGTGCTACACTCGACCTACACGAAGAATCAGGCTTAGAGGCAATTCGTAGAGCGGGTCTACTAGAGATTTTTTATGCCAACCACAGACCCGATGCAGGTAAATTAAGAATATTGGACAAAGATGGTAACATAAGAATGGACGACCATGAAGAAGGAAGCCATGGCGAACATCGCCCCGAAATAGACCGTGGCCCGCTGCGCAAAATACTTTTAGATTCTTTAAAAGATGACACCGTTGTCTGGGACTCTCATTTCCTTTCAATGGAAAAGCAAGGCGATGGCTGGCTTCTGCATTTTAAAAACGGTACATCTGCTTATGCTGACATTGTGATTGCTGCCGATGGTGCTAATTCAAAAATACGCCCTTATATCAATACTATTAAGCCAATTTATTCGGGCATTACTATAGTAGAAGGAAATTTATACAATGCTGCTATCAATGCCCCAAAACTGTATGATTTAGTAAAAGGAGGTAAGGTATTTGCTTTTGGCGATGAACAATCCTTGATTTTAAGTGCCAAAGGTGATGGTAGTTTATCGTTTTATACAGGTTGTAAAGTTGCAGAGAATTGGGTAACAAAAAGCGGTATTGATTTCGCTGATAAAGCACAAGTATTTGAATGGTTTAAGCAAGCTTTTGGCACTTGGAACAGCCAATGGCAAGAATTATTTAAGAGTGATGAAATCTGGTTTGTGCCTCGCCCACAATACCATTATCCTTTAGACCAAAAATGGGAGGCACTCCCCAACATCACTATGCTTGGTGATGCTGCCCACCGTATGCCGCCTTACGCAGGCGAAGGCGTAAACATGGCTATGCAAGACGCCTACGAACTAGCCGATTGCCTAACTAATAAGGCTTTCACTTCTATTAAGGAGGCCATAGCTGCTTACGAAAAACAAATGCTACTGCGGGCATCAGCTATTACACAACATACTTTAAATTCTACTGAAATGCTTCATTCTGATGATGCGATTGGCAAGATGCTTCAGCTTTTTAGCAAAGCATAAAAATAGCATAAGTTTGTATGCAATCCCTTTGTTGTAGCCCAGCAAAGGGATTATATTTTTAGAGAATTTCTATCTAGCGGTATCATTTTAAAAACGCTCCGATTAACGAAGAAATAAACAGCTTTTGTATTGTTTATACCTTTCATATTATTTAGTTTTATAATTCATTTCCGGCCAAACTTCAAAAAACTTATTGTCCGATTTCGGTTGCTATCTACAATCATAGTATCCGGCATAAGTTATTAAAAATCACTCTAAAAGTTAGCTTAACTTTTGGGTACAGTTATTTTGTGATTTCGTTTTTCTTAAAATAATCAAAAAACAGGGGGAAACCCCTATTTCATTGTTTGCAGAAGATTACTTCTTTTGCATACACTTTTGCACCATTTATTAACTTTAAACTTTTGAACTGTGTCTTTTTCAAATCCTAACCTCCAATTCAGCCGTGAGCGGCGTTTTACACTACCTGTTGCTGCTTCTGCTTCGCTAGAAGTAATGCCTGCTATTATTAACAACCTAGCCCTTATTATTAAGGGACAAGGAGTTATAATTTTCAAAGCATCTGATGAATTCTCGCCTGATAATACTGCCAATGTCTCTTTTCATAACCAAGACAAAAGCATAGATTTAAGCCTTAAATTACAAGTAGGCAAAATAACTTTAAGCAAAAACGGTGAAGTATTATACGAGCAAGAGAATACCGGGCTTACTACACATCCAAGAGCTTTTTATTGGATAAGCCTTGATGCCCAGAAACAATGTATCAAGTTTGGTGTTGGTGAATCTCGTTTGGAAACTCAAACATTTTGCTATCAGTTTCCTACCGACCACTCTACAAAATTATTCTTAGAAAGTTTTTCAAACTTTAGCTATGACGATGAATCTCTCGTATTATTAAGGCTCTTGCGTGACCCTATTCTGAACAATGTACCCCTGAAAGTAAAAAACACAAACGAATTGACGATGGATATGATTGCCGAAGGTAGTTTTATGCCCAAAGCAAACCTCTCTACCATAGCTCAGCAATTATATGATAACATAGCCGGAAAAAATTTCACACTCAACACACCCGATTTCCCTGATTTTGTTGAGGCAATTGAGCATAGTATTGCTACACCCGGTTGTTGGTGTTTCGAAAAACTGAAAGCCAAAGCCGGAGAATTTGGCCATGCTGACCCCAGGAAAGTATATCTTAGAATTACCTTAGGTCAGAACGGCGGAGAGTCGCCGGGAATACCTTATGTAATGGAAATATGGCCACCGGGTTGCTACTCTCCTATTCATAACCATGCCGGAGCCAATGCCATCATCAGGGTACTACACGGCCAGATAAGCGTAAAGCTCTTCCCTTATCTGGGTACCGAAAAACCTTTTGGAGAAGAAGTTTTTTCAGAAGGCGATTTCACCTGGATCAGCCCTACCCTCAACCAGTTTCATAAACTACAAAACCCTAATGAATCGGGGCCAACTTGTATCACTATCCAGTGCTATATGTATGACGAAAATGACTTAGGCCATTATGACTATTTCGACTACATGGGAGATGATGACGAAATAAAACAATATGAGCCTGATTCTGATGACGATTTTCTGATTTTTAAAGCTACTATCAGAGAAGAATGGCGTAAAAAATAATATACGTATATACAGTAAGTTCAAAAAGGCAACAGTAGTTGCCCTGCTATTGCTTTGCCTATAAGTTCATCAAATACCTTGAATTTTTTTATTATCAATAATACAATTTCTATACTAACACATGAATACCAAAAACTGGATGGCTCAGTTAAACAATGAGCTTACGTTAAAGCAAATCTGTATGCCCGGCTCACACGATGCTGGTATGTATCACTCTCAACTTTTTGGGGTAATAAAGTCTTTTATCCCTTTGGCTGCAAAAGCATCTGCCTTTCTACACACGCAAGAATTGGATATGAAAGGCCAACTAGAAGGTGGAGTCAGGTATTTCGATATTCGCCCACAATACATCACAAGCGCCTCTGATTTGATAAAATCAATTATTTCTTACATAGGTGTAAACCTCAACATAGAGTCTCTGATTGCCCCAATTACCAAAGCACTTGACCTTAATGACGGCAACCCTGTTTTTGTTGCCCATCATAGCATACCCGTAGGCGATTCTATTAGCAACATGCTGAAAGCCACCAACGAATTTATCAGAAACAACCCGACAGAAACTGTATTGCTAAATTTCTCACATTGGGAAGGTTTCTCGGGTACCGTTGATGATAAATTTGTTGGAGAACTACTTAGACACATCGATGACCAACATCTGCTGAAAATAGACTATACAAAAAAAATAGCCGACCTGAAACTTTCAGAGCTTAGAGGTAAAGTGCTTTTAATTATTGAAAACAAATATATGTATGAAAACTCAGTAAAAGCTAAAAAAATTAAGGGCATTTTTAACTCTGGCACCGAAATAAGTATTTATGACGACTACTCGAACAAAAAGTCTTATGAAGAAATGGTTATTGACCAAATGTACAAATTTGGTAATTTCGATAACAAAGAAAAATTGTTTTTGCTAAACTGGACTTTAACTCCTGATGGCTGGAATGTTTTGCCCTTTGCCTCTGGTGTGCATGATTACGCCAATAATATTAATCCTAAACTAGGCGGCTATGGCCAAGCAAGAGATTTCTTATTTCAACCCAATCATTATGGCCAGATAGTGAATATTGTGAATGGCGACTATTGGAATAATATTGGTGAAACCGTAGTAAAGGTGTGCTTGGAAATAATGAATAACAGAGGCAATAAGCATACAAAAGTTACTTTAAAATCGACAGCCACCGGGCAGGCACTCGACATGAAGCCAATTGCACATGTATATGCGTATCAATTTCATGGGGGGCTTCATCAGACATGGTACAAAAAACATGTAAGCAACAATGTTTTTAGGCTACAAAGTGCGGCTACAGGGCTATACCTTCGGGCTGCTACCGAAAATATCTTTACCAGTACATTTTCTTTTTTAGGACTGAAAGATAAAAATAACCACCTGGTAGGAGCATTGGAAGAAAGCGGTGACGATAACCTCAAATGGCACTTTGAATCGTTGGGCGGTAAAAACTATCATGTGGTATCATATCGCAGAAAAAAAGATGGCGATTCGTATGACAGGCTAGATAGTAGTGACGGTGGTATGTACTTACACAAACCAAATGATGGTAGGTTTCAGATATGGGAAGAAAACCAGATTGATAATTAAAAATAGGCAAATCAAGCACCAAAATACCGCTCAATAAAAAAACACTTGTTTTTATAAGACAAATAAAGATAAAGTTTGGAAAAGAAAAAAAAAGTCTTTTTCTTGTACCAAATAATAAAAACAACTTAGCTAACAAGCTTCGCAAGGCCCCTTATCTTACTAATCTTATAAAAGTTTCATTGATTGAAATATTTCGTTGCACTAACCGCACCGAACAGGATTCTATTATCAATTTTCAAATAATTATTTAACTTTTAAACACTTAGTAAACTTATGGAAGAGTACATTGGCGTTATCAAACTTTTTGCTGGCAACTATGAGCCACAAGACTATCTTTTCTGTGATGGCAGGCTTCTACCTATACAACAATACAACGCTCTGTTTGCCGTACTTGGACTTACCTATGGAGGAGATGGAAAAACCACTTTTGCACTACCAGATTTAAGAGGCAGAACCGCCATAGGAGCTGGTACAGGCCCTGGATTAAAAACCAGAAAATTAGGAGAAGTGAGTGGTTCTGAAGGAGTAACCCTTAACATTGGTGAAATGCCTACCCACTCACATTATTATTATGGCTTATCTGGTGGAACCGAAACTAATACTCCAACGAATAATTTTCTTCCAGAGTACACAAATACTGCTACAAGATTTTATAGCATAGACAACCAGCCTGGTGATCAACTACTAAAGATGAATGAGAAAACAATAGGATTAACAGGTGCGTCTCAGGCGCATAATAATATGCAGCCGTATAATGCTTTGAACTATATCATTTGTGTAAACGGTCTTTTCCCTCCACATTGGAATTAAGAAATTGCGTATTTGATATAACTGAAGGAACTACTGAGTTCCTTTTGAGTAATAAGCCAATTGTCTGCCCAGATAATTGGCTTATTGCTTTCTAAATTCAAGATTTATCACGACATAGGCTTATACATTTGTATCTGCCTATTAACCCATTTTTTGCTACCCTATTCTTACTGGTTTGTTCTGAATAAAATTTGCTATCTACCGCACAATAGCTGTGCTATTGTTTTTTCTCACATTTTACCACTCAGTAAAAATGGCATAAATTTTATGGCTGCCCTTTCATTTTTGCCGAACTTTATCTAAAACTTGTTTACACGGCAAGTAAAAGCCATGAATTTCGGTTAAAATCAGTCTTTTTTGAAGACAGATTTTAGCTATTAAAACTTTGTCCAATATATTTTATAGCTATGAAAAATTCACAAATTTTCCTGCTTGGGTTTATTGCCTTTAGCGGCTGCAAATCTTCTGAGCCTGCACCAATTCCGGTCGAAAAAACAGAGTTTACCGTACAAAGTATCATTGGTACCTCAAACGGAGGTATTCTTGCCTCTCGCAGAGGATTCTTTAGTCTGGCCGATGGTAAAGCCTATTCACAAACAGAAGCCCCTGCTGTTTCGGATAAAATTGATTTTGCTTACAATTATCATGGAGGTGGTTGCAATACCTGTCGTTTTTTTGAAAATGTTAAAAATATGTCGACCCGAACTTACTATGTAGAAGCATTCAGTACCCATACCGACGCTCGTATCGCCAACGTTGAGGCTTACAATAAAATGTCGGTAGCTGCTTTTGATTCGCTTGAAACATCAAGCGATTTCGACAGAATGGTTAAAAACTATAAAATTGATTTCAATCAGCTGAGTGGCTCGGCCGATGTTACCAATCGCACTACTGATGCAGCTACCGGACGAGTATTTGCATTTAAAGATAAAAACGGCCGATTGGGTTTCTTCAAAATAGGTAATTATACAGCCAATGTGCCTACCGGCAACGAAGCCACTTTAACGCTAAGTGTAAAAATAAAAGCGCAATAAGATTCTCCAAAAACCAAGTCATATAGAGTGGTGCTTGCAAGCACCACTCTTACTTAAATACAAGTCGTTGCTCAATAAAGTATTGTGTATAAGCAATAGTCTTCTTCTCTTTCCTCAAACCTTGACTATTGAAAATATTTTATTCTATGACCCGGAGCTTCTATTCATCTGCCATTGCTTTTGCTACATTCCCCCAACAAAGCCCATAATATCTGGAATGAGGTGAGTGATACGCCGGGATTATTAGATTGGCTCTTTGCACAGAACCTTGATGAAAGAAAACAAAAATCCGGAAGTTAGAAACCTCCGGATTTAGACATAAAAAACATCTATAAACAGTATATCTACTGGTTAAAACCTACCTAAATTGGTTTTACAGATACAAAGATAAAGTACAAACCAACAATATGCAACATTGTTGCAGAAATAAAATAAATATAATTCTGCTTGTAGCCATACACCTGTGTAAGTCGCTGAAAAACATCATTTGGTCGTAGCTGGGCGGTGGTGTTTTAATTTTTAATTATTTTTAAAAATGATTTTTTAACATAAACTAAACTTATATTCTACCATTGTAGTGCTATTCACCCAATTTGGGGGAATTTTAGGCTAAAGATTGCGAAGTATATAGTTTTTTATCATTTTTACGATATTAGTATTTCATCTTTCAAACTTCAATTACTCACCCAATTATGAAAAGACGGGATTTTATCCAATTGTCGGGTATGGGTCTGGGGGCTATGATGGGTTCAACCATACCTGTTTTAGGTAACATAGTTCCTGTTGAACATCTACTCGAGCCCGGGGCTGACGCCGCTACCAAAAAGAAAATGGCCGATGTTGCACTAAACGCAGCTAAAGCAAAAGGAGCTACTTATACCGATGTGCGTATTGGCCGCTATTTACAGCAATACCTCTTCACGCGTGAAAACAAAGTGCAGAATATCGTTAATGCTGAGTCTTATGGTGTGGGTATAAGAGTAATAGCCAACGGAACGTGGGGCTTTGCTGCTACCAGCGACGTAAGCAATACAGGTATTGCCAAATGTGCCGAAACAGCCGTTGCCATTGCAAAAGCCAATGCAAAAATACAAACCGAGCCTGTTATTTTGGCACCACAAAAGGGTGTAGGCGAAGTTACCTGGAAAACCCCAATCCAGAAAAATGCTTTTGAAATCCCGGTTCAACAGAAAATCGACCTATTGATGAACGTAAACAGCGAGGCCATGAAAAATGGTGCCGGTTTTGTTACGTCTAACATGTTTTTTGTAAACGAGCAAAAATACTTTGCTTCGTCTGATGGTTCATACATCGACCAGGATGTACACCGTATCTGGCCTACTTTTACGGTAACAGCCGTAGACAAACAAGCGGGTAAATTCAAAACTCGTGATGCTATCAGCTCGCCAATGGGTATGGGCTATGAATACCTTGATGGTTTAGCAAGCGAGAAAATCGCCGGACCAAACGGATTGGTAGGCTACCGTAATTCTTACGATATGGTAGAAGATGCTATCAATGCCGCTAAACAAGCCAAAGAAAAACTTACAGCCAAATCGGTACAACCTGGCAAATACGATCTTGTGCTAGACCCTAACCACTTAGGTTTAACTATCCACGAGTCGGTT
Source organism: Emticicia soli (assembly GCF_037860775.1). Taxonomy (NCBI): domain Bacteria; kingdom Pseudomonadati; phylum Bacteroidota; class Cytophagia; order Cytophagales; family Leadbetterellaceae; genus Emticicia; species Emticicia soli. Next base: position 126,877 of record NZ_JBBEWC010000010.1, on the reverse strand, counting down.
GGTCACCCACTTGAGCTTGACCGTGTATTAGGTTATGAAGCCAACTACGCCGGAACCAGCTTTGCTACCCTTGATAAATGGAAAACCAAGAACTTTAATTATGGTAGCAAACTTGTAAATATTGTTGCAGATAAAACACAGCCACATACTTTGGGTACCGTAGGATACGACGACGAAGGCGTACCTTGTAAAGAATGGGACTTGATAAAAGATGGGATTCTGGTAAACTATCAGGCTATCAGAGACCAAGTGAATATTCTTGGAGAAAAAGAGTCACATGGTTGTTGCTATGCCGATAACTGGAATTCTGTACAGTTTCAGCGTATGCCAAACGTATCGCTTCGCCCGGGCACAGAAAAGCTTAATGTGATGGATATGATTAAGGGCGTTGAGAAAGGTATCTACATTATTGGCCGTGGTTCTTATTCTATTGACCAGCAACGTTATAACTTCCAATTTGGCGGTCAGCTATTTTATGAAATCAAAAATGGTGAAATAGCTGGAATGCTCGACGACGTAGCTTACCAATCGAACACACAGGAGTTCTGGAACTCATGTGCACAGATATGTGACAAAGACGACTACCGCACGTTCGGTTCGTTCTTTGATGGCAAAGGCCAACCGTCGCAGGTAAGTGCGGTTTCGCATGGTAGTTCTACTACTCGTTTTAATGGTGTAAATGTCATTAATACAGGCAGAAAAATTGGTTAACATACGCATCAACAAAAGAATATTAACAAATGGCTATATTAACAAAAGAAGAAGCTAAAAAAATAATCGACAAGGTTTTAGCATTCTCAAAAGCAGACGAAATGAGCGTTGGTATCACAGGCCGCCGCACCGGAAATATTCGTTATGCACGTAATACGGTTTCTACCAGTGGCGAATCAACCGATTTGTCGTTGGCAGTTACGGCAGTTTACGGCAAACGCTCGGGTACATCAACTATCAATGAGTTTGATGATGCTTCTTTAGAAAAAACAGTTCGCAGAGCTGAAGAAATCGCAAAGCTAGCTCCCGAGAACCCTGAGTATATGCCTATGCTAGGGCCACAAACCTACATAGAGTCAAATACTTTTGCCCAAAGCACGGCTAATATCGATCCTGCATTCAGAGCAAAAGCAGCTTTCGACAGTATCGATCCTTGTTCTAAAAAGAATTTGGTAGCTGCAGGTTATCTTGAAGATACAACAGGCTTTTTTGCAATTGGTAATAGCAAAGGCTTGTTTGGCTATAACAAATCTACATCGGTCGATTTCTCTATTACAGTTCGTACGGCCGACGGCCTGGGCTCAGGCTATGCCATTAAAGACTTCAATGATGTATCGAAACTAAGCACTAAATCTGCTACCGAAGTAGCCATGCAAAAAGCGATGGCATCGGTTTCGGCACAAGCACTAGAGCCGGGTAAATACACGGTTATCTTAGAACCAGCTGCCGGAGTAGATTTATTGCAAAACATGATGCGCAGCCTTGATGCACGTAATGCAGATGAAGGCAGAAGTTTCTTGAGCAAAAAAGGTGGTGGTGTACGTTTAGGAGAAAAACTATTTGACGAAAGAGTAAACATTTATTCTGACCCTACCAATGCCGACACACCAACATCTGGTTTCTCAGGCGATGGTCGTCCGCAAGAAAAAATCTCATGGATTGAAAATGGCGTGGTTAAAAACCTAACGTATTCGAGATTCTGGGCCGATAAAAAAGGTGTAAAGGCTGTACCTCCACCACAGGGGTTCTTGATGCAGGGCGGTACTGAGTCATTAGCCGATTTGATTAAAGGTACAGACAAGGGTATTCTTGTAACGCGTTTCTGGTATATCCGTGCCGTTGACCCTCAAACATTGCTGTATACGGGTCTTACACGTGACGGAACTTTCTATATCGAAAACGGAAAAATCAAGTTTCCTGTTAAAAACTTCCGTTTCAACGAGAGTCCGGTTATTATGCTCAACAACCTTGAAGCGATGGGTGCACCTGTGCGTATCAATGGCAACATGATTCCACCATTGAAAATCAGAGATTTTACATTCTCATCACTTTCTGATGCGGTTTAAGATATATTAACCCCACCCTAACCCTCCCCAACAATGGGGAGGGGATTAAAAATCCCTTCCTTTTAAGATTCATTTACATTTTTATGGATGCTATGAACTAAAATAAAGAGTTTTTTGCTCCCTCCCCACGGTTGGGGAGGGTCGGGGTGGGGTTTTCTTCAAACACTCCTATTTAACATATTTTAACAGGCCATTTAGCCGTTTTTTAGGCCATTCATCAAAATCCCCCGTACTGGGTTAGTATTAAGTAAGTAATAATTCTTACTTTTATAACTCAGGTAAACATTCTTTCATTCACAAAATTAAAAACTGAAAAAGCTTTGAAAAGAAGAGACTTTATCCAATTATCTGGTATGGGATTTGGCGCAATGATGTTGCCCAATATTCCGATTGTAGGCAACGCTGTGTCGCAAGAAGCCCTTTTAGACGGAGGCATTGATGTTGCACTAAAAAAACGTTTGGCTGATGCTGCCCTCAATGCAGCTAAAGCCAAAGGTGCTACTTATACCGACATTCGTATCGGCCGCTACCTTAACCAATTTGTTGTTACCCGTGAAGACAAAGTGCAAAACATCGTTAACACCGAATCTTATGGTGTAGGTGTGCGTGTAATTGCCAATGGTTGCTGGGGATTTGCCGCAGTAGTAGATGCAAAAAGCGAAGCTGATACAGCCCGAGCTGCTGAAGAAGCGGTAGCGATTGCAAAAGCTAATGCTAAATTGATGAAAGAGCCAGTACAATTGGCTCCACAAAAAGGCTTTGGCGAAGTTAGCTGGAAAGCCCCAATTACAAAAAATGCCTTTGAGGTACCTATTAAAGAAAAAGTAGATTTATTGCTGAGTGTTAACGATGCTGCTTTGAAAAACGGCGCCAACTACGTTAACTCGGTATTATTTATGGTAAATGAGCAAAAATATTTTGCTTCGTCTGATGGCTCATACATCGACCAAGACGTTCACCGTATCTGGCCTATTGCATCAGTAACAGCCATTGACCCTAAAACCGGAAAATTTGAAACACGCCAAGCATTGAGCGCTCCGGTTGGTATGGGTTATGAGTACCTACAGGCAAATCCTTCTGATAAAGTTACAGGTATCACAACCCGCTACAACAAAGGTTACGATATGCTTGAAGACGTAACCGCAGCTGCCAGACAAGCCAAAGAAAAACTTACAGCCAAATCTGTAGAAGCAGGTAAATATGATTTAGTACTTGACCCATCGCACTTATGGCTTACTATCCACGAGTCGGTTGGTCACCCGCTTGAACTTGACCGTGTGTTAGGCTACGAAGCTAACTTTGCAGGTACATCTTTTGCAACGCTAGACAAATGGCAAAGCAAGAATTTCAATTACGGTAGCAAAGAGGTAAACTTATTTGCCGATAAAACGCAAGTAGGATCACTAGGTGCTGTAGGTTGGGACGACGAAGGTGTACAAACCAAACGCTGGGATTTAGTAAAAGATGGTACGTTGGTAAATTATCAGGCTATCAGAGACCAGGCCCATATCATTGGCGAAAAAGAATCGCATGGCTGTTGCTATGCCGATAGCTGGTCATCAGTACAATTCCAACGTATGGCTAACGTTTCGTTGGCTCCGGGTAAAGCTCCGCTTTCGGTTGATGAATTGATTAAAGATGTAAAAAAAGGTATATATATTATTGGCGATGGTTCGTTCTCAATTGACCAACAACGCTACAACTTCCAGTTTGGCGGACAATTGTATTATGAAATTAAAGATGGCAAGATTGAAGGTATGTTAAAAGATGTGGCGTATCAATCTAACACACAAGAGTTCTGGAACTCGTGTGTACAGATTTGCGACGAAAGAGATTACCGTTTAGGAGGTTCGTTCTTCGATGGCAAAGGGCAACCTTCGCAATCAAGTGCGGTTTCGCATGGTAGCTCTACAGCTCGTTTTAATGGAGTAAATGTCATTAATACAGCTCGTAAAATCTAGTTCTGTGTTGGAGAAAGGAGAAAGAAGAATGGAAAAAGGGATGTCAAACTAAAAATTGAATCCTTGTTCCGCTAACCTTGTTCCATTAACCTTTTACCAATCCCTTCAATCAAACCTTAAAATCTGAAAATCAAATGTCTGTTATATTAAATGAAGCAGAAGCTAAGGCCTTGTTAAAAAAGGTATTAAGCTACTCAAAAGCAGATGAATGTGAAGTAAATCTGCTGGGCGAAATACGTGGAAACATACGCTATGCCCGTAATGAAGTATCAACGAGTGGTGCTTTAATCAATCAGAACCTACAAGTGCAATCGGCCTATGGTAAAAAAGTAGGTGTTGCTACTATTGATGAATTTAGCGATGAAGCTATAGAAAAAGTAGTACGTCGCTCAGAAGAACTGGCACAACTAGCCCCTGAAAACCCTGAGTATGTAGGTCTTTTAGGGCCACAAGAGTACATAAAATCAAGTGGTTATTATGACTCTACCGCCAAAATTAACCCTGATACCCGTGCCGATGCCGTAGACAAAAGTCTTAAATTATCAAGAGAGCAAAACCTTGTAGCAGCAGGCTTTCTGGAAGACCACAAGGGTTTCAATGCCATGATGAACTCAAAGGGTTTGTTTGCTTATTTTCTTGACACAAACGTTAATTTCTCGCTTACTGTGCGCACACAAGACGGCACAGGCTCGGGTTATGTAGCTCGTGGCTATAGCGATGTTAATAAACTGGATACTGCCCTTGCTACCAAAATAGCTATTCAGAAATCAGTTGGTTCAGTTGGTGCAAAGGCTTTAGAACCGGGTAAATACACAGTTATCCTCGAACCTACCGCTGCGGTTGTGCTTTTAGAAAACCTGTATTTTGATATGGATGCCCGTAGTGCCGACGAAGGTCGCTCTTCGATGAGTAAGCCCGGAGGTAAAACTAAAATCGGCGAAAAAATAGTTGACGAAAGAGTAACTTTTTACTCAGACCCTCAACACCCTGAGTTACCAGCAGCGTCATGGTCAGGCGATGGCCGTCCGCAGAAGAAAACATTCTGGGTAGAAAAAGGTGTAGTAAAAAATCTTTCGTACTCAAGATTCTGGGCACAGAAAAAAGGTGTACCGGCTGTTCCATTCCCGAATAACATGATTATGGAAGGTGGCACCGCTACGCTCGAAGACATGATTAGAAGTACCAAGCGAGGTATTTTAGTTACAAAACTATGGTACATCCGCTCGGTTGACCCGCAAACATTGTTGCAAACGGGACTAACACGCGACGGAACTTTCTATATTGAAGACGGAAAGATAAAACACCCAATCAAAAACTTCCGTTTCAACGAAAGTCCGATTATTATGCTAAACAACCTCGAAACGCTGGGCAAACCAGAACGTGTTGTAAGCACAGAATCAAACCAGAATTATATTGTACCTCCAATGAAAATCAGAGAATTTACATTCTCATCACTTTCAGATGCGGTATAAATAGGATAAAGGAGAATGGAGGAAGGAACACGGAAAAGAATTTTCTTATGACAATTTCCTTTTTCCATGTTCCATTCTCCATTCTCCTAACATATCAAAGAAAAATTGAAAATTAACACTTCATCAAATTTGAAACCTTTCGTCTTCACTCGGATTCAATACACTTCGGGGGATTGGGATACAGACCAACGTATGCCTTCCAATATTCTCAATTCGCTGGTGGAGTATACTACCATACCTATCGACGAAAAGGAAAAGATTGTATTGTTGAGTAGTAACGATATATTCAGAAGCCCGTTTTGCTACCTGAGTGGGCACAAATTAGTAGAGTTTTCGAGTCAGGAAAGAGACCATTTTCGCAAATATGTTGAAAACGGAGGTTTTGTTTTTGTTGACGATTGCAACCACGATATTGACGGACTCTTTGCTAAATCTTTTGAGCAAGAAATGGCTCGTACTTTTGGTGCAAAAGCATTACAGAAAATACCCAATACTCACCCTCTTTATCATTCTTTCTTCCATTTTGATGGCCCACCTACTACAAGTTTCGAACTGAACGGTTGGGGCGACGACCTCGTGCATGATTACCTGAAAGCCGTTGAAATTAACGGAAGAATAGGGGTGCTATATAGCAACAAAGATTACGGCTGCGAGTGGGACTATGATTTCAGAAACAAACGGTGGTTAGCCGAAGACAACACCAAATTTGGGGTAAATATCATTAATTACGCATTAACTGTTTAAACATTGGAAACACAAACGCTTAATCACTATAAATCACTGGTATCAAAGCTACCAAGCTTAAAAAAAGAAATCAGTAAAGTTATTGTAGGGCAGGAAGAGGCAATCAACGAAATTCTGATTAGTTTACTTGCTGGTGGGCATTGTTTATTGGAAGGTGTACCCGGGCTCGCCAAAACATTGATGGTAAAAACCATGTCGGAGGCACTCGACATGAAATTTAAACGTGTACAGTTTACACCCGACCTAATGCCGGGCGACATTATTGGCACCGAGATTCTGGAAGAAGACCACGAAACGGGCAAAAAGTTTTTTAAATTTAACCAAGGCCCTATTTTTGCAAATATCGTTCTGGCTGACGAAATTAATCGCACGCCTCCTAAAACACAGGCGGCATTACTAGAGGCCATGCAAGAGTATAAGGTTACTTATGCAGGTACTAACTACAACCTGCCCCTACCCTTTCTGATTATTGCTACCCAAAACCCTATTGAGCAAGCTGGTACATATCCGTTACCAGAAGCCCAGCTCGACCGTTTTTTGCTTTATATCAAATTGGGGTATCCGTCAGAACAAGAAGAACTTAATGTATTAAAAAATACAACAGGTAGCCGTAAACAAACCCTGCAAACGGTTTTGACCGATAATGAGATTCTTGACCTGCAAAAACTTACAAGACAAGTACACATCAGCGACGAACTGATTATCAGAGTAAATCAGTTGGTGCGTAATACTCGCCCAGCTAATACAAACTCTTCGTTTGTAAAACAATGGTGCGACTGGGGTGCAGGCCCACGTGCAGGACAAGCCTTGATTCTATGCTCAAAAGCAAGAGCCGTATTAAACGAACGCTTCTCGGTGATTCCAGAAGACATTGAAACCTTGGCATATCCGGTTTTACGCCATAGAATTGCCTTGAATTTCCGTGCAGAAGCCGAAAACATCACCACCGATAATGTGATTGGGGAATTGTTGAAAAAATAAATCTGATGCTCACTACCGAACTTATTAAATTAAATAATCTGCAACTGGCTGGTCGATTAGTTAGTGAAGAAGTAATGCTGGGAATCCACGGAAGCAAGCGTTCGGGTATCGGAACAGAATTTGAACAATACAGACACTACGAACCGGGCGATGACCCCAAAAGAATTGACTGGAAGCTCTATGCCCGCACACAAAAGCATCTGGTTCGGGAGTCGGCTACTGAAAGTAACTTGCATATCAGATTTGTGTTAGACCTTTCCGGCTCTATGAACTATCAGGAAAAAGCCGTTAGCCGACTACAATACTGCAAAATTCTGTTAGCATCATTGGCCTATTTAGGCTATCGACAAAGCGACCAGATGAGTTTGTACACACTCCAAAACGGAGATTTACAAACCCTTGTACCCTCGGGCAAGCAATCTTTTCAACGCATTTTATATTCGCTCGAAAAAGCCGAGGCTAGTGGACAATGGCGCAACAGCAACCCGAAATTTCCTGAGTTTCAGCAAAAACAAAAAGAGCTGATAGTTATTGCATCTGATTTTTTACAGGCCGACGACGAATGGCTAAAATTGATTCACAATATAGCCAATCCAAGGCGTGAAATCGTAATTTTTCAGGTGTTAGGAGAAGACGAACTCAACTTCGACTTGAAAGGCTTTTATCGTTTCAAAGACTTAGAAACGCAAAAAGAAGTTGAATTACAAGCCGAGGCAATCAAAGATGGTTTTAAAACGGCTATATCCGACTACCTCAATAATCTGGAAGTTGCGCTGCGAATACCCAACGTAAATTTAATAAGAATAACACTCAATGAGCCTATTGCAAGGGTTATTGCAGAGTCATTAAAGAAAAGGAAACTGTAAGCATGGAATTGTTAAATCCGCTGATGCTTTGGGGTGGTCTGGCCGTTGCCATACCGATTATACTCCATTTCTGGCATCAGAAAAAAGGTAAAGTACTAGAATGGGCAGCTACACAATGGCTAATCGAAAAAAACCTGCAACAATCAAGGGGTATTCGGTTAGACAATATTCTATTGCTCTTGCTCAGATGCTTATTGATTTTATTGCTTTGTTTTTTTCTGAGTAAACCTCTAGTAAACTGGCTTGGCGCACAAACATCTACGCAAAAAATACATTTGGTTCAAGCAAATAGCCTTATTGTCAACAACTTCAAATTTGAGTTAGAAGAAGCACTAAAAAAAGGCGAAAAACTTTATTGGATTCAGCCTACTCCTAGCCCAATTAATGATATTAACAGCATCCCCTCAACAGAAGACTTTAATCCATTAATACTGCAATCGTGTTTGAATAAACTTTCGCAGACAGTAGACAAAACACAGCTAGAACTTTACATAATCAACACACATACATTGGCAGAAGTACCTACAATTTATGTACCCGCCCCTTTCAGCTTGCATACAGTTGTTGATTCGGTGAAACAAATTCCTAAGCCTTATCTGGCCTTTGCCAATACTAAACTTTTTGTAAATGCGGCCAATCAATTAAGTAGTCAACCCGAATTAGATAAAAACGGAAAATATATACAAAATACTACTGTCAATCAGGCAATTGATGCATTAGTTTTAAACCAGAATAAGGCAGAAAAACAGAGCATTACGGCATCATTAAAAGCACTTGCTGAGGTTTATAACTTAACTATAAACATGGATACTGAGCCTGTGGGCGACAAAAAATACAATTGGGTTTTCTGCGACAAAACCCTACCACAACAATCAAAAGCATTTACCGAATCGACCTTTTATATTGTAAGTAACACCAATCAGGTTTCGGCTAGTCAGTTAAGTTATCAGCAAAATGTCATCCGGGTTCCTTACAGTTTTAACCCGCAGACATCAGAGCATATTTTTAATGGCGAATTGCCCGAATGGCTCGGAGAAACATTGGTAAAATATTATCATCTAAACCCTTCAATGTCAGCGCTGAGTTATCAGCAATTACATAGTTTGTTTACTTATGCAGCGCATCATAAAGCTCCCGAAGAAAGTGCATTTTCGAAGACTTTGCTCTTAGCATTTATCGTTATTTTTGGTATTGAACGTTACATAGCCATTCGCAAAAACGCATGAATCAGGTTAAAAATATTATATCAGGTGTACGTTATCAGCTATATGCAACAGCTTTGCTTACATGTAGTCTGATAGCTATTTCTGTGTTTTTATTGCTTTCTGTCTTTACTCATTCTTTCCCCATAGCAATAACCGGAAGTGTGATTGCTTTTAGTATAAGTGCCTATTTCACTCAACTTTTTGCCGATAAACAGAATGATGCGGTAAGATTGATTCATCAAACAATTGATGATAGCGAATATAGCCTGCAATTGCTTAATGTTGCGCAACCAAATATAGCCGAGCATCTACAGTTGGAGAGGTTGGCCGATAAACTAAGCGGGCAGAAAATTCCGATGGTTATTAATAAGCAGATATGGATACCTTTAGTTGTATTGTTGGTATCGTTTGTTGTGTATTATGGGTATCCGCTTATGAAACAAAAACAATCAGCCCTTGCAATTAATCAGAATGAAAATATACCAACGGCCGAGCAGGTAGCCAAAGCACCTGTTTTTAATTCTGCTCAACTCATCATTACCCCTCCTGCTTATACTAAACTTCCGGTGAAGTCTGGTAATGAGTTGAATGCCTCTGCCATTAGCGGTTCTATTCTGAAATGGCAACTCGAATTTAGCCATACACAAAACCTGGCAGTGAAACTGAGTAACAACAGAGGTGAAGAACTAAATTTCAAGAAAGCAGGTGAGATTTTTGAATACAGCGATGTTTTGCAAGGCTCTGGCTTATATGCCATAAAAGCCTATTGGAAAGATTCGCTGGTTTATCAGTCAGACTATTACCGATTGGAAGCGATACCCGATTTAGCTCCTAAAATAGAGCCAACCTCTAAAGAACTCTACAAATTTCATTTTCTGAAAGACCCTAAAAATATACAGATTTCAGCCAAAATATCAGACGATTTTCTGGTAACACAGGCCTTTATTGTAGCCACAGTTGCCAGAGGTTCGGGCGAGAACGTGAAATTCAGAGAGGTAAAATTTCCAATCAGCCAAGCTAATTTCAAGGAGGCAACGGTTTCAAAAAGTATCGATCTAAAGGCTCTCAATTTTGCTCCGGGCGATGAATTATATTATTACTGGGGTGCATTTGATAATAAAAAGCCTGAGGCCAACTATACCAAATCAGACACCTATTTTATTGTTTATAAAGATACTTCTAAAACTCAGGAAGCCGAAATGGCAACTATGGCCATGAATATTCTGCCCGAATATTTCAGAAGCCAACGCCAGATTATTATAGATACCGAAAAACTGATTGCCAAAAGAAATAAAATCACGCAGAAAGAATTTAATAGTATCTCTAACGAAATAGGTTTCGACCAGAAGGCACTGCGCTTACGCTACGGACAATATCTGGGCGAAGAATTTGAAAACTCTATTGGTGGCGGCGCTGCCATACCGGAGGAAGCTACACACGGCTCGTCGATGGGTGGAGATTTACTTAAAGGTTTTGTACATGCCCATGATGAAGGCGAGCACGACCACGAAGATGGCGAAAAGCCTCATAGTGAAGGCCACAACCATGACCACGGAGCAACAAAAGGTGGTTCAGACAATGAAGACCCTTTGGCTTCTATTCTGAAAGAATACGTGCACTCGCACGATGATGGCGAAGCCAATACTTTCTATGAGCAATCGACCCGTAGTTTGTTAAAAATGGCGCTCGAACAAATGTGGCAGTCAGAACTGCACTTGCGCCTTTATGAACCTGAAAAAGCTTTACCTTTTGAGAAAAAAGCCCTTGAGTTTCTGAAATCAGCTCAACAAAAAGCCCGGACCTTTGTAAAGAAAACAAGTTTCGACCCACCGCCTATCAAAGAAAAAGAAAAACGCATGACAGGCGAATTGAACAAGTTTAATGAGGCATTCAGTTATGAAAAGAATTTTTCGCAGCAACAATTAACTCGCTTAATAGCCGAAGTACTGGGTATTATAGATACAAAAGTAGAAGCACAAAAACTAAATGGATTACAAAAACAAAAGGTATTGGTGCTTGGAAGCTACCTGAGCGGCAAAGTAATGAATACCAAATTAGCCGACTGGTCAGTCTTAAGTTTATTGCAGAAATTGATTAACGATAAAGATTTATCGACCGACGAAAAAGCTGATTTAAAGACAAAACTCTATAAGCTTGCAGGCATGAACCAGCCTAAAGGCACACTTAATAAATCTTACATAGGAGAGAAGAAATTAGAAAAGGCATTCTGGAAAAATATTCAGTAATGTAGCTTATTCGGCAAACAGTTATATAATATCGATGACATTTTTAATACAAATACTATCTATTTTTCAATCAAACTGGCTACTTTATGCGTGTTTGGGTGTAGTACTCATAATACAACTATGGCTATTGCTAAAAGACAAATCTCTTACCCGAAAACGCCTTTGGATACGCACAGGCTTAAATATTTTTGTATGGATACTGCTTATTCTGTTTGCTTTTCAGCCCGAATGGAAATATACCAGTGATACCAATAAGATATTATTGACCGATAATAATGTACCGAAAACCTATATACAAAAACTACAAGATAGCCTTCATATCAGCGAATCATTCAGCAATGCTGATTTCAACCGATTAATTACTAAAAACCCGCATTTGATTGATAAACTTGGTAATATTTATCTCTTAGGGCAAAATTTTAGTGCTAAAACTATCAGCCAATTGAGCCAGAAAAATTTAGTTTGGCTACCTTATTTTGGCAATAATCAACTACAGAATTTACAATGGAAAAGCATTGTGCGCCAAGGAGAAATGCAAGAAGTGAGTGGTAAAATAAGCGTTGATGAACCCCAGACACTTAACTTAAAATATGCTAACAAAACCCTTGATAGCCTGCAATTGCAAAAAGGCTTAAACGCCTTTCGTCTTAGTTTTCCGGCTTTTTCTGTCGGCCGTACCGAGGCAGTGCTTACATTGGCAAACGAACCTTTGCATGATATACATTTCTATAGCCGTGCACCACAAAGCTTTAATGTACTGTTTATACTAGAAAACCCTGATTTTGAGAGTAAAAACCTCTCAGAATGGCTTGGAAAAAATGGCCATAAGGTCGAAATCATCACTACCATTGCCAAAGATGCACAAAGCAAAATTTCTATCAATAAAAGTACCCAGGCAAAAGGCTTTATTGCCGATATAGTAATAAGTGACCCTAGCAATGCCAACCATGCTTTAGTAAAAAAGGCTGTGGCAGACGGTAAAAGTGTATTGTTTATCAATAGTGCTGCGCCTGAGCAAGACATTAAGAATATTAATCAGGCATTAGGAACAAACTGGCGTGTGAAAAAGACTTCAAATGAGCAATCGGTGTCTGTCAGTGACAACCTCACTGCTTTACCTTATAGTTTTGAAGAAAATATTAATCAGAAATCGCTTGGCTCTTACCCAATCGCAATTCAGAAAAAAGTCGGGAAGGTAGGTTTAAGCCTACTCAACGAAACCTTTCCACTCAAACTTAGTGGCGATAGTCTGGGCTATTCCCGTATCTGGGCTAATGTGTTTCAGCAATTAAACCCACCATCGCAAGACAACGTCATTGTACAAGCACCTGTTTTTGCAAATACCCAAACTCCGATTGTATTGAATAATCTTTCTACGGTTGCCAATACACTTACAATAGCCAACGATACTACACAGCTTTTGCAATCGGCGGTTAACCCGCTTTCTTTTTCGGCCAGCTATATTTTCAGAAAAACAGGCTGGCAATCTTTTCAGGATTCTCTCTCTATTTTTATAGAAGAAAAAAATAGCACCCTTCAACAAAGCGAAACAATACAAGAAACACTAAGGGCACATCAGCGTTTCGAGGCCGTCAGTACCCTTAGCACCGCCCAAACAATAAGCGCTACCCTACCTGATTGGCTATGGTTTGCACTCATCATATTGGGTTTAATAGCTCTTTGGTTAGAGCCCAAACTCAATTTTTAAAATCTGCTAGCTATTTCAAAGCCTCTTGTATTTGCGCTAACAAGTTATTTAGCCGAGCTTCAATACTTTCAATATTGGCTTTAATTTCTTTCTGCACTTCCAGCATTTTATCGGCAGGTAATTCGGGCGCAGGTGTATGGTCATGATTATGGTGTTCGTGCCCTTCTTCGTGGGTATGCTCAAAACCGGGCACTGCAAAGAAATTTTTCTCCCAGTCCTCAAAATCGGCATTTAGTTTACTTAAATCATTTACCAACGAATCAGCCTTTGCTGTTTTTCTTACTGCTAATAAATTCTTTAAACTATCAATCTTCTCAATTTCAGGTTCTATTTTCTCTTGTATGGCTTCTGCTTCCAAATGTACCTGATTAGCTTCTACCAACACCGGATTATCTTTTGGTGTTTTCGACGAACAAGCCATTACAGCAATCCCGGCGGCTAGCATTCGTATTTTCTTCATGATTTTAACGGGTTTTATGTTTAAAAAAGCGTTCCATTTGAGCCTGCTTCAATTGAGTTTCTTCTGATTTAAACCAGTGAACAGGTGGGTAAAAGAATAGGGCTATAGATACTACTGAAATAACCCAGAATACCGCACGTTGCTTTCTGATACCTTTCTTTAGCCCAATAGCAGGCTTATACAATTGGTAAAAAGTGAGTCCAAAAACTATGAGTTGAACCACAAAAAGCACAGGTGTATAGGCTTGTATAGCCATAAAAACACCTAAACCACCGCCTATGCTAATCAATAAAGGCAACCCACAACAGAGCAAATGAATGAGAGAAGACGTAAAGACTTGAAATCCTAACAATACTTTGGTCATAATACAATCAATTAAGTACGAAGCAGATTTTACAGCGCTACAAAGTTTATAGATTTTTTACGCAACTATGATGCAAAAATAAAATTCAATAATTAAATTTGCAACATTGTTGCATAAATATATTTATCATGAAGCCATCAATCTATATCCGTTCGTTTAGTATCAGCCTTATAATTCTTTGCAGTTGCCTAAGTTTCTCGTGGCAAGTAACGCCTCATAAAATCGTCTGGAACGATTTAAAAGATGTGAAGTTTAAGAAACGATTCAATAAACAAGTGAGTATGTATGTGCTTTATCCTGAGTTTGGCGATAAGGTAAAAGCTTTAGAAAGCAAAGAGGTAGAAATAAGAGGCTACATGATTCCGGTTGACCCGGCAGAGAACGTTTTTGTTTTATCGGCGTACCCTATGGCCGCTTGCTTTTTTTGTGGCGGCTCAGGGCCGGAGTCGATTATTCAGCTTAAAATGAAGAAACCTCGCAGATTTGCGACCGACGAAGTATGGACAGTAAAAGGCACTTTGAAACTAAATGCCGATAATATTGAAGAACTAAACTATATTTTGCAGGATACTGAGCCTGTAAGAAAACACTGATTAACAGAAACTAAAACAAGCACAGCCATACAGGCTTTGTATGGCTATGCTTAAGGTCTCTTTATTTAACCTTCGGAAGGTTTACGGGCAGGCCGAAAATTCCTACGCTTCGATTTATTTTTGTTATTCGAAGGTTTCTTAAACCTTGTTTTTGGGCTACTCACTTTATATTCAGGTGCTGGGCCTAGTCCGAGGCTTTCGGTAATATTTTGTTTTTCTACCTCTTTCTCCAATAGTCTCTCTATATTAGCAATGCGGTATTGATCTTTTTCATTAATAAAAGTTATGGCAGTACCTGTGGTTTCAGCCCTCGCTGTGCGTCCGATTCGATGAATATAATCTTCGGCGTCGCGTGGTACATCAAAATTAATTACGTGGCTCAGGTTATTTATATCAATACCTCTCGAAAGTACATCGGTAGCTACCAGAATCTTGTATTGCTTGTTTTTAAAATCACGTAATACATTCTCTCGCTCTTGCTGTGTACTGTCTGATGATATTCCTCTGGCATCCCACTTCAATTTTGTCAGTGCTCTTATGATTTTATCAATCATCATTTTCTGTGACGAAAATATAATCACCGACTCCACATTCGTATCTTTTAGCAGATGTGCCAGCAACGGAACTTTTTGCATGTCGTTGGCCAGATAAAACTGTTGGTCTATTCCCTCAGCAGGTTTAGAAGTTGCCAGCTTTACCTCCTCAGGATTACGAAGAATTTTATTAGCAAAATCTCTTATTTTTTTAGGCATTGTAGCCGAAAACATCAAGTTTTGGCGTTTGGCGGGCAAATGCTTCAATATAAAAAGAATATCATCGGCAAAACCCATGTCAAGCATTTTATCGGCTTCGTCAAGCACAAGGCATTTAATTTGGTCAAACTTCACTTCTCCCGATTTCATGTGTGCCATCAAGCGCCCCGGTGTAGCGATGATTATATCGGCTCCCTGAACCAGTGCTTTACGCTGTTGATCCCAATCTTCCCCTTTACCCCCACCATAGATAGCAATGCTTGTAGCATCAACAAAATAGCTGAATCCCTCAATTTGTTCATCAATCTGCTTGGCAAGCTCACGTGTAGGCACAAGCACCAAGGCAGATGTATGGTTGCTTTTAGTACGAATTACCTGATCGAGTAATGGAATAAGATAAGCAGCTGTTTTGCCTGTGCCGGTTTGTGCAGAGGCGATAAGGTCTTTGCCTGCAAGAATAATAGGAATGGTTAATTCTTGTACAGGAGACGTCTGGATAAAATTCATGGCATCTACGCCGGCCAATAGGTTTTCGTGTAGATTAAGTTCGTTAAATTGCAAGTTTAGCTAAGATTACAGTTTGATAAAATGTAAATATAGCGTTTAGAAACGAAAAATGTATAGAATAGCCTATATTTCAGCTATTCTATACATTTTTATTTGCTTTAGCAACTCGCTAAGAAGTATATTTTTACTTAAATAAAAACTTACTAGGCGCAAGTTCAACTTTTACCGAATCTATTAATTCGCCTGTTGGTTTATATCTGAAAGCATAACCTGCCTGGTTATATGATGGCGAAATACCAGCATAAATTACATTTGCTTTAGGATCGAATCCTAAACCAGTAACTGTACGTTTAATTATAGGTGTTGTTGTTGAAATGGTAGCATCACTTATATTGAAGCTATATACTTCACCACCTGTTGCCCAATGTGCATAATCAAAATAAATAGTTGTTTTGTTAGCATTTAGTACTAGTTTGCCTGGCGTTTTCTCAGTGGCAGTTTCAGTGCTTATTGTGGCTTCTACGGCTTTAGTAGTAGGATTAATACGCAAGAAATCTTTACCTGTTGTACACCAGATTTTGTTATTAGCATCAAGAACAAGGTTTGAAGCCGGGCCTTTTATATTAATCTTACTTGTTACCTCATCTTTAGTTATATCAATTACTGAAATTTCTTTTTTATCAACGTATGGATTATTCCCTACAAAAGCCTCGTTGCCTACCACTACAATGCCCTCGGCTCCGTTTTGTAAAGTAATTTTCTTCGTTACCTTATTAATTAATAAATCAATTACTAATATATATCCAGGATTATAAGTGTAGTCGGGATTAAGAATATCCCAGCACACAACATAAGCCTTATTAGCTGCAACTTTAATGGCATTACGTGGATTTTCTACTTCTTTAATACTTGCTATAGATTTAAACGTACGGGCATTTACAATCTCAATTGCATCTTGTCCGTCAGTAGAGTTATCTACCAGAATAATCCCTTTATCATCTACCTCTGCATAACCATTAATTATTCCGATAAGTGGACGAGAATTTTCTTTTTGAAATACGTCTGTTATAGCTGTTTTAGAATCTGGCTGTATAAAAGAAATAGAGCCATTATTTTGCAAGAAATTCCCTTCGTTAACCACAAAAACTCCTGAATCATAAGGTTGTGCGGGTTCTGTTTCTTTGGTTTCGCAAGAGAAAAGCGCTACTGAAACAAAACTAAGTAGTACTAATTTTTTGTAATTCATTTTATTATTTATTTATGTTTAAAACTAAGTTGATTGCGTAGTTTCGGCCCGGCATAGCATTGCGCTTGGAGCTCAGGTATAGTTCATCGAAAATATTATTGACCTGAAAAAACACTTTCCCTTCAAGGTGTTTCCAACGTAAGCCGTTTTCAATTATCAGATTGAAAATCTGCTGCCCGTCAAACCATTTGGAGTTATCAAAAGCGGTGTATCGTCTGCTATTGGCTTGCCATTGGAGCGTAGCACGGAATGGCATTCCGTGTTCTTTCAATAGCCCGTTTTTGCCAAATGATAGCGTTTGGAAGAAAAGATTAGCCGTAAAATTATGCTTGGGTATGTAAATCAATTGTTTGCCTATTACATCAACCGAATAAATGTCGTAAGCCTTTTGCTGTGATGAATGAGTAAATGAATAATTTGCCATTAAACCTGACGAAATTTGCTTATGCTGATAAGCTACTTTCTGCGAAAACTCAATGCCTTTGGCCAATACTTGTTGCAGATTCTGCACCTTGTAGTTTACCTCAGGATTCCAGTAAACCCAGTTATTGATCAGGTTATGATAGGCATTTAAAGAAGAACTCAAACTGAAATCATTTTTGGTATGATTCCAGTTTATACCTAGTTCTTTGTTGAAGCCATCTTCTGGTTTTAGATTAGGGTCGCCTAATTCAGACCAGTAACGCTCGTTCATTGTGGGGATTCGGTAGCTTCGGGAAATGTTACCTGTTAATCTGACAGATTTAGCGACTTGGTATTCAAGTCCTAATGCTGGTGCCAGCGGAGGGTCGAAGCTCTTAACAAATGCCTGACGGGCGTTGAGTGTGGCCAGTAATCTTGCCGAAAACTGATACCTCAGCCAAGCGAAAACATCAAGCCTGTTTTCTGTAATTTTGCTTCCACCATAACCATCTACGTGGGCTATTACGTGTGCAGCCTCTGTACCGATGTGCGCCGTAAGTTTAGAAAACTGCCATTCATGCTCGGCCCGTATCAGAAAACGGTCGATAGCTGTACGGCTGGGTTTATCAAAATTACCTCTACCAAAATTGGTTATATCTTGCACATACCCTCCTCTAAGTGTCAGTTTTTTTATCTGATAGGTATTCAATACCCTGATTGATTGCGTCTGCAAAACTTCTCTTGTGTGAATTGACTGAGGCGCAATCACGGCGTTATTGTCTGATAACCACACATTGAGCGAAATCTGGTTTTGTTTTTTTGTGAGATAAAATAAATCCTGAATAAAGCCTTTCGAGTCGGTAGTTGAGCGCTCAACAGGATAATAATTCCGCTCGGTATATGGATAATTGTTATTGAGAACGCCTTTATAAAAAACAGTTTTAGAAGAAAAACGCTTACCCGACAAACGAGCGCTGAGTTGTGTTTGCCAGTTATCAAAACTTGCTATTCGTTGCCCAAAACTCAACTCTGCTTTTTTCTCCCATGTGGGTTTCGAATCAAGTAGAATACTCCCCCCTATTGCATCAGAACCTACCACGCACGAAGAAGAACCATATTGAATAGCCAACAAATCGAAACCTGCTGTTGGTAGTGTCGAGAAATCGCTCTGCCCTGTACTTGGTGAGTTTATATTAATCCCATTCCAGAGCACTGCCGTATGGTTGCTAGATGTACCACGAAGCCCAATGCTTGTCAACTGCCCGTTACCATAAGGGCGAAAATTAACCGGTGCCTGAAAAGACAAGAAGTCGGCGAGTGTCTGAAACTTTGCTTGTTGTAGAGTAACCGAATCAATAGACTGAATTTTCAGCCCTGCCATGAATCGTGCCGGAGCAAAAGTTTTTACCGTAACTTCGTCGAGCGCTCTGCTTGAATCGGTCTGGGCAAAAACATGCATTGACGACAGTAAAAACCACGCCAAAACCAAAGGGTATCCCTTTGACAACAAGCATCTAACTGAAATGCTCAAATAATATAAACCTAAATGATGAATGATAAACTGCCGCTCATTTGTCTTCATCCGCCGTAAAGTACAAATAAGAATAGCCTTAGGCAGGTCTCCTGACTTGTTTCAACATTTCAGGCCTTCCCGTATAACAGTGACCATGCAGACGAAATGTATTGATGAAACTTACAGTTGCGGGGACAGTTCCCGATTTAAACGGGATTCCCTTTTAAGCCTTGAAATAATTATCGGAAATCATATAAGGCACCTATGAACTGCTGCAAAGGTAAGGAACGATTTTAAAATAATAGCAATTTCATCAAAAAATAGTAGTTTACGGGCTTTCGATAGTAATTATGAAAACAGATTAATTAGTTCTAAAATCTTGCGAAATCTATGTTTATATTCGCACAAACAAAACCCAGATACTTATGACCAAGAAAAGAATTGCCATTGATATGGACGACGTAATGGCCGCTACCGGAAAAAAAATCCTGAAAACTTATAACCATATTATTGGTACTGCTTTCACCGAGCAACATTTTGAAAATAAAACCTACTTTGAGATTTTCGACGAAAAAAATTACCACAAGATAAGAGAAGAGATATTTAAGCCAGGTTTCTTCCGAGATGTAGAAGTAATGGCCGATGCAGTAGAAGTAGTACAGAAATTACACGAAAACTACGAGGTATTTATCGTTTCAGCAGCTACAGAATTCCCGAACTCATTGAAAGATAAAATGGATTGGCTGGAAGAGCACTTCCCGTTTATTTCGTGGAAAAATATTGTACTTTGCGGAGATAAAAGCATTGTAGCAGCCGACTACATGATTGACGACCACGAGAAAAACCTGAAAACTTTTAAAGGTAAAACCTTGATGTTCAGTGCTATTCATAACCAGAAAGTAAACGGCTATCAACGCTTCCGCTCTTGGAAAGAGATTGAGGCGTTTTTTGAAAATGAAGTCTGAGAAATTAAAACCTGCAACAACACCAATGACCCCAAAACAAATTGTAGAAAAACTGGCATCTTTTCCGAACAGAGGTGTAGCAACGCCTAACGAAATACCCGTGCTTGAGTATCTGAGCAGTTTGTTTCCAGCGCAAGAGGTAATACAAGAGTCGTTCAAAACCCCAAAAACTTATATTGCTATTGTCTGGTGGCTCATTGGTGGCTTGGTGGTAGGTTTATTAGCCCTCAACTTCTACCCTATTTTCGGGCTTTTTATTACGCTTATTTTCGTAACATTGGCCATGTTGTATTTCAACTGGTACGCTTCACCTGTTGCCAGCTTTCCGCCCTTAGTTACTTCTCATAATCTTGTTATCAAGCAGAAAAAGGCAGAAAAACCTAAGCCTAAAAAGCTTATCTTGATGGCCCACTGGGACACAGCCCCTATTTCGGTGCTTTACATGCCTCAAATGGTAGGTAATTTCAGACAATCACTAAAAATCAGTTTAATGTTGATGGTCGTTGCCCAATTTGTGGCTATCTCGCAGTTTTTAGTGCCCAACAATTTCATTATGCTTGTAGGTAACATTCTAGCCTTTTACTTTTTGTTGCAAGCTATAATAGGTACAATAGATTATTTCCGTTTAGGCTATTCGAATGGTGCTTCTGACAATGCCACCGGAGTAGCAGCAGCTATTGAAACTGCACACAAATTATGGGGTAAAAATCTGCCTAATCTTGAAATTGAACTTGTGCTGACAGGTGCCGAAGAAGTAGGCATGATTGGCTCAAGAGCTTACATGAAAAAACACTACACCGAGTTTAATAAAGAAACTTATCTGCTTAACTTTGATACACTAGGTAAAGGGAATCTGAAAATTATTACACAAACAGGCAGTTGGTCGAATATTGTTTACGATAACCACCTGATACAAGTGGCCAAACAAGCTGTTACGGAATTACCAACTTTAAAAAATGTAACCACAGGTGCCTGGCATACAGCCGATTTCGACTCGGTTTGGTTTCAGCGGGCGGGCGTTCCGGCGGTAACTTTGGCGGCACTTGATGCTCACGGACGTATGCCAAATATTCATAGGCCAACCGACATTCTATCGAACGTAGATTTTTTACCTATGGAAAAGGCTATTATATTAGCAGAGAAAATCGGAGAAAATCTGAATCACACTTAACCTTCCTCTCTATGAACCGTAACCAGACTATCATTTTTTTCACACTCTCCTGTATAAATATCATTTCAGGGCTTATCAATATTGAGTGGCTGGGCTATATCTCAAAACCGCTGTTGATGATTACCCTCGCATTTTTTTACTTTCATCATACCCGCTCTACATTCAATAACAGAGACAAGATTGTGATACTCGGCTTATTGTTTTCTTGTTTTGGCGATACTTTCCTGATGTTTCAGAAGCAAGACCATATATTTTTCTTATTAGGCTTGGGTTCGTTTTTATTGGCACAAGTTTGTTATATCGTTTTATTTCAACAAGAGGGCAAATCATTACATTTCCGTTGGTTGCCATTTATCTCTTACTCCTGTTTGTTGCTATTTTTTCTGCTCAATAAAATTCCGGCCGACTTTAAAATTCCAATCATTATCTACGCAATTGTTATTACGCTAATGGGCATTAGAGCCAGCGAAAGACAGGTAAATGAGAAAAGCAAATCTTACGAATTAGTGCTGATTGGTGCTGTTTTGTTTATTATTTCCGATTCTCTTATTGCGCTTAGCAAATTTGTAGTAAATATTCCCCTTTCTGGCCTCTGGATTATGAGTACTTATGTAGTAGCACAATACCTCATTATTCATGGATTATTAATTAGTCGCCGTACTTAAAATACATAACTAAGTTTTTCGTTTTAGAAGAAATGTTCTAATTTTAAACTTCTTGTTCAATGAAAAACTTAGCTAAAATTGGCTACATAGGCTTATTCTTATCAGCCTTTATCTGTTGCATACCACCTGCAAACACACTTATTGATGAAACCGATAAGTCTTTGATTAATGTCGCTGGAGAAAACATTTATTCAAGATTTAATACGCCTATTGGCTTTGAAAGAAGCCCTGTTCAACAAAACTCCTTTGCTGAATACTTGCGGAATCTCCCACTTAAAGCAGCAGGTACAAAGGTGCGGTATTATGATGGCAGCCTCAAACATAAAGAGGTATATGATGCCGTAGTAGACCTAGATATTGATAATAAGAACCTGCAACAATGTGCCGATGCCATTATACGTTTGCGAGCCGAACATTTTTATGCGCAAAATGCCTACAATAAAATTTCGTTTTCACTTACCAATGGCTTTCGTACAGATTATTCGGAATGGATGAAAGGAAACAGAGTTGTAGTAAAAGGCAACACAACTTATTGGCAAAAATCAGCGAATGCCTCTAACACTTACAAAGACTTCCGTAATTATCTGAACTTTGTTTTTGCTTATGCCGGTACGCTCTCGCTCGATAAATCATTATTCAATAAACCAATAAAAGACTTATCGATTGGTGATGTCTTTATTATTGGCGGCTCGCCGGGCCATGCCGTAATTGTAGTTGATGTAGCACAAAACCCAAAAGGTGAAAAAGTATTTCTGCTAGCGCAAAGTTATATGCCCGCACAAGAAATTCAGATTCTGAAAAATCCTAACAACAGGCAGCTAAGCCCGTGGTACTCAGCCAATATTACTGATGAACTAATAACACCTGAATGGACATTTAAAGCGAATCATTTGAAGGGTTGGGAGAGGTGATTTGTATTAAGCTTTTGTATGCGATTCCCCTTTCTTCCGCTTCCTATGCGAAGCAGGCGAAATCAACTCTGCCATATCACTTAATTCAAGTTTCAGGGCATTCATTGAGAGGGTTATTTCACGAACCGATAGTGTGAGGGCTATAATCTGTAATAGCAATGCACCACCAAAAAACCATTTAGCAGCTAATTCCCGCTCCACAAAAATCAGTAACATACATACGGCACTAAGCAACAGGCTCGAGATGGCAATAATCTGAATATTACGTACGATTCTGATGCGGCGTTGTAAGCCTATAATTTGGGCAACGATATTCTCTTTTTCTTCTTCGGTTTTGTATTTCACGTGCAAATCACGTATCAGACTCGCCAAAGCCAGAAAACGGTTAGTAAAAGCAATCATCAGTAATGAAACTGTAGAGAAAAGAAGTGCCGGAGTACTAATAGTAAGTTCCATTATATATGATTAAGCGAGGCTTGCGGCCTCGCTAGTATCTGTTAATATCGTTGTCGTAAAACTATTCTTATGCGTAATTACCCGAAATATAACCTTGTAATGACGCAATCTGTGATTTTTGTTCATTAATAATTGTAGATACCACATCGTTGATAGAAATAATACCTACCAGTTCTTTGCCGTCCATTACGGGTAAGTGTCTGATATGTTTATCTGACATAATTTGCATGGCATCTTCCAATTTGTGTTCCAGGTCTATCGTAATCACCTTAGCTGTCATTACATCTTTTACCAATGTGGCATCAGAGTGCAAGCCTTTCAGCACAATTTTACGTGCATAATCACGCTCAGAGAAGATTCCCGAAAGGTTTCCATCATCTATCACTAAAACTGCTCCGATATTTTTATCTGCCATTTCTACAAGGGCATTGTATACGGTTGTATCCGATGAAACCGAGAAAAGAGCATTGATTTTCTTTTTTTGCAATATCTGACGAATTTTCATAGGTATATTAATTAAAGGTGATAAAACAATTACAATTTTATAAAAAAAATCAAACAATGCAATAGTTTGAAAAACAAAATTAAATTATTAAATTTGCACCCCTAATTAGTAGATATGCTTTGCAAAAACTGCTGATTAGCAATAAAAAATATATTCATTTTAAATTTACCATTTAAAAAATGTACGCAATCGTAGAAATCGCAGGTCAGCAATTTAAAGTTGAAAAGGGTCGTACGCTCTATACTCACAGATTAGAAGGCGAAGCGAACGCTGAACTTGTATTCGACAAGGTTCTTCTTGTTGATAACGGCGGAGTTATTTCAGTAGGTGCTCCAACCGTTGAAGGTGCTTCAGTAAAAGCAACTATTATCGAACACCTTAAAGGCGAAAAAGTAATCGTTTTCAAGAAAAAACGCCGTAAAGGATACGTTAAGAAAAACGGTCACCGTCAGTATTTGACTAAAATCCAAATCGACGAAATCGCTGCGTAAAACATTTGGTTGATTAATCAACCGCAAAAAAATTATTGAAACTCAAAATTTAAAGAGAATAAGGTCATGGCACACAAAAAAGGTGTAGGTTCGTCGAAAAACGGTCGCGAATCAGAAAGTAAACGTTTAGGCGTTAAATTGTTTGGCGGCCAAACGGCTATCGCCGGAAACATTATCGTTCGTCAACGTGGTACCAGACACAATCCAGGTATCAATGTAGGTGTTGGTAGAGACCATACACTTTTCGCATTAACTGACGGTATCGTAGAATTTAAAAAAGGACGTGACGGAAAATCTTTCGTTAACGTTGTTGCAGAAGCTTAAACCTCTGACAAGACTTTTTAGAACCTGCCCCTATGGGCAGGTTTTTTTGTGCCCTATCAAACTAATTTTTGAGGAATAGTGTTCTGAAAACAATAAAGTTGTTTAGAATTGTTTCTTTCTTTTAAAAATACGTTGTTTTGGCTGCGCCTTCATCAAATAATTTCAACAATAGCTCTGCTATTCTTTCATTATTTGATTTGTCTCGCTCAAAACACCAAATTTTTAAATTGAAATTAAAATTCCAAACAACTTCAAACACACTATTCATTTAATATATATTCGATTGTCATGCTTAAACGCCAAGTAATGATTTACACCGAGCTAAGTCCCAATCCAAATTCAATGAAATTTGTATTGAACTTTGAGTTGGCTCCAGAAGGCTTATCGTTCGATTACCCAACAATTGCATCTACTGCCGAAGAAGGCAAAGCTTCGCCTTTGGCTTCCGATTTATATCAATTTCCGTTTGTGAGAAGAATTTTCATCGCAGCCAACTTCATTACCATGACCAAAGATGAAGATACTGAATGGGAAGATGTAGTATATGATGTAAAACAATTTTTGAAGATATATTTCGACCAGGAAAATCCTGTTTTTGCACAAAAAACAATTGATAAAAATACCTTGATT
This sequence comes from Emticicia soli, assembly GCF_037860775.1. NCBI lineage: Bacteria > Pseudomonadati > Bacteroidota > Cytophagia > Cytophagales > Leadbetterellaceae > Emticicia > Emticicia soli. The sequence continues at coordinate 101,682 of NZ_JBBEWC010000010.1, read as the reverse complement.
ATTGATGCCAACGACTCAGCAGTTGTTGCCAAAATCAAATCAACGCTTGACCAATATGTACGCCCTGCGGTGGAGTCGGATGGAGGCGCTATTAACTTTGCTTCGTTTGACGAAATAACCGGCCAGGTAAAGGTTTATCTGCAAGGTTCATGCAGTGGTTGCCCGTCATCAACAGTTACGCTTCGTGATGGTATTCAACGTTTGTTAACAACCATGGTGCCAGAGGTTAAAGAAGTTGTTGCTGAAGGTGTATAATACGCTTATAATTGCATAAAATACAGAGAGCAGGGTTATTGCCCTGCTCTTGTTATATAGAGTAAATACGTTTTATATTACGTTTCTTTCTCCCAAACTGCCTGATTAATTAACTCTGCTATTACAGCTGTCCAGCCTGTTTGGTGCGATGCCCCTACCCCACGTGCCGAGTCTCCATCAAAATATTCGTAAAATAATAATAAATCTTTGTTGCCTGGCCTCTTATAGAACTCCTGATAAGCACCATGCACAGGTCGCTCACCAGCTTCATTCCTTTCAAAAATACTTACCAGTCTGTTAGCTAAAGCCCCCGAGACCTCATTCAGATTCATCAATTTACCCGAACCTGTCGGAAATTCCACCTTGAAATCATCACCATAAAACTGATGATATTTCTTCAATGCTTTTATTATGAGATAATTAATCGGCATCCAGACGGGTCCTCGCCAATTAGAATTTCCGCCAAACATACCCGAATCAGAATCTCCCGATACATAGTTTATTGTATGATCAATACCTTGTACATTAACAGAATATGGATTTTGCTTATAATATCTCGACAAAGCCCTAATACCTCCTGCTGATAGAAACTCGTCTTCATTGAGCATTACCTGCAACAGTTTTGTGAGCATAGCTCGGTTTACTAAGGTAAGCAAGATGTTGCCATCGTCGGCCATTTGCTCACTTGGCAAAAACTTATTGGCTTTTATTCTATAATCTCTTATGTATCTTATACGCTTTTTAAAATCGGGCAGATTGGAAATTTTCTTCTGGTCGATAATCGAAACGGCAAATAAAACACTAAGCCCTACAATTGAGCGCACTTGCATAGGTGTAATTTTGCCCCCTTGTGTATAAAGTAAATCATAAAAGAAATTATCGTCTACATCCCACAGCCCTTCGTTAAGTGACTCAGCAATTAGCACAAAATGCTCATAGAATTTTGTGGCAGTATCTTCAAAACTAGGGTCGTGCTGTGCAATTTCTAAGGCAATATCCATCATATTGAGGGCATACATGGCCATCCAGGCCGTGGCATCTACCTGCTCTAAATGCGAGTTAAGCGGTAGGTTATCACGGTCTATCACTGCAATATTGTCTAAACCCAGAAAACCTCCGGTAAAGATATTATTGCCATTTTCGTCTTCACGATTAGCCCACCAAGTAAAATTGATAAGTAGTTTCTGAAATATCCGTTTCAGAAAGTTTACATCTCCCCGGCCACGAAGTGTGCACTCAATGTGGTAAATAGACAAGGCCGACCAAGCATGCACAGGAGGATTGACATCAGAAAAATTCCACTCATAGGCCGGTATTTGTCCATTTGGGCTCATATACCATTCTCTGGTAATCAGAATCAGTTGATTTTTGGCAAAGGTGGGGTCGAGCATTGCCATAGGTATGCAATGAAAGGCCAAGTCCCAAGCGGCATACCAAGGATACTCCCATTTATCAGGCATCGAAATCACATCCTGATTTTTCAGATGTATCCACTCGGCATTTCTGCCTACAAAACGCTCATTAGGCGGAGAAATCTGATTGGGGTCACCCTCGAGCCAACGCTCAATATCGTAGTTGTAATATTGCTTACTCCACAAAAGCCCGGCAAAGGCTTGTCGCTGGATATTTGTTAAATCAACTAATTTGGCATTAGTTGATTGGTCGAGTTCTGTTGTTGCGTTGTGTGCGTTTTGCGGCACAAATTGCTGATAGAACTCTTGAGCTTCTTGGCGTCTATCTGAAAATATCTGGCTAAAGCTATGATTAAAAGGGTCAACATTTTCGGTACTTGTTAAGCGGAGAACTATCTTTTCAGAAGAATGGCTCTCAATATTTAATTCGTAAACGGGTGCAAATTTTGTTCCTTGCTTATTACTTTTTAATAACTCATAAAGCTCGGTATTATTCTGGCAGATAGCCTCGTGAAAAGCATCTTTTACAAAAGGGCTACTATTAGCAGCTCCGAATACCCGCTCTAAGTTTGTTTCATTTTCAGTAAACAGCGTATTTTTGGCCGGTTGAAAATATAAAAAATAATCGCCCAGGGTTTCGTGGCTTGCCCGTACACAAGCATCAGTATGGGTTTGTATAATTGGCTTTGTCTGCAAATCTCCGTAAGCCCACCTGTTCCGAAACCATAACGTTGGCAGAACCCAGAATTTTGCGTTTTCGTTCCCTCTATTAACTACCTCTATCTGAATACAAATATCGTCCGAATTGTTTTTGGCATATTCTACAAAAACATCAAAATACTTATTGTTGTCAAAAACACCAGTATCTAGTAGTTCATATTCTGGTTGTTTACGGCCTCTATTCCTATTTTCTTCGATTAGTTTTTCATACGGAAAAGCCTCTTGCGGATACTGATAAAGATACTTCATGTAATAATGCGTCGGCACATTATCCAGATAATAGTAGAGTTCCTTAACATCTTCACCATGATTCCCCTCGCCATTGGTTAAGCCAAAAAGACGTTCTTTCAGAATACTGTCTTTACCATTCCAGAGTGCCAATGCAAAACACAGGTTTTGTCTTGAATCAGATATACCACCAAGGCCATCCTCTCCCCAACGATACACACGTGAGCGAGCATGGTCGTGCGGGAAATAATTCCATGCATCGCCATTTATACTATAATCTTCCCTTACGGTTGCCCATTGTCTTTCAGACAGATAAGGCCCCCATTTTTCTAAGGGAACTTCTTTTTGTGCATTTATGTCTAATCTTTCCTGCTCCGAAGTCATACCATCACTAGCTTAGTTTTTTTGGATTTAGATGAATTATTGATTATTTACTCATCAACCACCATCAACAAAACTTTCTAACACAGCCATTCCGCCATCAATCAAGATACTTGCACCTGTAATATAGTCTGAATCGTCTGAAGCCAGAAAAACAGCTAGTTTGCCTACATCGCTGGGTTGCCCTATTCTATTATAAGGTATCAAACTCATAAGGCTGTTCAGTGCCTGTGGTGTTTCCCAAGCGGCTTTGTTAATGGGAGTCTGAATAGCACCCGGACATATATTATTGACACGTATTTGTCTATCGCCATACTCTTGTGCCAAGCTCTGCATAAACATCTTGATAGCCCCTTTAGAAGCAGCATAGTTGATATGCCCTGCCCACGGAATTTGCTCATGAACCGAACTCATGCAAATGATTTTTCCGGTAGCCAATGAGCGTTCGGGCACAGGGCCACGGCGCAGAAACTCTCTGATGGCTTCTCGGGCACATAAAAACTGGCCTGTAAGGTTAATATCTATTACCGTTTGCCATTGTTCGAGCGTCATTTCATCAAATTTTGCATCTTTTTGTAAACCAGCATTATTTACCAGAATATCAATTGTGCCAAACTCTTCAATCGCTTGTTTAAACATGGCCTGCACCGCCTCTTCTTTACTCACATTGGCTTGTATAGCAATGGCTTTACTGCCAAAAGCCTTTATTTTTTCGACTACCTCGTTGGCAGTATCGGCATTAGAATTATAATTTACTATTACGTTAGCACCGGCTTCGCCTAATGCCAGAGCTATTCCCTCGCCAATACCCGAACTTGCGCCCGTAACAAGCGCAGTTTGCCCTGCTAGTTTTTTTTCTGCCATAATGGATTCTATTAAAATTAAGAAAATTGTGAACTTCAGATAAGCCCCAAAAGTGGCTTATTATCTTAACCAAAATGCGTGGCATCTTGTTGAGACAAATTACGAGTAGAAAAATGAAAAGCTTATTGAAGAGGTATTAAAGCTTGGTTAAAATAAATAAAGCGCAAAATTGAGTTTGCGCTTTATAAAAAGTTTCACAGCTTATTATCTGCCATAATCTTAGCCAGAATCCCTTCTTTCAGTGAATAATTTGATACACGGATGTGCTTGATTTCAAAAGCTTGTATAATGTATTTAATCAGGCAAACGGCTACCACTATCATATCAACCCTTAGCTCTATCATGCCGGGAATTGCCATTCGCTCTTCGTGGTTTTTAAAGATTAGTTCGTCATAAGCATGATAAAACTCGGGGAGTGAGTATTCAAACCCAACTTCTGTAGCTGGCGGCAGCATACCTTTTTCTTTCATAAAAAACATATCTATGAGCGTATCAAACGAGCCCGATGAGCCAACCAGGGTTTCGGGTGCATATTGGTGGCAGGCGTTAGCTAATGGCAATAGTTGTTCACGGAAGAAATCATCCATTTGCTGCACCGAACGCATCGAAATAGGGTCGCTTTTCATAAATTTGTCCATCAAGCGTTGGCCTCCTATCTCAAAACTTTGTTTCCAGAAAATCTTATCCTGATTACAGATGATAAACTCTACACTCCCGCCACCGATATCCATTATCATCGATGTTTCGTTAATCTGAACCGCCTCTCTTACACCATAATAAATCAGTTCAGCCTCTTTATCGCCCGAAATCTCCTTTATAGTTATTCCTGTTTCCTCTGCTACCCTTTCAATAAATTCGTCTTTGTTACCTGCATTCCTGATGGCACTCGTGCCAATGGCAAAAATATGTTTATCACTTACTTGCTGGGTATCTATTATACTTTTGAAGTGTTTCAATACGGCTAAGGCCCTTTGAATACCCTCTTCTGAAATAATGCCCTGGCTTATGCCGCCTTTGCCAATTTTAGCCGGAATCGACTCTTTATAAAGTGTATGTTTTTTATCAACTATTAATAAATGAAAAGTATTGGTACCTAAATCAATAACGGCGGTTTTCATGAAGAAGCGTTTAAAATGACTAACGAATGATGCAAAGCTACATTATTTCAGAAAATACCGAAGGTTATAGGCAATTTAATTTCCTGAAAAACAAATAATTGTTTGAAAAAAACAATTATTCTTTCTAATTTTGCAACCCCAAACAAAAGGAGGTGTATTTATATGTTAGTAGTAAATGTAAAAGAAAACGAGTCTATTGATAAAGCGTTGAAACGTTTTAAAAAGAAATTTGAAAAAACGGGTGTATTGCGCCAATTGCGTAAACGTCAGGCTTTTGAAAAACCTTCTGTAGCTCGTCGTAACGAAATCATTCATGCTCGTTACGTTGGTCAATTAAGAAGCAACGAAGATATCTAGTCAAAATCAATTAACACAGCACGATAAATTTCGTACAGTTAATTGTTTCCTGATATATTTTAAACCATATTAGCAGTTTCATTTGCCACGCAAATTGTTTACTGTTAGTATGGTTTCTTATTTTTTACAGCATATCCAATTCGAAAAACGGCTTAGCCATCATACGATTACTGCTTATGAGAGCGACATGAAGCAGTTTTCGCTCTATCTCCAATTTCAGTATGAGTTAAAAATGCCCGAAAAGGCCGACTCACAGATGATAAGGTCGTGGATTGCAAGTATGGCTGAGGAAAAAATGGACAACCGGAGCATTAACCGTAAAATTGCTACGCTCCGCAGCTACTATAATTTTTTGCTGCGCCATAAGGCTATTGAGGCCGACCCTATGCTCAAAATCAAGGCGCTTAAAACTGATAAAAGTCTGCCCAGGTTTGTAGAAGAAAAACCCATGCAAACCATGCTCGATGATGTGGAGTTCTCAAACGATTTTGTGGGCTTGCGTGATAAACTGGTGCTAGAATTACTCTATGGCACAGGTATGCGCCTCGCCGAATTGATTGGCTTGAAAATAGGCGATATTAACCTATATAATAATACCCTGACAGTGCTAGGTAAAAGAAACAAGCATCGGGTAATTCCTATTAATAAAAGTCTTGTTGAGGCCATTAATACTTATTTGAAATACCGTGAAGAAGTAGTGCTTGAAAATGAAGAGAACAGAGATAACCACTACCTGATATTGACTGACAATGGCACACAGGCTTACCCCATGTTTATACAACGCCTTGTAAAAAGGTACTTATCTTTAGTTACCTCACTCGAGCAACGAAGCCCCCATATATTAAGACATACCTTTGCCACACACCTACTAAACCGAGGCGCCGACCTTAACGCTATTAAAGATTTATTAGGCCATTCAAGCCTTGCCGCCACGCAGGTTTATACCCATAATACCATTGAAAAATTAAAGAAGGTTTATCAGAAAGCCCACCCTAAGGCTTGATTTTCTTAAACCCTGCCACGCACACCTATAACATTCAACCTAAAACTATATTTATTAATGAAAAACTATGCCTATACGCTCTGCCTGATAGCGGCGGTATCTATTGCTTATTTTTTTCCTCAATACTTTATCGAAATCAATGGTTTTCAACTCAAAGAATTAATCATTCCGCTTTTACAGATTATTATGTTTGGCATGGGCACTACCATGACGTTTGAAGATTTTATAGGAGTAGTTAAAATGCCAAAGGCTGTTATCATTGGCCTGGTATGCCAGTTTACCATTATGCCATTTCTGGGTTTTGCACTGGCTAATACATTCTCGTTTCCACCCGAAATTGCCGCAGGTATTATTCTGGTAGGTTGCTCGCCAAGTGGGTTAGCTTCTAATGTTATTTCTTATATTTCTAAGGCAAATGTAGCTCTTTCTATCACAATTACTTCGCTGGCTACTATTCTTGCCCCATTCCTGACTCCATTTCTGATGAAAATTTTAGGTGGTCAGTTTATTGCGATAGATTTCTGGGCCATGACGCTTGATATTGTTAAAATGATTATAGTACCAATTGCTATAGGCTTTGTTGTTAACAAAGTACTGAAAGAACGTAATACGTGGCTGCAAAAAATATTACCCCTTATCTCAATGGGCGGCATTACTGTTATTTTGGTTGTTATTACAGCAGCAGGCCAAAAATCGTTACAAACTGTTGGTTTAGCCTTGGTTTTTGCTACCATAATACACAATATAGGTGGATTCATACTCGGATATTGGAGTGCACGCCTATTCAAATTATCTGAGCAAGATTGCCGCACTGTTGCCATTGAAGTAGGCCTGCAAAATGCAGGTTTAGCGTCAGGATTAGCCAAAGCTATGGGTAAGCTAGCTACAGTTGGAATCGCCCCGGCTTTATTTGGCCCAGTTATGAACATCAATGGGTCGTTATTAGCCAGTTTTTGGAGTAAAAAATCAGTAGACTAAACTACTATTAAAAGAGCTGCACAAGTAAACTCGTGCAGCTCTTAAAAATATATTCACAGAATACTATCTGTTAGTGTACATACCATCGTAATATTTCAGGTAATCGCCGCTGGTTACGTTTTGAAGCCAGGTGGTATTTGCCAGATACCATTCTACTGTATTGGTTAAACCCTCTTCAAACTGAAGTGAAGGTTCCCAGCCTAGTTCATTCATTAATTTAGTGGCATCAATAGCATATCTTAAATCATGCCCGGCACGGTCTTGCACATAGGTAATCAGTTTAACTGATGTTCCTTCAGGACGCTCCAGTTTCTCATCCATGATTTTGCACAATAAATGCACTAAATCAATGTTTTTCCACTCATTAAAGCCTCCGATATTATAAGTTTCGCCGTTTACACCATTGTGGTAAATCACATCAATGGCACGGGCGTGGTCTTTTACATAAAGCCAGTCTCTCACGTTTTCACCTTTACCATATACCGGCAGAGGATAATTGTGAATGATGTTGTTAATCATTAAAGGTATCAGCTTCTCAGGGAAATGGTTCGGGCCATAGTTGTTTGAGCAGTTAGATACCACAACAGGCAATTTATAAGTGTTATGATAGGCTCTCACGAAATGGTCAGACGAAGCCTTTGATGCCGAATAAGGTGAGCGAGGGTCGTAGCTTGTAGTTTCAAGGAAGAACTCTTTAGGGTCGTGTAGTTCTCCATAAACTTCATCAGTTGATACATGGTAGAAACGCTTGCCTTCGTAATTGCTTTCTTTCCAAGCTTCACGGGCAGCATTCAACAAGTTTACTGTACCAATCACGTTGGTCATTACGAATGCCATCGGGTCAGTAATTGATCTGTCAACGTGTGACTCTGCCGCTAAGTGAATTACACCATCAAAATTATATTTTGTAAACAATGCTTTTATGAAGTCAGCATCTACTATATCTCCTTTTTCAAAGATATAGTTTGGGAAGTCTTCTATGTCTTTTAAGTTTTCAAGATTGCCGGCGTATGTAAGTTTATCCAGGTTAACTATCTGATAATCTGGATATTTATTAACAAACAAACGAACTACATGTGAACCTATAAAACCTGCTCCACCAGTTATTAAAATGTGTTTTGACTGCATTGGATATTCTTCGATTTTTAAATTTATATATTTTTCTTTCATAAAATATGTGTCTCATAAAACCAAGACCTTATATTCTATTTTTTATTTTCAGCAATTTTCTGTTCCCATCTCCAGGCATCAGCTACACTATCTTCCAGAGTCTTTTCGGTTTTCCAACCCATTATTGTTGCCGATTTCTCTACACTACCATATATTTTCTCAACGTCGCCCGCGCGGCGTGGGCCTATTTCATAATTCAGCTTCAAGTCATTTACTTTCTCAAATGCTTCAATGATTTCGAGCACGGTGTTTCCTCTGCCTGTACCCACATTAAACACATCATAATACTTATCTTGCTGATTAGCAAGCAATTTTAGTGCCGAAACGTGAGCTTTTGCCAAGTCAACCACATGAATAAAGTCTCTTACATTAGTACCATCGGGCGTGTTATAATCATTACCAAAAACCGTCAGCTTCTGTCTGATTCCAATAGCTGTTTGGGTAATAAAAGGCACCAGGTTACTAGGTACACCTCTTGGTAACTCACCAATATGCGCCGACGGATGCGCACCTATCGGGTTAAAATAACGTAGTGCAATAATTTTAAGCGGATTCCCTGCCGTAATGGTATCGCGCAGAATATCTTCACATATAGTTTTGGTATTGCCATAAGGCGAGGCCGCCGGTTTACGTGGCGTATCTTCTGTAACGGGAATCTCGTCTGGCTGCCCATAAACAGTACACGAAGACGAAAAAACAAGGTTTTTAATACCCAGTTTCAGCATTACTTCTAGTACTTTCAGAGTCGAACCGATATTATTTTCATAATATTTCAAAGGTTTCTCAACCGACTCCCCTACTGCCTTATACGCAGCAAAATGTATGATTCCTTCTATATTTTCGTCTTTACAGATTTGTTCTAATGCTTCTGCATCATTACAATCTTTTTCGTAACATTTGATAGTTCTCTGCAAAATTTTCTGCAATCCATCTAGCACACTCTTTTCAGAGTTATCAAAGTTATCTATAATTACGGGTTCGTAACCTGCATTCACTAATTCTACTACTGTATGTGAGCCAATAAAGCCAGCCCCGCCTGTAACTAAAATTTTCATATGCTAGAATATACTTAAAATGTTTTTGAAAAAGTTTTTTACCAAAACCGTTTGTTTTTTTAACAAAAGTATGAATTTAGAGGTGTAATTAGAAAAAATTGAGCTTTGAAGTTTTAATTTGTCAGCAAACACATATTTAATTCACTGACAATCAACAACTTAATAATACAGAAAGAGGGATAGCTATGAAAGAGTCCGAAATAAAAGCATTAGTTACACTGCTCGATGACGATGACATTGAGGTGGTACAACACGTAGAAAAGCAACTGCGAACCATAGGTGGGTCGGTTATTCCGTTATTAGAAGACCATTGGCAAGAAAACGGGTTAAACCCGATATTGCAAAAAAAGATAGAAGACCTTATCCATGATTTACAATACAATTTGTTAATTACTCGCCTTGTAGAATGGAAAAATAATGGACATCAGGATTTGCTAGAGGGTATGTGGCTGGTAACAACTTATCAGTACCCGGATTTGAGTCTGGAAAAACTTCGACAAAGTATCAATGACATTTACTTTGATGTATGGTTGGAGTTCAGAGACGATTTACACCCGCACGACCAGGTAAGAATCTTGAATCAGGTATTTTTTGAAAAATATAAGTTTGTATCAAACACCAAGAATTTTCACTCCCCTGCCAACTCAATGCTTAATCAGGTTTTTGAGCAAAGAAAAGGTAACCCCATTTCGCTTTGTGTAATTTATATGCTCATTGCCAAGCGCCTTGGTATGCCTGTGAGCGGTGTGAATTTGCCGAGCTTGTTTGTGCTAACATATAAAAATCCGCAAATACAGTTTTATATCAATGTATTTAACCGTGGGTTGATTTTTTCGAAGGCTGATATAAGCAATTATATCAAACAAATGCATTTGTTACCACAAGATAGTTTTTACCAGCCCTGTACAAATCTTGACATTATCAGCAGGGTATTTCGTAACCTGATAGTATCGTTCGAGAAAGTATCTGACCTAGAACGTGTGCAAGAAGTTGAAAAAATCTTAAAGATTCTTACTGAATAGAATCCTCTAGCAAACCGAAACAAGGTAATATTTATCTATCTTTTCAACAATCATGGCATATTGCTCGTCAATATCGTTGATTTTGAGACGTCCGTTAATAACCTGTTGGTCTTTCTGAAATGGAGTAATCAACAGGTTATCAATAAAAATAACTTTTCGTTTACCATATAATTTATACAAAGCTTCTTTGGCCGACCAATAGATACAAAGTTTATCTAAATCACTATCGGCATCAGTTCTCTCTGTTTCTGACAAAAATTTTCGTGCAATTCGTAAAAGTTTTTCACTAGGTTGTTCCATATCTATACCCAAAGACTGGCTTTCGTGCATTACTACCGCTATGTATCCGGCAGTATGCGTGAGCGAAAACTGCCATTCAGAACCAACTAAGTAGGGTTTACCGTTTTCGTCTTTTCTTATACCCAGATATTTAATACCCAATTTGTTTGCAAGATGCCTGATTGTAAGCCTGCTACAAAAAAACTCTATTTGTTTTTGTGGGTGGCTGATACCGGCTAATTCAGCATCTGTCAGAATTTCAGACGGTAAAAGTGCCTGTAATTCATCATGCGACTCTGTGATTTGCCACACAGCTAAATGAGAATTATTCTTATATTGTTTTTCTATAATAACGGGCATAGCTTATTAAACAACTCTTTTGTATTTGTACTCTATTCATAAGATTTCGGCCGTAAATAAAAGATAATATACTGTAACCTGAAATCTGATTCAGATATTTTTTTATATTTGTTTGAATGACGAATCACCTATTGTTTTATTAATCCTGCCTATGAACACTACGCAAGAAGCCCTTGCTGAAACAGCTCCCGAAATTGTTTCTACCCGTGTTTTCAATGTTTCAAGAGAATTACTGTTTCGAGCCTATACCGACCCTGAGATTCTGCAAAAATGGTGGGGACCAAAAGGCTTTACCAATACTTTTCATGAGTTTAATTTACAAGCAGAAGGAGAGTGGAATTTTACGATGCATGGCCCTGACGGTGTAGATTATAAAAACAAAATTGTTTTTATAGAGATAGTACCTCATGAAAAGATTATATTCCACCATGTAAGTGGGCCAAAATACCGAGGCTGTATAACATTTACTAATACTTCTGAAACAGCACACACACACTTAACATATAGCATGACTCTCCAATTACCAAAGGTTTATAGCAAACTTAAAGATTTAATAATTGTAGCAAATGAAGAAAACTTTGACCGTTTAGAAGAAGTTTTCAGAAAAATTAAGAAAAAATAAAAAAATGTGGTTTAAAATAGCAGCATATTATTTTATTTTTTCGTCTTTTGTCTGAATGCTTTGCTTTTTTGTATCTATTTTTTTGGCATACATCTAAAATTTATGGATATTTGAAAACAGCATTTCATAAAAAACTAAACTATAATACTTTATTCTTATGATTATTGAATTTAATCTGAATAGACTTAACTAGGCTATTATTCTAAAAATTTATCTACCATTTTTTAAGAGTTTCAACAATTCTGATTATTTATTTTTTTTGAATTATTACAAGTTTCTCTTGCATATATAGCATTTTCTTAATATTTGTCGATTAATCCGGCTTCTATATGTGTGGTAATTATTTATTTTTAATTTATTTTTATTTTCTTTAATTAATCCTATAACAAACTAAACGCGAATGAACAAACTTTTACGAGTTTCATTAGGTTGTCTATTCCTCTTTATTTCTTTTTGGGGAAATGCACAAGATGTTGACGTAACAGGGAAAGTTACCTCAACTGAAGACGGTAGCCCGCTACCGGGTGTTTCAATTACAGTAAAAGGCACATCAAAAGGTACAACTACAAATGTAGACGGAACCTATAAAATCAGTGTTCCGGCTAATGGTATTCTTCAAGCCAGCTTTATTGGTTTTACTACTTTAGAACAAGCCGTAAATAACCGTAGTATAGTAGACTTTTCACTTGTATCGGCCACTCAAACCCTAAACGAAGTGGTTGTAACAGGTTATGGTTCACAAATCAAACGTGATTTAACGGGTAACATCGTTAAAATCAAAGGTTCTGATGTGGCCGATATGCCTGTTACTACTTTTGAGCAGAGTATCCAAGGTAAAGCAGCCGGTGTGCAAATTAACCAAGGTACTGGTAAATTGGCACAAGGTATTCAGATACGTGTGCGTGGTCAGTCGTCAGTTTCTGCTTCTAACGAGCCTCTTTATGTAATAGATGGTATACCAATGACACAAGGAGACCTTTCTATTTCAGGAGGTAAAACAAACCCATTAGTAGATATTAACCCACAAGACATTGAATCTATTGAGATTTTGAAAGATGCTTCGGCAGGGTCTATCTATGGTGCACGTGCTGCCAATGGTGTAGTGTTAATCACAACCAAGAAAGGGAAAACCGGTAAAACTAATGTTACTTTTGGTATGCAATATGGTAAAAGCAAGCCAAGTAATATCTTACAGTTTTTGAATACTAAGCAATATATGGACTTCTACCGTCAGGCGGCAGCTAACTCTGACGCCCTTGATGGTTATGACCCAAGCGATCCTGATTCGTATACTTCATATATGGAGAGCTTCTTCGCAACACAAAGTTTAGGAACTCTAGGTACTGCACAACAAGCCGATACTAAGTGGTCTGACTTGGCTTACCAAGATGCACCATCTCAACAATACGATTTAAGTGTAAGCGGTGGGTCAGAAAAAACTACCATCTTTGTATCAGGCCAGTTCTTAGACCAACAAGGTATTCTGGCAGGTAATGCTTTCAATCGTATGTCGGGTCGTTTGAACCTTACCCACAAAGTTACTGATAAATTAACAGTAGGGATGAATATGGGCCTTACTCGCTCGTTTAACCAACGTGTGTCGGGCGACCGTCAGTTCGACAACCCGCAACAGTTGGTGGCTCTTCCTCCGATGACACCTTCAACTGACCCTGAAACAGGATTACCTGTAGGTATGCCTCCGGGAGACATTTCGATTCCTGTTTATTACAATGCCTTAATCAACATTGGTAATGCTTACTATAATACTACTGTTCACCGTAATATTGGTAATGTATTTGGCGAATACAAGTTCTTTAAAGGTCTTAGATTCCGCTCTGAACTAGCCGTAGATTTATTAAATCAACAAGAAGAGCAATATTATAACAGCAAAACACAACGCAACTTTGGCGCACCTCAAGGCTACGGTTACAACCGTTTTGTGAGAGTAGAAAACTACAACACCAACAACTATTTTGTATACGATAATACAATTGGTGTACACTCGTTTGATGCTACTGTGGGTATGTCGTTTCAGAACTCAATTTCGAAGTCAGTTGCTGCTGAAGCAAGAGATTTTCCTTCCGATTCTTACCGTATGCTAGCCAGTGCAGCTACTAAAACAGATGCAACCTCGGCAGAGTCTCGTTACAACTTCCTTTCTTATTTTGCTCGTGTAAACTATAAGTTCAACGAAAAATATCTAGTAGGTTTAAGTGCACGTACTGATGCTTCGTCTCGTTTTGGTAGAGACAACCGTTATGGTTTCTTCCCTGCGGTATCAGCTGGCTGGATTCTTTCAGAAGAAAACTTCCTTAAAAACATTGAGGCTATCAGTTTCTTGAAACTTCGTGCAAGCTGGGGTTTAACAGGTAATGCTGAGATTCCGAATGCTGCACACTTAGGATTGTTCTCTGGCGATGCAAGATACGGCGGGCTTCCTGGTCAGCGTCCTTCGCAGTTAGCTAACCCTAATTTACAATGGGAAACTACCAAACAAGTTGACGTTGGTCTTGACTTCGGGTTGTTAAAAAACAGAATCAACGGAGAGATTGACTATTACGAAAAAAATACAACTGGTTTATTATTGAACGTAAACGTACCAGGTACTTCAGGTTTTGCAACACAATTCAGAAATGCAGGTTCATTGACCAACAAAGGATTTGAATTTGTATTAAATACCGATAACCTTGTAGGCCAGTTTAAATGGAAAACCAGCTTAAATGCTTCTACAAACACCAACAAAATTACTAACCTGCAAGGACAAGTAATTGAAGGAGGTTTGAATAACATGAGCCGTGCCGTTGAAGGCCAACCACTAGGTGTATTCTATACAGTAGAATATGCAGGTGTTGACCCAGCAAATGGAGATGCATTGTTCTACAAAAATACACCAAACCCTGATGGCTCGTTGAGCAGAGAAACAACGAATGTTTACTCGCAGGCACAACGTGTAGTAGTAGGTAGCCCGCTTCCTAAATGGATTGGTGGTGTTACTAATACTTTCAGCTATAAAGGAATTGAATTGAGCGTATTCTTTAACGGTGTATTCGGTAACAAACTTAACTTCTATGGTGTAGGCCGTTTCTCTTCTGCTAATGGTCGTTATGAAGATAATCAGACAGTAAATCAATTAGCTGCCTGGACTCCTGAAAACCCTAATACTAATGTACCACAAGCACGTTTATTCTTTAATAATGGTGCTCAACCATCAAGCCGTTTTATTGAAGATGGTTCATTTGTACGCTTACGTAATGTAACGCTTGCTTATAACCTTCCGAAATCGGTTATCAGCAAGGTGAAATTAAGCAATGTAAGATTGTATGTAACTGGTCAAAACTTATTGACATTTACTAAATATTCTGGATGGGATCCTGAAGTAAATGCCGATGATATTGTATCAAATATTGCAATAGGTTATGATTTTTATACTACACCACAAGCAAGAGTTATTATGGGTGGTTTAAATATCAGTTTCTAATTTCTTTTTCGATAAAGAACAGAAAGCAGTATTATTTGATTTAATTATTTAAAGTAATCAGACAAAATGAATAAAAATATAAAACATTGGTTATTTATTGGTGCAACCGTGGCCTTTATGACAAGCTGCGACAACCAGCTAGATGTAAAACCAACGGCATCTATCGATGAATCAGAAGCGCTTGCAAACTCGCAAGCTGTAGAAGTAACTCTGGTTGGTGCTTACGATGCCCTTAGTAGCTCTAACCTTTACGGAGGAGCGATTCAGTATTCGGGCGATTTATTAGGCGATGACGCTGAGGTAAGATTTGCCGGAACCTTTACGACACTAGATGAATTATGGCGTAAAACTTTTACTACCACTAATGCCCAAACGCAGGCAACTTGGTTACAAGCTTATACCACTATAAACATTGCGAACAACGTATTATCAGCACTTGATAAAGTTGATGCCTCTAGAAAAAATACATTAGAAGGCGAAGCACGCTTTATTCGTGGTTTGGTTTATTTTGATTTGGTAAGATTATGGGCTAAAACATGGGGAGATGGCGACCCTAATACAAATCTGGGTGTACCTTTGGTTATTACGCCAACACGTGGCATTACTGATGCTGATTATCTTCCGAGAGCAACTGTAGCAGCTATTTATGCACAAGTAATTGAAGACCTTACTAAAGCAGAATCGCTTTTAGGTAACCCGTCAGACACAGGTTTTGCTTCAAAAACTGCAGCACAAGCTATTTTGGCTAGAGTGTACTTACAACAAGGTAAATATACTGAGGCTCGTGACGCTGCCAATAGAGTAATTACCGGTAACCAATTCTCTTTGACAGAAAGTTTTGCATCAGCATTCTCTGATGCGACAAATGATAGTGAGATAATTTTCAAAATTATTGTAAATGAGCAAGATGGTGCAAACAATATGAACCTGTATTATGCTCCTGCAACATATCAAGGTCGTGGTGATATTCGTGTACAAAACAAACACCTTAACTTGTATAGCAGTTCTGATTCTCGTGGAACGTTCTTTGTAAGAGCATCTGGTAACGTTTACACTTCTAAATACTTAGATCAGTTTGGCGATGTACCTGTGGTTCGTTTAGCTGAAATGTATCTAGTTCGTGCCGAAGCTAACCTTCGTTTAGGAACAAGTATAGGAGCTACGCCGCTGGCCGATGTTAACCGCATAAGAAACAGAGCTGGAGCAGCAGAACTGACTACCGTAACAGTAGACAACGTAATGGCAGAACGCAAATTAGAGTTGGCTTTTGAAGGAGAGCAAATTCATGATGCCAAACGCCTTAAAAGAAACGTAGGTACTTTGCCTTTCAGCGATAATAAATTGGTTATTCCGATTCCACAACGTGAGATTGACACAAACAAATCTCTTGTTCAGAACCCAGGATATTAATTTACAAATGCTTTAAAACAGAAATGGGGTATTGCCGTCGGCAGTACCCCATTTCGTTTATCAGAATACTATCATTTTACTCCTTTTACTTTCATAGGCAAAATAAATACTGATTCGGATGCCGTAATAAAAAGCATATCAAGGTTTTTGCCACCAAAACAAACATTGGCTGTCCATTTAGCAGGAATATCAATCTGCTCAATCTTTTTTCCCTCAGGATTATATACAATCACCCCTTTACCTGATAGATACACGTTCCCTTGGTTATCGATTGTCATACCATCAGAAAGGTCTTCGGCAAATTTCTTCTTATTGCTCAACGAGCCATCTGCATTAATATCATACCTTACAATAGCCTTATTACCCATATCAGATACATACAAATACTTATTGTCAGGTGTACCAATCAAGCCATTGGGTTTCTTGATTTCAGGGTCTACCAAAATTGCTTCCTTTTTTCCTTTTGGCAAATAATAGAGTTTTTCTCCTTTCATTTCAGGGTCGGGGCTTTTTCTTTCCCAATAATCTCTCTGATAATATGGGTCGGTAAAATACATTCCTCCTTTTTTGTCAATCCATAAATCGTTAGGCCCATTAAACTGGTGTCCATTATAATTTTTCAACAAAACTTTTACTTTCTTATCAGGGCTGATAGACCATAGCTCGTTATGCTCGTCGGCACAGGTAATCAGGTTACCTTTTTTATCAAAATACATTCCGTTCGAGCGTCCGGCTTTATCCAAAAAAACAGATAATTGTCCATCGGTATCGTACTTCCATATTTTGTTATTGGGTTGGTCTGTAAAAAATACATTCCCATTTTTATCAACGGCTGGCCCTTCTGTAAAAGAAAACTGGTTTGAGATAAGTTGTGGTTTTGCACCATCGGCTATAATACCCGATTGTTGGCTTCGTACTGTCATAGTTATGCTCATTAGTGTTATGAGTATAACTCCCACTCGTTTTGTATTGTTTTTCATTATCATGATTTAGAATATTTGAATAGATACCGTAAAAATATAAATAAGTACTTAGAGTAAAAGAGATATGCTTAAATTTTAAGTATTAGATTAATCTCTGTTTTACCGTGGGTTTTGTTGCCAGAGTGCAGAAATAATCCTACAACTCATCAACAGTAAGCTATAATATCGAGGAAAAAATAGCTGATTCTACCCCTTTATGCGTATGGTATAGTTTTTTAGCCTTTATTTAAAACCTTTCTCTTTTTATAATTTTAATTAAAACAGACCATGAAAAACAACAGCAAAAATTTTGGTTCGAGCGATACCGAACAAGAAGGCAATGAATTAAGAAAATTATTTTTAGACGGAATAAGAGACCTCTATTGGGCTGAAACAAGATTAACAAAGTCGCTGCCGACTATGGCACAAGCTGCTACTTCAAGAGGGCTGACGAAAGCTTTTGAAACTCACCTGAGCGAAACAGAAGAACACGTAGTTCGCTTAGAAAGAGTTTTCAAATTGCTTGACGAAACAGCTCAGGGCAAAAAGTGCCAAGCTATGATAGGCTTAGTAGAAGAGGCCGATGAAATAATTAAATCAACTAAAGATGGCTCTCTTGTAAGAGATTGTGGGCTAATTCTTGCCGCACAAAAAGTTGAGCACTACGAAATAGCCTCATACGGAACGCTAAGAACACTAGCTGAAATACTTGGCTACGAAGAAGTGGCTGATATTTTGCAAACAACATTGAATGAAGAAGAAGAGGCCGATAGTAAGCTGACCCAATTGGCACAGTCTCATATAAATGTAGCTGCGGCGCAAGAATAAAATGAGCAATAATAGTTCAGTCATCATAAAAAGAGCCTTGCTAAAAAACAAGGCTCTTTTTATGCATATTAAACACTATTTTAAATGCTTATCCCTCTTCTCTCTTTCCCAAAAACGATGTTGTGCAATTGCACTCACAAATTCTGCAGCAGATTTATCGACCAATATACCTAATAGTGGGTGAGTTTCTTTAACCAATTCTTTATTGATTCTACTAGAAGCCTTAAATAACTCTACCCCTTCGGCTTGTGCAGCAATGGGCTTACAATGTTTAAAGGCCTCATCAACAAACTCTACTGCGTTGGGTTCGTCCAGAAGTGCCTCTACACTCTTGCTACCTCCAGCCACAAACACAGCATCAAAAAGCACCGATGCGGCTGTCAGAAAACTCTGGTCTACTTTCATTTCGTTACCTGCTTCGCTTTTAACCGTTCCAAGTTTTGGTGCAACAATAATAAGCATAGCACCCTCTTTCTCTAATTCCTTTTTAACTTTATTGAGCGTTTTATCATCAAAACCATCGGCTACCAATGCAGCTATCTGCCTTGTTTTAATGGTATCTTTACTTGTGTGATTCATGCTTAAGGCGTCTGACTTCTTTACAGCTGATTTGGCTTGAATCGGCTGATAATCATCAGGATTTGCGTCGGCAGCAAAAGAATGGTTCATGGGTTGCTCTGGTGTTTCAGGCACTATAAGCCCTAAAGCATCAGCTACATTCTGAGCCAGATTTTTATTAACCTGCGCCAACAAACCTACCATGCGTTGTCTTATTGCCTCGGTCTCAACCTTTCCTAGTTCAAATCTTAAAGCATCTGTTAAATGTTGCTTCTCCGCTTCCGTTTGGCTTTCATAAAATAACGTAGCCTGACTAAAGTGGTCGAAAAAACTTTTGCTACGTGCTCGTACCTTTTTGCTATCTAGTCTTTCGGTATGGCTTACAAAGCCTCCTTCCATAGCTTTCGCCTGAAAAGGGCAACCGCCACCTAAGCTATTAGGTTGGTAGCTTACACTTCCTTTGTTAATTGTCTGGCGCATATAGCCATCTCGTTGATTATTATGAACAGGTGCAACTGAACGGTTTATCGGAATCTCATGAAAATTAGGCCCGCCTAAACGTATTAACTGCGTATCGGTATAAGAAAATAAGCGGCCTTGTAGTAGAGGATCGTTGGTAAAATCTATACCCGACACTATATGACCAGGGTGAAAAGCTACCTGCTCGGTTTCGGCAAAGAAATTGTCAGGGTTTCGGTTCAATACCATTTTACCAATTCTTTTTACCGGCACCAACTCTTCAGGAATAAGCTTAGTGGGGTCTAGTAAGTCGAATTCAAACTTAAATTCGTCGTCTTCAGGCACAATCTGCACACCTAGCTCCCATTCAGGAAAAGCCCCTTTTTCTATCGCTTCCCATAAATCTCTTCGGTGAAAATCAGGGTCTTTGCCCGAGATTTTCTGTGCCTCGTCCCAGCAAACAGAATGAACCCCTAACAGTGGTTTCCAGTGGAATTTCACAAAATGAGATTTCCCTTCGGCATTAATAAAACGGAAGGTATGCACGCCAAAACCCTCCATCATCCGATAGCTTCTCGGAATCGCCCTGTCGCTCATTGTCCACATAATCATGTGCATACTTTCAGGCATAAGAGAGATAAAATCCCAGAAAGTATCATGTGCCGAGGCAGCTTGTGGAATCTCGTTGTGAGGTTCTGGTTTTACAGCATGAATCAAATCAGGAAACTTAATAGCATCTTGTATAAAAAAGACCGGCATATTGTTACCTACAAGATCATATACACCTTGTTCGGTATAAAACTTTACGGAAAAGCCTCTCACATCTCTTGCCAAATCGGTAGAACCACGTGAGCCCGCAACCGTTGAGAATCTGACAAAAACAGGTGTTATTAAACTTGGGTCTTGCAGAAAATGCGCCTTCGTATATTTCTCCATCGATTCATAAACCTGAAAGTACCCATGCGCAGCGGCTCCTCTGGCATGAACAATCCGCTCTGGTATTCGTTCATGGTCAAAATGCGTAATTTTTTCTCTCAGAATAAAGTCTTCTAATAATGTACCGCCACGTTCTCCTGTTTTCAATGAATTCTGGTCATCATTGATCGGCAGACCATGATTGGTAGTGAGCCGTTGGCCATCGGCATTTTCGGCATTAAAACTCAAATCTTCAGTTTTTTGGTTTACCAAGTCTGTTTGTTTCATTGCTATTAGTATTAAATTGTTGGAAATAACTGCCAGATTTTACTTTTTCTTATCTTTTTTCCCTCCGAATACTTTTTCTAAGAAAGTTTCTTTTTCGGGTTCTGCCTGTACATTTCCTATATTGATTGTGTTATCGACCGATGGTTTTAAGGCATTCACAAAAGCATTACGTAATACATAACTGATGGCAGTCCACAAACTAGAATCAGGGTTTTCAAACTTACCCTTAATGGGCAATTTAGTAGCCAATTGGTCTTTACGCTGATTTGTAAAAATTTCTGCTACTGTTCCTATCAATGCTTCCCAAAGTATTTGGCCTACATTTCCTTCTTCTTTCTTAAACTCTACCACATCCAGGTCTTTGATTAATGGTTTTACATAGCCATTAAAAGCACCATCTTTTGCTGCAAATTCGGTGTACAAACCAAAGTTGCCTTTGTTTACATCAAAATTGCCATAAGCCCTGAAAAAATCGTTGAGTAAAACCATGTTCACATTCGTAACTCTGGCATTCATATCAAAAGTAGGTTGTTTTTCAAGTGGATTCAGGTTAACGTTCAGCTCAAATTTGCCTTCATAAACATCTCCTGTGGCACGTAGTTTGCCGGGCAACAATTTCGTACTGTCATTCACATTAGTAAGATTTTCGGCCACAGCATATATGCTATTCATTGATACATCAACCTGCGGAGTAACATTTTTATCAATGTAATGAATCTGTCCATTATTAATTTCAAAGTGGTTTACCTGCAAAGGCATAAGGTCTCTTATTAAATCCCTGAAATCAGAAGTATCAGCTTTAATATTCTCTCCTGTATGTTTACCTTTCACAAAATTCAGCACAGGTTTTTCAACATATATTTCTCCTACTACTGCCCCTTTAAAAATAGCTTTCCATTGAACCGACAAATCTATTTCAGGGCTTTTAAAAAACGGGATTGTATCACGTTGCTTACTGTCGGTGTTTATCTTTTCTATTTTTATATCATTAATTATGTAAGCCCCTCGTATCAAGGCAATATCAATGTCTTCTACGTGCCCATGATATTGTTCCATTTCTGACAATGTCTTGTTCACATATTTCAGCACAATGTATGGTAGTGCTAAGCGCAGGGCAATTAAAAGCACTACAACACTGCCGAGTATTATAAATAGTTTCCGTCTTTTGGGCGACTTACCCAAAACACTATTCTCTTTATCTGATATTATAGTTGTGTTCTTTTTCATACCTCTGCAAAATTTTATATTGCTCTTTATCAAGCCTTTTCAGCTTTTTCTCGTTTTTTTATGGTTTTATCAACCAATAATTCCTGCTCCTCCGATAATTCGACAAGAATGGCATCTTTGCTTGGCACTATACCTTTGCCATAGTGTGTGGCAAATTGCTTGGTAAACTCAGCACCAAAAAACACTATCATACATGAATATGATACCCATAGCATCACCAGAATAATTGAACCTGCTGCACCATAGGTAGAGCCCGGCTCTGCCTTTCCGAAGTAGATACCAAGAGCAAATTTACCTAGTATAAAAAGCAAGGTAGTAACCATAGCCCCTACCCATACATCTTTCAGTTTGATGCGGGCATCGGGCAATATTTTGTACATCAGGGCAAATAATACACTAATAATCACAAACGAGATAAGGAAATTAATAAACTGAAATAAAAACAACATGAAGTCGGGCAAGTGGGCCTGTATCCAACCACTAAAAGCAGCCAGAGCGGTAGTAAGCACCAAAGAAATCAGTAACAAGAAACCAATAGATACAATAAGCCCGAAAGAAAACAAGCGGTCTTTTACAAGCTTCAGCCATTTCTCTTTTCCTTTCAGCTCTGGTTTTACTTTTACTTCCCATATCTGATTCAGCGAGGTTTGTAACTGTAGAAACACCCCCATTGCACCAAAAATAAGAGACACAATACCGATAATAGTTGCTATTATTGATTTTTTCTGTTCGCCTGCTTTTGCAATAATTTCTTCTATCTGTTTGGCAGTATCAGCACCTAAAGCAGAACTAATCTGGTTAGATATTTCGCCTTGAACGGCTTCTTTACCAAAAGCTAAACCAGCTAAAGCAATAATAATAACTAATAAAGAAGGTATAGAGAAAATTGCATAATAGGCAATAATTGCACTTTGGCGGAATGGGTCGGCGGCGTTCCAAGCTTCAAACGATTTCTTGGTAATGAGCCACAGGTTTTTTGGACTTAGTTTTGACTTACTCATAATAGTAAACTTAAAAACGGTTCAACATAAATTTATCAGCATGCTACTACTATACGTATTCTATTGCTAAAATCTTAGTCCATAGCCCTTTTGTGGAATTCCTTGCGCATATTTATAGATAAGTGCTATCTCAAACGTAAAAAACTCTACAGGGCTAAAAAAATAATTTCACCCAGTAAAAACGTGCCTATCAACATAGTTTTTTAACCCATTTTCAACTAAAACAGGGCTTTTTAATAAAAATCATCATTAAGCTTCTCTAGTGTTCTTAATGCTTCGCATAGTTTTTTGGCACTATATAATAGTCCACCGCTCATTTTAGCTTCTTTGGCTGTTAACAGCCTTTAGAGTTAATTATTTATTTCAAACAAAAAGCAATAATCTATGCTAAAAAATGAGAAATCAATTAAAGCATCGAATGAGGTAATGATTCAGTTTTTCGAATGGTACTATCCTGCTGATGGTAGTCTTTGGAAAGAAGTAAGCCAAGAGGCTAAACAACTAAAAAAATCAGGCATTACGGCCGTTTGGCTTCCCCCGGCTTATAAGGGTTGTAGCGGCAAAAACTCACAAGGATATGATGTATATGACCTCTACGATTTAGGAGAATTTGACCAGAAAGGCACTATAAGAACCAAGTATGGCACAAAAGAAGAATATATTGCCGCAATTAATGCACTTCATCAACAAGAAATCCATGTCTATGTCGACATCGTTCTGAACCATAAAGGTGGTGCCGATGATACAGAAAAAGTAATGGTAAGAAAGGTAGACCCCGAAAACCGCAACGAGTTCATCAGCGCTCCTTTTGAAATTGAAGCCAACACAAAGTTTAATTTCCCGAACCGGAAAAATAAATACTCAGATTTTGTGTGGGACTACAATTGCTTTACAGGAGTTGATTGTGCCAAAGGTATTCAGGAAAAGTGTATTTATAGTATTATTAATGACTATGGCGATGGTTGGGAAGAGGTAGTAGGAGAAGAAAAAGGAAACTACGATTACCTGATGTTTTCGGATATAGAATTCAGAAATCCGGCCGTGCGTGAAGAATTAAAACAATGGGGAAAATGGTACCATGAAACCACAGGTTTTGATGGTGTAAGGCTTGATGCACTCAAACATATATCGCCTGATTTTTTTAATGAATGGCTAGATTATATGCGTGCCAATGTTAAGCCTGGCTTGGTAGCTATTGGCGAATATTGGTCTAATACCGACTTACATCTGCTTGAAGCGTACGTTGAAGCCACACAAGGCCGTGTACAGTTATTTGACGTGCCGCTGCATTATAATCTACATAGCGCGTCTAATGCAGGGAAAGACTATGACCTGAGAACTATTTTTGATAATTCGCTTGTAAGCATACACCCTGATTTGGCGGTTACGTTTGTGGATAACCATGATACGCAGCCTTTTCAGAGTTTAGAATCGGTGGTAGATACCTGGTTTAAGCCCCTGGCCTATGCCTTGATTTTGCTCCGCCAAAATGGCTTCCCATGTGTTTTTTATTGTGACTTATACGGCACTTGTTATACCGAAAAAAAACACGATGGAACAGACAATCACGTAACACTTCCTAAAATATCGGCGCTTGAAAAGCTTTTGCTAGCTCGTCAGCAATATGCATGGGGTACTCAGCACGACTATTTCGACGAGCCTAATTGTATAGGCTGGGTACGAGAAGGCGACAATGAACATAGCGGTTGTGCCGTGCTAGTATCAAATGGTGAAGATGCTGAAAAAGCTATGAATGTAGGCCCTCAGTATGCAGGTAAATGCTTTATAGATTATTTAGACGAGACACATACAGAAATCTGGATAGACAAAGAAGGTATTGGTAGTTTTCATGTAAATGCCAGTTCTGTAGCTATTTGGGTACTTAAAGATTGATTGACTAAAATAAGTGTAACTATTAAAATTCCATACAACATGAAATCTTCAAAAAAACAAATTGATAGTGCCGAGTCGGCAGAAAGCAGCATGGAACAAAAACCTGTTTTTGAAAGAGCTTATGACCGGCAAGAGAAAAAACTTGAAGGCAAAGTAGCGATTGTTACAGGCGGCGACAGCGGCATAGGCAGAGCTATATGCGTGGCTTTTGCCCGTGAAGGTGCCAATGTAGCTATTGTTTACCGAAAGGAAAGCTCAGATGCTAAAGAAACCAAAAAACTTGTAGAAGAAAAAGGTGCTAAGGGTCTTATTGTAAGTGCCGACATAAGTATTGAAAACAACTGCCGTAAATTAGTAGATAAAGTAATTAAAGCATGGGGCAGACTTGATATACTTGTAAATAATGCAGCAGTGCAGTATCCGCAGACAGAGATAGAGAACATCAAAGAAAAACAACTCATTCAGACCTTCAGAACCAATATATTCTCTCAGTTTTTTCTGGTTCAGGCAGCATTGCCACACCTGAAAGAAGGCAGTTCTATTATCAATACAACCTCTGTAACGGCCTATAGAGGGAATCCCTACTTGTTAGATTATTCAGCTACTAAAGGTGCTATTGTGTCTTTTACCCGTTCGTTATCAGGCATACTAAACGGAAGAAAAATAAGAGTTAATGCCGTAGCACCCGGGCCTATCTGGACACCTCTGATTACAACCACATTTCCTGATGAATCGTTGGATACTTTCGGAAAAGATACGCCTATGCAACGTGCAGGACAACCCGCAGAAGTTGCTCCGGCTTATGTTTTTCTGGCCTCTGAAGATGCCAGTTATATAACCGGGCAAGTGATTCACGTAAATGGCGGTGAAATTGTAAACGGATAGCCTGAATTGCTGTTAATAAATTAATACCCACATGATTAGTTTGCAACCAAAGGAAATATTAAGCGAAGAGGATATAAACTGTGGCATGCGTCTAGGCATAAAAGAGGGCATGGCTACCGAGACTATGACGGTGCTAACCAGTGGGGCATTTCTTACTGCCCTGAGTTTACTACTGGGAGCATCAAACTTGCAAATCGGCTTAATAGCGGCATTACCTGCGTTTTCTAATATTTCTCAGTTATTGACAATC
This sequence comes from Emticicia soli, assembly GCF_037860775.1. Classification (NCBI taxonomy): domain Bacteria; kingdom Pseudomonadati; phylum Bacteroidota; class Cytophagia; order Cytophagales; family Leadbetterellaceae; genus Emticicia; species Emticicia soli. Next base: position 75,704 of record NZ_JBBEWC010000010.1, on the reverse strand, counting down.
TGGCTAGTGAAACGCTATAATAATCGGCGAGCCATTAGTGTGCTGTTTTCTATACTTGCTCGTATTCCGATAGTGGTTATTGGCATAATAGCCATGTTTTTTCCGAGAAGCATCTCAATGCAGTTCATTATTATGTTTCTCTTTTTCAACTTTTTCTTTGCCTCTATGGCAGGGCTAAGCTGGAATGCCTGGATGAAAGACCTAATACCCGAAAAAGTAATGGGTACGTATTTTTCAAGAAGAAGCAGTTATTTGCAAACACTTAATGTTTGTATGAGTTTAATTACAGCATTTGGTATTGATTACATAAAAGATCAATATCCAAAACTTGAATTGGATGCTTACGGCGGAATGTTTATAATAGGTGGGCTGATGGGTATATTAGGTGTATTTCTATTATCCAGAATTCCAGAGCCTAAGTCTTTTTTGGGTAACGATAGCATATTAAAACTATTTGTTTTGCCATTAAAAGACAATAACTTTTTACGCTTGCTTATTTTTAATTCGTTCTGGGTATTTTCGTTGAGTATTGCTACGCCGTTTTTCACGGTATTTCTGATGCGGCACATGAATTTTTCGATTTCTTATATTATTACGCTCACCATCATCAGCCAGTTGTGTAGCATAGCTACTATACGTAGCTGGGGTATTTTTGCCGACCGATATAGTAATAAAACCATACTTTCTATTTGTGCGCCTATTTATATCATTTGTATAGGTGCATGGTCTTTTGTGGGTATATATACACAGTTTTATTCAAACTTTGCCTTGTTGGTTGTTATTTATGCCTTAATGGGTGCTGCTACGGCAGGCATCAATCTTTCGCTGACAAATATTGGTTTAAAACTTGCACCCAGAAAAGAAGCTATTGCTTATCTATCGGTAAAAAATACAATTACGGCTATTTTCTCTTTTATTGGCCCGTTGATTGGAGGTTTTTTAGCCGACTACTTTACAAGCCGACATCTGAACATACGTATAGAATGGATAGGCCCTGGAATAGATAAAGTATTCAGGCTTTTATCGCTTCATCAATGGAATTTCCTTTTTATAATAGGTGCTGTGCTAGCTCTGATTTCGCTTGAGTTTTTAGTAAGAGTGAAAGAAGTAGGCGAAGTTGAGAAAAATCTTGTGGTGAAAATCATGCGAAGCAGTATAAGAAACAACCTGAAAGATTATTTTGTACTTGGCAGTATGCTTAACTGGCACAATCATCTGTTGGCTGTTATACGCAAAAAAAAGCCGGAGATTGCACAAGAAGAACTCCCCAAACAGGTCTAAACCTTTCGGGGAGTTTGATTTTAAGCTGGCACAGAAATAGTGTGTATCGCACTACATTTAACACCAATTAAAGCAATGGAAACGTTAAAGGAAATATTCAGCTATGAAACCGAACTGACTGCATTAGAAATGGCCAGCAGAGCTGCGGCAGTTTTTATCATAGCTTTTGCCTTAATCAGAATAGCCGGACGGCGTTCTTTTGGTCTCCGTACGCCTATCGACAACATTATTGTTATCTTACTGGGGGCTATCCTGAGCCGTGCAGTAGTAGGTTCGTCGCCTTTTATTCCTACAATATTCGCCAGCCTTGTTTTATGTATTTTACATAGAGTTTTCGGGTGGCTTTTTACACGTTATAATGACTTTGGAAGAATAGTAGAGGGTGAAAAAATAGTCTTATACGAGAAGGGTAAATTTTTAGAAAGTAACATGAGAAGAGGGCTGGTACGTAAAGAAGATATTATGCTCGGCCTCAGAAAAGCTACATTCTCTGACAGCATAGAAGAAATAGACAAAATATATCTTGAACATGATGGAGAAATAAGCATTATTAAGCGAGTTGCCATAAAAGATACCAACCCCAGAAGTTGACCATCATTTATGAATATTAAGTATACAATCGCTTAAATCGGCAAGTACCTTGTTGGTATAAAACAGTTGAATCTTAATAGAATCGTCTTTCTGTGCTGATATTTTTCTGGCTAAAATTATTTTGTTCTTATGTGCTATAGCATAATAGGCATATAGTTCATTATCAGATTCGGGTACGGGTGCAGCATAGCCTGTAATACCGATACCCCAGTTACTATGAAACAGGTCGCATACATGTAAGGCCATATCTTGGGCTATTTTCTCCGAAACACAATTACATTTTAAAGCATGAATGGGTTCGATACGGAGATGGCGGTATTTTTGGCCAAGATTATAAGCTGTGATACCTCCCTGATAAAACTGAGATGCTTCTTCAGCCATAGAAAAAGCCGCTTGAATAAAACCGGAAGTTACACTTTCGGCTACAGCAATAGTTTCCTGATTTACTAGTAAAAATTTTCTAATAATTTCGAGAGCCTTTTTATCAAACAAGTTTTTCATGGATTTGTTGTAGCTTAAGTATTCTACTTTAGAGCATGTTTAAAAATTATTGTTCGACCTACGAAGGCATCTTTTTCAGCTATACTTCGTTGCGTTTTTTCGACGTAGCTGCTGGCTACGTCTGCAAAACACGCCTCGTCTAGCTAAAAAATCTGTCCTTCTTGGTCAGAAAAACAAAATTTAAACATGCTCTTACTATGAATATATAGCAAGAATAAAAAATAATAGACCATCAAAAACTGAGGAACTAATTACACAAACTTTTTCAAGCTGTTTTACCAACTAATAACTTATCTTTAAGCCATTTTTTATGGTATTTGTTTTAAACCTCTTCTTATGATAAAAATAGGTGTAATCAACGTTTCAGACCGGGCTAGTGCAGGTATTTATGAAGATATTCCCGGCAAAGCCGTAGTAGAAACTTTAAAAGAATATCTAGTTTCTGAATTTGAGACCGTATATCGGGTAATACCTGACGAACAGGAGCTTATCTCTCAGACTTTAATTGAGATGGCAGATGTACACAATTGCTGCCTGATAGTTACTACAGGCGGTACAGGCCCGGCTTTGAGAGATGTAACACCAGAAGCAACAGAAGCTGTATGCCAGAAAATGATGCCCGGTTTTGGCGAATTAATGCGTATGGAAAGCCTGAAATATGTCCCAACCGCTATACTTTCACGGCAAACGGCAGGTATTCGTAATCATAGCTTAATTATCAATCTGCCGGGTAAACCAAAGGCCATCAGGCAATGCCTCGATGCCGTTTTTCCGGCCGTACCCTATTGCATAGACTTAATCGAAGGCCCATATCTGGTTTGTAACCAAGATGTAATGAAGGAGTTCAGACCTAAAAGCTAAATAAGAAGCCTCAACCCTTAGCAGAGTTGAGGCTTCTTAAATATCTCTATCGCAATATTATATCTTGCCGTCGGCTTTCAAATACGTTTTGTTACCATTAGAGTTAATGTAGTACTGCCCGCCACGAGGCCCTTCATAAATAGTACGGCCTTTTTCGTCTTTACCGATTTGTTTATCTGTTCCAGCTACTTTTTTACGAGTGCTACCATCAGCTTCTTTTCCATCATCTTTTACCGAAGGTTTCGGCGCAGGCTTAACTGTATTGTCTTTATCTGTTGCTTTTTTCTCTTTAGTAGTAGCTTTGTCGGCTACTGCTTTTTCTTTTTTCTCAGGTTTCTCTTTCTTTTCGGCAGTTTCCTTTTTTTCTGTTTTTTCTTTTTTCTCAGGCTTTTCTTTCTTTTCAGCAGCTTCTTTTTTCTCTACCTTTTCTTTTTTCTCAGGTTTTTCTTTCTTTTCGGCAACTTCCTTTTTTTCTGGCTTTTCTTTTTTCTCTGTTTTTTCTTTTGCCTTACCTTTGCTCTTCACTTCTGTTTGAGCAGTTAAATCAAGCACCGAAAAACTTAAAATACCCATAAATAATAGTACCAATAATTTTTTCATTTTTTTTAGAGAGTTTTGGTTTAAAACTACATCAAATGTATGCAAACTATAAAAAAAAATGCAAGTGTTTTAAGTAAAATTTAATGTGCGTCGTTATATAGAATAAATTCTTAAATCAAATCTATGAGAATTAACTCCTTTTTAATTTTATTACTATTGCCTACTATTGTTTTTTCGCAAGGCTATGTTTCTATTTCAGGTAAAATCGTTGATAAAACTACCCAACAAGCCCTTACAAGTGCCTACCTTAGTATTCCGAGCAAAGGCTTTTCTAGCCAGACCAATGCCGTAGGCGAGTTTAAGTTTTTTTTCCCAAGAATCGACCTTGACTCTATACTTACAGTTTCTGCTATCGGGTACAAAACCATCAAAAAAAAGGCATCGTCGTACGACTCAACCAGTGTAATTGAATTAGAAAAAGCCGAAACGCTGGCTTCGGTACAAGGCGGAGACCCAAGAACCTTGTTGAGAGAAGCATTTAATCTTGTAAAACAAAATAATCCGTCGTACCCTACTTATCAGATTGGCTTTTATCTTGAAACTATAGAAATGGCCAAGTTGGGATTCGTAAAAATAACTGAGGGGATTTTGCGTGTTGAACGCCCACATACAGCCAAAGCCATAGGTGTTGAAAAAACTAAAATGCTGAAAGGCCGTACTTACAACTGGGCAGGCCAAACAGCCAAAGTTGATGGCTGGGGCTTTATAAATGGTGCGGCTTTTGTAACTCGCTCGCTAGAGGGAGGAATACCTGACTATCTCGACAAAGGCAATATCAATGATTATGACTTTAAGATTGACTCATTAATGACTTATTTTAACGATAGCCTTGTTTACTCGATGAGTTTTAAACCCGTAAGCAAACGTGTAAGAGCCGCACGTAACGGCAAAATATACATAGATGTAAACAATCAGGCCATTGTCAGGATTGAATATGAAATGACTCCCGAAGGAGTAAAAGATGTAATCGGCAGAAGTTTTGTAGATAATACCCAAAAAGTTGGCAAGCAAGTGAAAGGCCATACACAGTTTTTGCCATTTAATGGCAGATGGCACCTGCAAGACAGCAAATTGACCTTTGTTGCTGACTTTGAAGATAAACTCGAAAAGAAGTTTAACACAGAAGCAACCATGACTGTGCAGTTTATGGCCAACGAAAGCCTTAGGATGGGGCGAAGTTCAATAAAATTTGATGAAGAATTAGTAAGTACTAATAATTTTCCGAAAGGTGGCAAGTACGAAGAGAAATTCTGGGTGCAGAGCAATCACCTGCTTCCAACACCTGCAATGCTTGAGATGATGGATAAGATGGTGAAGAAGTAAATAGCTTATAAAAACCAAAAGAGCCATAAAATTTATGGCTCTTTTGGTTTTATGATTTCTATACATTAAATCTGAAGTGCATTACGTCTCCGTCGGCTACTACATATTCTTTTCCTTCTATGCGTAGGCGTCCGGCTTCACGGCAAGCCGCCTCAGAGCCATATTTTACATAATCATTGTAAGCTATTACCTCAGCCTTAATGAATCCTTTTTCAAAATCGGTGTGAATTACCCCTGCTGCCTGTGGCGCTTTCCAACCTTCCTGAATCGTCCATGCTCTTACTTCTTGTACACCTGCTGTAAAGTAAGTACGTAAGGTTAATAATTTATAAGCTGCTCTAATCAAACGATTCAAACCTGCTTCTTTCAAACCGTATTCGTCCAGAAACATGGCTTTATCGTCAAGGTCTTCCATTTCAGTAATCTGCGCTTCAATAGAGTTGTTTAGCACTATCATTTGCGCACCTTCTTCGTCAGCTACTTTCTGTAATATTTCAGAATACTTGTTACCTGTATGCATTGATGCCTCATCAACATTAGCCACATAAAGCACAGGTTTGATAGACAACAAAAACAAATCAGCTATTGCCGGTAATTCTTCTTTAGCCAGACCCAAGCCACGTATGTTTTTGCCTTGTAGCAACCAATCCTGGCAACGTTTCAATACATCAAATTCAGCCTTTGCTTTGGCATCGCCTCCTACTCTGGCTTGTTTTTCTATTTTCTGAATCTTCTTTTCAACGCTTTCAAGGTCTTTCAACTGTAACTCAGTATCGATAATCTCTTTATCGCCTACCGGGTTTATCGCACCTTCGTCACGAAGAATGTTTTCGTCTTCAAAACATCTGATAACGTGTATAATCGCATCTACTTCTCTGATATTACCTAAAAATTTGTTTCCTAACCCTTCTCCACGGCTGGCACCTCTTACCAATCCGGCAATATCTACAATCTCAATCTGGGTTGGTACTACTCTGTTAGGTTTTACTAACTCGGTCAGTTTATCTAGTCTTTCGTCTGGTACGTCTACTAGGCCCACGTTAGGGTCAATAGTACAGAAACGATAATTGCTTGCCTGTGCTTTAGCACTATTCGATACGGCATTAAAAAGCGTTGATTTTCCAACATTGGGTAATCCTACAATTCCGGCTTGTAAAGGCATATAATCTAGTAATCTATTAAGTCTGAATGAAAATTTGCGCAAAATTACGCTAAAAGCAGGAGAAAGGCAAAGTAAATAAAATTGTACCTAGTAATAAGTCATATTAAAAAGCGTTTATTACATAAAAGCGTGACTATACTATTCTATGAGACCCCTATTCTTTCTGACAACCGGCCTTTTATTGCTTATATACATCAATGTTCAAGCCCAATACAAGAAATCTTTTCAAAGCCGCTACAATGTAGGCGCAAGTCTGGAACTTTTAGGTATAAGCCCTTTAGGCTCGGGTAATATTGAGTTTATGGCCTTTAAGCGTGCTAAAAGCTTTGTAAATGTGCAATTGGGTATTGGTATTATTTCTTTGCCTAGAGATGTTTTTTCGTTCTCGCAGGCTATTACGTATAACTATTGGCTGAATCAGGGAAAAAATCAGCGAAGAAAAGATTGCAGGCCCGAAAGAAAAGAAAGAAGAATTGAATATTTTATCGAGTTGGGCGTGGCTAACTTTATACTGGCAGGAATAAGACCAGGCCAGCAGCTTGACTATATTTTTCCGGTTTCGGGTTTGCGGTTGCATTTCCCTGTTAACAGGAAATCAGTAATTTTTGCAAAATTACGCTATATGCCCTTGTCCAATTATGCACAACAATCAAATTTTGGTATTGCACTCGGCACAAGCTTATAATACTAAAGCCTTTGAGAATCTCCCAAAGGCTAAATGTCTTTTCACTCCCTTACTCAACAACAATTTTTAATCAATAAAGGGTTTTTACGGATTCCAGGTTAAAGAAGACCTCACAGAATCAGCAGCAAAAATTGATAATTAATACGTTGTTGGTAAGAACTACTCCCACTTTAAATCAGAACCGCCACCTGATGCGTAGTCTTCAGTGTCATCACCTGCAACAGGAACTTGTTCGTTTTTGTACTGGTCAAAATCGAATTCAGGCATCAATTCAGTTTTGATGTGTCCAATTGTTTCTTGAAGAGCTTCAAGGAATTTGTTAAAATCTTCTTTGTACACAAACATCTTGCTCTTCTCGAATACAAATCCTCCATCTTTCTGAAAACGACGGCTCTCGGTGATAGTTAGGTAGTAATCATTTGAACGGGTGCTTCTTACATCGAAAAAATAAGTACGCTTACCCGCTCTTACACGTTTAGAGTAAATTTTGTCTCTGTCTTCTCTTTCCACAATCCTTTTAAGTTTTAGAGGTTTAGAATGATTTTCAAATATAGGTTTTTATTGCTTTATCCAAAATATTTTATTAGGATTTTCTAACAAAAATAATGTTATTTTCATTTCAAATCAGAAATTTTCAACATAATTATTTTAAATCTGATTTCTACACAAAATTTTTGATTGTTTTTGCACTTGGCAAAATTTTCGTATCTATGCAATTCGAAATCAAATATTAACCTTGAATGACACTAAAAACAGTACCTTTTTTATGTTTACTCATTCTATTTAAACCTACGCTAGCAACCTGTCAATCATCACTTATCGGAGTCGAACTGTTTGGAAAAGCATCTTATTACGAAAACAAATTTTATGGTAAAAAAACGGCTAGTGGCGAAATTCTGAAAAAAAATGTGCTTACCTGTGCCCACCCAACTTTGCCTTTTGGTACAATGATTGAAGTAACCAACCTTGCAAACAATAAATGGTGTATTGTTAGGGTTAATGATAGAGGGCCTTTTTCGAAGGGGCGTATCCTTGATGTATCTCATGCGGCAGCCAAACAATTGAATATGTTTAACCATGGGGTAGTAAAGGTAAAAATGACAGTAGTGGGTGAGAATGACACAATTTATATTGAAAGGCCCGACTCTATGATAAAAAGTGCGGCCGATTTAATACTAGACGAACCTCAGGAAGAAGAAGAGGTAGCAATACCTTTGAAACCCAAGCCTAAAACCGTAAAACGGAAACCCTCTAAAGCATTAACTAAAAAAAGAGCAAACAGAAAAAAACCGGCATCGTCGGCCAACAAAACTAAGCCCAAAACAGTAGTTAATAAACAGGGCAGTACTAAAGCAACAAGCAAGCAATCAACAGTAAAAAAGACATAGGCTCTATATTATGTTAGATTTAGTAAAAATACGGGAATACGGAAATATTGAGTTTCTGGCCAAACAATTAGTAGAAGGGTTTATTACGGGCTTGCATAAGTCGCCATTTCATGGATTTTCGGTTGAGTTTGCCGAGCACCGTTTATACAACACAGGTGAGAGCACCCGCTACATTGACTGGAAAGTATTTGCTAAAACTGACCGCCTATATGTAAAGCGTTACGAAGAAGAAACCAATCTGCGTTGCCACCTGCTTATCGATACGTCGTCGTCGATGTATTATCCCGAAAAATCTAATGGTAAAATAACCTTTAGTATTATGGCGGCAGGAGCACTGGCTTATACACTACAAAAACAACGTGATGCCGTAAGCCTCACTACTTTTTCGGAAGGCATTGAAATACAAACACCGATTAAATCGACACCATCGCACATACATAAGATATTTTTAGATTTAGACTCTCTTTTGCATAAACCAAAGCCGAATAAAAAAACATCGGTAGTTCAGACTTTACACGAGATTGCCGAGAAGATTCATAAACGCTCGTTGGTAGTTATTTTTAGTGATATGTTTGACGATATTACTAATACCGAACCTCTTTTTACGGCTATGCAACACTTGCGCCATAATTTACACGAGGTATTGCTATTTCATGTTACCGATAAAAATACCGAAGAAGAATTTAACTTTGAAGAACGCCCTTATGAGTTTATTGATTTAGAAACGGGCGAAAAAGTAAAAGTGCAACCATCTCAGGTAAAAAGCCATTATCAGGCGGCAATCAAAGAGTTTTACCACGATTTACGCTTAAAATGTGGCCAATACAAAATTGACTTTGTTGAGGCAGATATTTCTCAGGGATTCGACCAGATTCTTTCGGCTTTCTTAGTAAAGAGAGGGAAGATGAGGTAAAATCTCTCAATTTGAATCCATAAACTTACAATATGATGAATACAAGCAGACGTTTCTTTCTGGGCACTTCTGTGGCAGGCTTTATGTATTGGCTTTATAGAAGCGTATTCGGAGGTGAGCCTGTTAAACCCTCTCTCAGCATTGATGAACTAGCCGATGTATCGGTGCCACCTGTTCCAAACGAAATCATTCCCAATGGGACATTTACTGAATTTGAAACCAAGACGCTTCCTTCGTTGGTAAGTGGACTTAATGATATACCCACTAAAAATACGCTGGGCTTTGAGGTTTTTCCGAATGTAAACGGCCGCCCTACTGCAAAATTCAATAGCCGTTTCTTATGGGGTAATGGTGTAGAGTTCATGAATCACAGCGGCGACACCCCTCCTATCGCCCTGTCTAAAGGTTTAGCCACAGGGTTTGATAATTCTTTTCTGAATACATTAAAGGGCGTACCCGGCGAACATAGATATAAGTGGACGCTTTTTAACGATTTTTTGTTCTGGCAAAAAAATCATGAAGAACTAGAAAAACAGGGAGCCGAAAACTACGTAGCCATCAAATATCAGTCGATGGATTCAACAGGGCAACGGGTGCCTTTTGCTTATACGATGCTTGATATTGAAGGCGGTGTAACCGATTTTTCGAAAATCAGCTCTTTTTTAAAAGGTTATTATAATGCCGCCAAGCAAGATAACCCTAAACACGTTGTAATTCTTTATAGCTATGCACCCAACAAGGGCTTTACATACTGGCATAGCGGTTATTATTACGATGGTGACAATGTGCCACTAGACGAGAAGTTCTTCCCTTTCAACAAGCACTCTTATAATGAGTCTAAAGCAAAGGTAAGCAGTGGTGTTATCAACAATTATTTCAGAGGAAAAGATTTAATGTATAATGTGCTGGTGAGCTATCCGAAGGTTAATCTTCCCATTAGCACACCTATGTACCAGAAAGATGCTAATGGCCGATTTATGGTTGATGGCTATGGTAACAGAGTATTAAGAAACGATACTTTTCAGGAGAATCAACGAGGCGAAATTATTAATTTTTCGGCAGCAGGAGATAGGAAAGATATTTCGCAGTCAGAAGGGCATAATTATGGTGAATACCGCCTGAAATCTGAATTATATCATGGAATCAACCAGTTCGGAGGGTATTATTCTGAAATTTTCTTCCGTTTGCAGATGTTGGCTAAAGATTGTGGTTTAAAAACCGACTTTCAGAATATTCATGCCATTAACAATCCTTATCAGACCATCGGTATTTTACGGCACGATTTAGAGTCTAATCCGTTTACGAATCTTTATCGTCCCATAGACCGTGTAACGTCCGAATGGCATGCTACGCTGGTTTATACTTTATTGAATAATGTACTTATCTGGTCGAATGTAACCGGAGGAAACGTGGGCTTAACCATGCGTGGCGCATGGCTGAATGGGAACTTCATACCAGATTTGCATGTATCAACTCAAGAAGGTACACCTTTCGGTGCAGATTATTTCGGCGATGGAGCCGGACAACCAAAACGAGAAGGGCATTTGGGTAATTATCGCCAATGGGCAGCTAAAATGTATCAGATGCAAGCCGAAAACAGGGTATATGGGCTTTGGCAAAAGACCGACAAAATACTTGCCTTTGCTCACCCCGAGCAAATCATCAACGGGCAGTTTCCGGCTGTTGGCAGGCTACAAGGTAATATTCTGAAACTGAGTGCGGTAGAGTCAAAACTTGAAATCGGCGAGAGTTTTCAGATTACCATTAAAAACAAAAAGAACAATGCCGCTTTTATCAAAACTATGTCGGCCAAAACGGTACTTAACGAGATAATAACGCTACCTGCTGGCCAGTACAACGCCCAGGATATTTATCTCGAATACACCAATCCGGTAAAAGGTGGTTTACAAAGGGTTAACGGCATAGGAGAAAAAGTTTAGAAACAATAAAAAACAGGAGATACAAGTGTACTCCTGTTTCGATTAAGTTTAGCTATTATTGTATAAAACTTTCCTTTTTCGGGGCTAGTTCATACAATAATCAGCCGTCAAATTAACCGGATTTAAATTACTCAATACATAGGCAATTGCCAGAAAAATCTTCTAATTGTGTAATACTATAAACTTGTTACTCACCAGCCTTTTACCATTAACAATTACCTGAAATACATACGTACCAGCCATCCAGTCGGCAGTGTTTACTTTTATCTTTGAATCAGTATTTTCCAGATTATAGGTACCTACAATAGTGCCCGACAGATTGAAGAATACCAACTTTGCCGAAGGCAGGTTTGCAGGCAGGTTATAATCAAAATTCACTTCATTATCAGCAGGGTTCGGGTACAATGCCGAAATACTTACCTCGCTCAGGTCATCGTTGGGTTGCATGGTAGCACTTTCGCATTTACATACTTTGGTGCTAAACATATCTTCTTCCGAGTCTCGTACCTCTGTCATTTTCAGTTCTCTCTTTTCGCTTACTACTCTGGTTCTTCTATCGCGTGCTGCTACATAAAATATTCCTGCTTTTTTAGGTGTAAATTCTAGTCCGGTGGCAATAGGTTTTTCAGCCTGTTCGTCGTCATACCAGAGTACTTCTGTGCCTTTAGCTGTATTTGTAACACTAAAAGCAGGCATAGGCGAGCCCGGTGAAAAAGTTTCAGACTGATTCAGCACCAGAGGAATCTGTACCGCAGGCAATTCACAATTAGGTGCATTGACTATTTTGCTGGTAGTACAATTGCCTGTAATATCAACAGAAGTCAACGAAACATTTGGCATAAAGGCCGGAATATTCTCAACCGTGTAGAAACCATCATTATTAGCAACCACATAGCCCGCACTCGATTGTAACGGCAGTTTATTGAGGCGTTTCAAGTAATCGTACGAAGTAGGCATACCGATGTTTGAAGTAGCGGCATATATCTGCTGAACAAGTGCCCAGTCATCTCCCTCTAGTTTTACTCTTATACTATAGCTATCTATTTTCTGGTTACAATAGATTGAGTCTATTACAATTTTAGGACCTGTACACCCTTCAACCAGAATCGGGCAGCAACTTGTAATATTACAAGTACCCGAAGCCTTAGAGAAAGTGTATTCGCCGCCCCTTACAATATTCAACGAGCTATCTTTATTGATTACCGCAATATTCGGCGATGTATCTTTGGTAATTTCTTCATAAAACCCCGAGGCTACGTTTTTGTAATACCATTTCACACCACTATATTTTTTAAGCGTAACCCGATAAGTCTCATCTTTTTTCAAAGAAATAGGCACACTCACACAACTTACACCATAATCGCTCTCATCGGTTTTCACTGAAAGAGTCTTTGTATCTTTTTCTTTCCCATTCTGTCGCCAGATATAAGAAGTACAATAAGCCAAACCCGGTTGCGTTACTTTTGCTTTTATGATTAGTTTCAGCGTTTCGCCACCGTTAACATTCCCGACACCCCATGAACCACCAATAGACTCAAAAATCCCTTTATCGGCATAAAAATAGACAACTTTCAAACTGCTGCTTAACAAGTTCTGTACAGTTACCCCAGTAGCGGCTTTATTACCTCTGTTTATAATGAGTGTAGTAAAAGTTACAACCTCATCGAGCTGAGGGGTATGTATATCTACGGCCTGAATCAATTCCAGTTTACTGTAATCAGTAAGGGTAGCAAAGTTTACGTGTTCTAAAACAATATTCTGGTCTATATAGCAAGTTTCGGTGTTATACACTCTTACTGTATAAGTCTTTATAGTAGCCGGATTTGGCAGATTCTTGATTTCAATTTCTTTTTTGCCGATATTAATCAGAATTGATTTTGAATAGTCGATTCCGGCAGCACCGTTTTCAGAAATAGCGTAGCGTGTAGCATTGTCTATGTTTGAGATGATAATTCTGGCATCGTTAGTACCGGCTTTTGTTACATCAACGCTACGAAGTGTAAATGTTGGCGGAAAACATCTGCTCTGCACAACTTCTTCCTCTTTCAGAAATCGGTTTGAATCACCTTCGTTAAAGCCTAGTAGTATAAAAGCAAAAAACAGCAAGCCCACCCTGAAAAAGCCGGAAAACGTATTCTTTGACAAACTTAGAAAGTTCTTCATCGTAGTTTCAATAGCTAAAATCACTCGATAACAATGTCAGTTTTTAGTGTTGAATCTTTTGAATAGCTGAACTGATATTGCTACAAAATGGCTGATATAACCAGCCAAATCCTGTAAGATGTTAAACCTTACAGGACTTAGCCAATTAGAACTCTTATACTATGTTATTATTTTGCTCTCTTCTGCTCAATAGTTGCAGGTTCGCAATAGCCACCAGGGCAACCGCAATCTTTGAATGTAATAACCTCGGTTTTGTCGGCTGTACATTCAAATCTATTCTGAACTCTTACAGTGTATGCCTGATCTACAGTTGGGTTCGGTAAAGTACTTGCAAATATTCCGCCTGCGCCATCTGGGATAGTTGCAAATGGTGTTGCAGTAGCAGGGTTATATGTAGTTCCTGGGCTGTAAGACACTTTATCAGAATCACGATAGCGGGTCAGAATTAATTGTGCATTAGATTGCGGAGTAGAACCCACGCAAAGTGCATTTACCGCAATAAGCTCTGCAATCGGTTTCGGATTTACTGTTACAGGAATAGTTGCCCAACCTGACTCACAACCTGTACCCGGAATCACTTGTAATACATAATAATTTGTTAGGCCTGCAGTTTCTGTATTAACAGGTGGTGGAGTGGCAGATGTACCGCCTCCGATAATCCATAGAATAGTATTGCTTCCTTCTGCTGTTGCTTCTAGTTTGTTTGGCGTTTCACCTTCACAATAGGTATTTTTATTATTTGCTATTACTGGTAAGCTAGGAGTAGGATTCACTTCAACCTTTATCGTATCACGGTCTGATATACAACCAGTTGAAGTTTCTGTCTGACTCACATAGTAAAAAGTTGTACCCGCTTGCTGAGTTGAAGGCGTTGGTGCTGTTGGCTCACTTACTACACCAGTTGCTTCGTTTTTGAACCATAAAACCGTGTGCCCCTGATCAGGATTAAAGACAAGTGTAGCTGCTGATACTGCTTGGCAATAAACCACATCATCAACTTTTGGTGTAGTAGGTTTGCGATGTACCCGTACTACTAAAGTCGCTTTAGGTGATTCACAACCAGTAACATCATCTTTTTGGGTTACAAAAAAGTCGGTTGTACCTGTTGATTTAGTTACTTCAGGACCAGGAGTATACGGGTCTGGATATGCATCTTTTGCTGTTGCTGTTGCCTCTGTATACCATAATAAAGTATGGTTAGGTAGTTTAGGAGCATCCAGAGGTACAGGTGTATCACCAGGGCAATATGTCTTCTCTGTCACAGTAGGTGCGTCTGGTAATTTATTAACTGTTACTGAAGTAGTTGCAGAAGCCGAACATGATTCTCCATTAGTTACAGTTACCGAATATAAACCGGCATCAGCTGATGAAGCATTTAACTTTTCAGGACCAGCTAATGTTGAAGCAAAACCATTCTGCCCTGTCCAAGAATATGTATCTGTTGGAGATGCGCCCTGAACTGCTAAAATGATGGTATCTTTAGCACAAACTGTGACTGGATTGATTGTTAAGACAGGAATCGCTTTAATGGTAACTTCTATCGAAGAACGGTCAGATTCACAAGTAGTTACATTATCTTTCTTACTTAGGTAATAAATTGTTTTCCCTATGTCAGCAGTTGGCGCTATGGTAGCTGTTGTTGAAGCTGTACCACCCGTGGCAGCTTTATCATACCATAGAATTGTATAGCCTGTTGTATTTTCAGCAACGGCTAGTGTAACAGGGGCAGAATCTTTACAAGCTGATACTGGGTTTGCAACTGGAGCATCTGGTTTAGGATTAACAATTACCTGTAATGCTGCACGATGCGATTCACAACCTGTTGCATCATTTTTCTGGCTTACGTAGTAATAAACGGTGTCAGTTTCAACAGGATTATAGTTCGGCACTACTAATGATGCCGTGCCACCCGTTGAGTAATTACCATACCATTGTGTAGTATAGCCCGTACCTGAATTGGTTGCCACTAAATCTACTGCTGCATCCTTTTCACAGAAAACTTTATTTGTTACAACTGGTTCACCAGGCAATTCATTAATTACTACTAGTGTTGTAGCTGTTGCAGAGCAAGATTGACCGTTAGTTACGGTTACAGTATATATTCCGGCATCTTTATCTTTATCAGCATTTAATTTTTCAGGATTAGCTATTGTCGAAGTAAATCCGCTAGCACTAGGCCCAGCCCAAGCAAAGGTAGCACCATCAACATTTCCTTCTAGTTTAAAACTGATTGTACTCTCTTCACACACATCAGGCACTTTTGTGATCGCTACAATTGGTAGTTCTCTAATTGTAAGTGTGAATGTAATAGAGTCAGCACAGTTTTTATGGTCTTGGTCATATACTTTCAGCTTATATTTGTACACACCAATTTCGGTGGGTTTTGCTGTAAAGTCAGCAGTAGTTTGTCCTGCTATAATTGCTGTACCTGCGTTGTTGGCTCCGTTGTCGTTATACCACTCATAAATAACAGTCCCTCTTGGGTTCTGAGTAAGGGTAGCTTTTATATCTGTGAAACTAGCCTGATAACAAATGCTTTGTCCAAGGTCAGTTGTAGCCAATTTTGGAGGAATACCTGCTTCAATTTTAATCGGACAACAACCACCTGTTGGACAGTTAGTAGCTCCATCTTTCACAATTGTGTAAGAGTACTCTCCTTCACTTTTTATAATCAAAGGGCCATTTGCCTGAAATATTACACCCAAGCTAGCAGCATTATCTGCTGTAATTACCACGTCGCCTTTTTTCCATACCACCCCTGTATAATTTGCTAAAGTAATTTTATACTCATCATCATTACAATAATCAAACGGTGTAGAAATACAAGCCTGGCTATAATCATCTTCTCCAGGAACATTTGTAGTAGCATCTGCATCTGCTTTAGAATCTGCATCTTTAATTCCATTAGATTCATCAGCTTTCGTCAAGTTAGCTGTTACTACTCTTATACCTCTACTTGTAACTGTTCCTGTCAACGTTAAAGTAGCTGTCCCTGTCCCGGCGGCAAGTGTTGGAACAGTCCACACTCCGTTTGTATAAGTAGTACCTGCAGGAACATTAGCCGCTGTTACATTCGAAAGACCTTCCGGAATCTCTAGTTTAAATTCCAACCCATTAGCGGCTGCGGTTCCTATGTTTCGGGCAACTATTGTAACTGTAACCTGGCTCCCAAGTGCCACAAAAGTTCCGCCGTTGTGAGTTACATTTACATCAACATCGGTGTACAACGGTTTTGTATTAAAATTTACCCGCTCTAAAATAAACGTATGGTCATAATAACACGTAGTATCTGGTGCGAAAACACGAACGATGTATTTTGTTCCTGCAGCAGTGGTTGGATTCTGCAGATTTCTTGCCAGATATGAGGAATCAGCCTGTAGAATAGAGAATTTGTTTGCTTCTGCAAAAGCCGGCCCCGTGTAGGTATCTCCGACAGAATACCCTACCCTGTATTCGCCACTTGGTAAACCGGTCAGGCGTATTTTAGCATTGTTGGCTGTTGGTCCTGTAGCATCCACTCCTACCAGATTAACAGGAATAGGACTTGTACAAGGCACGGGCACTCTTTGGGCAAAGGCGCTTTGGCTCATAAATAATAGGAGGATACCTATAATCGATAGAAAAAACCATGGTTTGGTTCGTCTAAGGCAAGATTGTAAGGTAATTTTGGGTACACTGTTTTCCATTTGACAAACTGTTAAATTTGGATGTATAAAGCTTAATTTAAATAGGTACTTATCTTGATGCGCTTATGATGGCAGGCGGGCAATAATCTTGCACACACCCATCACATTGTTTGGTTAATATTACTGTTCTATCGATGGTACACCCATCAGCATTTTTTATTCTAACAGTGTAAGCTTGGCTGTTTCCTGTGGGATTTGGTAAACTGGATGCTGGTACTAATCCACCCGTTGGTATTGTTACAAAAGCTGAGGCCATGGCACTATCATACGCTTCGCCAATATTATATGAATACTGGTCATTGTTTCTATATTTATTTAGCAAAAGTCTGGCGTCATTTCGTGGATTACTTGCAATACAAGTAGAGTTTACAGGAATAAGCTCAGCATTTGGTGCAGAGTTGATTCTTGCTAAACCCGCTGTACGAGAAGGGCTTGAACAGTTATTAGTGAAGCACGAGGCAAAGTAAAATGTACTTTGTGTCAGTGTAGTTGTAGCAAAAGTTATGCCAGTTCCGAGCATATTTCCGCCTATTTGGGCATCATACCATTGAATTACACCTCCGGCACAGCCATCGGCACGAAGTGTTAACGAACCAGCATCACAACGGCTTGCTCCTGTAACAGTTGGCGCTTGTGGCAAATCATAAATTACTACATTAACTGTAGCAGTAACATTACAGCCAATTGCGTTGCTTACCGTAACGGTATAGATACCAGCGGCAACTGAAGTTACTTTATCAATACCAGAGTTCTGGCTTTGAGAAGAATAGCCATTTGGCCCTTTCCACGAATAATTTGTACTACCCGAAGCAGTAAGAGTCAATGTTTGTCCTACACAAACAGGGCTGTTTGAATTGGCCGTAGCTACTAAAGCATCTGGCTGCGTAATATTAATGGTAGCAGTAGCTATACAGTTTTTAGCATCGGTTACAGTAACCGTATAAACCCTTGCTGTAAGGTTATTTGCAGTAGCTGATGTGCCTACATTATTCGACCATTGATAGGTGTAGGGTGATGTGCCACCACTTGGCGTTACTGTGGCACTTCCGTTATTGCCTCCATTACAATTTACATTGGTGCCAACAATAGTAGAGGTTAAGACTGGTGGCTGCGTAATATTAATTGTAGCAGTAGCTGTACAACCTTTAGAATCAGTTATGGTAACAGTATAAATTCTTGCCGAAAGATTATTGGCAGTAGCCGATGTACCTGCATTATTCGACCATTGATAAGCATAAGGTGCTGTGCCACCACTTGGCGTTACTGTGGCACTTCCGTTATTGCCTCCATTACAATTTACATTGGTGCCAACAATAGTAGAGGTTAAGACTGGTGGCTGCGTAATATTGATGGTAGCTGTAGCAGTACAATTTTTAGAGTCAGTTACAGTAACCGTATAAACCCTTGCCGTAAGGTTATTTGCAGTAGCTGATGTACCTGCATTATTTGACCATTGATACGTATAAGGTGCTGTGCCACCACTTGGCATTACTGTGGCATTTCCATTATTGCCTCCATTGCAATTTACGTTAGTGCCTGTTATTGCTGCAGTTAAAGCATTGGGTTGTTGTATTATTATTGATGCTGTTGCTGTGCAGCTATTAGCATTTGTTACTGTTACAATGTATGTACCTGAATGAATTGAACTAGCACTTGAGATACTCGGATTTGGCAAAGAAGATGCAAATCCATTTGGCCCTGTCCATGAATACGTTGTTCCACCTGTAGCAGTAAACGTCAAGGTTTGTCCTGCACACACAGGGCTATTAGAAGTAATAGTAATTTCTGGCAGAGCATTAATTACTACGTTAGTGGTAGCTGTTGCAGTACAGCCACTTGCATTCGTAACTGTTACAGTATAAATTCCGGCATGAGTAGAAATTGTTGCATTATTAATGCTTGCGGTAGCGCCTGATAAAGAAAACCCATTTGGCCCTGACCACTGATACGTAGTTCCACCAGAGGCTGTTAAACTAATAGTTTTTCCTACACATACAGGGCTATTTGAAACTGCCGTCGCATTTGGTTTTGAATTGACCGTTACAGTTACTTGTTTAGTTGCTGCACAAACTTTAGCCCCACCAATTATCCATTCAGCAAAGTTGAGGGTAGTTTCTCCGCTACTTGTATTAGCACCATTCAAAAATATATATCTAACTTCATCGCCTAGCACATTTGGTACAGGGCTGGCGCTTATTATACTATTGCCTGCGCCATTTACCACACTACTTTGGTAAACCATTGAGCCGTTTTTCCATACCTGCATTACTCCTCCTTTAGCTCTATCGGTGCAACAATCATTTCTGGCATCAAGACTCAGTGAGGTAATCAGATATTCACTTCCTAGTTTATAGCCAATTCCCCAATCCTGACCATTGGTTTTTCTGGTTGCATGAAATGTATCAGCGTTTAAATTATCAATACCATCAAACAAGCTCTGTGGGCCTGCATAAGATGCAGTAGAATTAATGTAAGAAAAATTAGCAGCGTTAAAAATCGTCTGTCCTGTTACCAAGTTAGCATAGCTACTATTACTTGTATAAGCTGTTAATGTATAAGTAGTACTTGTGGTTGGGTTAACATTAATACTTGTGGTAGTTTCGCCTGTACTCCATAAATAGCTATTGCCTCCTGTGGCTGTTAGCGTAGTTGATTGTCCTTCGCAAATACTTGTAGTGCCTGAAATATTAGGCGTAGGAGCCGGATTAACCGTAACACTAGCGGTAGCAGTAGCTGAACAACCCTCAGCAGAAATAACGGTAACCGTGTAAATTCCGGCCATAGCATTAGTGGCATTAGCTATGGCTGGATTTTGAACCGAAGAACGGAAACCAGCAGGACCAGTCCAATCATAAGTATTGCCACCGCTTGCTGATAAGTTAATAGTACTACCTGCACATTGTACATCTCCGCCCGCTGTTGCATTAGGTATATCGTTTATTGTAGCTACTACTGGCGTGCGAGATGCACTCACACAGCCATTTACAGTACAGTTTACATAATAGGTAGTGCTTACGCTGATGCTTGGGGTAGTATAATTGGCTCCGGTTGCTACAATTGAAGTACCTGTTTCTGAGGCATACCAGTTTACAGTACCACTACAACCTGTTGCTCCTAACTCAACCGTTCCGGCTCCACATTTACTAGCGTTTACAGCAGTTGGTGCATTGGGTAAGGGTGTTACTACTACCCTGGCACTTGCTGTAGCCGAACAAGAGTTAGCATCTCTTGCAGTTACAGTATAAGTAGTTGAAGAAGAAACCGTAACAGTCTTAGAAGCACCAGTTCCTAAGCTGTTGCTCCATGTATAAGTATATGGGCTGTTTCCGCCAGATGCGCTTGCAGTAAGGGTGGTACTTCCACTCGCACAAATACTTAGGTTACCTGAAATATTAATACTAATCGTCGGAACTGTAAGCGTTGTTTCGTTCCCATTGAAAGAACAAGAAGAATTATTCAGATTAGCAGTAGAAGTCCCTACCACAATTCTGTATTTTCTGCCATTCATGGCGGCAGTAATAGTAGGCAGTGTAAGCGTAACAGTATAAGTAGAATTTGCCCCAAATGTACCTACGGTGCTATTTGTTAAATCTGTCCAACTTATTCCGCCATCAGCACTTTCCTGCCATTTGTAATAGGTATATTGTTTATTAGCATCTGTTACAATAGCCGAAATCGTTGGGCCTGCTGCGCCGATACATCTGGTAATATTTGCACTTTGGGCAATGGTTGGTAAACATTGAATGATTGATATATCATCAATAGCCCAGTCGTTACCATTGCCCCCTGTAGCGTTATTTCTTATACTGAATGTTGAGGTTGTGGTGTTTCCTGTAGTAAAAGTAAAACCTACCTGCTGCCAGCCTGCGGCGGTAATATCGCCGGTAGTATATTTACCAACACCATCAATCAAAAAAGTCAGGTTTGGCTTAATCGTACAACCTGCCTGGTCTGCCGCCGGACAAATATTATATATCCATAAACTATATTCATATCTTGTGTTCGGACATAAGTTTGTAACCGTTCTCTCAATTACAATATCAGGATTATAAGACGCATTCACAATCATCATATAACCATTTACATCTCCGGGTGTGTGGTCTTGTCTCAGTACATCCCAGGTAGTAAATACCTTACGCCCCGCACCATTACAATCTGTTGTATTGGTAATTGTATAATTACCATCGTTCGGCGAATCACAGTTCATAGGCGCAAAACTGTACTGCGTTTCTCCGGGGGTTAAAGGAGGCCCCATTGTAGTATTGCCTGAGCCAAAATCCCCACCGGGAAATAAATTCGTACTCTTTGCTTGTGTACAAAGCCCCGGCGGACAAGCCGTTCCACTATTTTTTACTTCTATTTTTCTTTCACTATAGCAAAGTGGGTTATTTCCTCTGCTTACAACTACATAATAATCGCCCGGAGCTAGATTTGAAATCGTATTGCTAGGCGATAGAGACGAAACCTTTACAAAGTTTCGGCTGGTTGATGAAATCCAGGAAACATTGTCAGTACCTGTAACACCCTCCAATTTGATACTACCGTTGGTAGCAGCACAGTCGGTAGCCGGGGTTGGAGTTCCGGCTGTAAAATAAGAACTATTAGCAGAAGTAAGCGTAATAGCTATTGTGCGACATATAATTTTTGAGGTTTTGTCGCGAATAAATACTGTATAATACCCAACAGACAAACCTGAATAAGTTTTTTCGGAATCAAACCAGTTTATCCCGTCAAGGCTGTTCTGATAATAGGGTCCTGCCGAATACTCTGTTACAAAAATATATCCGTTTGTTGAGTTAGTTCCGGTACAGGCCGAAGGGTTGTTTGGCGTTACTGCAATAGGCGTAGGGCATGCAGAATTACAATTATTATTGATAACAAGGTTGGTAGTAGCTGTGGCTGTACAGCCATTGGCAGCCGTAACTGTAAGCGTATATATACCACCCATAGCAGGAAGTGCTCCATACACTATCGGAGATTGTTCACTACTGCTAAATCCATTCGGGCCACTCCATGAGTAACTTTCGGCGTTTGTTCCACCTCCTAAAAGCTTAAAAGTAGTTCCCACACAATGCTGGCCAGTATTCGAGGCCGTTGCAGTAGGAAGCCTTTTAATGGTTACAACCAACGGCGTGCGGGTTGTACTTCTGCAACCATCTACATTACAACCTGCATAATAAGTTTTCGTATTTGCTTGCGATGTCGAGTTAGTTGCAGGCGCTGCAAGACTCGAGGTTATATAGTTCCCTATGCCTATTGACAAGCCTCCTGACGCAGCTTCATACCACTCAACAATACCCGCGCAACCATCTGCTGTAAGCGTAACCGGGCCTGTACCGCAACGCTCAATAGCATTTGTTGTAGGTGCATCAGGCACAGGCGTAATGATTGCTTTTATTGCATTTCGAGTGCTACTTTCACAGCTATTCTGCGTACAGCTAACAAAATAAGTAGCATCAACCGAAAGGGTTGGCGTAGTGTAGGTATCTCCTGTTACCAAAATAGTTGACGTAGTGCTATTAACATACCATCTATAAACTCCTCCGGTACAGCCTGTCGCTTTCAGTAGAACGGTACCGGGTCCGCAACGAGATACATCAACAACTGCTGGAGCCTCAGGAATAGGATTAATTACCACACGTGCCGTAGCAGTAGCTGTACAACCCTTTGCATCGGTTACAGTAACTGTATAAATCCCGGCTCTATCGGCTGTTGCAGCAGGAATTGTAGGTTTCTGTGCCGATGAAACAAAGTTTTTAGGCCCAACCCATGAGTACAACCCACCGCCTGAAGCCTCTAAAGTGATAGCAGTGCCTTCACATTCAGTATCTCCAATCGCACCTGCTGATGGAGTTGGGTTTATTGTAGCTTTAACCTCTGTTCTGGTACTTGGGCAACCGAAATTACACTCAACATAATAACTCGTTGTAGTGGAAATACTTGGTGTATTAAAAGTGCCCCCTGCGCCTATCGACGAGCCTCCTGTAGCTGTGGTGTACCAATTATATGTACCTGAGCACCCACTGGCGGTTAATCTTACCGAACCTGTTCCGCAGCGCTCACCACTTACAACACTAGGTGCACCAGGTGTACTTGTAATAATAGCTTTTATTGGCGTTCGGGTAGTACTTGTACATGCATTAAGTGTACAAGCTACATAGTAGGTAGTGCTAGGAGCAGACAAACTTTGAGTAGTATAAGTTGCTCCCGTTGCCAGACTATTGGCAGTAGTAGGGCTGTTGTACCAACTGTAAACCCCATTACTACACCCCGTAGCAGTTAAAGTAACTGTTCCGTTACCACAACGGGCTACGTCTGCACCGATAGGCACAGGAATCGGATTCACTACTACATTCGCAATTGCGGTATCAGTACAACCTGACGACGTATTGGTTACGGTTACTGTATATGCCCCTGACATGGCAGGTGTTGCGCCCGAAATACTCGGGCTTTGTAAATTTGAAGAAAACCCATTCGGCCCCGCCCATGAATATGCATTGCCTCCTCCAGCACTTAAATTAATGGTAGAACCTTCGCATTCAGTATCTCCGGTAGCCGATGCACTTACCGCAGTTTTAACAGTGGCAGTAGCTGCTGTTCTTGTACTGATACAAGAGCCTACTTTACATTCTACATAATAAGTAGTTGTAGCCACAATACTTGGCGTATTGAAATCACTGCCAGAACCTAAAAAGGTACCACCTGTTTGAGCTGAGTACCAATTATAAGTGCCAGAACAACCATCTGCCGAGAGTGTTACTGTACCCGCACCACAACGGCTATCACTGGTAGTACTTGGGGCATTGGCACTTGAAACAGTAACCGAAGTAGTAGATGTAACTGTAGCAGCACAAGCACTAAATGTTACGGTTAAAGTATAAATACCACTCATATCAGTAGTTGCACTGCCTCTATTAGGATTTTGTGTTGAAGAAGTGAAGCCATTCGTTCCAGGCCCAGGCCCTACCCACCTATAACTAGATGCTGTCTGTGATACTGTAGCTGTCAGGCTAAGGGTTTGGCCTACACAAACAGGCCCATTGTTATTTGCGGTTGCACTAGGTGTAGTATTTGCTAAAGTGATGTTGCTGGTAGCTGTGGCTCCATATACATCTTGAATAGTAACTGTATAAGTACCTGCTGCCAAACCACTAAATACATTACTATTCTGAAATGTACCGTTCCCAATTTTGTACTGGTATGTTGGCGTAGTTAATCCGGCCGAAGTATAAGGCCTGATAGCATCTGCAGGTATAACTTCAGAAGGAACAGTTGTTGACTCTCCTGGTTTTGCCCAGCCTACTGATACATGGTCATCTCCTCCACCCTCTTTATAAATAGCCTCTATGTAATAAATCTTACCGGCCTGCAGACTAATAGCTGCCGATTTTTGTGAGGGGAACTTATTCCATTCCTGAAAACCTGTATAGCTTGTATGAGAAGCGATTCGGGTTTTATTAGCAGCACTCTCATTTGTACTTAGCCAGAGTTCACCGTTATCATCTGAGGCAATCCAAAAATAATAAGTTCCTGTAATTTCAGGAGCCAAATAACCAATTATACGGCCACCAAAATTATCCGTTATATTTACCGGAGCTTCCATAGAAGTCAATGCGGTATTATATGAGGGGCTATTCGGATAATTGCTATTACTTGTCAGATTTGAGACTGCAGTTCCACTAATACCCAGCCAAGCCTGACCTGTAATAGAGCGCATTCCGAGCACACCTCCCTTTCCTGTTACGGTAATACTTCCGTTTGAACCACCACAGGTAGGGTCTGTCTTCGATAAAGTCAAACTAAGCGGTAAATTTGCCACCACTTTATTTGTTTTTATTTCAAAACCCGGGTTTGTATTATTACTTAAATACTTATTACTTTCAGTATAAACATTTCTATCTATTGCTGCTTTATTTTCTAACGATGCTACTGTTTGGCCTGATAACTCGAAATTACTATTAGCAGAAAGAAGCGTATGATTTGTGTTTGATAGCAGTGTATTTTGCGCAAAAACAGAAGAAACAAAACTCAGAAAGATATATACGTATAAACCTATGGCTCGCTTATAATTAACATAAGTCGGCCAAAAGAGGCTTCTCTTTAAATTATTAAATTCAGGAGAGCAATAGGTATTTTCTATTACACAGGGCACCTAATTTTTTATTGTCCGTTTGAGTTGGGTATATTGAGAGGCTAAAACGCTTGATTTGGCTCAATAATGCTTGTCATGCAAACCTCATGCCATTTCAAAAACGTATATTCAACGGATACATAAAAAAACTAAGTCCCTGATAATCAATATTCCTAAACATTGATTATTTAGAATAATTTGAAGGAAATATGAAAGAACAAATTGGTAGATAATTACTAGAAGCACTCTACTAATCACAATGTATATACGGAAGTAATTATTTTCTGTTTAAATTCCAGTTGGCGCTAAATGCGAAATACCCTTTGCCGGTAGTAAGTGTAGAACGGGAAAACGAAAAGCCAAATTGTTTTAGGCGGATGTCGGCTCCAAAAGAAAAGCCCCCTGCTCCTCCTAACGAACTTACAGTTAATTCCCGATTTCGCAAGTGATTATAGCCTGCTAAAAGATGGAAGTTTCGGTGAATGAGTATCTCGGCACCAAGCACAAAATGCCGAAGTACCTTATCAGCAACAGAAACTTTCTCAGGCACTTTATTCCCCTGATTATCAAAGGTATAATGCAGCGCTGGGTCATGGTAGGCTATATCAAAAACATATAAATGATGTGCCGTAATTGAAAACCTAACGGGCATGTGGGCAGGCTTAAAAGAAGTACCCAACTGCAAATCAAAAGGGATATCTGGCTGTAAATTCCCATAGCGCTTAATAATAAAACCTATGTTTTTAGCTACAATTCCGAAATTCAAATCATATTCCGGATGCTTGAATGTACCTCCCCAGTCGGTTAATAAGGCCATTGAATTGTAATTTTCCAGAAAAGACCCCACCAGTTTTGCTGTGATTCCGAAAGTAATGTTATTAATTCGGCGGGCGTGTGTTACACCTAAAGAAAAATCATTGGCTGTAAATTCATTAGTAGGGTTCCCTAGTGCATCGGTTCCTTGAAAAGTACCATAGTTCAGATTCTGTAAACTAATGCCCCATTGCGCATTTTTGCTAGCGTTTCGGAATCTTGGTGCGTAATTGAGTGTAAAAAAATTACTCTGCGCCAGATACGGTGCATAGTTTATGCCTAATTGCCTCTGCTGAGACGTATCTAACAAAGCCGGGTTTGCGGTATGCAAATTAACGTCTTTATCAAATAAAGATACATTTACACCGCCCAGGGCATTCAGGCGTGCATTATTAGGAATCGTTAAAAACGAAAAGCTGTTTTGTGCCGTAGTTGTTAAACCAACAAACACAAGAAAAATTAACAGTAAATATGGTTTAGAGAATAATGTACCCAAGCTTAATGCCCAACGATATTTGGGGTATGTTGTAGTTTCTGTCTGCGTATCCAAGCCCTGAATTACTAAATAAACCATATCTATAATCTATATAATCGTTTGAGGAAGCTGATTCGCTGGGGTCCTGATGATTTATCATTACTCTTCGCAGTCCGCCACCTACATAGAAATCAAACACAAAGTTGGTGTTTTTTTTCAATTCATTACGTATTCTTATCTGATATCCGATTTTTGCTGATATGCCTATTACATATTTGTTTATAGGATAATTAAGCATCTCATAATAATTACACATGCCACTCTCGCATTCTCTCCCTACACTTCTATCAGCTCTATCGTTAATCTGTTTGTAAAGTAACTCATAAGCTACGTATCGCCCTGTAAAAGCCTGTTTATATTTTCTAGCTTCTATTTTTACCCGAAAATTCTCTCTGAATCTACTATTACTGTTATCAAATGTATTGCCCCAGAAATTGGCAGCGCCAGTGCCATAGCCAAACTCTTCTGATAAAGTCCATCTATTACCTTTCAGCCGATGTTCTACTGCCAGCTGAAAAGTATTATCTATATCTAATAAAGCCAAAGGGGCTATTTTGATAGCAAGCTTTTTTCTTAAAAGCGTATCTTGCCCTAAAGACTGTTGAACAAAGAACGTAAAGAAAAGCAAAGTAAGTATGGTATATCTCATGATTTAATAGGGATTATACTCAATAATTTCAGCTCATTCTGCGCATTGTAGCTATACTGATAAATGCCCTGTTTTCCGGTTATAATGAGCACATTTGAATCAGGAATAACATCAAAAGCTGTAAAGTCATTAAAAGTTTTTATTAATTTTAAATCATTCGGATTTGATTTATCAAATACTTTCAGCCCGAAATCTCCCTCTGTTACAAACAACAGGTTTCCATCAACACCCAAGCCATGAGGGCTTTGCATAGGGTAGCTTTTTACTAGTTGCGGGCTTCTCATGTCTTTTATGTCAAGCACATCAAGCACATTTACCCCACGGTTACAATTAGTACCACTACGCAAGGTTACATAGGCATAATTGCCATCGGCCACCACAGGGTCGCAGGATACTACGTGCGAATACACCGAAACTCTTGTAGGGTTTTCGGGGTTGCTGATACTAAAAATAAACATACCTGTTTGCGTACCCACAAGCAGGTGGTCTTGAAAAGGAAAAATTGTTTCAACTACTGTATTGAGAGATACACGCTTGGTATAAACAGGATTATCAGGCGCGCTGATTCTGAATACCTTCAATGACTGATTATCTACAATATATAAATAGTCTTTGACAATGGTAAAACGGGCAGTAGAGCCGCCTCGCCCAACGCCGCTGTCAGGGTTATTACTGGCTTTCATGTCATCGCCTTTGCAGGCGTACAAACATGCCACTGCAGCAAGAATACAGATAAGTTTTTTCATAGTTTTCATAGTTTATCTGAAACATTTCGGGTTCGTTAACTCAACATATTCCCATGATTTTACATAGCCCTTACTTGGGTCGACACATTCAAAATAGCCTCTCTCATTCGGATAGCTCGGGTATGGAAATGCCTTTTCGACACGTTTCAGAACTTTTATGCTGTTAACATCCGATATATCAATCGTAACAAGGTCATCTCCGTTATCGGCATAAAGTATATTATCTTTAATAGAAATGTCTTTATTGACCGGAATAGATAGAAAGGCAAGTGGTTTGGGATTAGCTTTATCAGTATTATCAAAAATATGAATACCATCACCTGACTCGTTGATGTATAGATATTTACCCTTGATGTAGATTTTTCCGGGGCTGGTAAGTCCTCGGGCTTTTTGTAGTTCTATTTTGCGGATACTCTCGTAGTCGGTATAAATGGGTTTGTAACCCATTATCTTTTTGTTGGCTACTTTTTCTTCTTCGGTTGTGCAGCCAATAAAAAGGGCAACAATTGCCAAAAAGTATATTTTTTTCATGCTAATTTGGTTTAAATAATCCAATTAACCTCACTATATACTATGACAATTGTTGCCCAATAAGGGTTGTAAAAAATTTAGTTTTTTTTCAGGTAAGCAATTACTGCTTTTCTGATGTCGTTTCGCACGTCTCCGTCAGGGAATGAATCTGAAATACTGATAATATCAGGGTTTGTTTTAACAAAAAAATCCAGATTGCGCTCTTTGCCTGTCAGCAGAAAATCGCTCGTTACTACTTTATACTCTTTATTTACATCAAGTAATTCACCGTTAATTTTCCATTCTTTTTTTGCTTCATCGTATGTAATTCTATCCCATTGCAGATAGCCGCCACTTCCTTTGTTTTGTAAACCTGCTTCAAGGATTCGTTCTAGCAAA
Source organism: Emticicia soli (assembly GCF_037860775.1). Taxonomy (NCBI): domain Bacteria; kingdom Pseudomonadati; phylum Bacteroidota; class Cytophagia; order Cytophagales; family Leadbetterellaceae; genus Emticicia; species Emticicia soli. The sequence continues at coordinate 46,827 of NZ_JBBEWC010000010.1, read as the reverse complement.
CGGCCACGCATTTTTACTTCAATTACTTTTCCGCCAAATGGTAAAATTCTGAGCACATCGAGTTGTGTAATTTTGCCCGAAACAACATCATCAATTCTGATTGACCCACCGTTAAAAAAAGTACAATCGGTAGCATCAGGCGTGGCACTTGTCATAGCCTTGGCTATCATGCTACCCATAGGTGCTTGTAGGTTTCTTACAGTGCCTTCGTGCCCGTCTAATGGTTCTTTCAAATCGGCAATAACTTCGTTTTTATTGATACCAATAGCCTTAAAGCTGGCGTCAGCAATATCTTCCCATTTTTTTACAACAACAGCCGCCTTTGGCTCGTCAGGTATGCTATTATCAATTTTCCTTAGTTCAGATTTCACTGTTGCTTTATGTGAGGCTTTGTTATACACAATTCTATGGATATAGGCTGTTTTGGCATTAGCATCGGCTTTAGCCATAGTTACATTTCCTATTTTTTCTATCATATTCTCGTGGTCGTGGCCACCCATCAATAGTTTTACTTCGGGCAGCATACCTGCCAGTTTAAGATCATCTACCTTATTGATGTGCGTAATACCCACTACAAAATCGCATTGAGGTTTTAGTTGTTCATAGGCTTTTTTGGCTGATTCGAAGAAATCATCGTACCATACATAATCTTTCGGGTTTGAGGGCAAAACTATACCGAACATTCCCATTTTTATGTCTTCGCCTTTGGCATTTTTAAATGTAATAATTTGGGTTTTCGGAAACGGTACTTTCGCACCATTCAGTACTTTGCCAAAAGGCACTAGTTTACCATCTATTTTCTCTAAGGCATTGGTATTTAACCAATTAAACTTTGATTCGTTGATACGTTCCTGTAAATCTTTTTCGTCTAAATCAAACTCATGGTTGCCAAAACATACCCAGTCTACACCTATGGCGTTCATTACGTCAACCATTTGTCGGCCTTTTATTGTTTTGCCTTCATACTTTAAAGTACCTGTTACCGATGGGCTCAGGAAATCGCCGGAAAGTACAGTAATCGTATTCGGATTTTCTTTCAATAGTTCCTGGCGAACGGTGGACACACGAGCCATCCCTCCTACTTTACCGTTATCTAGCGGAGATATTTCATATACATCGTTCAGATGCAAAAATGTAACGGCTACTTCGTCTTGCGTGGTTTTACTGGTTTTAGCTGTGCGACAGCCGCTGAATACAAGCGTAACAGCCAACAAAAGGATAATTCTTTTCATGGTTTTATTATTTATGGATAATTATAATAGGTTTTACCAACGAAAAACGCTTATAAAGTTTGAAACTCTATAAGCGTTCTAACGGACAAATGTATTGAAAAAGCCTTATTTACACTAATTAAGCCTTCAAATGCTTTGGTGTTACCCAATCTGGCTTAGTGGTCCGGATATTGGCTTTTAAATCGTTAAGAATAGTATAAAGCCCAAAATATGTTCGGTTTACATACAAACCATGTTGAGAGCCACGGGCCGAGTTACTATTTTTCAATTCAGGCATATTAGCAATATAATCTAAGAATTTATATATCTCGTCTACATAGCCCTCTGCGCCAAAATCAAACGTGTGGCTATCGAATGGGCGGCCAAGCAAACGAATCATTTGCTTGAATATATCAGAGAAAAAGGCCTGTTCTTTAGCCGAATCTTCTTTCAGTAAAAAATCTAAATCCCAGAAAATCTTCTGAATCCTGGCATCGTCTTCAAGTGTATCAGGATTCATCAAGGCAAAATAGTTCTGGTAATAATCATCAGGTATTACTTTTATACAACCAAAATCTAATATCCCTAGTCGGCCATCGTTGGTCATCAGAAAATTACCCGGGTGTGGGTCGGCATGTATCATGCGCAAAGTATGCATCTGGTAATCGTAGAAATCCCATAATGCCTGCCCTATTTTATTACGCACTTCCTGCGACGGATTAGTGGCAAGAAACTCTTTCAGATGTAAGCCCTCGAGCCAGTCCATCGTAAGAATACGGTTTGAAGAATATTCAGGATAATATTTCGGGAAGAACAAATCAGGAATATGCGCACAGGCATTGGTAATCTCGATAGAGCGTTTCAGTTCTAAATCATAGTTCGACTCTTCCAATAATCGCTCTTCTACTTCTTTGAAATACCGGTCTATTTCAGCATCGTTCAGCTTGAGCAATTGCACAGCCAAAGGGCGAGCCATTTTCAAATCAGAACTGATGCTCTCGGCTACGCCGGGGTATTGTATCTTAACAGCCAGCTTTTTGCCATCTTTATGTGCCATGTGTACCTGCCCGATAGACGCTGCGTTTTCAGCTTTCAAATCAAACTTATCAAACATTTCAGACGGCGATTTGCCAAAATATTGCCTGAAAGTTTTAATAACCAATGGCGACGACAAAGGCGGTGCCGAGTATTGCGACATCGCAAATTTATCGGTATATGCCCTTGGCAAAAGGTTTTTATCCATACTCATCATTTGCGCTACCTTTAGGGCACTGCCTTTTAGGTTGCTCAAAGTCTCATATACATCGGCGGCGTTGTCTTTGTGGAGTTCGTCTTTGCTTAACGATGGGTCTAGTATTTTTTTACTATAATGTTTTATATAGTTGCCCCCTACTTTCACTCCGGCTTTCACAAATTGTGTGGCTCTGGCTACTTTAGAGGTAGGTATTTTATCTTGTGAGTTCATTTATTTCTAACAAATTAACAATAGAGATACATTAAGCCCTCCTATTCTGAAACAAAAACTTGCCTAAATCTAATAAAGAATCAAGCGGAGAATGCCCTAATAAATCGAAAGCCGTATTAACCGATTTCTCAATCATGGTATCAGTTTTTTCAAAAGACTTGCTGGTATCATTAATCCAGAAATCAAGTATAAACAAGGTTTTAGCCCAGAATAAATCAGGATAACGTTGCATTAACTGCGGAATAGGGCGTTGCTCTATTTCTTTAGTTTCTCGGGCTTCAAGTACCAATTCGTTGATATAATCGTAGAAAGCTATTTTAAATTCAGATAACTGTACATTGCGTTTGGCATAAATAGGTTTCTGAAAACCTTCGTATGCTTTCAAGATATAGCTTCGGTTTTGTTTCAACACTTCTACCCAGGTATAAAAGAAAGCGAGTAGTTTTTCACGCACCGAATAGGTGCCATAAACTTCTTCGTTTTGTGCCGATGTAATGGTGTCGAGAAAGTATTCTTTCCAGACTTCGCTTTCTATTTGCGGAAACGATGTGTATTCTTCATAAAAGGCTGCCTCTTTTATTTTCAGTTTTTTGCAAAAAGCATAGATTGATTCGGGCTGAGTGCCTTTTTCGAGAATATACTCAACGTAGGCCTGTTTTATTTTATCTTTAGTCATTGATTTTGAATTAAAATTGTCGGTACTAGTTTCAGAAGAATCTTGCTAATACAACTGACGTAAGGTTATACACTTTCAACAAATTGGCAGGAATATTTGTTTCTTTTACGCCCAGCATTTCTGCATATTTTTCACCCAGCAAAAACCTTGACTGTGCCTGCAACAAATTCGCTGTCAATTCATTAGGGCTTATGTTCCTGATAGCCTTCATTAAAGAATCTGTCAATGCCTGACTTTCAGCCGATTGCCTGAATTGCCGGGCAGCAATCAGCCGCTCCACTCCTATGGCATCTTGTTCGTTGGCAAGTAAAATAGCTTTATCGACACCTAATAAAAAACCTATCGCATTCCAGGTATGCAGATACGCCCTTTGGTAAGCATTATCAATGCTGTATCCCAGTTTTCGCATTCCTTTTAAAACCACCAACGAAAAAGCCAGGTTTGTTCCGAGCATATCTTCCTGATTAATGGGGTATCCCCACGCCATGTCCCATTGTTGGCTATGCAAAGTAAAATACCTGATTGCTGCGTGCATGAGCCTCACTTTGGTACAAATAGCAAATATCCGCTGGCTCGTCCAGTTATCGTAGTTCATCACTGCTTTCAGAAAACTACCTGTTTCTATTAATCTATTGTAGGTGTCTTTCCGTATCCGCTCTGATAGATATAAGACCCTTGCACCATCAGCCCCGAGATAACAATATGGCAACGCATAAAGCCCTAAAATTAGCCCTATCGTTTGTTGGTTCTGCCTGTAAAAATCTGTAGCACGAATCAACTCCTTCTTATTAAATAAATCAGGGTAAGTAGAGTTTTGCCTGAGAAAACCTTGCAGTAATTGAGGTTGGCCAGAGAAATCAAGCTTTTTGAAATCAGCCAGAAAAGGCATCAGAGAGCGTAAGAAACTAATCCCTTCTTGTGCCACCAATTGCTCAATAAGCGTATCAGCACTTAAATCTCCTATCGTTCTGTAATATGTCAGTTGCTTATCTGTCAACATAACTTTGTTTGTTGCTGTAATCTTCTCAATACTCAACAAGTTGTTAAGTAAAATGGTTTGACCCATTTGTGTACAATTCCTTTTTCATGTCTTCTTATGCAACAGATATAGCCCAACTTTACAATGTATTCACCACTTCTATTTATATTCTGGTTTTTCTGCATGATATTTGCCCTATTAATTGTCTGATTAATATTGTTTATTACACATGCCCAAATATAAATCTTTATACATTTTACTACTGTGTAGCCCTCTGCTGCACGCTTGCAATGATATAGTGACCTTAGCTAGTAAAGGCACGCCACAAGTTGTAAAGGAGTGTATGCTCAAAAACGCCAATCATGGGCACGGAATCATTTATAATCTTGATTACAATACACAAAAACTACCCACCTCACTTGCTGGTTTTTCTGATTTTGATAGAATTACTTATGAAAACAACCTTCCGGTTAAGGCTGAAAGCTCTAGAGATAAAAGCTATGCTATCATGTTTGATTATGATGCCAAAGGAAATTTATCTCACATTAATTTTGTAGGAAAAGACGGCGAAGGAAAAACTTTTGAGAACAAGAGTAATGTAATTGTAAACGCTAACAAACAAGTCGAGCAAATAGACCTATCTCTGCCTACTTTTAATGCTATTATCCAGACTACTATCGCCTATGATAAAAACGGGAATATTACAAAAATAAGTATTCTGAAAGATGGTAAACAAACAACCATTCTGGAAAACCTGGGTTTCGACGATAAAAAATCACCCTATTTGGATTCTTCTCTGTCTAATATAATGGTCTATTTTGTAGTGTTTTCGGCACGTATAGGCGCCGAAAACACCACTTACTTTATAAATAAAAACAATGTAACGGCTGCCAGAATTTACTCTATTAATGGTGATATTGATTTTACTTACCAATATGAATACAACGACGGTAACTACCCTGCAAAAACCAATATTACCCGCAAACAAAATGGGAAAGAAGATAAATATCAGGAGAGTTTTTCTTATATGTGTGAGTAATCAGAAAACATCTTTAAATTTAACACCCTTGCCAAGCTACTGATAGTCAACAACTTACAATAAAACTTAAAAACTTATCAAATTTTACCCGAAAGAGTTCGACAAAAAATCGTACCTTTGTATCCCGTAATCAAAGATATTTAGACCACATGTCAATGAACGGGCAACCCCGAAATCCGAAGTATATTTTCGTTACGGGCGGCGTAACTTCATCACTTGGAAAAGGCATTATTGCCTCTTCTTTAGCCAAACTCCTCCAATCAAGAGGCTTATCAGTAACGATTCAAAAGTTTGACCCCTACATCAATGTAGACCCGGGCACACTAAACCCCTACGAACATGGCGAGTGCTACGTAACCGACGACGGTGCGGAAACAGACCTAGACTTAGGCCACTACGAGCGTTTTCTGAATGTTCCTACTTCTCAAGCCAATAATGTAACAACCGGACGCATCTATTACAATGTGATAATGAAAGAGCGTAAAGGTAATTACTTAGGCAAAACTGTGCAGGTAATCCCTCATATCACCGACGAAATCAAAAGAAACATTCTTCAATTAGGAGAAACCGGCGATTATGATATTATCATTACTGAGCTGGGTGGTTGTGTGGGCGACATCGAATCGCTTCCATTTGTAGAGGCTGTTCGCCAGTTGAAATGGGATTTAGGAGCCGATAACCTACTTGTAATTCATCTTACGCTTGTGCCTTATTTGCAGTCGGCGGGTGAGCTGAAAACTAAACCGACTCAACACTCGGTTAAAATGCTACAAGAGTCAGGCGTTCAGCCAGATATTATTGTTTGCCGTACAGAGCACCCTCTTCCACAGGATATCCGTAGGAAAATCGCTCTTTTCTGTAATGTTGAGCAAAGTTCTGTTATTGAAGCAATAGATGCTGAAACGATTTACGATGTGCCTTTGTTGATGCAGAAAGAGAAGCTCGACCAAAGAGTATTGTACACGCTCGATATCTACAACGACAAGGATGCAGATATGGACGCATGGAAAAAGTTTTTGGGCAGATTTAAAAACCCGATTGAGCACGTTACTATTGGCCTTATTGGCAAATATGTTGAGTTGAAAGATGCCTATAAGTCAATTGCAGAATCGTTTATTCATGCCGGAGCAGCCAACGAATGTAAAGTAAGTATTGAATGGATTCATTCTGAAAGCCTTACTCCTGAAAATATCGCCGAGAAATTCAGCGGTTTAGATGGTGTTCTGGTAGCACCGGGCTTTGGAGAAAGAGGCATTGAAGGTAAAATTGCTGCCGTACGTTATGTAAGAGAAAACAATATTCCATTCTTTGGCATTTGTTTAGGTATGCAAATGGCTTGTATTGAATTTGCCAGAAATGTAATTGGTATGCCAGAAGCGCATTCTACCGAAATGGCACCAGAAACACAGTTTCCGGTAATTGACCTGATGGAAGAGCAGAAAAACGTAACCGATAAAGGCGGCACCATGCGTTTAGGAGCCTATGCTTGTAAACTAAAAGACAAGACATTGGCCAAGAAAATTTATGGCAAAACCAACATTAAAGAGCGTCATCGTCATCGTTGGGAGTTCAACAACAAGTATCTGAAAGAATACGAAGCGGCAGGTATGGTTATTTCGGGTGTTAATCCTGATAGCGGGCTGGTAGAAATTGTAGAACTACCAAACCATCCATATTTTATTGGTGTGCAGTTTCACCCTGAATTAAAAAGTACAGTAATGAACCCTCATCCACTGTTTGTTAATTTCGTGAAAGCAGCTATCCAAAATGCGGCAAGTAAGAAATCAGCATCAAAGTAAGCAGTGTTTTAGTAAATCTTTGAATAGCAAGCTCTTACAGAAGCCTGATAATTAGGATTTATTGTGAATCTTTGCGAATTTTGTAGGCAATTTTAATTTGCGAAGTGTATTTTTTACGAATTATAAATTTTTAATGGAAAAATTAATCGACAAAAACCAAATAATTGGTATTGTATTGTTGTTGGCAATGTGGGCTGGATATATGTATTTTATGCCTTCAACTCCCCCTCAAGAGCAAAAACCAGCGATTCCGGCAGATGCAACAAAAGTAGTACCTAAAACTACTCCGGCTACAGATACAACTGCTATAAAAGCAGCATTTGGTGACTTTGCATCGGCAGCTATCGGAACTGCACAAGATATCGTAATCGAAAACCAAGATGCTAAATATATATTCAGCACCGAGGGTGGAAACATAAAAGAAGTTATTCTTAAAAACTATTCGGCTTACGACGATTTCAAAGCAGGCAATAAGACACCTCTAACCCTTTTTGATGACAAGAGTTCTAAAATGAATCTTGAAATTCAGACAAACAAAGGGAAAGTTGACCTTAAAAAACTTTTTTATACCTCCTCTACCCAATCGACTGTACTAAAAGCAGGCGATTCAACAAAATTAGTTTTCAAATTAGCACTAGCCGATAATCAGTATGTAGAGCAAATATATACCATTCGTGGTTCAGGCTTTACTGTTGATTACGATATCAATCTGGCTGGTTTAGATGCTATTGTACAAAACCAGCCTGCTCGTTTATACTGGTTAGATAACCTGAAAGTGCTAGAGCACGATATTAACGAAAACCGTAAGGCGGCTCAAATCAACTATTGGGATGCCAAAGAAGATGATTTTGATGATATTGGCTCTAACAAAGTAGATAACGAAGACATAACGCTAGTTGACCCTGTACAGTGGTTTTCGTTTAAGCAAAAATATTTTATTACTGGTATTGTAGCGAAAAATCAGCCGATGACAAATCCAAGATTTAAGCTTACCACGCCGGAAACAAACCCAAATGTTGTAAAAATAGCTGAGGTAGAAGCAAATCTTCCGATTGCTGACCTGAAAACAGGAAAAGGTAATTACCGTTTCTATTTCGGACCGAATGATTACAGCGAGGTAAAAACTGTTGCTACAGGTTTTCATAGAAACGTATATCTAGGTTACGACTTCGTGAAGCCTATTAACCGCTATATTTTTGTACCATTATTTAACATGGTTGAAAACCTTGTTAGCAATTATGGGTTATTAATTATTATAGTTGTATTGATAATTAAACTGGTACTTACACCGCTTATTTACAGATCTTATGTGAGCTCGGCAAAAATGCGTATTCTGGCTCCTGAGCTAAACGAGATTAGAGCAAAAGTAGGCGACGACCAGGTAAAAATGCAACAAGAACAAATGAAGCTATACCAGCAGGTAGGTGTTAACCCCCTAAGTGGTTGTGTACCTATGTTGTTACAGATGCCTATTCTGATGTCGGTATTCTTCTTGTTCCCGAATATGATTATGTTCCGTCAGAAAAACTTCTTGTGGGCTTCTGACCTTTCAACATACGATTATCCGATTAGCTGGGCAACTAATCTGCCTATTATTGGTAACCACATCAGTTTGTTTGTAGTATTAATGACAGTTTCAAGTTTGGCATTTACCTACTACAACAACCAGATTACACCAGACCAGCCGGGGCCAATCGACATGAAGAAAATGAGCTATGTGTTTCCGCTGGTTTTCTTCTTTGTCTTAAACAGTTTCCCTGCTGCTTTGAGTTTTTATTACCTTGTTTCGAACGTTATCACCATTGCGCAACAACAAATCGTGCGTCGCTTCGTTGATGAAGATAAAATTCGGGAGATTCTGATGAACAACAAAGTGAAATATCAGGCTAATCCGCAAGGTGCTAAAAAAGGCAAATTCGCTCAGTTTATGGAAAACCAAGTAAAACTAGCCGAAGAAAGCCGCAAACAACAAGAGGAGCTGAAAAAGAAACAGCAGAATCAGAATAAAAAGAAATAATTTTTTTTGAGTGTGAGTTATAGTTACTCACACTCACTTCATATAAATCCCTCAAATCAATACTATGAGAAGAACAAAAAATTTATTCATTTTTTTATTCCTATCATATTCTACCATTGCGCAACAACAGCAAGCTAGTCTTAGTGATAACGATTATTTGTTGCGTTACAAAAAAGCTGTGCAATTATATGCCGACCAAAAGTATTTTGAAGCAAAAGAAATACTCTTACCTCTTACAGGCAAAAAATACACAAACACCGTTTCGCCTTATGTGCATTATTATTATGCTTTGTCAGCCTTTAAGCTGAACAAGTTTTATGATGCCCGCACCACGCTGAAACAACTTTTTGAGCGTTTTCCGGACTGGAGAAAAATGGAAGATGCCACTTACTTATACGCTAATATTGCCTTTGCCGAAAATAAACCCGACGAAGCCTTACAATATCTTAATCGGATTGCATCTAAAGCATGGAGAGCCGATATTGAAAACATGCAGTATACGTATCTGAGCAAAATTAAAGAATTAAGCCAGCTTAAAAATCTTTACCAGAAATCGCCAGATAATCCTGTTCTTGCTCAGTTAATTGTTGACAATATTCAGAATAGTAAGAATGCTAGCCGAGCAGACTTGGAACTGTCAGACCAACTGACAAATCAGTTCAATCTGGGTGGTGATGCTTCAGGGAAATCGAAAAAAAATAAATCCAAAGAAAACGACAACATTATTAATGTAGCAGTTATGCTACCCTTCCGTTTGTTTGAGTTTGACCCAAACAGAACTACTCGTGCCAATCAGTATGTGTATGATATGTTTGCAGGCATGAAACTGGCACAGGAAAAACTGGCATCGGAGCAAATAAATCTGAACCTATACGCTTTTGATATAGAGCGTGATGTAAAGCATACAAATAATATAGTAACTAACCGTGCCTTTGATAAAGTAGACTTAATTATTGGCCCACTTTATCCCGAAGTAAACAAAGTTACCACCTCATTCATAAAATCGAGCGATGCTATACAGGTTCATCCATTATCAAACAACCTGCAATTGGTTAGCAACGAGAAATCAGTTTTCTTAGCCTCTCCTTCTTACGAAGCACAGGCAGCAAAGGCTCTGGAGTATATTACTAATGAGAAATCGGCACGTTCGGTAGCCATTTACTATGGTAGTACCCGTAAAGATTCGACCTTTGCTTATATTTATCGTGATAAAGCCTTAGAAAAAGGTATAAATGTATTGGCTATTAAAAAATATAATGGCTCTGAAGATATTGATGTGAAACGCAAACCTGACCATATTTTTATCTCGGGTAGTGAACAAAACTTAGGAGCTAAAATTATCAGCTCATTAGATAAGAAAAGAATTAACGCCCCTATTGTAGCAGCTTCGGCAGCTTTTGATTTTGAAGGTGCTTCACTCAACGTTTTCAACAGAGATTTGTATTTAATACAGCTCGATTATATGGACCGTGAGAAAGAAGAGGTAAAAAATTTCAGAAGTGCTTACATCAATAGCCAGAATATTACGCCTTCTTATTATAGCTATTGGGGATATGATATGGTACTGTTTTATGGAAGAATGTTAAAATCAGGCCCAAATAAACTTAGAAATAACCTCGATTCAATTGAATATACGCAAGGCTATACGCTTGATGGCTTTGATTATACAGGCAAATCGAACGAAAATAAAATTGTTCCGATTATCAGATACCAGGATGGCAAATTCATTGAAGTAGCCAGATAAACAAAATACTAATACTCATATAGAAAAAAGACGTGCTATTTGGCACGTCTTTTTTCTATTATAGACTTCGAAATCTCAAATATATATATTTCATAAATTTCAAAATATACTGAATTTTCAGTATATTAAAAACAAAAAATAAGGAGAGCAAGCCCTCCTTATCAAGTATTGTATTATAGCCAGCATCAGATACCAAAGGTTTCTTTTACTGTATCAACATAATCTAGTTTTTCCCAAGTAAATAATTCAACATCAACAGTTTTCTCAGTTCCGTCAGGCCCTTTAAATACTTTTCTAACCCACTCCGACTCTCTACCCATGTGTCCATAAGCTGCTGTTTCAGAATATATTGGGTTACGTAGTTTCAAACGTTGCTCAATTGCATAAGGGCGCATATCAAATATTTTTTCTACAACACGTGCAATCTCACCATCTGACAATTTCTTACCGTTTTCGCCTTTTACTTTAGCAGTACCATAAGTATTTACAAAAATACCACAAGGTTTTGCTACACCGATAGCATACGATACTTGAACCAATACTTCGTCACATACACCAGCAGCTACAAGGTTTTTAGCAATGTGGCGAGTAGCATAAGCAGCCGAACGGTCAACTTTTGATGGGTCTTTACCAGAGAAAGCACCACCACCATGAGCACCTTTACCGCCATAAGTATCAACAATAATCTTACGGCCAGTAAGACCGGTATCACCATGTGGGCCACCAATCACAAATTTACCGGTTGGGTTAATGTAATAGGTTATCTCATCATTAAACAATTTACGTAACGATGGTTTCAATTTTGCTTTCACACGAGGAATCACATAGTTAATAACATCTCTACGGATAGTTGCCAACATATCTTCGTCAGTACCAAAATCATCGTGTTGTGTTGAAACTACAATTGTATCTATCCTGATAGGTTTGTTATTATCAGCATATTCTATTGTTACCTGCGACTTTGCATCAGGGCGTAGGTATTTAATACGTTTGTTTTCACGACGAATAGCCGAAAGTTCTTGTAGAATCTTATGAGCTAAGTCTAAAGCCAAAGGCATATAGTTATCGGTCTCACGAGTAGCATAGCCAAACATCATTCCCTGGTCACCTGCACCTTGTGATTCAGCTTTTTCTTCAAAGTTTCTCTCGTCGGCTGTGCGGTCAACACCACGGTTAATATCATCAGACTGGTCATGGATAGCCGACAGAATACCGCAAGAGTTTGCCTCAAACATATATTCCGATTTAGTATAGCCAATCTTCGAGATTACATTACGTGCAATCGTTTGTACATCAAGGTATGTTTTAGTTTTTACTTCCCCTGCCAAAACTACTTGACCTGTTGTTACTAGGGTTTCACACGCAACTTTTGAAGACGGGTCAAACGCCAAAAAATTATCAATCAGAGCGTCAGAAATCTGGTCAGCAACTTTGTCCGGGTGTCCTTCCGATACAGATTCGGAAGTAAATAGGTACGCCATAAATCTTATTTAGTTTTAAATGATTTTCTAAAAGTGTATGCTAAAATACTCTGTGCAGAAGAAAAAGAAACTTTTTTTGACAAGCAAGAAATAGGAATCTTGTTGCCCGCATCTTTTTACCACCGTAGTGTTTCTACTCGGTTGGATTTCCGCAAAAGGGAATTTCTTGATACTCTCACAAAGTACGACAATTAGCAAAACAAAAGCAAAATTTAGTATGAAAATATATCTAAAATAGTTAAAATGATAGCCCAAATTATCTTTAAACAATTTTCACTTTGGAGATTTTATCTATAAATCAATAGTATCAACGATATTTTCACCTATCGCCATTGTTTCTTGGATACCTAGATACAAAAAAATAAAGAGTTGCTTTTGGTATATAGCAACTCTTTATTCTGAAAACCAACTATTTTGTGAATTAATATTTGGTAAAATTATTATTTACCTTCTTTCAGCCCATCGATTATACGACGGATACCTGCAAAGTGCGTAGTATAATATTTTTCTTTCAGATAACTGATACTCACCCCTGTTTTACAGGCAGAATGAATAAATTTCAAACCATTTTTATCTGACTCTAATATTATACCTACATGAGAAACCTCGTCTTTTCTGCTAGAGTTAATCTTGAAGAAAATAAGATCGCCGGGTAGTGCGTCTTCGAGGCTGGTATGAGACCCCATTTTAAATAGGTCGGAACTACGATGTACGAGATTCATACCAAATTTGGCAAATACGTAGTTTACGAAACCTGAACAATCAAATCCTTTGAGTGTTTTGCCGCTCCATTTGTAGCGGATGCCAATAAGTTTTCGGGCGAATCGTTGTAGGTCGTCGGTTAATTTTGAATAACTACTCTTTTCGTTTTCTTCTTTCGGTGAAGTTGTGCGGGATTTTGGAAGGTCATTAGCCTTTGAGGCTAACGATGAAACGACTAACAACGAACCCAATACATATTTTTTTAACATTATATATTGATTTGGTTCTGTTACAAAATTAGGCAAATACAATGCCTAAGTCCAAAAAAACGATATAAATAAGCAGATTATTGTTAATCAATCACAAAAAAATACAATTTTTATCAGTAAAAAAGCAGGAAAGTAGCTTTCTTAAAAGCAATTATTTGCTTGAAATATAGCTATAGGTTAGCTAATAGTTTAGTAAAAAAGTATTAAAATATGTAAAAAAAAACTCAGTGAAATTTTAAAGTTAAAAAAACTTAAAATATTCTTTCAAACAAAAAAATATTTTTACCTTCGCATCATAAACAACTAATTGTTTAGTTGTTTATATGTATTACTTTACCATTCTAAATACGTTATGAAAAAGCGCTTACTACTACTCGCTGTGCTTATGCATTCAGCATTTTTCTTATTTGCCCAAAATCCAACAAGGTTTTCGATTAAGGGCATTGCCATTGACTCAGGCAATGCGGTTATGCCTTTCGCTACCGTTATGCTACTTCAACCCAAAGATTCAACTTTGGTTAATTTCGGTCGTACCGACGAAAACGGTGCATTTGAGTTCAAAAATGTAAAAAAAGCCAATTACTTACTCAAAATCTCATTTGTAGGCTACATCCCTTTTCAAACAGATGTAAAGCCTGTAGATGGTGCTGTAAACGATTTGGGCAAGTTAAAACTGAAACCTATTGCCAACGAACTAATGGAGGTAGTAGTAAAAACGGCCCGAGCTCCTTTAAATATAAAGGGAGATACCATTGAGTATAATGCAGCCTCTTTTAAAGTGCCACCGGGGTCATCGGTCGAAGACCTCTTGCGAAAATTGCCCGGTGTACAGATAGACCAGGACGGTAACATAAAAGCCCAGGGACAAGATGTAAAAAAAGTAACTGTTGATGGTAAAAGCTTTTTTGGTAACGACCCTAAAGCTGCTACCAAAAACCTACCGGCCGAGGCCATTACAAAAGTTCAGATTTTCAATGATAAATCAGAACAGGCCAAAGCAACAGGGGTAGACGATGGTAAAAAAGAAAAAACTGTTAATCTTGAGTTGAAAGATGATTTCAAAAAAGGTGGATTCGGAAAAGTTACAGCAGGTATCGGTACACAAGAAAGAGCCGAACTAAAAGGAAACTATAACAGATTTGATTCTAAACAACAGTTTTCGGTTCTGGGTTTAGGAAACAATATTAATCAGACTGGTATATCAAGAGACGATTTTCAGGATTTCAGAGGTAGCCAGGCCAATAACTGGGGCGACGAAGCCGATTTTGGTTTCAGCAGCGGTGTAAGGTACTTTTATGATAACGATACCGAAGAAAGCATCACTATTCCGATTGGAGGTCGTAATTTCCAAGGTTTTTCTGAAAACTACGCCGCAGGTGCCAACTATAACTACGATACCAAAAAGACTAAATTCAGCTCGAATTATTATTTCAGCCAGACCCAACAATTGGTATCGAAAAAAATGGAAAGAGAGAATTTCCTTAATAATAATTCATCTTTTAAAAACTTCGAAAATAGCTATCAGAATCGCATAAGCCGCAATCACCGTGCAAGTTTACGTTTCGAAAAAACAATAGACTCGCTTAATACCTTGATATTGATTGGTAACGGTAGAATGGGCGATGGAACAACCAAGTTTAATAGCTTACAGGAGTTTTTCAGAAACGGCACTACGAAATCGAACGAAACAGCCATTAACAACTTTAATGATTTCAACTCAACTGCTGTTGCGCTTATTGGCTTGTATCGCCATAAGTTCATGAAAAAAGGCAGAAACTTTGCTGCCAGCTTAACTTACAATTATAATATTTCGGATGGTGAAGCCCGCCAGAACTCGATTAACCAGTTGTTTGACGCACCAGTTGGCTCTATTCCAACTAACATCAATCAGATTAACTTTACTAATAGCCCACGCCATCTGGTTAAATCGAGCTTACTTTTTGTTGAGCCACTATCGAAAAAATTCTTCTCTGAAACTTTCTATAATTTCAGTTTACGTCGTGAAGCAGTAGACAGAAATGTGCAAACAACCGACGGAAGCCGAATAGATTCTTTGAGCAACTACTACAACAACGATTTTATGTATAATCGTTTTGGTAGTAGTGTACGTTATAACCATAAAGGTATCAATATCTCGTTTGGTTTAGCGGCCCAACACTTCCAGTTTACAGGAAACTTTGCCCGTAGCAAAGATGCTACTAACTTCCAGAAAATCAACCGTGATGTATTTGCTTTGATACCTGCAGGTAGTGTAAGTATTGACCTTAAAAACAACCGCTATATATGGGCCGATTATAGCAAAGAAGTAAGCGAGCCTTCTATCAGAGACCTACAACCGATTATTGACAACAGCAATACCTTATTCTTGAGAGTTGGTAACCCAGACTTGTTGCCTATGAGTGCACACCGTGCATATATCGGTTATAACATGTTTAATCCGGCAAGTTTTACCAATATGTTTTTTAACATTAACTATAGTTATAACATCAATCAGGTTATTTACAACCAAATTGTTGACCCTGTAACTTTAGTAACTACAGCTAGACCTACAAACATATCAGGTGGGCAAAACTTTGGTTCATGGTTAGGTTTTGGCTTCCCAATCGTAAAAACCAAGAGTACTTTTAATATTAACGGGGGCGCAAACATATCTAAAAACCTGATTTATATTAACGACGTACTCAATACAACTAATAACGAAAACTATAATGTTGGTTTCCGCCTTGATTTAACACCGAGCGATAAATTCACATTATATACTAATGGTAATTTGGGTATTACAAACACTAAATATTCGCTTAATACAACGCAAAACCAGCAAATATTCAACCATAGCTTAGGTGCCGAAATGAACATTGCTTTACCTGCAAGTATATACTTCAGCTCAAACCTGAATTATAGATTCTATAAAAACGATCGCTTTGGTTTCAATCAGCATATTCCTATTTTGTATGCATCGCTTTACAAATTATTAGGTAAAGCCAAAAAAGCTGAGTTACGCCTTTCAGGATACGATTTGTTGAAGAAAAATATCGGTATCAACCAATATGCTTCTCAGAACTTCGTTTCACAAGAACAGACACAAACACTTTCGAGATATTTTATGTTGAGCTTTACTTACAACATGAGAGGTGTAAGTGCTAAAATGCGTCGCCAAGGCTGGTACTAACATAAACTCTAATACTATTAACACATAAATAAATGAAAGCTATCAAAAAATACGTATCCGGCTTGTTACTGTGCATGATGTTTGCTCCCATACTCGGTTTTTCACAAAAAACCGAGGGCATGGTAGTATATGAGCGCCAGGAATTCTGGTCGAAAATCATCGGCCAATTAACTTATCTGTCGAACGAAGAAAAAGACCGGGTAAAACAAACCTGGGGTAAAAACGACGAGGGCTGGAAATCTAAGACCAAGATGTTTTTCAATGCCAACGAAAGTTTATTAAGTAACCTGGAAGAAGCCAGCGAGTATGGCTGGTCTTCACGCACTGAAGATTACTACATTTATCGCAACTATGAAAAAGAAAAGAAAATTGAGTTGATAGAGATGATGGGTAAGAATTATGTTCTGGAAGATTCTCTGCGTGCACCAAGTTGGAAGGTTCTGAACCAGATTAAAGATGTAGCCGGCTATATATGCATGAAAGCAGTTACCGAAGATACAGTTAAGCATCAGAAAATCACAGCGTGGTTTACAGGAGATATTCCGGTGTCGGCAGGCCCTGAAAGATACTATGGGCTGCCTGGTTTAATTCTGGAACTAGAGATAAATGATGGTGATGTAGTTATTACAGCAAGCAAAGTTGAATTCAGAAAAGTAGAGCCGAAAGAATTGGCAATGCCTAAACTGAAAGGCAAAAAGATAAAAGACGCTGATTATGATAACCTGATAGCAAAGCATATCAAAGACAGTATCAAGTCTTACCGAAATCCCTACTGGGCTATAAAATACTAGTCCGAATTTGCTTACAACAAAAATGGAGATGTTTAAAGCATCTCCATTTTTGTTGTATCTATGTTCTGAACAATTATAACATACGCTTAATAATATCTTCTACTGAAACGTGTTCAGCCTCTGCTTTGAAGTTGCGTACTACACGATGGCGCAATACAGGCACCGCTACGGCTTTTACGTCTTCAATATCAGGTGAATACTTACCGTTAATCAATGCGTTGCACTTAGCTGCTAAAATCAGGTTCTGAGAAGCACGTGGCCCTGCACCCCAATCAAGATACTTATTGGTGTCGGCCGAAGCCATTTCTGTATTCGGGCGGGTTTTATGCACTAACGTTACTGCATACTCAACCACATTGTCGGCTACCGGAACACGGCGTACCAAGTGTTGAAAATAAAGTATCTCTGCACCTGTTACTACCTTTTTTACTGTTTTCTTGTTATCTGACGTAGTATTTTTTACAATATCAAGCTCTTGCTTGTAGGACGGATAATCAAGGTTAACCATAAACATGAAACGGTCTAGCTGGGCTTCTGGCAATGGATATGTACCTTCTTGCTCAATTGGGTTTTGTGTAGCTAGTACAAAAAACGGACGCTCAAGGCTATGTTTTTTTCCGGTTACTGTTACTGCATATTCTTGCATCGCTTCCAGAAGCGCCGATTGCGTTTTAGGCGGCGTACGGTTAATTTCATCGGCAAGAATAATATTGGCAAAAACGGGCCCTTTTATAAATCTGAAATTACGCTCGTTATCCAGAGTCTCTGAACCCAGAATATCAGAAGGCATTAAGTCAGGTGTAAACTGGATACGGTTAAAATCTAAATCTAATGCCGAAGCAATGGTCTGAATCAATAGAGTTTTTGCTAAACCCGGCACCCCTACCAACAGACAGTGCCCCTGGCAAAATATTGCTGTAAGTAATAAACGAACGGTTTCATCTTGCCCTACGATTACTTGTCCGATTTCATTTCTTAAATTGTTATAGGCAACTTTAAGGGCATCTGCTGCTTCTACGTCTGAATTAAATTGAACTTTGCTCATTAAATTACGGTATGGGTGAATTATTGATTTTGAATCTAGTTGTCGGTCCGGACCTGGCCGAAAATATTACAAGATTCATACTCAGGGTCAATCTTTATATAAACATCGGCTATTGCTTTCTTAAACCATGCTTCAATTTCTTTACTTCGCTTTTCCATTAAAGCAAACTCTTTTATTTTCTCAAAATCATCTTTCAGATTGGCAATATGCGGGGCATATTTAGCTTTGTAGTAGATAATTCTTGCACCTGTTTTACCATCTTCGCTTCTGTACGGCATTGGTACAGTAATCGTGCCAACTTTCATACTATCAATAGTGAAGTAAAGCGTAGGGTCCATTGATTGGTCAAGTGGCAATTTTGATGAACCCGTCTGTGGATCAGATAGCATTCCGCCTGCATCTTGTGTTTGTTTATCGTCTGAAAAATCTTTAGCTGCTTTTTCAAACTTGATACTATCGCGTACAATTTCTTTACGAAGACTATCCAAAAACTTAGTTGGTTCACCTAAATCTAAACGGTTATAGTCAGGACGCAGTAAAATATGGCGAGCATGGTACTCTTGGCCACGAATTTCAAGTGTCTGTATTAAGTGTAGCCCAAAGTCAGACTCTACAACGTCGGTCATTTCGTTAGGTTTCAACTTCATGGCAGCCGCTTCAAACTGAGGTACCATCTGCCCTCTTTTCGACCAACCTAAATCACCACCATACTGGCGAGAACCTGGGTCTTCTGAATATTCTTTGGCAAGGTCTTCAAATTTTTCGCCGGCCAGAATCCGGCGTTTATAATCAAGTAGCCGTTCGGATAGTTCATCTTTCTGAGCCCTTGTTACTTTAGCAAACCGCACTATATGCCCTATCTGCACTTCGGCTGGTATTTCCGGGATACTGTCTTTAGGAAACTGGTTAAAGAATTTCTTAACCTCGTTTGGCGTAACTTTTAGGTTTTTGGTAATCTCGCCCTGCATCTTCTGTGCCGTTAGCTGCTCTCTTACCTGCGTTCTTACCTCACTTTTAAGTGTTTCAAGAGATTTGCCAAACTGGTCAACAATGTTTTTTTCATTTCCATAAAGCTGAATCATCTGCTGCATACGAGCATTCAGTTGGTCGTCTACTGTTTTTTCGTCTACTGCCACAGAGTCTATTTCAGCCTTTGCTACCAATAATTTATTTACAACTAAACTCTCTAGTGCCTGGCATTTTGTAACAGGTTGTTGCTGCTGTGCCGAACGTAGATGCCATTGTTCTACTTCTGAACGAAGCACTATATAGTTATCTACTTTTGCTATAATCCTGTCAATATTAATGGGCTTATCTTGAGAAAACGCCAATATTGGTAGGCAAATGAATAAAACTAATTTCTTTAACATATAATTGGTTTGTACTTAATTCTTTGTTTTTATATTACTTAGGTCTATTGTTTTCGAACTTCTAAAGATTTGCTTATTTCCTCCTTGTTAACTATTGCAGGGTATTTCACAGCCAATTCATCATTCAATTGTTTTTCCAGTTGTTTCTGGTAGTCGGCTAATACCTGCCCACGTGCTTCACGTAAGGTTTTGAATCGTGCAGGCTCCACTTTCTCAATATTGAATTCAAAGTACTTACCTTCTTTTATTACCGACTGGCTTCCAACCTCCCATTTAAAGGCATCAACGTATTTATTATCGCCTTTTTTAAAATACCCGTCTTCAATAGATACAGTATTCTCTTCTTTACGATTAAATCGTTTCTCGACGTCTTTTTTAGAATTACTATAAAAAATGAAAGTTACTCTTTGGTTTTTAGTCCAGTCAAAGCGGTCGGCTGGTTTGGTTTTACCATAGTCGTTTTCAATAATCCGTTCTATAGGTAAACCATTTGTTACCAGAAAATTCTTTACTTTTTCAATACGCTCGGCCGAATTAGTACTATTTTCGTTCTGGTCGGCGTATCCTCCTATCTCTACCACATAGCCTTTATTGGTACCCATGATATCCAATAAACTCATCAAAGTTTTTTTATGATCGGGTGTTAGTTCACTTCCGAATTTCTCATAGTACAGCGGTGTACGCATTGTACTATTGAGCGGATACGGCGCACCTTTCTTAAATATATCTCGTACCTGTGCCAATGTTTTAGCATCTTTAGCTATTACCAGGCTACCCAATGCTCTTTCAGGCATCCGATACTTGTCTTTATTTCTTTCATAAAATGCTCTTTGCCCCAGTGTATCTGCCACAGATTTTTCAATAACCAAATCGTTCATCAACTGCACTTTCAAGAAACCTGTGGTATATTCCTGCATTAATAACCTGAATTCAGGATTAATCTCGGCTAAATGTGCTTCGGCGTACTCCTTCACATTTTTATCGACAAATTTCTTATAAAAACTACGCATCCACATTAAAGCACTATAGCCATTCGGTATACGCTCAACCAATTGTCTTTCCATCACGTATTCATAGAAAGCCTTGGTTTTAACCTCGTTTTTACCAATCGAGAATATAGTACTGTTTGTTAGCGGGCTATTGAGCACATAACCCCACTTTCTTTTTACAAGGTTTGTATCGGCCGTTTCAATAGCTCTTTTAGCTATATCAGCATTTTCAACAAACTGCATTTCTTTCTTTAAACGAGCCTGCGCATTTTCTTTAACAAGCTCACCTCTTGAATCAGTTACTACTTTTTCTTTCAATTTTGGCAATAGCTCTTCATAAGATTCAAGCGGGAGTTTCTTGGCTAGCCTGATGATATGCCACCCTGCTGAGGTACGCACAGGTTTAGAAACTTGTCCTTCTTTCAGCGCAAAGGCAGCTTGTTCAAAAGCTGTTTCCTCACGTGTACCTATACCAAATACAGGCAAATAGCCTTTGTTATTTCTGGTTTTATAATCGTCAGAATGCTTCTCACATAAAACCTCAAAAACAGCCCCTTTGGTTAAGGCTGTATATATAGAATCTATCTGTATTTTTGCTTTAGTAAATAGCGAGTCGTTTGAATTTAAAGGCACTGCCTTCAATATATGCTGTACCAATACTTTACCACTGTTTGGCCTACGCTCTAGTACCTTTACCAGATGGTAGCCTACTTTTGTTCTGACAGGCAAAGAAACCTGTCCAACAGCTACATTAAAAGCCGCTTTTTCAAGCGGATATACCAGTTGCAAAGCACTAAACCAACCTAATTCGCCACCTTTAGTGCTTGTTTTTTTATCCTGCGAAAACTGCTGCGCCAATACACCAAAATCTTCTCCTTCCTGCGCCCTTGTTCTGATATCCATCAATTTATTATAAATAGCAGCGGTATCGGCAGGATTAGCAAATTCGGGAAGTTGGTACATGATATGAGCAGCCCTCACTTCTTGCAACAGCCAGTCGTAGGTTTCTTTCAGAAGATACTTAATCGTGGTGCTATCTGTCAGATATGCCTCGGCTAAAATACTATTGTAGGTTTGCAGCTCTTCTTTGTATTCTTCTGAGTTATCATATCCTCTTCTTTTGGCCTCAGCTACTATTCTCTGGTCTTGAATCACCTGCTGAAGAGCCTCATCAGTTGAAACGGAGTCGTGTATCATCAGTTTCTCAATCTCCAGTTTCAGGTCTGATACTTTTAGTTCGTTAGACCCAATTGTCAGTCCTATCGGTTCTGTATTTACAGCATTTGTCTGGCTCGCTTTTGGCGAAGCTTGTGTATTGCTTGCCGTTTTGGGGCTTTCTTTTGTTTCTTTGGCAGTTGAAGCCGGTTTCTTTAAAACCTGACAAGCAATCTGTGAAAAGAGTAATAATATATATGGGAATACCTTGTAAAATCGCTTCATAACAATACTTCTATCAATCATCTGAATGGCAAAGCCATTTTGCTACAATAACTAAACTCTAAGCGTTTAAAAATTATTGTGATGAATATTAATTTTGTTTGGGTTAACAATATGCCGAAATCGCTATTTTTCGGCTATCAAAAAAATGAAGAACCAAAAATAGCAGATTTTTCTGCTTTTTACGAAGTTTAATTGATTATTTCTTCCACAACCGACTCCCCTGACGACAAGTCTCCGCTTGTCCATTGCCATTTTTCATGCAGGCGTATACGCCCATCAGGTAATAGTTCGGGTGTAGAGCAACACTTGCCCGTCATTATCTCTCCTGCTTTATTTATATGTTCGTATCTCATATCTAAAATACTATCTGCTAGCACTTTAGCTATCAAAAAACCTTTTACAATCATGCCTCCGGCATATTCGGCCCATACTATATCGCCATTTTGTGAATAGTGAAACAGAGTTTCCTCTCCTACTTCACCATTGGCGGTATTACTAAGCGACCTAAAGGTTTTTTTATGAAAATTTAACATTTTAAGCAATCTATATAATGGGTTCTTGTTGAGACAAACAATGGAAACTACCAAGCCCCCAGATAATTTCGGTGGCATCAATACCTACAATTTTTCTGTCGGGGAAACAACCTTGTATAATATCTAAGGCTACATCATCTTTATCACAACGATATGTTGGTACTATCACGTCTCCGTTTGTAATCAGGAAATTGGCATAAGATGCAGGCAAACGAATACCACTATCATAAACGGCCTTAGGCATCGGCAATTCTTTTATATTTAATTGCTTGCCATTCAACAAACGCATTTTTGATAAATCATCAAGATTTTGCTTCAACGGATGGTAATTATCATCGGTTTTATCATGTTCTATTACTGTTAAAACAGTATCTTCATTCACAAACCGAGTTGTGTCATCAATGTGCCCGTCGGTATCATCTCCTACAATTCCATCGGTTACCCACAGAACCTGGTCTACACCATAATAATCGTGCAGGTATTGCTCAATCTCAGATTGATTCAGGTGCGGGTTTCGGTTAGGGTTCAACAAGCAAGATTTGCTCGTAAGTACTGTACCTTTTCCGTTAAATTCTACCGAGCCTCCTTCCATAATAATACCCGGCACTACATAAGGTAAACCAAGGTAGTTGGCTATTTTTACGGGTATTTGGTCGTCGTCGTCAAATGGTGGATACTTACCACCCCAGGCATTATAGCCCCACTCCACAATCATTCGCTCTTTGGTTTCTGGGTTTATCAAGAAAGCCGGGCCGTGGTCGCGGCACCAAGAGTCGTTTGTGGCATGTATCGGAATTTCTATCTCACTTTGATCTATATCGTATTTTTCAAGAAGTTTAATAATCAAAGCTTTTTGTTGCTCGTCTGTTGCATTAATGCAAACCTTCTCACTTTCGGCAATAGCTTTGATAAATGCCATATAAGATGGGTATATCCGCTCTAATCTGTCACCATAATCCCACGAATCAGAACTCTGCGGAAAGCTTAACCATGTCGCCCGGTGTGGGTGCCATTCAGCAGGGAAGAAAAAGCCTTGTTGTTTGGGTGTGTTAGCCACTACTTATCTATTTTGGTTTTCAGTTATGAATTAGTATTAGAAAAATCTAAAGAAATGCAAAGTTACGGCTATTATTTAATAAAATAAATCCAAAACTTATGATATTCCGTAAATAGAATTAGAAGTGCAAAAACGAAGAAAACTTTGGGCTTAGTTAAAGAAAAAAAAATCATGCTAAAATGTGTAGTTTTTTTTAAGTTTTTTTGGAAAGATGTGAGATAAACAACATCTTTGAGAAAATTTACTAATTAAGCCCGAAAAAGAGAATCGTTTGGCACGTCGTATCAGCATATCAGAAGAAGAATTGGTGGCTTTGTTGAAAGACAAAGATCAGCGAGGCTTTAATATTCTGTATAATAATTATTCAAGTGCCCTATATGGAGTACTAAATAAGGTTATACAGTCGAATGACGATGCGAATGATTTACTTCAAGATACATTTCTTAAAATCTGGAAGAACATCGACAATTATGATTCATCAAAAGGAAGCATTTTTACCTGGATGATGAATATTGCCCGTAATCTGGCAATCGATAAGGTTCGTTCTGCCGATTTCAGAGATAGCAATTATAATGTATCAATAGAAGATAAAGTTTTGCATCAGATTGATGACGAATACCAGACAGCACAAGATGTTGATGGTATAGGTCTGCAAAAAATAGTAGATAAACTAAAGCCGGAATATAAGCAATTAATAGATTTAATATATTATAAAGGCTATACTCAAGCTGAAGTTTCTGAAGAATACGGTATTCCGCTGGGTACTGTTAAAACAAGAATTAAATCAGCAGTAAATACCTTAAGGGGCTTGCTGCAAGCTTTGGTACTTTTATTAATGAACTTTTTTTAAAATGCTATCAGCAATCAAATTAAAATATGCTTGATTTTTATCTTAACACATTAAAATGCAATCAAGCTAAAAATAAAAATGAATATTAATGCATACATAGCGTCAGGGATTTTAGAAAGCTACGTGCTTGGCTCAGCTACCTCAGAAGAGATAGCTGAAGTAGAGCAAATGGCGGTAAAATACCCCGAAATAAAGGAGGAGCTTCGGGCTATCGAAGACTCTCTGGAAAGCTATGCCTTTGAGAATGCATCAGAACCTCCGGTGCACTTAAAAGACCAAATCTGGAATACAATTGTTGCTGATGCTTTAAGTACTGGTACTCTAATAAAAGATACAAAAGTTATAGACTTTAATGGTTTCGAAAATGAAGAGCAGATAGCTCACATGCGTGCGAAACCAAGTGGTTTTTTCAGTAGTTATCTTCGAATTGCAGCTTCTTTAGCCCTGTTAGGCAGTGTACTGGCAAATGTTTATGTTCTGACACGCTGGAATGAGAGTAAAGAGAATTTAACACAAGCCATCAACCAGAATATACAATTACAAAAAGAGGCCAAGAGTAACGAGGGCATGATGAAGCCTAATGAAGTAAACCTTTTGATGAGTCCCGGCGTAAAAACATTTAAATTAATGGGCCAAAAGGTTTCGCCAAACTCAACGGTTATGCTTGCACTTGATATGTCAACGAACAAAGTATATCTGGTTCGTCCGAACTTACCTGCGCCTCCTGTTGGCATGCAATACCAATTATGGGCAATTGTTGATGATAAACCGCTAGATGCAGGTGTATTTGACATTATCAATAACACGCAGGAATTAAAGAAAGTACCTATGCCAAAAGCTTTTGCCGTAACGCTTGAAAAGAAAGGCGGAAGTGCAACACCCACATCAGATATTTTTGTATTAGGCATATAAAATACGATCAATAAACGACAAAAGCCAGATTTAAGTCTGGCTTTTGTCGTTTATTATCCCCCTCGAAATCAGTTAGGGCAAGGCACATATGTTTTTACAAAATCGCCCCAATCACTAATTGTAATTCTCCAACAATTACTACCTGGAGATTTCAGAATAATACCTCTGTTAAAATCTCTCACAAATATATCTCCATTATCTAACTGAACGTTACCATTGCTCAAGTGCAATTTTGATACGGGATAAGTTGTTCCGATTCCGACGTTGCCATAGGCGTCGATACGCATTCGTTCAGGAGTTATTCCATCATAACCTGCATAACCCGTTTGAAAGGTAATACCATCGTATGTACCATAGCCCGGTGTTGAACGTAAAATTAAACCAGATGAATTTCTTGAAATAATTGTACCTCTGTTAGCATATACACTATTCAGGTATCCGGTACCATATTCAGAGCTTGCAAATCCAATCTCTAACTTACCACCACTATAACCAGATATATATTCTTGTGTAGCATATCCACCTGGATTTAAGTTTTGAAAAATTGAGAAGACATTCGCATTGCCTTCTGGGTCATAGTTTCTTGTATCATCTAATACATAGATTTTCTTTGAAACACTTGAAGTTCCCAAACTAAGTTTGCCTCCTACAAAATGTGGTTTTCCCGAACTCAAAGGAGCGATTGTGTAAGACCCCTCAGAAACGCTAAAAGCTATGTTTGTAAGCTTAAGAGAGTCCTTAATAACAGGAGTTAATTCATCTTTTAAAGTCTGAGCAATTGCATTTTGTGTTAAAAGCCAAGCAGCAGTAAAAACTAATACGTAAACTTTGTTTTTCATATAGAATAAGTTGTTAAAAATTTGCAGTTCTATCTTGTGGTATCCAGAAAATAGCCATTCATTGTAGCAAAACTTACCAAAGTATATTTCTGAGTAATCAGATATTGATAAATTTCATTCTCCTCAATATTCGACAAATCAAATCCATGAATTTCAACTACTATCAACTTTGGCCTATACTTATTCAAGTCAATAGATTTTATTACATTAAAATCATTGCCTTCAACATCTACCGTTAATAAATCTATCTTTTGGTTTTCAGGTAAATATTTATCCAGAATCGAAGTCAGTGTTTGAGTGGTTAGCTTTCTTTCGCTTCTATAATTAAACTTTTGTTTCCACTCCTGTACCATCCCTTCGTCCATGGTATTTACCTCACTTTCTTTAAATTCATAAAAAGTAACCTCTTTCTCTTCATCAGAAATAGCCGCTACGAGTGGAATATCATTTTTACGTTTTCTTTTCCACTTTTCAATCAATGTTGGATTAGCATCAATAGCAATGCCATGCCATCCATTTAGATATAATTGAAAAGTATTAGAAATTTTGTATGGATGATGGCAACCAACATCTAAGTAAAACCCTTGTTTAATATCTTTTAATATCCATTGAATAACTATTTCTTCTCCTGTTTGCGAAAAGTTTATTTTACCAAATTTGAATATGTATCTTCTAACAAATATTAAAATATTTAGCCTGATAGCATCAAAGAGTGGTAATAATTTAAAGACAGTAGTGTACATATAATTTTAATTGGAAATAAATCCAAAATCTACAAATCCAGATATTGAATAATAATTATCTGTCATATTTGGAAATTTCGGAGGAGATGATGATGATGGCTGGCTTGTGTAAGCAAACCGCAACAGTTTAATGTTCCCTTTTTCAATCGGATATTCAATCGCTTTTCCTGTTTTCTGAAACGCATCATTCCAATTATTTGCTAATACAGAAATGAGGTATTCTTTATCTTTTATAATTGGTAGAAGCGAAATATTTACCCAATGTTGCTTATTAGCTTGTGTCTGATTAACTACTTTTTCTAATAATACCGTTTTTGATTTTGCATCCCAGATACTTACTCTATAGCTGCCTGCATTAGGTAATTTTGTACCAAGCTTGGCAATTTTACCATCTTTCAATACCTGAAATTTGAATCCAAACTCATAGTATGTTTGGTTATTAGTAGCTGTTACTTGTATGTTCATAGTACTATCCGCTAAAATACTTGTAAATCCCTCTTCTATAGGTACTGGAGTATTTTTGCAACTCAATAAAAAACTTGAATAGGCAATTAAAGTCACGGCAATTATTCTTTTCATTTCAATTTAAGAGAGGTTATTATTTTATAATATATTGCATCATCAAAAACAAATTCCTCAAACTCACTTCTACGAGTTTACTTTTAAAATATATTTTCAGCGCGCCTAACCCTAGCGATTTATTGCTTGTGCATACTTTTATCCAACGATGCATAAGAATATAGCGCAGTGCTTTGGTATCAAATCTTTTATTGATTTTGTTTTGGGTTTCAATGCGCTGTAACCAATCAGCAGCTTTTTCCAGAAATGCTAAATTCTCTGGTTTTCTGAATGCAATTGTATAGTGTAGGTTTACTTCTTCGTCACTTGGCAATATACCTAAACTCTCTAATTGTATCTTATGATTGAGTTTTACTGCAATCTCTGAGCGTTGCTGTTGCACTGAGCTTATATTACTTGTATGAATCCGGTAATCTACCAATGTTTTAGGTAGAATAGACACCGGATATTTGGCGGCAATACGCACCCAAAGTTCGTAATCTTCGGTTGGTGGAAACTCCGGCCGATAGTGCACATCAGGTAAAAAACTTCTCCGTAACATCACGCTCGACTGCACAAAATAGTTCACAAACAATAGCAGAGCCGACAGATATTCGTTTGGTATATACGATTTAATAAAATCACCTGTTGGTTTATCTTCTGCATCTATCAATCTAGCCCAACTGGCTACCATTGCGTGTTCTGTATGTTCTTCCAGAAACTGATATTCTTCTTCCAGCCTTGTAGGGTACGCAATATCATCGGCATCGAGCCATGCTATGTACACGCCTTTTGCTTCACTCAACAAACGATTTCTCGAAAAAGACAAACCCTTGTTCTGTTCGTTTTCTATATATCGGATGCGTGAATCCTGCACAGACAAGACGACCTCCTTACTTGAGTCAGTTGATGCATCGTTCAGAACAATTAACTCAAAATCTTTAAATGTCTGATTCAGAATGCTATCAATCGCCTCTTTAACATACCTTTCTGCATTAAATACAGGCATCAAAACTGAAACAGCAGGCATATAAATTCTATTAAATCAAACTTTCTTTTTATACTCTATCAGCACCAATCAGGCTTTTTTTGTTGTATCGGTTTCTTTTTTTCTATACTCCATCACTAAGCCTCCGACAATCAACAAAACAAATAAGATTGATGAAACAAGGTCAATTTTGGTACCCACTACTACCGATTTCGGTTGGAATTTGAACTCTATCTTATGTTTACCTGCCGGAATTACCATAGCACGCAATACATAGTCTGCTCTGAAATGAGGGGTTTCTTGGCCGTCTACATAAGACTTCCAGTCTTCGTTGCCTCTGTAATATACTTCCGAAAATACCGCTACCTGATTCGATGCCGAGTTTGACTCATACGTTAAGGCATTAGGTTTATATTCGGTCAGTTTAATACTAGCAGTAGTATCTTGTTTCAATGATTTTCCGTTCAGATAATTGTTATATCTCTGGTCTACAAATGCTACTGTGTGAGGGTTAAAATTATTAACCGATTTCAATTCTTCGTCTGCATTTTTCACCACTTTTATTTCGTTTACAAACCATGCATTTCCTAAAGCCTCAGGGTTGCGTTGTGCCATTGGCTGGCCATCTTGCCCCGGTGTAATAAAATACTTGGTGTTAAGCATATTCAGAATCGGCATGTTCAGTCTACCATCTTTTATCATGGCATTTTCGTACAACTCCTGCATACGTTTTAATTTAGCCCCATGATACCCCCCTATTGATTTATGGAAATAAGAGATACGAGCATCAGACCAGAAACTCTGGTTTGTGGCCAAATCAATTACTCTGAAATTCGGGTCTTTGTCTAACAAAATCTGTTCGTCAGCAGGTGAAGGCGTATATGATTGGCTGATAATAGACGATTTTGGCTGAAAATCAGCATTGTTCACATAACGTTTATCAACAAGAATCAAATCTAAAACCGTAAGTGTACCTATTATAATTACAAATACATTGGCTTTTAGCTTCTGAGTTGAGTAAGCCCATATTAATCCGGCTGCTGCTGCCAATAAGAAGAGCGAACGAAGAATATCGCCCATTACTGCCGATTGTCTGTCAGCTATAATAGAAGCCAACAACGAGTTGGCAAACTCTTGACCGTTTGCATCTGCTATACTCTTTACGAAACCCTCATCGTTTGGCGAGCGGAAGTCAAGCATAAAATAGCCTATGATTATGATGCCTAACAAACCACCCAAAGTATATATTAAAGGTTTCTTTAAATCTTTAAAAGTAAGATTATTATCTACAATTTGTTTGATACCAAGCATTGCACCTATTACCAGACACAAGTGCAGAAGTGTAAGAATCATCTTACTATCTCTGAACTTATTGAAATACGGGAAGTAGTCGAACATAAAGTAGTTAAACCCACTAAAATAACTACCCCAGGCTATAAACAGATAAATAACCGATGTAGCCAGTAACACATATTTGAAGCCATCTTTGACAATAAACAAAGATAACAGGAAGAAAAACAAGACCAGAATACCTGAGTAAAATGCCCCTGAGGTATAACCCTGCGGACCAAAATACAATGGTAGGTTAGAACTAAAATTAAGGGCAGTACTTTCGTCTATGCCCTTGCCTACCATCATTTTGTAGGTTTCTGAGCTAGCCCCCAAATTACCATTTGAAGACCCACCCACAAAGTTAGGTGCCAGAAAAGTAAGTGTTTCCAGTTGACTGAATGCATAGTTTTTCCCGAATGCATAGTCTTTATCTAAGCCGTCTGATGAGCGGTTAATGTTTCCTAAAGTCAATTCAGATTTGCCACGGGTGGTTTCTTTGGTATAAACCAGGGTGTTCCACAAATACATACCACGAGTACCAACACCAATAAGCGTACAAACCAGAATAATACCAAAAGCCTTTAGCAAGCCCGAAAAATTACCTTTCTTAACATGCAAATAGCTTTCAAAAACAACGTAAAACCCTAAAAGAAAGAATAGATAATAGGTTATCTGAGGGTGATTGGCGTAAATTTCAAACCCCATAAACAAGGTTGTGATGGCAGCCCCAAGCCAATACCTACCTCTGAAAACAGCTATAAACCCAGCTAATACACCCGGGGCAAACGCCAAAGCGATAATTTTTGAGATATGCCCTGCTTCCAGAAACAGAAAGGCACTTGTGCCAAAAGCATACGCAACCGAGCCAAAAAAGCTAAGCCATCTGTTTACGTTCAAAACCCTCATTAAAACATAGAAGCCTAACATCAAGGCTACCAGAACGTTGGCCGGAACAGGAAAGATATTCATAAAAGTAGCAGCTAACCAGCTCGACCAGCTATTAGGATAACCGCCAACAATCATATAACTGGGCATACCGCCAAACATAGAGTTTGTCCACCAGCCCCAATCACCTGTTTGTTTATGAAAATCGTTTAATTCTTTTGCAGCAGCCGATGCCATCTGAATATCGTGCAATCCGAGTCGTTTTCCTTGTAAAAGTGGAGAAGCATATAAGAAACTAATCACAACAAAGCCAACAATTGCAAGAATGGTAGGGATGAACTTTTTAAACATTTTTTAAAAGAATATGATGGAAATAAAATCTGTCAATGGTAGTTTTAACTACAAAGAACGCAAAGAAAAATTAAACTCGGTAAGAATAAGACCAAATTTCTTTCCGAAATTTGCAAATCTTTTATCTTAAATTCATAAGCAATGCTTCTTTTTAATATCACTTTCAATATCGAAACCCATATTCAGCAACAATGGCTAAAATGGATGAAAGCCAATTTTGTACCTGCCGTAATGCAAACCAAATTGCCTTATAAATCTACCATTTTAAAACTACTTACCGAGATTGAAAATGCAGGAAGCACCTACTCTTTCCAGTTTCATTTCAAAAAAATGGAAGATTTTCTGAGTTTTGAACTTAACCATAAAGAACAAATCCTTGATAGACACAATATGCTCTTCAGAGGTAAATTCGTTCAGTTTAGTACACTTTTAGAGGAGATTGAATAAGTAATCAGTCAAATAATCTCATAAACTTAGCCGGTACTTCTGTTTCAAAACGTAGGTTTTCGCCTGTAATTGGGTGCTTAAACGAAAGTACCCAAGCATGCAAACCCAAACGATTAATGGGGTTACTTGTAGCGCCATACTTTGCATCGCCTACAATGGGGTGTTTTATGTCTTTGGCATGCACCCGAATCTGATTTTTTCGGCCAGTTTCCAGATTAAACTTTACCAACGAATACTTGCTGCTTCTTCTGAGAACCTCATAATGAGTAACAGCCTTTTGCCCAGAATCAGGGTTTTGTGTTGAGTAAACAATCAGAGCTTTGCTTTCGACCAAGTATGAAACAATCGTACCTTCTTCTTTTTCAACAGCGCCTTCGGTTACGGCCAGGTAGGTACGTTCTTCAATCGTATCATTCCATGATTCCTGCAAAAGCTTCTGAATTCTTTCACTTTTGGCAAATATCATCAGGCCGGAGGTCTCACGGTCAAGTCTGTGTACTATAAAAATCCGGTTGCCGAGGCTCTGCTTTTTTACATAATTACTTAAAGTACTGTAAGCGTTATTATCTTTCTGCTTTTCGGTAGCAATTGATAAAACTCCCTCTTGTTTTTCAATAACAATCAAATATTGGTCTTCAAAAACAATCGATAATCCTCTTTGCTTTTGTTCCTCAGGGCCTTTTTTCCATTTTACCTCTACTACTTGGCCGGGTTTGAGTATATGATTAAACTGTGTAACAGCACGCCCTTCTACAAAAATGTGTTTATCTCGTAATAAAACCTTTACATCGTTACGGCTTTTATTGATTTTTTTAAGTAAAAACACCAGTAGTTCAGTCTCTTCTGTTACATTGAATTTTGTATCTGCCGGTTTATTGCTGCTCTTTTGTGCAAGACTTTCTCTATTGAAATTCCTCATATCTAAATATTATCCTAAATGCCTTATTCTTTATAGAACAGCACAAAGGTAACGACATTAGACCGTTATATGCACTTATCTATGATTTTTCCCTGCTATTATCTTATTTACGCTCAATCGAAAGAATCTTAAATTCGGTACGGCGGTTTCTCTGATGTTCGGCTTCGGTACATTGCACACCATCGCCACAGCCATTTACAGGTTCTTTCTCACCCATGCCTACCCCTTTCATACGAGCCTTGGCAACGCCATTTCTTGCCAGAAAGCTTACTACCTCATTAGCTCTTAATTGAGAAAGTGTCAGATTATCCTGTGCATTACCTCTGGTATCGGTATGCGAGCGTATTTCAATAATCATATTAGGGTTTTTCTGCATTGTTTGTACCAGTTTCTCTAGTTCTCTTGCAGCTTCACCCCTTATTTTATAACTATCCGAATCGTAATAGATATTATCTAATTGTACAACATCGCCAACTTTGTAAAGTTTTGTATCGAACAATGAGCCTACGTTGGCTTTGGTGGTTTTCTTCTTGAATATGTTTCCGATGCTTCTTTTCTCGGCTATTCTCTCCACTAGTTCAGAAGTACTGCCAAAGTTATCTTTGATGGCTTCGAGTATATAATCACAATTCAAATCACGCTTAAACTCATACGAGCCGTCGGCTCCGGTTAGCATCTCTTGTACCTGGTCTGTACATTTATTAATAAACCTGATTAATACACCTGCAATTGGCGTACTATCTCGCCCGGCAGTTACAACCCCTCTGAAAATAGTAGACACATTATTCTTGCCTCCCTTTGAAAGTACAATTTCGTTTGATGCATTAAGCGAATTATTTTCTTTAGGTTTATTCTTGCTATTATCAACAAGTACAACCTCACGTTTCAGATAAATATCAAATTTAGCTGCTTCATAATCAGAGGCATCTTTGTTTGAATAATTTACTGTTAATGGCTGATAACCATTTTGTTTGACAATAAAACTAAAGTCATTATCGGCCTCCAGACATAACTTAATAGTGCCCAGATTGTTAGTAATGGCACTTTCTTTAGAGTTAGCATCGCCTTTGGTTTGGTATTCAAACCTTATGCGGTCAAAAGGTTTCTTGCTTTCTTCATCAAAAATATTCACCACTACTTCTCTGCAACCATAAACAGTACCTAAACGTGTAAACTTATAAATATCATCGTCGTTGCCACCTCTTTTACGGTTACTGCTTAAAAAACCTGCTCTGCGTTCGCTATCTGTAATAATCCCGAAATCATCTTTGTTGGAATTAAGCGGAGCACCCAGATTCCGTGCTTTTGCCGATGGCATACCCGTAGCGGTATTCATGGGCATAAAGAAAATATCTAAATCACCTAAACCAGGGTGACCGTCGGACGAAAAATAGAGATTGCCACGCTCATCAACAAACGGGAACATTTCGTTTCCACGGGTATTTACACTTGCCCCAAGGTTCTCTGGTTTCGACCACTCGCCATTGTTATACCTCGTCATCCAGATGTCAGTACCACCATAACCACCGGGCATATCAGAAACAAAGTACAGAATCTTATCGTCGATAGTGATAGTCGGATGCCCACACGAATAATCATTGCTGTTAAATGGCAGTTCTTTAACTTTTCTCCATTCGTTTTCTTCATAATACGCCATGTAGAGTTTCAGTCGGGTAATGCCTGCATTCTTTTTCTGTCCGAAAATTCCGCCGCCTGTATTCTGGCTATTTCGGGTAAAAACAATCTTTGAACCATCATGAAAAAACGTACATGGCCCTTCGTGGTACTTAGAATTGAGTGTTTTGCTGAATTTTTGAGTAGGAATACTGGGTTCTTCTTCGTAATCTGAACCTTTGCTACCTGCTATATAATCACTACCTTTTCGGCCTACGGTCTTGCTGTCGTTCGAAGTAGGAGGTGTGTAATAATCATTCCCCAGTTTGCTTGAGGCAGGTGAAGGTTTACTTGTTGAGGAGTTACTTGTACCAATAGCAGAAGCGTTTGATTCTGTGTTAAGAACTTTCAGGTCTTCCAGATAAAACAAATCAAGAAAAGATGAGGCGTCCCAATTAAAGACCCTTTTGATATTGGCATTTCCGGTACGGCCTGATACAAACACTAGCCCTTTTTTATAATAAACAGGGCTAAAATCGGCACTACTTGAATTGATACCTATGTATTCGACCTGATAACTGCCTGCATTGCGTTCTAAAGCTCCCCGGTTACTATTAAGCTTGATAAACTCTTCGCCTCGCTTGTCTTGTTCTTGTAGTTCGCTGTATTTCTGCCAGTATTGATTAGCCTCATCGTATTTTCCGTTGCTGGTTAATACCTGAGCAAAATGAAGATAAGCTTTTATATCTGCGCCTTTTAGTGTAGGATTATTACCCAGTACCTCTCTGAAAACCCGTTCGGCGTTCTGAAAATCTTTTACTTGCCTATAACACAGCGCCAATTGCAGTTTTGCTTTCAGGGTTTCTTCGTCGGTTAAGCCCTTCGGTTTTTTCAAAGCAGTTTCATACAACTCTATTGCTTTTGCGTATGCCAAAGCCTCATACTGCGCATCCGCTTTCTGGATCGCCTTAGTAGAACCCTGAGCATGAACGACAAAAGCAGAAGTAGCAAAAAAGATAAAAATTATCAGTTTTCTCAATAGCATTGCCTGTAATAACTGCTTTCTAATAAACGAAAAATAAAGCAAAAATCATGCCTTAAATTGTGGCTTTTTATTCACTTTTTAGCTTGATTTAGCCCTCAATATACTACATATTTTCAGATTGAGACAGATATAATTCGATAATAAGTGCTTTATAAGCAGTTTTCTTACAGATTTCTCAATAGTTCGGTTTTATTGCTATCTAAGACCTGCCAAAGTATTAATGGTAAATATGTTGAGTATAAAACATACAGTCGGCTCATAAAACAAATGCCACCTTTCATCGGAATAAATCTTTTTGAAAGGCGGCACTGTTTACTTATTTATAGGGTTATGGTTTATCTTGCAAGCGTGATATAACCTACTTTATGTACTTTCTTGCCATTAACTTCGTAATCAATTGCATAGAAGTAAGTACCGTCAGGTAAGCCTTCACTACCAAATCTTACACCCTGATTTGATGTTCCGTCCCATCCTTTAGAGTTTTCACCTGCCAGAATGTTGTCTTTATCTTTGAAGACCAGATGACCCCAACGGTTATAGATACTACCCGATAGAAGTTTAGCCCCCGTTGGTACTTTCACCTTGAAGTAATCGTTGGCTCCGTCGTCATTTGGTGAGAATGCTCCAGGAATCATTACATCTTCTCCTACAGGTAATTCAAGTACAGTTGGTGAAGACTGGTTGGCTTTCACTTCCAATCCTTCATTCGACTTATCAGTTACCAATTGTCCGTTGCCGATTGCCTTCGCATAAACATTACTTTGGTAAGGACCTCTATGACCATTATGGAACACCTGAACAGTATAGAATATCGAATCTGTTTTGCTGACAGTCAACTGGCTGGTTGTATCGGCAATCAATAGATTAGCATCTTCTTTACCATTGAAATTAGGATTCAGTTTCAATGTAGAATTCAAGCCTGTTGTTGGTGTACCAATCATTACATAGCTTGCGCTATCGGCAAAAGTATTGTTCAAGCTGTCAGATACCTGTACGTTGGTTAGTTTAGCGTTTCCTACGTTTTTCACTAAAGCCATGTAAGTAACCGAGTAACTTGTTTCACCAAGGCGTGTAGAATCTACAATTGCAAGCGACACCCCAATAGCCGGCTGATTCGGATTAAGATCAATGATAACCTCAATTGGCGTTGGATCATTGTTATTGGTTGGGTCACCATCATTATCAGGATCTGGATCCACACCATCTGTTGATTCTTCTTTCTTCTCGCCATTCAGGCTTAGTTCTGCTTTATTGTAGAACTTATCTGAAGTAGCTTCGCTTACATCAACTCTTACATTGAAGCTTAGTTTCGAAGTTGCACCTTTCTTAATTGTGCTCAACGAATCAATCAACATATTTTTGTGCTGGCCACGACCTGTGTAATTAGGATTCACAACCAGACCTGAATCGGCAACAATTGAAACTGTATCGTTCAGAATCTTCGCACCATTGCCGAAGGCTTTCTCAAGGTCATCAACTACTTGTACGCCTGTTACATCTGCATTACCCATGTTTCTTACATAGATAGTAAACGGAATCGTATAAGTTTTTTCGCTGATTAGTACTGCCTCGCCTGATACTTTGCTCATACCCAACATAACCTCTTCATTAGCCGGATTGTTGATGGTGTATTCGCTAACATTGTTGGCAGTTGTGTTATCAACCTCATTGACTTTCGACAATTCAGCTTTGTTCACAATCTTACCACCTGCAACCACTTTTGTTTTGTAAGTGAATGTTACGCTATCACCTGCCAATAAGCTATCAAGTTTCAGATTCACAATGCCGTTGTTATACGTTGCATTAGCGCTGGCCGATACAAAGCTTAGTTTGTAAGGAAGTATGTCTCTTACTTCGATACCTGTTGCTTTCAATGTACCTACGTTTCTTACAGATACTTTATACTCAACCTCTTGGTTCATTTCAACTTTATCTGCCGAAGCTTTCTTGCTGATAGCTAAGTCTACTGTCGGAGTACCTGGCGTTACACCACCGTCGCATGTTGTAATACTTACTTTAATTACTGAACCTGCCGAGTAACAACCTGCTGATGTGCGCTCGAACACATAATATGTACCTGCACCTACTGCACCAGGATTAGTTACCAATGGTGAAGTTACCGAGTTAGTAGTATGGAATTCGAACTGACCTCCTACTGTCGAGATTTCAGTCAGAATTGCTGTGTTCAAGTCTGCTGTATTGAACGGACACACATTCTTGATTTCGGCAATTACTGTTGGTGCCGTTGCCGACTTACCTACGGTTACCGTTACCTCGTTCGAACGCTCACTTTCACACTTGCCACCTAATGATTGACATTTAGCCCAGTAAGTAGTGAATTCTTGCGTTGGTGTTACTGTTAACACTGCTCCTGTTGCACCTGTCGACCAAACTACCAAACCAGAACATCCGGTTGCTGATAGTGTTGTGCTTTCGCCTACACATATTTGTTTTTTGCAGTGAATGAATGGTTTGTTTGGTTTGCCGTAAGGAATCATTACTGGTTCGGTTACGCCACTTTCACATTCGCCCACTTTACATTTTGCTGTATATTTC
This sequence comes from Emticicia soli, assembly GCF_037860775.1. NCBI lineage: Bacteria > Pseudomonadati > Bacteroidota > Cytophagia > Cytophagales > Leadbetterellaceae > Emticicia > Emticicia soli. Next base: position 9,012 of record NZ_JBBEWC010000010.1, on the reverse strand, counting down.
ACTGTGCTGTCAGGAACTAAAGTCAGGCTTTCTCCGGTTGCGCCTGTCGACCAGACAACCACACCTTCACAACCACTTGCTTTAATTGTTACTGACTCACCATCACATACAAAGTCTTTCAGACAAACCAGACTTGGTAATATTACTGAACTTACTTTCACTTGTACCTGATTCGACAACGCACTGCTACATACATTAGATTCTTTACAAACCGCTGTATAAAGTGTAGTGGCTGTTGGTTTCACAGTTATCGAGCTACCTGTTTGGCCTGTCGACCAGATAACTACTCCTGTGCTACAACCTGTAGCTGTTAAGTTTACATTTTCTGGTTTACAGATACTTGTTTTGTTAGTTGCAATAACCGGTGCCACAGTATTACATGTTCCACAATCTGTTTTAGTTGTGATAACAATGCTATTTGAAGCGCCGCTGCTGCCACAACCATTGATACAAGTTGCTGCGTATGTTCCGCCATTGCTTACAGTCAGGATTGTTCCGGTGCTACCGCCTGTCCAGGTAATAGTTCCGCTACAACCGCTTGCTGTCAGAATCGCTGTCTCATTAGCGCAGATACTTGTTTTATTTGCTGCAATGATTGGCGCTATTGGCATGCTTCCTTGCGTAATTGTTATTGTTTCAGATGCTGCGCTGGTTCCACATGCTGTTACACAGATTGCTGTGTATGTACCAGCTGTGCCTACTGTGATGTTGCTACCTGTTGAGCCGTTGCTCCAGTTTACAGTTCCACCACAGCCCGTTGCAGTCAAGGTTGCCGTTTCTGTACCACAGATGCTTGTTTTGTTACTTGCTACTGTTGGTGCACTTGGCGTTCCTCCTGTTGTGATTATCACCGCATTTGAGTTTCCGCTAGTGCCACAAGCTGTTGTACAAGTGGCTGTATATGTTCCAGCCGTACCTACTGTGATGCTTGTTCCTGTTGAACCGTTGCTCCACTTGATAGTGCCACCACAACCATTTGCTGTAAGTGTCGCTGTTTCGTTGCCACATAGACTCGTTTTATCACTTGCTATGGTTGGTGCACTTGGCGTTCCTCCTGTTGTGATTATCACCGCATTTGAATTACCACTTGTTCCACAAGCAGTTGTACATGTTGCTGTATATGTTCCAGCAGTACCTACTGTGATGCTGCTACCTGTTGAGCCATTGCTCCACTTGATAGTTCCACCACAACCCGTTGCTGTCAAGATAGCTGTTTCTGTACCGCAGATGCTTGGTTTGGTACTTGCAACTGTTGGTGCACTTGGCGTTCCTCCTGATGTGATTATCACTGCATTTGAGTTTCCACTAGTACCACAAGTCGTTGTACACGTTGCTGTGTATGTGCCAGCCGTACCTACTGTGATGCTTGTTCCTGTTGAACCGTTACTCCACTTGATAGTTCCACCACAACCATTTGCTGTAAGCGTCGCTGTTTCGTTGCCACACAGACTCGTTTTATTACTTGCTATGGTTGGTGCACTTGGTGTTCCTCCTGTTGTGATTATCACCGCATTTGAGTTTCCACTTGTTCCACAAGCTGTTGTACAGATTGCTGTGTATGTGCCTGCCGTACCTACTGTAATGATACTGCCTGTTGAGCCATTGCTCCACTTGATAGTGCCACCACAACCATTTGCTGTAAGTGTCGCTGTTTCTGTGCCACAGATACTTGTTTTATCACTTGCTATGGTTGGTGCACTTGGTGTTCCTCCTGTTGTGATTATCACCGCATTTGAGTTTCCACTAGTTCCGCAAGCTGTTGTACACGTTGCTGTGTATGTGCCAGCCGTACCTACTATGATGCTGCTACCTGTTGAACCATTACTCCACTTGATAGTGCCACCACAACCATTTGCTGTAAGTGTCGCTGTTTCATTTCCACATAGACTCGTTTTATCACTTGCTACTGTTGGTGCACTTGGCGTTCCATCTTTAGTGATTGTTATTGCACTACAATGACCGCTAGTACCACAAACGGTTGTACAAGTTGCTGTATATGTGCCAGCCGTGTTTACTGTGATGCTGCTGCCTGTTGAACCATTGCTCCAGGTTACAGTTCCACTACACCCATACGCTGTAAGTTTTGCTGTTTCTGTACCACACAAACTCGTTTTATCAGTTACTATCGTTGGAGGAGTTGGTATGCCTCCTGTTGTGATTACCACTGCATTTGAGTTTCCGCTAGTACCACAAGCTGTTGTACAGATTGCTGTATATGTGCCAGCCGTACCTACTGTGATGCTGCTGCCTGTTGAACCATTGCTCCACTTCACAGTGCCGCCACAAGCAGTTGCTGTTAAAGTGGCTTTCTCTTCACCACATAAGCTTGCTTTATCACTTGTTATCATTGGCGCACTTGGCGTTCCTCCTGTTGTGATTATCACCGCATTTGAGTTACCACTTGTGCCACAAGCCGTTGTACAAGTTGCTGTATATGTGCCAGCTGTACCTACCATGATGCTGCTGCCTGTTGAGCCGTTGCTCCACTTCACAGTTCCACCACAACCGCTGGCTGTCAAGGTTGCTTTTTCTACACCACACAAGCTCATTTTGTCTGCGCTTATGGTTGGTGCCGATGGCGTACCTCCTTTAGTTATTACCAATACATTTGAAGTTGCACTAGTACCACAAGCATTTACACAAACTGCTGTATATGTTCCTGCTGTGCTCACTGTGATACCTGGTGTTGTTGCATTTGTGCTCCATTTCAATGTACCTGTGCATCCTGTTGCTGTCAATGTTGCTGTTTCATTACCACACAGACTTAATTTATCTGCTGCAATCGTAGGAGCAGTTGGATTCACACCTGTTGTTATCACAAGTGGTGTAGAATTACCACTATTACCACAAGCATTCGTACAAGTTGCTGTGTATGTACCCGCTGTGCTTACTGTAATGCTGCTACTTGTTGAACCAGTGCTCCATTTCACAGTACCACCACAACCATTGGCTGTTAATGTTGCTGTTTCAGTACCACATAGACTTGTTTTGCTTGCAGTAACTGTTGGTGCTGATGGTGTAGCACCTGTAGTAATAATCACTGCATTTGAAGCAAGACTAGTACCACAACTACTTATACAAACTGCCGTAAATGTACCCGCTACACTTACTGTAATACTGCTACCCGTTGCTGTGTTACTCCATTTCACAGTGCCACCACAACCAGTTGCTGTTAGCGTAGCTGTTTCGTCACCACAAAGACTAGTTTTATTACTTGTTACAACCGGAGGTGTTGGTGTTGTATTCTTTTTGATTACAACGCCTGCACTTGGGTCGCTTTCGCTACAAGCGTTTATACACATTGCTGTATATGTTCCGCCCACACTTACCGAAATACTGCTTGTTGTAGCGCCTGTGCTCCATTTAATAGTTCCGTTACATCCGGTAGCTGTTAATGTTGCTTTTTCTGTTCCACAAATCACATTTGTATTGGTTGCTACTACAGGAACTGTTGGTGTAGGAGCTGAAGTAATTGTAATTGTATTACTTGCTACACTTTCACCACAACTTGACACGCACTTAGCTGAATAAGTACCCGCATTGCTCACAACTATCGAACTACCTGTCGAACCAGTGCTCCAACTTACAGTTCCTATACAACCAGTTGCTGTCAATCTTGCAGTTTCATTGCTACACACAGTTGTTTTGTCACTCACAATTGTTGGCGCGGCTGGTGCTGTACCCGTTTTGATAATCACCGCATTCGAGTTACCACTTGTGCCACAATTGTTAGTACATACTGCTGTATATGTACCTGCTGAACCTACAGTGATGCTGCTGCCCGTCGAACCATTGCTCCATTTCACTGTGCCTGAACAACCTGTCGCTGTTAAGGTCGCTACCTCTGTTCCACACAACTCTGTTTTGTTTGTCGCTACCTGTGGTGCGGTCGGTGAACCTCCGTCGAAAATCGTCAGAATGTTCGATGCCCCACTCACCCCACATGCATTCGTACAAGTTGCTGTATATGTGCCTGGGCTACTCACTACTCTTGTGCTGCCTGTGCCTCCAACATTCCACGTTATTGTTCCTGTACAACCTACTGCTGTCAACGTCGCTGTCTCTGTTCCACACAATTTCTGTTTGTCTGTACTGATAATCGGTGCTGTTGGCTTGCTCAAAGTGTTAATCACTACTTCGTTTGACTGTGCACTACCACAAGTGTTTTCACAACTTGCACTGTATGTGCCTGCTACACTTACCGTGATTGTACTTGTCGTTGCTCCGGTGCTCCATTTCAGACTACCTACACAACCTGTGGCTGTTAAAGTTGAAGTCTCATTTGGACACAAGCTAGGTTTGCTAGCCGATACTTGTGGTGCCACTGGTGCTGTACCCGTTTTAATGATTACCGCATTTGAGTTACCACTTGTGCCACAATTGTTAGTACATACTGCTGTATATGTACCTGCTGAACCTACAGTGATGCTGCTGCCCGTCGAACCATTGCTCCATTTCACTGTGCCTGAACAACCTGTCGCTGTTAAGGTCGCTACCTCTGTTCCACACAACTCTGTTTTGTTTGTCGCTACCTGTGGTGCGGTCGGTGAACCTCCGTCGAAAATCGTCAGAATGTTCGATGCCCCACTCACCCCACATGCATTCGTACAAGTTGCTGTATATGTGCCTGGGCTACTCACTACTCTTGTGCTGCCTGTGCCTCCAACATTCCACGTTATTGTTCCTGTACAACCTACTGCTGTCAACGTCGCTGTCTCTGTTCCACACAATTTCTGTTTGTCTGTACTGATAATCGGTGCTGTTGGCTTGCTCAAAGTGTTAATCACTACTTCGTTTGACTGTGCACTACCACAAGTGTTTTCACAACTTGCACTGTATGTGCCTGCTACACTTACCGTGATTGTACTTGTCGTTGCTCCGGTGCTCCATTTCAGACTACCTACACAACCTGTGGCTGTTAAAGTTGAAGTCTCATTTGGACACAAGCTAGGTTTGCTAGCCGATACTTGTGGTGCCACTGGTGCTGTACCCGTTTTAATGATTACCGCATTTGAGTTACCACTTGTGCCACAAGTATTACTACATGTTGCACTGTATGTACCTGCTGTGCTTACTACGATGCTACTACCTGTTGAACCATTGCTCCACTTGATAGTTGTAGTACAACCTGTCGCTGTTAAGGTCGCTGTTTCATTGTTACACAACTCATTGTCTGTCGTGGCAATTATTGGTGCATCCGGTGTTTTGTCTTTGGTGATGCTTATCACATTCGATGCTACACTTGTGCCACAAGTATTACTACATGTTGCACTGTATGTGCCTGCTGTGCTTACTACAATGCTGCTGCCCGTTGAACCATTGCTCCATTTGATAGTTGTAGTACAACCTGTCGCTGTTAAGGTCGCTGTTTCATTGTTACACAACTCATTGTCTGTCGTGGCAATTATTGGTGCATCCGGTGTTTTGTCTTTGGTGATGCTTATCACATTCGATGCTACACTTGTGCCACAAGTATTACTACATGTTGCACTGTATGTGCCTGCTGTGCTTACTACAATGCTGCTGCCCGTTGAACCATTGCTCCATTTGATAGTTGTAGTACAACCTGTCGCTGTTAAGGTCGCTGTTTCATTGTTACACAACTCAGTGTCTGTCGTGGCAATCGTTGGTGCATCCGGTGTTTTGTCTTTGGTGATGCTTATCACATTAGATGCTACACTTGTACCGCAAGTATTACTACATGTTGCACTGTATGTGCCTGCTGTGCTTACCACAATGCTGCTTCCTGTTGAACCGTTGCTCCATTTGATGTTTGCATTACAGCCAGTCGCCGTTAAGATCGCTGTCTCATTGTTACACAACTCATTGTCTGTCGTGGCAATCGTCGGTGCATCCGGTGTTTTATCTTTGGTGATGCTTATCACATTAGATGCTACACTTGTGCCGCAAGTATTACTACATGTTGCACTGTATGTGCCTGCTGTGCTTACTACGATACTGCTTCCTGTTGAACCGTTGCTCCATTTGATGTTTGCATTACAGCCAGTCGCCGTTAAGATCGCTGTCTCATTGTTACACAACTCATTGTCTGTCGTGGCAATCGTCGGTGCATCCGGTGTTTTATCTTTGGTGATGCTTATCACATTAGATGCTACACTTGTGCCGCAAGTATTACTACATGTTGCACTGTATGTGCCTGCTGTGCTTACTACGATACTGCTTCCTGTTGAACCGTTGCTCCATTTGATGTTTGCATTACAGCCAGTCGCCGTTAAGATCGCTGTCTCATTGTTACACAACTCATTGTCTGTCGTTGCAATTGTTGGTGCATCTGGCGTTTTGTCTTTGGTGATGCTTATCACATTCGACGCTACACTTGTACCACAAGTATTACTACATGTTGCTGTGTATGTGCCTGCTATGCTTACTACAATGCTGCTTCCTGTTGAACCGTTGCTCCACTTGATGTTTGCGTTACAACCAGTCGCTGTTAAGGTCGCTGTCTCATTGTTACACAACTCATTGTCTGTTGTTGCAATTGTTGGTGCATCTGGTTTCTTAGTTACTGTAATAGTTACTGCATTTGAAGCTTCACTTGTACCACAACTTGTTACACATTTTGCAGTATAAGTACCAGCTTCACTAACTACAATACTCGCACCTGTTGTTGTATTGCTCCATACAACTGTTCCCAAACAACCACTTGCTGTCAATGTTGAGCTTGCTCCCTCACAAATGTTTGAAGGTAATGCTAATACAGTTGGTGTAGTTGGTGTAATACCTTTAGTTATAACTATTGGATTCGACACTTCACTCTCTCCACAAGCGTTGAAACAGATTGCTGTATAAGTACCTGCTACACTTACAGTAATACTGCTTGTAGTTGCTTGCGTACTCCATTTAATTGTCCCTGTACAATTGCTAGCTGTTAATGTAGCTGTTGCATCTCCACACAATTCTGGCTTATCTGTTGTAGCAATTTTTGGTGCATCTGGTTTTTTAATTGAAGTAATAGTCGCCACATTAGACGCTACACTCTCTCCACAAGCTGTTGTACAAGTCGCACTGTAAGTTCCTGTTGTACTTACTAACAAGCTACTGCCTGTCGATCCATTGCTCCACGTAATCGTTCCGCCTGTACAACCACTCGCTGTCAAGGTCACTGTCTGACCCTCACATAAAGTACTTGTCAATGGACTCAACACTGGCGCTTCTGGCTTGTCCCCTTTCTTGATCTCTATCACATTCGAGGCTGGACTCTCTGCACAAATCGTCTTACAGGTCGCACTGTATGTCCCTACTGTGCTCACTTCGATGCTTGTACCCGTCATTCCATTGCTCCAGATTACTTCTCCGTTACAATTACTTGCTGTCAACTTCGCTTTCTCTGGTCCACAAATCTTCGTTACATTAGCCTCTATCAATGGCGTCTTCGGACTCTCCCCTGTGCGAATCACAACTGGCTCTGTACTCTCTGCTGTTCCACAACTTGTCGTACAGCTTACACTATAGGTACCTGAAGTTGATACTTCTATCGAACTAGTCGTTTCTTCAGTGCTCCATTTCAATGTACCATTACAGCCTATTGCTGTCAAGGTTGCTTTCTCTCCATCACAACAGATTTTCTTACTTGCATCAATCACTGGAACTTTTGGTTGTTCGCCTGCCTTGATCTCTATCGTTGCACTACTTGTTCCACAACTTGTCGTACAGATTGCTGTGTAACTACCCACGCCTACTTTGATTATCGTACTCGTTCCTAAAGCTGTTGGTTCCCAACTGATACTACCATTACAACCGCTCACTGTCAACTCTGCTTTTTCATCTCCACACAATGTAAGTTTGTCGCTTGTCAAAGTAGGTTTGGCTGGTGCGTCACCTTTATTTATAGTTACTACATTCGATACATCACTTGTGCCACAGATAGTAATACAGAAAGCACTGTAAGTTCCTGTTGTACTTACTACCAAGATACTGCCCGTTGAGCCATTGCTCCAGGTAATGGTGCCTCCCGTACAGCCACTCGCTGTCAAAGTCACTGTCTGATCCTCACACAAAGTACTCGTCAATGGATCCAACACTGGTGCTGCTGGCTTGTCCCCTTTCTTGATCTCTATTACATTAGATGCTGGACTGTCTGCACAAATCGTTCTACAAATAGCACTATAGGTACCTACTGTTCCCACTTCGATGCTTGTACCCGTCATGCCATTGCTCCAGATTACTTCTCCGTTACAATTACTTGCTGTCAACTTCGCTTTCTCTGGTCCACAAATCTTCGTTACATTAGCCTCTATCAATGGTGTCTTTGGACTCTCCCCTGTGCGAATCACAACTGGCTCTGTACTCTCTGCTGTTCCACAACTTGTCGTACAGCTTACACTATAGGTACCTGAAGTTGATACTTCTATCGAACTAGTCGTTTCTTCAGTGCTCCATTTCAATGTACCATTACAGCCTATTGCTGTCAAGGTTGCTTTCTCTCCATCACAACAGATTTTCTTACTTGCATCAATCACTGGAACTTTTGGTTGTTCGCCTGCCTTGATCTCTATCGTTGCACTACTTGTTCCACAACTTGTCGTACAGATTGCTGTGTAACTACCCACGCCTACTTTGATTATCGTACTCGTTCCTAAAGCTGTTGGTTCCCAACTGATACTACCGTTACAACCGCTCACTGTCAACTCCGCTTTTTCATCTCCACACAATGTAAGTTTGTCGCTTGTCAATGTAGGTTTAGCTGGTGCATCACCTTTGTTTATAGTTACTACATTCGATACATCACTCGTGCCACAGATAGTAATACAGAACGCACTGTAAGTTCCTGTTGTACTTACTACCAAGCTACTGCCCGTCGAGCCATTGCTCCAGGTAATGGTGCCTCCCGTACAGCCACTCGCTGTCAAGGTCACTGTCTGCCCCTCACACAAAGTACTCGTCAATGGATCCAACACTGGTGCTGCTGGTTTATCACCCGGCTTGATTTCTATTACATTAGATGCTGGACTGTCTGCACAAATCGTTCTACAAATAGCACTATAGGTACCT
>NZ_JBBEWC010000009.1:0-315430 GCF_037860775.1 Emticicia soli | reverse complement strand
ATTACTTTACTTACTATTAAGGTTTTACAGTTTTAGCATTACTAAAGATTTATATAAGTTCTTATTATTATCATATTGTTAAGCTTCAATCTGTATTGGTTTTACTATGCTTATGATTCTATTATAAGCTATAATCACTCCTTGAAAATACCCACATTAACGTGGAACAGTTTTTTAGGGTAACTATTATGTATCTAAAGTGCATCAAACAATTAGACAATTACAATCCATAGACAATGAAAAGAACAAAACAAGGAATTCTGGGCATTTTTGACAGATTTTCAAAAAAAGTAACTAAAGCCGCCGGCAGCCCCTATGCTTTTGTGAGTGCTTTTATAATTATTATAATATGGGCCTTATCGGGGCCGCTGTTTAATTTTTCGGATACCTGGCAGCTTGTAATTAATACAGGTACTACTATTATTACGTTTCTGATGGTTTTTATTATTCAACAATCGCAGAACAAAGATACCATTGCCTTACAGATTAAACTCAATGAACTGATAGCTTCAAGCGATAAAGCTAGTAATCGCCTGATTGATATTGAAGATTTAACGGAAGAAGAGCTAGAAAAAGCAAAACAGTTTTATATAAAACTCGCCGACCTGGCTGAAAAAGAAGATGATGCTTTTATTTCTCATTCAATTGAAGAAGCAAACCAAATACACAAAGAAAAATCGCAAAAGCAAGATTTAAAGAAAAACAACAAAAAAACTGCAGCAGTTAAAAAACAACAGAGCCCGACTCTATAGAATCGAGCTCCGTTGTTTTTCATTCCCTTAACGGGCAAATGCCGAAGCAGATATGTTATCGTTAAAGACGATATTAGTTGTTACTTTTACTGTTCGCTTATCGGCAGTACTGGTGTATGTTGATGCCGAAGGGTATTTAATACCATAGGGAGATGTGGCATAAGCTGTGTAATCTTCTGTTATTACCTCACCACTTGGCAAAGCCAACTTTCTTCTTTCAAGTAACCCTGTAGCTTCATCAAAATACAAATTGTATCTTATACCTTTACCACTTAGTTCTACTTGTGTTACTTTCTTGCCGTTGAGCGTTTCTGAACCAACCAAAGTAGCTACATATCCTTTCTTTTCATAATCCCAGAAAGGCAAAACTACTTCTCTCAACTCTCTACGCATATTATCTTGTTCTTTCTGATTCAAATCTTTAGTTTCGTATTGTGTAGCTTTATCACCGCTTCCAAGTGGCACTTTTAGCCAGCCTTCATTACCTTTTACACCATATATAAAGGTTCTTTTCAAGATAGTTTTCGATTTAGACATTGAAGCATCAGGAAACGAAGCCTTAATATCTACATCATAGTCAGTAGCAGCTCCGCTTTTATAACTTTGTTTCATTGTGTAGTTATTCACTTTATCCCAAAGTGGTTTACCGCCCGTAACATCCATATATTTATTAAAAACATCTTGTGCTGTCTGAGCAAATGCAACGCTTGTCGAAATTGCAAATGCTATGATACTGATAATTGATTTTTTCATGAGTTGTTTGATTATTGTGTTTCTTAATAACGTTCATTTCGGTCTTTACTTATGCTTAGACCCGATTTATATTTTAAGGTTTAATTTGCTTGGGTTGTCCAAATCTATATATTTTCTGGTTTCCCTCTGTATTGGGTTGGTCGTTATAAACAATTATATCGTTTATGCGTAAATCATGCTGAGCTGATGGATTAAGTAACTTCACTATTACTTGATGTTTACCTTTTGGTAGCTCATAATTCCAGAAAAGTTCGTGTCGGCGGGTTCTGAATTCTGTAGGCATTTCTATTTTTTCAAGCAATTTGCCATCTATATATATTTCTGTATTCAAAACAATATCGGGGCTATCTTTGTCTTTCTTTTCGGCTACTCCTTTTATTACTACCCCTGTGCCTTCAAAATCAAAACTATATTCGTCTTTTAAAGTTTTATAAACAAATATTTTATCGACAGGATATACTTTCTCAAAACTTTGCTCAAATCTAACCACCTCTGGCTTTTGTACCAAAATACTAACTTTATCCCCTGATACTTTTCCGCCATTTCGCTCAATATTCTGCAAAGCGTGTTTCAAGCCTATGCCATATACATCATTCAACGATATTGTGGTGTACTTGAAATCTATATCTTCAGCTTCGGCCAGCCCTATCTTCCAATAAGCAGGTATTTTTGAATAACCAAGCATTGTACCTAAAATGCCACAGGCTGATGATGGATTACAGTCTGCATCTTGCCCACAACGGGTAGTTATCTCTATGGTTTTAGTGAAATCGCCCTTACCATACAATAAACCCAACACCACATAAGCCGAGTTCAGTTTAGCATCAATATTAAAAGGTGTGAATACGCCATCAGGGCAACCTATGTCGTCAGACCATCTTTCCTGTAAAGCAAACCATGTTTTCTTCCAATCGTTCGGATACAGCTTATAGTACTTAATTACATCGGCTATACATTTATAATACTCACTTTGCTTCGGAATTGTTTTCAAAGCTTCATTAATAATGTATTCTATATTATTAGATGTAAAAGCTAATGTATAACAGGCTCCTAGAAAAACACCGCCATACCAGCCATCTCCGTAGTTCATGATATGCCCTATTTTATCCGAAATCTGAGAGGCTGTATTAGGCATTCCGGGTGACATGAGCCCGGCGAAATCGCACTCAATCTGATAATCGATACAATCGGCATGCGGATTATGCAACCAATGCCCTGATTGCGGTGGCATTATGTTATGCAATATATTATAGCGACCAGCCTGATTAGCATGCCAAAGTGCATAGCCTGCATTGGCATAGGCTTTGGCATGAGATTCAACCGGTGCATCGAGCCCTTCTTTTTCTATAATATCTACAAAGGTTAGGTCCATGTAGAGGTCGTCGTATAAACCGGGGTTTTCAATCATGGTTTTCTTTAGGTAGCCATCATACCACGGAATCGGCTGGTATTCATTAATAATAGTACCATTGTACCGAAACTCCATTGGACCGCCGAAGGTTACGCCGATTGTCTGGCCTGCCCAGCCTCCTTTTATTTTATCGTGCAATGCTTCTTTCGAAAGTGTAAGGTATTTTTGTTGCGCCTGCGCCACAAAAGCCAAGCACACCAGTAGTGAGAAATAGATTTTTTTCATAAATATAAACTAGGTTTTGAATAGATACTTTGCTCATTATTATTTCAAATCTCACTAATCATTTCGGCTACTTCACGGCCTGTTTGCATAGCTGCATTCAGAGAAGGATATGCCAGATAATCGCCACAACGGTAAAGGTTTTCGTCAAGTTTTAAGGCTTGCTTTTGTGTACCTGCCGGAAACTTAACCAGAGCTTCGGGCAGATGATAGGTTCTTAGATGTTTCCAGACATTCACCTGAGCACCAAACCAATCGTATAGCTCACGTTTGATACGGCCTATATGGTTGCGCTCATCTATTTTATCCAGCCCTTGGGTACTTACCGAAATCAGAGCTTTGCCTGCTGCGCCATAAGTAGGCGTAATATCGGTAGGCACGCACAGGTTATGCACCACGCTTTTTCTATCAGGATTTAAAGTTAAAAATTTCTGACCTTTTAAAGGAGAATATTCGGCCGAAAAATACGTACATGTATTAATCTGATATTCGTATGCCTTATCTTCTCCCAAAAGACTCGATGCAGTATGGGGGTCAGAAGCAATTACAATTCTGTCGGCTGTCAGAATTTCGCCACTATCTAAAAAAACCTGGTTATCTTCTATATGTTTTACAAAAGCGTTTAACCTGATTTGCTCTTTCGGAATCATAGCAGAGATTTGTTCAGGTATGCTCTGTATACCTTCGCTCGGCAAAGCTATATCTCCCTTAAAAAACTGCTTAAATACAAAATGAAAAAGATTACTTGATGTGCTTAAGTCGTTCTCAAGAAAAACACCACCGAAAAATGGTTTAAAAAACTGATTGATGATTTGCTTACTCCATCCATAGTCTTTCAGAAACCTCAAGGTGTCGGTATCGGGCATCTCAAAAAGCTTTTCATCGGGTATATCAGCTACGTATTTAGCAAATTTATTAATTTTTAATTTATCACTAAAGGAGCCTACCGGCGAGAAAGCCATTGAAAAATATGCTCTTCTATTTTTGAAAGGATTTTCGAGTTTCATAAACCCCTTTCTGGTTCTTATTAATGCGCCAGAGGCAAAGTTCCGCAGGTCTAAATCATTGTAATTAAGTATTTTACGTGCTTCGGCGTAGTTACTTAAAAGTACCTGAAACCCTCTGTCGAGCCTGAAACCCTCTACTATATCAGTGCGGACTCTCCCCCCTAAAGCATCTGAACCTTCCAGAATCACAAAACTCATACCTCGCTCATTCAAATACTTTGCACAGGTTAATCCAGAAATTCCACCTCCTATAATCACCGTCGAAAAGTCATTCATAAACTTTTAATGCGTGTTTTTCGTTTTTAAGATAAAAGTTTTGAAAATTCAATTTTAAACCACTATTTTGTCATTAGAAAGCACAAATATAGACGGATTTCTTTATTACACCTTTGTCAAAACACACTAAATATTCAATAGAATTTCTAAAAAATAGTAATGAATTATCAAGTACAACAAGAGAGCGAGTTTAAATATATTGATGAAGGTAGCGGCGATACCCTACTCATCTTGCATGGCTTATTTGGCGCATTAAGTAATTTCGATGATGTAATTGAAGGTTTCAGGCATCGTTGCAGGGTTGTGATTCCTGTAATGCCTATTTATGATATGCCCATGCGCGAAGCAAGTTTAGAGGGTTTACAAGCATTTATAGAAAGATTTATTGCTTTTAAAGGACTTAAAGATATTATCTTATTGGGTAATTCGTTGGGTGGCCATGTGGGTTTATTATACACATTGGCGCATCAGGATACCGTAAAAGCTTTGATATTAACAGGTAGCTCTGGCTTATTTGAAAATACAATGGGTGGGTCGTTCCCGAAAAGAGGCAGTTATGAATATATTCGTGAGCGAGTTGCCTACACTTTTTATGACCCAAAAACAGCCACTAAAGAGTTGATTGATGAATGCTTTGAGATTACATCGAGCATACCAAAATGTATGAATATCGTACAGATTGCAAAATCAGCACAGCGCCATAACATGGCTAAGGAGATTCCAAACATAAAAGTAACTACATGCTTGATTTGGGGCCTTAACGATACTATCACTCCGCCTCATGTAGGGTTTGAATTTAATCGATTGTTAGAGAATTCGGAGCTATATTTTATTGACAAATGTTGCCATGCCCCTATGATGGAGCGCCCCGTAGAATTTAACCACTATCTTGCCAAGTTCCTCGACAAAGTTCAGGAAGAGGTATTGGCATAATTTTTTATGGATATTTCTGCGGATAGCTTTAGAAATATATTATAAAAATTTACAAACAGAATGACGGCTGCTCAAATTATCAACCACGAATTACCCATTTTGAAGCTAAGCGATACCGTTGGCGATGCTTTAAATTGGATGGAAGAGAATCGTATCGGACAATTGGTGGTTGTCGATAATGAAAAATACGTAGGTATTATAAGCGAAGACATATTGTTGAATTATGATGAAGACCTAGTGATTTCTGAGATAATGCCTCAATATTCGGGCGTTTACATTTTCGATTACCAACATTTATACGAAGCTCTCGGGCTCATTTCGAAATACCAATTGCAAATATTGGCAGTGGTAGACGACGAACAGATTTTTGTTGGCAATATTACTGCCGGCGAAATTTACAATAAATTTGGAGAGCTCCTGGGCACACAAGAGCCAGGAGCCGTGCTAGTAATTGCTATTAAAAACAGAGATTATTCATTAGCAGAAATCAGCCGATTGGTGGAATCTGATAATGCAAAGATTTTGAGTAGCTATTTCTCAGGAAACTATTATACAGGGGAAGAGTCATCAAAACTTACCTTAAAAATTAATCGCCAGAATATTACTTCAATAGTAGCCACGCTTGAGCGCTTCGGCTATATTGTAGAAGGTGCGTATGCACATGAGCCTGTGGATAGTATAGAACAAGAGCGCTACGATATGCTTATGAAATACCTGAGTGTTTAATTGCTTCTGCCTGCTCTACTTTAGTAGTATGCTTGTTTAAAGTTCTGACAATCAATAAAAGACTTATTGTAGTTAAAATTACCGATGCCAGAAACGGAACTCCCGGAAAATAGATGGGAGCACCTTTGGCGGTAAATTTTGCAAACAGACTTGACATCAGAACAGGCCCTATTATAGCCGAAACACTGTTAAGGCTGGTTAATGACCCTTGCAATTCGCCTTGCTCGTTGGCTGGTATCTGCCCCGAAATAAGCCCTTGCATGGCTGGCCCTGCCAAACCACCTAAAGAAAAAGGAACCATAATGGCATATACCATCCAGCCCTCGTTGGCAAAGCAATAAGCCAGAGAGCCTAAAATTGAGAATATAAATCCTATATAAATAGATTTTCTGGTTCCTAATTTCGGAACGAGAATCCGTGTCAGAAAGCCCTGCACCAAGGCAATCATTACGCCTATAAAAGTTAAAGACAAGCCTACTTCCCGCTCCGACCAGCCAAATTTTTCTTTGGTATAATAAGCCCAAGTACCTTGTGTAGAAAAACTTGAAATGTAAACCAAAAACAATGCAGTTACGAGCCCTACTATCATCGGAAATCGTCGGAGATTTGTTAGTGCGCCAATCGGATTGGCACGTTTCCAGTTAAATTTTCTACGATTTTCCATACTCAACGACTCTGGTAATACAAAATAGCCATACAACCAGTTTAGAATAGTTAAGCCTCCGGCCACCATAAAAGGAGCACGTGTGCCAAGCTCACTTACAAAACCGCCAATAATTGGCCCTACAATAAAACCTAAACCAAACGCTGCACCTATCATACCAAAGTTCTGTGCTCTTTTTTCAGGTGTGCTTATATCGGCCATATAGGCAGCGGCTGTTGTAAAACTAGCTCCCATAATACCTGCAATGATTCGCCCTACAAACAGCCAACCGATAGAAGAGGCAAACACCAATAACAAATAATCTAAGGCAAAACCGAAAAGCGAAGCTAACAGTACAGGTCGACGGCCATATTGGTCGCTAAGGCCCCCCATAATTGGCGAAAAGATAAACTGCATAACAGAATACGCCGCAAAGAGCCAACCTCCATAACGAGCAGCACCGCTGGTATCTACATGAGCTAATTCTGAAATTAGTCTGGGTATAACAGGAATGATTACGCCGAAGCCAATAGAATCAATAAGAACAGTGATAAGTACAAACGAGGTAGCAGCACTTTTTTTGACAGACATTGATTTGGTAAGTTTTACGCAAATTAACCATATTTTTGCCATTTTCTCTTAAATAAGGGTTAAATTTAGGTTAAAGTCTCATCAATTATTATAATAAGAGCCACTTGGAATTAGATTTCAAGTGGCTCTTATTTATATTTTTTTTTGTATCAGCTTAGCGTTTCTTCTGGTTTTCTTTTAAACAATACTGTCATGCATACCAAACCCACATAGACCAAAATGCCTGAAATTGAAGCCCACATACCTGCTTTTTCATATGGAGGGATATATCGCATCACGATAGAATGCTTGCCTTTTTCTAATAGTACACCTGTCATTCCGTAAGTTACTTTTTTGGTAGGCATTGCTTTTCCGTTTACTTCAACTTTCCAACCTTCGTCATAAGGTATTGATAAGTAGAGTAATTTAGGGCTACTTAGTTCTATATCGCCTTCAATCAGATTATTAGAAAACGATTTTATGTTTAGTTTTTCTTTCTTGCGTTCGTCAGAAAGCAGTATTACTTGTTCAATGGTTAAGACAGTAGAAGAATCCTTAGTCTCTCTCAGTTTACTAAAATCAGCTTTTTCTTTGTCATCAATAACAAAAGCGTGTAATAAGGTAAGGTCTTTTTGGAGTAAAGATAAATCCTTAAAATTGGTATCGGTTATGTAGGCATCGTAAGTAAAACCTAATGGCAGATAATTAGGATTCTGGAAAATTGTTACATCATTGATAGTAGTAAGAGAATCGTAGCCAAAATTCTTGAAAGGGATAACCCCTTTAGAAAGAACATATTTGGTAGCTACATGCCCCAGCACAAAAGGACGATTTCGTAAAGTTGTCAACCAACGGGTTTCAAATTCATTCTTGGGGTTAATCATACCCAGACCTGCCATAAAACTAACCTGGTTTTTATGGTTAAATGCTGTATAAACAGTTGTTCCGTTATAGCCTTGCACCATAGGGTCGTTGGTACTTACGTGAATAGCCGTGCCTGATGAATAATCTTTTTCTATTCGATAGAACGATGGATCAAGTTTTTTCAGGTATTGCACTGCTTCATTAGAGTAGTCATTAAAGCCTGCTCTATCTTTCCATTCCGATTTCAGAATAATATCTCTTTTATTAAGCGTTGTGTAAGCTACTCCGGTTGCTTCAAAAAAAGTAATTACAATAATTAAGTACTTCAGCAAGCTGCTTGGCCAGAAATTATAGATAGCCAACACGATGGCTAAAACAGTAAGTACCAATAAAGATTTTACTTTTTCTGAATTTACCATTATGCTCGACCACTCATCGGTATAGCCAATCAGTAACAATATGAGCCATAAAGCGTAAGTGCCGCCTAAAAGTGGTAGATTAAGTTTTTCTCCCTTTTCAACTTTTGTTATCACCCACAGCCCTGAAATCAGAAAAGCGATGCCTATAAATAGTGATAATATACGGTAATAATCACCGGTAAAGCCCCAAAAAGCGTGTCTAAAAAATGGGAATAATAAAATTAGTGCTATGATACCTCCGAGAATTGCAGCAGTTTTTCTACGAGTACCTTTCAGAAAAATAAAAATCTGTGGAAATAATAATAAGCCTAATAAACCTAAATAGAATGTTGGCCCTTCCATGTAGTTCATCCAGCCTTTATAATTGTTTCCAACGCCTAAAAGGTTATTTCCAAAAAACCTTGACACTATGGTTCCGGCTTGTAGGGCGTCTACCGGCTGTAAAATAGGTTGGCTTGTAAGGGTGCTATAATAAGAAGAACCGCCCGATACACGAGGGCTGTTAATCATAGTAAAAATATTTGCCCCAAACATAATTCCACCAATACATAAACCTAATACTCCACAAACAGTAGCTCTTGCTACTCTTATTAAATAGGTTTCCAGATTTACGTTTTCTTGTAAAAAATACCAGGCAACTACATAAATAATAGAAAACTCACCTATAAGAAACAAGTTAAACGGCTGGTCCATTGCCACAAGAGCTATTGCAATTGGCATATAATACCAGGTTTTGCCTCTCAACAAAAGTTCTAAAGCAAGTAACCAGAAACTTAACTCAACCGACCAACCTGTAAAGAAATTGAACCAGCCTGAGCTAACGCTCAAAAAACCTGATAAACCATATACAAGACCACCAATTATACAAGCCAATGCACTTAAAGAGAGTTGTCTGAGATATGCATAGAAGAATAAGCCAGATAAAACAAACTTCAGGAACTCAACCAAGCCTATTGAATATGGCAGATTATCGGCACCCATCAGGTAAACCAGCCAATGAAATGGATTACCTAAATTGAAAGGAGCTACATATTGCCCTAGTCCTTGTTGGAACGACCACTTCGGCATACCATCTTTGGCTATGGTATCAATTATCATTTTAGCAAAAGCATAAATCTGATTGAGAGTATCGCTGCCGATGTCTTTAAAAAGAAATACTTTTTTGCCTAATAGAAAGTCTTTGAACACCCAGAAATTGGCTAGTACCAACAGCACTAGTAATATGTAAAATGAGCTTTTAAACGACAAAAAATCAGGAAGAGGTGAAGGCTTAATTACAGCTTGAGTATCAAGAATTTCTTTCGCTGGTTTATCTACCTTCTGAACGTATTTCTTCTTAGCCATACAAGATTGGGTATAAATAGGTTTGTTTTTACAAAAATAGCAAAACCCACGCCTAATTTAACAGAATGAAGAAAAAAACAAATTATTAACAAACGGTGCCATAAGTTCACAATTTCTCCTTGGGTGTGTTCAAACTTTGCTTCTCGGTCGATTTACACAGTTTAAACACACTCCTCTTTACGCCTCTCCCCTATTTTATTAATTCCTGAGCTTATTTCATTTTTAGTGTATAGCCAATTTGTACATAAAAAGGCAGCAATGGCTCTGTTCTGAAATCCTGGTTGATTACTTTCCCGACTTTTAGTATAATATCATGGCTTTGCCAGCTAAACCCAGTCTGTAAACCATAATAAAAGTTACCTCCGGTGGCAGGCATATACCACCCATTTTTAGCCGTAAAGTTGTCGCTCATTAAGTCAGAGTGTTTAAAATGAGTTACAATGGCTTTATCAAAACCGGCTTCACCTGCCAGAAACCATTTGGGCTTGTAATACCCTAAGGTGCCCGAAACATCAGTACCAAAATTGGTCAAGGTTACATAATTACTGTCGAACCTTCTGAAAACACCTTGTATTCGGGTACTAAAATTAAAATCACTAAACCTAAACCATCTTATCTGCCCGCCTAGTTTAGTTTTAAAATCATCGCCAATCTTTTTACCAGAAGGCATCGAATATTCTAATCCGATTGCCATAGGTAAAGCTGTTTTTAGGTGATAACTATAGACTATTCCTGCGGTTACGCCATAATCTAGCCCTATATTTAAATTAGCAAGGTGCCGCTGTTCTTTTTTCAGACTTGCCCAGTTTAGCGTTTGAGCAGAACTGTTATAGATGCTTAAAAGACTTAAAGTTAAAATTAGTTTTAGAATTCTCATGTTAAAGGTGTTTTAGATAGTTTAATGCAATAGGATAAAAATTACTCCAGCCCGTAGGGAAGCTGAGCATATCGTGCCCAGCACCATTTATTTTCACCAAGTCAACATTCGGATAAGCGGAAGATACCTTTTGTGCATGAGCCAAGCCATAAGATTTGTTACGCTCGCTGTAGATGAAGAGCACTTTTGTGGTGTAAGTTTTCAGATTGGTTGTCCAATCAGGCTTTTCTCTATCACCTGCTTCAAACAAGGCTTCCTGAATGAGCGCACCACTTCGCCAGAATGGTAAAGGGCCATCGTTACCTAAAGAGCTTTCTGACGACTCGTCAGCCGATGCCATCAATGTGAATTTGTAATCCAGAATAGCTTGTTCGTCTTGCTTACCTGTAATAAATTGGTCGAGGTAAGTAGCATCGTTGAGCGTTTCGGAAAGGAGTTTGAAACTACGAGAACGCCCAACATAATCTATCACATCTTGCCAGATAAAGCCCCCAGGTTCAGCCAATATAGCTCCATCAACACTTTGCGGATAAGTATTAATATAGGCCGTTGCCAGCATTGCGCCCCACGAATGCCCAAGAAAATAGACCTTTTGTGATGGCGATGTGCGGTAATGAGTAATTACTGCACTCAGGTCGTCGAGCATGATTTGAATAGTGTAGATATCTTTAGCGTGGCGCTTAGATAAACCTGAGCCTCTTTGGTCGTAGAATACCACATAATAGCCCTCGCTGGCAAATGCCTTACAATTAAGTAAGTAACGGTAATCACTGCCGGGCCCACCATGCAGAATCACAAGCATTGGGTTAGCAGGATTACCAAAAGTCTCTGCATGAAGTTGGGTATTATTAACTGTAATAGAAGGCAGAGACGAGTCTTGTTCTACTGTTTTAGGCACCAGATATCCTGCTTCATTGATACTCAGTTCTTGCTCGCAGCCTATAAAAAAGAACGCCAGTAACATGGCTGAAATAATACTAAATGTTCGATTCATTGTTTTGCTTTATTTTTTCAGCAAAATTGAATCACTAAAAGGTGCCAATCGCCCCAATTTGTAAGGTGGTACCTAATTTTATGCCGCCTGGGGTAATGATATTTGGGCCAGATACTCTTTTGGCGACATACCAACAGTTTTCTTGAAAGTTCGGTTGAAAGTTGTCTTTGAATTAAAACCGCACTCAAAAGCCAGCCAAAGAATTGTATATTTTCGGCTATCTGCCGTAAGCACAATTTCTTTGAATGCTTCAATGCGCAAATGGTTGATGTAATCGTAAAAAGGCTTTTGCTCAAAAGAATTAATAACCTGCGATAATGTATTCTGATGCACATCAAGCTTTTGAGCCAGTTCTCCTAAAGTAAGCTCTGGCATTTTGAATAATTTCTCTTCCTGCATCAATTGCTGCAATCTCGCATGAATCAGTAAAGCATCTTCTTCTTTTAATGCCGATTTCTGGTATTTAACTTTCTCGGGCATTTCTTTAGGCTTAAATGTTATATGCTTAGCATACTCATAGTTCTGTTCAAAACTAAAAGTATCAGAAGTTGCAGCAATTTGATAAGATAAGTTATAGTTACTGAATACATTGCCTTGTTTAATACCCAGATAACCGATTAGTGTTACAAATACTGTCACAGACCCAAACGTGAGGGTATCATTACCAACAATAACTACAATCCATATTGCAGCAATTCCATATAACAGAAACCATATCCATTTTAGGTCTATTTTGTTGGCCATTTGTAATGAATCTTGCATACGTTTTTTATGATTAGCCACTAAGTGCCAACAAAGCACTACGTAAATAACCCCTGATAAAACAATAGCAATAAAAATAAGTGATGTTAACGACTCAAAACCAGCACCTTCGTGTTGATAAACAAGTATTTTTTGCTCACCTGATAAAATGAAAAAAGGTATCAACAAGGCATAGGCTACAAGAGACGGTAACAAATGGATAAACCATTTAGGTTTACTCTGTGAAAACTGTGGATGAGAATGAATGTAGAGATACAAAAATGGGCCGTGAAGTAATGGCATCGGGATTTCGAGCCCTAGTAGATAAGAGAAATGGACATATTGCCCACTAAAATGCAAGTAGAATAATTGTAAGTGTATGCCAATAAGCACAAACCAAGCACCCAAAATTTTATCAGCACATGATTTACTTTTTTTGCTTATAAGCACAATTGCCAGAAAAAATGTAATGATAATTCCGATAAGATAGAGCATTATTTAAGTATGATTTGCTTCTATGACAATGCAAACAATACAAACCCCTATGCGTTTATCTTTTATTACAATAGGCTATAAAAACAAAAAGCACTTCCTTACGGAAGTGCTTTTCTTTATGATGCTTCTTAATTCTAAGAATTAAGCAAGGATTTCAGTTACCTGACCAGCACCTACGGTACGGCCACCTTCACGAATCGCGAAACGAAGACCTTTATCCATAGCGATGGCGTTGATTAATTTCACTTCGATAGTGATGTTATCACCAGGCATAACCATTTCCACACCTGCTGGAAGAGAGATCTCACCAGTTACGTCAGTTGTACGGAAATAGAATTGAGGACGGTATTTGTTAAAGAATGGAGTGTGACGACCACCTTCTTCTTTGCTCAATACGTAAACCTCTGCTTTGAAGTGAGCGTGTGGTTTAACTGAACCTGGTTTACAGATTACCATACCACGTTTGATATCTGATTTCTCAATACCACGAAGTAATAGACCTACGTTATCACCAGCTTCTCCACGGTCAAGGATTTTACGGAACATCTCAACACCAGTTACAACTGATTTCAAGTTTTCTGCACCCATACCTAGGATCTCAACTGGCTCACCAGAGTTGATTACACCTGTTTCGATACGACCTGTTGCTACAGTACCACGACCTGTGATTGAGAACACGTCTTCAACTGGCATCAAGAATGGTTTGTCAGTTGCACGCGCTGGAAGTGGAATAAATGTATCAACCGCGTTCATTAATTGCTCGATAGTTTCAACCCATTTCGCTTCGCCGTTCAAGCCACCAAGAGCTGAACCTTGAATAACTGGGATATTGTCACCATCGTATTTGTAGAATGATAATAAGTCACGGATCTCCATTTCAACAAGTTCCAATAACTCAGGATCATCAACCATATCCACTTTGTTCATGAATACTACTAACTGAGGTACACCTACCTGACGAGCAAGAAGGATGTGCTCACGAGTTTGTGGCATTGGCCCGTCAGTTGCAGCTACTACAAGGATAGCACCGTCCATCTGAGCAGCACCAGTTACCATGTTTTTCACGTAGTCAGCGTGACCAGGACAGTCAACGTGAGCATAGTGACGGTTTTCTGTTTGATACTCTACGTGTGCAGTATTGATAGTGATACCACGTTCTTTTTCTTCAGGGGCATTATCAATTGATGAGAAATCTCTTTTATCTGCCAATCCTTTCTCTGAAAGTACCTTTGTGATGGCAGCCGTCAAAGTTGTCTTACCGTGGTCAACGTGACCAATAGTACCAATGTTTACGTGAGGTTTACTACGGTCAAAATTCTCTTTTGCCATGATTATTGAAGTCTAAATATTAGATTTATTACAAAATAATTAATTATTCACTTTGATGAGCCTTTCTTGCAGAACTGTTAGATTGAACTTGTCAAGTTTCCCGGTTACGAAAGAAAACTCCAAAATTAATTTTACTGTCACTCAGAATCAGATACTAAAAAAACATTTCGGTCACGCTATCTGATTTCTTCTCTTGTCAAAGAAGTCTCTTCTTCTGAGTTTCCTTATCAAGATTGCCCTTTTCAAAGCTAGAGCCTTCAAGCAGGATTGAACTGCCGACCTCTTCCTTACCAAGGAAGTGCTCTACCACTGAGCTACGAAGGCATTTTCTAAAATAACAAAAGACGAACACCGAATCAGTCACGACTGAACCGTCGCACGTCTATCATTTTTGCGAGCGGGAGACGGGTCTCGAACCCGCCACCTATAGCTTGGAAGGCTATCGCTCTACCAAATGAGCTACTCCCGCTAATAAGTATTAATTGTGGGGGCGGATGGATTCGAACCACCGTAAGCGTAAGCTAGCAGATTTACAGTCTGCCCCATTTGGCCACTCTGGTACACCCCCTTGTTTATTTTATTGCGCCCCTCGGAAACTTTAACAAAGAACATTCATTCCGAATGGGAGTGCAAAAGTACATTCTTTTTTTTAATTGTCAAACATTCACTCAAAAAAAAATCAATTCTTTTTTATTTTTTTTTTCGCTCTCTGTTTCAGACACAAAAAACGGCAAAAAATCTTAATTTTTGCCGTTTTCATGTTAAATATTTTTACAATCTTATTCCTATTGTCCAGGCCTGAAGCCCTGCTGCATTTTTCTGTCCAGATTTAAATAAATCTCCCATGTCGTATCTTCCGAAAAACGAAATCCCTCTTCTTCTGCCAATTTCAACGGTAAGGCCATAACGAAAATCATTCAAGCCAAAGTTATCTCTGTTAATCTCTTTCCTTCTGCTATCGCTGTATTTCAATTTACGGTAGCTTCCTACTCTATAACCTACATAGCCTCCAATACCTATTTTTAGTTTAGCCTCTTCAAAACCAAAATTAAACATAACAGGCAAGTTGAGACTTGTTTCTACTAGTTTGCTTTTATTGAGGTCTTTAGTAGCTACCAAAAACTCCACCTGCTCTGTACTACGGTCTATATAGTCGTTGCCTTCAAACATAAAGTTGTTCCACGATATTTCAGGACCATAGCTTAGAGCCAAATCCATTTGCTTACCATTAATAAGAGTAGCATTTCTACGGAACGACAAAGCTATAAAACGAGAACCCCATGTTTGCAAAGATGGCACCGTCGACGCTCCATTGGCCCAGTTGTTGAGCCCCAGATAAAAGCCGAAGTCAGACTTTGAGAAAAATCTACCGCCACTATTCTTCTTTTTGGGCTTAACATAGGTTGTAGTGTCATCATCGTCCTCGTCGTCGTCATTATTCCTGCCTGAGCGGCTCCAATGGTCACTATCGTTTCGCAGGGTGTCTCTCCTGCTTAGCTGGTCTCGTGCATCTTTGGCTACAATTTTAACAGTGCGGCCGTCATTAGCAAGTAGCAATATGGTATCTTGCTTAGCACCATTTTGCTCTATTAAAACCAATGCTTTTTTTCTTTCAGAAGAATCTACCCCCATACTTCTTAAAACATTCTCCAGATTAAGGTTACGGGGTAATTCAAAATCTTTTTTGCTTGAGGTATAAACCGTTACACGTTTCTTTACACCTCGGTCAGTAAACTCTACAATGGTCGTATCTTGCTTATAAGATGCTTTTACCGAAAATCCTCCAATTAGCAGCAAGAGGATGAGTCCTAGTCTTTTCATTATTCTGTTAGCAATTAAATTTTTCTATGATGTCTCCCGTAATGGTACGGCTAATATATTTCTACTCTCTTTTTTGCATTCTGCTTATTCTACGCTGTACAAAGTCTCTTACATCGTCACGTTCTTCTTTCAACAAACCTTCATCAACCCTTGCAACAACGTCTTTTACACCCAGGCGTTTCAAATCTACTTTTTCTCCATATTTAAAATGTTTGTATTCGCCATAAAGCTTTGCCAGAAAAGACCTCTCTTTCTCCTCGTTTTCTGCTATTGATTTCTCTGTTTTAGCTATACTCTGCGATGCTCCCTTCTCCACCTCTAAAGGTGTTATTACCAATACAACCTCACCAACATTATGTTTGGTAGCCAAAGCAGTGTTTTCTTTAGAGAATGTTTCTATCGTACTAGCGTTTTTGCCTGTCAGCACCTCTATTGGCGAAGTACTGACTGCTTCGGGCTGATTCAAAGCAATGGCATCTAAAGGTGCCTGCTGTATAGGTGTTATTGTTTCTTTTGTTACCGGAGCTTTTGTGGCGTCCATTTCAACCTTTTTGGTTGAGGCTATGATATTATTTACCGATTTAGGTTGTGTTCTTTCTGTTAAGCTATTTACTTTCTCTCCGTCAGTTTTAGCTAACAAAGCTGGTTTATCCTTATTAATAGCAGAATCAATTTGATTTTGTGTTTCAACTTTAGGTTTGCTGCTATCTGCAACAAACTGCGTATCGTTGGTATTACGTTGTGATAAAATTCCTACTGTAAGCACGGCTACTACCCCTGCTGCAGCTGCATAATAGCTCCAGTTACGGCTGATAGCAAAAACTCCACCACGACGTTTAGTTTCTTTTTCTTGCAAACGGGCCTGAAATTTCTCAAAAGCCTTTTGAGAAGGTTCTTGGCGGTGTTCTGCTAATTTATTAGCAAAAAGTTCGTCAATTGGATGTTTCTTCATTTTTATAATTGATATTTTCATATCCCCTGCCGAATCGTCGGCACGCCCATAAAGGGGAATTATTAAATTACGTTCTTTTCTAATTTCATTAATTTACTCTGCAACATGGCTCTCGCCCTACTCAGTTGAGATTTAGAAGTACCTTCCGAAATGCCCAACAACTCGCCTATTTCCTGATGATTATAGCCCTCAATGGCATACAGGTTAAAAACCATGCGATAACCCTCGGGTAATTGCTCAATCAGTTTCATTAAATCTTCTGCTTCTAAACCTGTACTAAAGGCCGAATCGTTAGGCTCTTCAATGGCATATTCCAAATCAACAGCTATTACTTTTTTGCTTCGTACATACATCAACGCCTCGTTTATCATGATTCTTCTGACCCACCCCTCAAAACTTCCCTGAAAAGTAAACTGGTCTATTTTGTCAAAAATCTTCATGAATCCCTCAATCATCACATCTTCTGCCTCCATTTTATCTCCTACATAACGATTACACACTGCAAGCATCTTAGAAGCAAATTTCTCGTATAGGCGAGTCTGTGCTTTTGAGTCTTGCCGCTGTACTGCCCTTGCCAGGTCGTACTCGTTAGTGAATAAGGATAAAATTCGTGTCATAAAATCATACGTTCATAAGCAAGATGCAAAAAACTATTGAAAGGGTTGCGTCAGTAATAAAAAAATATTCATAAGCATAAAATATTTTTTCTGAATGCCTGTTAATGGTCCCTGACAAGTATTAAACAATCGGTGAGTTTCTGTAAAACAGTTTTATAGGTGGTTTTAGTGTGGGCCTATAAAACCTAGCCAATAAATGATAAATGGCTGATATTGACACAACTTACAAAAACTTATTGGGCGGCAGAAAATAAGTTTTAGAAATTTTTTCACTTTTTTTTTGGAGTTTGGTACAATGCTCGTACTTTTGCACTCCCAAATGGTCCTGTGGCCGAGTGGCTAGGCAGAGCTCTGCAAAAGCTTCTACAGCGGTTCGAATCCGCTCGGGACCTCAAAATATTAAGGTAACTATTTAAAAATCAATGATTTGCGAATAGTTACCTTTTTTGTTGTAACTTATCTTTAACTATGTTATCTACTTTTGCGCGATTAAGCTTCATTTTGTTTTTAAAGAATTATAATTCACCAGTTTTATCTTTCGCTTACAGTTAAATTTTACGATAATTGTATTTGAGATATTTAGAGTTAGAATAAAATAATGGAGAAACTTCAACAATTCAATACTATATCTACCCTTATTAAAGAAGCGAAACAAAAAGCTTATCATGCTGTTAATAAAGAATTGGTTACTTTGTATTGGCAAGTAGGTGAATACATTAGCCAACAGGTAGAAAAGAAGGCGTGGGGAAAATCAGTCGTCAAAGAATTGTCAGAGTTTATTAATCATACAGAGCCCAATATAGTTGGTTTTTCACCTCAGAATATCTGGAGGATGAAACAGTTTTACGAAACATACAAAGATTCTCCAAAACTCTCGGCAATGCTGAGAGAAATATCTTGGACAAGTAATACAATTATTTTTTCAAGATGTAAAAACTTTGAAGAACGAACGTTTTATTTAAAATTAGTACTCAAAGAAAGATGGTCTTCACGAGAACTTGAAAGACAAATAGATTCTTCATATTTTGAAAGAGTAATGATTGGTAACAGTAAAATTTCTAATTTACCTAAACAATTACCTCAAGACATAACAGACTCTTTCAAAGATACATATGTGGTAGAACTGTTAAATCTGCCAGAACAACACTCAGAAAAAGATTTAAAAAAAAGTATTGCTCAAAACATTAGCAAGTTTCTATTAGAGTTCGGAAGAGACTTTGCTTTTATGGGAGAAGAATACGCTCTACAAGTAGGAAATCAAGACTTTGCGATTGACCTTGTATTCTATAATCGTAGTTTGAATTGCATGGTTGCTATTGAATTAAAAATTGAGAAGTTTAAGCCCGAACATTTAGGTCAATTAAATTTTTATCTTGAAGCCCTTGATAGAGATATACGCAAACCACATGAAAACCCTAGTATAGGTATACTCCTATGTAAAGGGAAAGACGATACAGTTGTAGAATATGCCCTTAGCCGTAGCCTCTCGCCAACTTTAGTAGCAGATTATCAAACAAAGCTTCCTGATAAAAAACTCTTACAAGCTAAATGGGAAGAAATCCTGAATAATTTACAGTCTCTTTAAAACAAAAAAAAGTGTTGCCAAAAACAGGCAACACTTTCCGACATATTTAAACGTATTACTAACCTTTTTTTCTTTTCTCTGGTTTTGTCTTTTCTTTCTCCTCTGTCACTCCGTTGACGGTAACTGTGTATTTCAAATCACAGGTACCATCGCCATAATCGACAATTTTTGTATCGCCCGTAAAAGGCTTGATTTCTATTGTACCACTCACCGGAAAACCCTTTGCATCGCTACAAGAGCGTTTTACAATCAATGTTTTAGTGATATTAGCCGTAAACTCTGTACCATCACTTGCTTTGGCACTGGTAGTACCTGTGGTTTGTGACTCGTCGTCGTCTTTATCGCTTGTACCTTTGTTATCTACTATGCGTTTTTTAGTACTTGTATATGTAATTACTCTATTTGTGTTTGTATTAGTAATTGTAACATTAGCTAGTTTTTCGCTGGCTGTGGCTTTGCCATCAGCAACAGTTGTTGTAATGGTATGTGTGCCATTAATTACAAGTGTATCTCTTTTCAGATTCTCATACGTTACCGTACGGGTCAATGTTCCCGAAAACCCTGAGTCAGGCTTTACAGGCATCGAAATAGTCATTTTGCCACCTACTGCTTTGTCGTTACATACGCCATCTGTTACGCCTGTGTAGTCATAAACAATCGTAATCACGTTATCGGCTACTGTTTTGCTTACATCGGCACAATTATCAAACTTACCTTTCCAGGGTTTATCCCAACCTATACCAAGGTTCGGGAAATGCCCGCCATGTTTACCTTTACCGCCGCCGCCATCACCTCCGGCTTCACGGAAGTTGCGCCCACCAAAGGGTAAAAAAGTTACATCATCTACTAAGCCATACACATCTTCTGATTCATCCTGAATAATCTGGTTGTCGGCTACTGCTGCTGCCGACTGGGCATCTGGTGTTAAAGAACTCGTAACAGGGTCTTTGGTACACGCTGTTACTGCCAACCCCAGAACAATACACAGCGACGCAATTTTTAACAAATTGGTTTTCATCGGTTTTAATTAGATTTAAAATAGTGAACAAATAAGAAATTTGTGTACACTTTTTATCATAGATCAGCGAAACGGTTTGGTAGAGATTAGCGAAACTATATACAGAGACGCACCCAGCCAAGAAAAGGGTTGCACAACTGCCAGTAAAATGTTTGAAAAGCCTGATAACAAGCCGTTTTAATTAAAATTTAAGCAAAAATTGCACTTTACCATTGAATGATATTTTGAAACAAAGGCTGGTATTGCAAATACCCTAGGCTATGCTTTATTTTTGCAGATGGAACAACAATCTAACAGTATATTCTCTCTTCAATATTGGCTTCTCTGCATAAGTTCACTGGTTTTCTTTGCAAGTTTCAATATGCTCATACCTGAGCTACCTGATTATTTATCTAAATTAGGAGGAGCCGAGTCTAAGGGTCTTATCATCAGTTTATTTACGCTTACGGCCGGGTTTTCTCGACCTTTCAGCGGACGCCTCACCGACCGCATCGGTCGTGTACCTGTAATGGCCTTTGGGTCTCTGGTTTGTTTTGTGTGTGGGTTCTTCTACCCCTTGGTAACAAGTGTTTTCCCGTTTCTATTTTTAAGGTTAGTTCATGGCTTCTCGACAGGCTTTAAACCTACCGGAACAGCCGCTTATATTGCCGACATTGTACCTGCCAACCGAAGAGGCGAGGCTATGGGTATGCACGGCCTAATGAGTAGTTTTGGAATGGCCTTTGGCCCTGCTTTGGGTAGTTGGATTGCCGATACTTTTTCGATGAATGTATTGTTTCATGTTTCGTCGCTGTTTGCACTTATTTCAATTGCAATTTTGTATAACATGAAAGAAACGTTGCCGAAAGAACAGCGAGAAAAATTTAGTGCTAATTCGTTGAAGGTTACCCAGAGTGATATTTTTGACCCTATGGTTTTACCTGCGGCTATTGTTATGTTCCTGACAGCATTTAGTTTTGGCGCAATAGCCACGCTATCGCCCGATTTAAGTAAAAGCATAGGTTTACACAACAAAGGTTTATATTTTCTGATTTATACGCTGGCCTCATTGTTTATCAGGATAGTAGCCGGAAAGGTATCTGATAAAAACGGACGGATTCCGGTCTTGCGCTGGGGTTGTTTTGCGCTTGTTATTGCTATGGGCTTCACGGCTATGGCACATAATGTATATCTGTTTGTAATAGCCGCTATTTTCTTTGGTATTGCGCAAGGGGTACTTTCGCCCATTGTACAGGCATGGACTATCGATTTATGCGACGAGCATAATCGTGGCAGAGCCCTGGCAACCATGTATATCTGTATGGAAGCAGGTATTGGCTTAGGCGCTTACTTATCGGCCGAAATTTACCAGAACAAAGTTAGCCAGATGCCTTATGCATTTATGATTATGGCTGGGCTGGCAACATTGGCTTTTGCATATTTGTTTACGGGCAAAGTGCGCCGCATGAAAGCGGCTTTCTAAAACCAGTTCTGGTCAAGTTTGCCGACATATTTGTCGCTTAGATTTCCCGACAGATATTCTTTTAGCTTTTTGCTGATGTTAGGATACAAATTAACAGTAGCCAACTCTTCTATACGTAGCCACCTGATGGCTAATGCAGAAGTGTGCGCAGGATTAAGCGTAGGGGTACCTTCAAGAACTTTGCCTTCAAAAATAAAATGAATGGTTTGTTTTTGAGGTTCTGTAAAATGCACCTCTCCTACCATCATTAATTCGCCGACATCGACTTTAATACCCAGTTCTTCTTCTAATTCACGAGAAAGCGCAAGGGTTAACAATTCGCCGAATTCAAGATTACCTCCTGGCAAATTATATACATCCTGTCCACCGTATTTATAATGCATGGTCAGGATTTTTTTGTTTTCTATAATGGCAACAGCCGGCCTTATCTTCATAGCTACTCAAGTGGATTTTTAATTATAATAGGCATGTATGTTCGTGGAAGCGACTTGGGCATAAGTCACTTCCACGCTTAATCAAGGTCTAAACAGGTTAAACGCATTTAAATATTGTTGCTTACCTTCAAGAGATATTGGTCACTCCAGCCAGCAATCTTTCTTCTGTTCTTTATACTTTCTTTATCCTGCACTCGATTAAGCATTTGTAAAGCTAGTTTGCGAACAATTGCAAGGTTTTCCGGTGCATTTATCGATTTAGTTCTTTGCAAATCTTCTAGGAAAACAACATCTAATTTCCAATGAAGTTTATTTTCGATACTCCAGTGATTCCTGATAACAGTATTGAAATCTTTTGGGCTTAGGGTTAAGTTACTTAGATAATAACGGGTTTCAATACTAACTATTCCCTTAACTTCTCTTTTGGATTCTATTAAAACAATACTTTTCAGATGAGTCCAATCGGCTAAGTCATCGTAGAGAGTTAGATTGTTTTCAACATAACAAGTCCTTGTTTCAATACGACCACTCCCAAAGTCAATATCTTGATAATTAGCTAATTGCGAGTAATTTTGTTTCATTCTTTCGCTAACTTGTTGATAAATGTGCTTGTTGTTGTTTTTCAGAGCCAATACATAATGACCTTTTTTAGCAGTGATTAAGTCAGCATTTTTACACTCACAAGCAATAGCATCGATGGTGACGATACTATTCTCTAAATCAAGGCTATCCAATAACTCTGGAATTGCTGTTTTTTCATTAGATTTACCATCAACTCTTTGTTGACCTAAAACTAATTCATGTTCCGAAACCCAAGCACTAATAAGGCAAATGCCGGATTTCTTTGACCCCGATTTGGCAGTAGCTCTAAGAACTTTTCCATCAATATTGATTTGTGTGTAACCCTCATTGATAGTCGATAAAAGCTCTTTTGACCAACGATAAAGACACTCAGAAAAAGTCTTTTTATCTAAAAACTTAAAAACACGATAAAATGTATCATGTGAAGGAATGCCGTTGGACAATTCCAAAAAAGTATGTAAAAAATCTTTCTTTTGATTGCCATACATAGCGATTTCTTCAAAATCGTTTGCTCCGCAAACAACGGCACAAACCGAAATCGCCAAAATGTCTATCAATCGGTGTTTTTTACGTCGATTAATCCGAAAATCAGGTACATCCTTAAAAAATATTTCCCATTGCATCTAGCAAAGGTCTTTATTCAAATTTCACTTTTCAAATTTTAATGCGTTTAACCTGAGGTCTAAACAAAAACTTAACTATGTTTCAATTAATAATTAAATACGCTTATTTCAAAGCTGTTTCATAAAATTTATCTGCGTCTTTTTTCAATTTTATTAACGATTCTTTGTGGATATACATCATGTGGCCAGACTCAAAATAAGTAAAATTTACGTTTTTCTTTTGTTCGGGGCGCAACATCATGTGGTTAAAAGTATATTCAGCCGCAAAATAAGGTGTAGCCAAATCGTAATAAGCTGCCGCTACCCAAACTTTTAAATAAGGGTTTTTCGACATAGCTTGTCGCAAAGTTTCGCTCACGTTCAGGTATTTGTTTTGTACATTGTTATAGTTCCAAGGCTGTACTCTGCCTGTAAGAATCAAATATGGCAAATCGTTTTCATACTTCAATTCCTGACGTAAGTACTGATTGATAGTACCCGAATAAGGCCCTGAAATAGTAGCATCAAGACTAGGGTCAAACTCATAACGCTCTCCGGCGTTGTCATAGTCTGTACCTGTAAAACGGCCATCTAATCGCCCTACAGTTTTGCCTTCTTCACGCAATAATTCTTTCACGAAGCGGAAGATTTCAATACGATTGTTGGCACGTCTGATAAATTCTTTCGATAAACCCGTAAACTTGCTTAGTTTATCGGTAACCATTTCTTTTTCAGCCTCGCTTGCCAAATCACCTTTCATCAAAATGGTAGCGTATTCGTTTAATACAAACTTTTCAACTTCACGTAAAGTCTTTTGCAAATCAGCCTGATATTCGGGTGCTATTTTTTTATGATACCATGCCATAGCGGTATAAGTTGGCAAAAACAGCTCGAAAGGCAAATCATTTCCTTTGTCAAAAAGCGCAGTCTGGAAATTCAGGATAGAAGAAATCAAGGCAACACCATTGATATACATATTGTATTTATCTTGCAGATACCCCGATAGTCCTGCTGCTCTGGTGGTGCCATAGCTCTCCCCAGCCAAAAACTTAGGTGAGCCCCAACGTCCATATTTAGTAGCATGTAGGCGAATAAACTCCCCTACCGACTCGATGTCTTCGTTATAGCCTAAAAACTGACGTTCGTTTTCACCTTGCACAGCACGGCTGTAGCCAGTATTAACGGGGTCAATGAAAACCAAATCGGTTTTATCGAGCCAGCTATATTCGTTGTTAACATAAGAATACGGCGGCGCAAGCGATTCTCCCTTATCACTCATCGGAATACGTTTTGGCCCTATACAGCCCATGTGCAACCAAACCGAAGCCGAACCCGGGCCACCGTTAAAAGTATAAGTAATCGGGCGTTTGGCTACATCGCTCACGCCATCTCTGGTGTAAGCAATAAAAAAGATATTGGCTTTAGGCTTACCGCTTTCATCTTTTAGTACCATATAACCAGTGCGGGTAGTATAGTTAATTGTTTGCCCACCAATAGTAACCTGCCCTTTGGTTTCGACAGGTGCCGGAACAGGCTGAAGTGAAACAGGTTTTTCATCAGGCTTTTTGTCTGAGTTCTGGGCAAAAGCCGAAAAACTGAAACAAATAAGATAAAACAGGATAGTTTGTTGAATTTTTTTCATGTGTTCAGGTAATTGTGAGAAAGCAAAAATAGAAAAATTTGTGGGTACGCAAGAAAATATCATATATAAAAAAAGTATTCTCCAAAAAGAAGAATACTTTAGAAATTCAATGAATATAGTTGTGTGGGAAACCTGTTTAGTACTACTGAGC
Source organism: Emticicia soli (assembly GCF_037860775.1). Lineage (NCBI taxonomy): Bacteria > Pseudomonadati > Bacteroidota > Cytophagia > Cytophagales > Leadbetterellaceae > Emticicia > Emticicia soli. Next base: position 290,208 of record NZ_JBBEWC010000009.1, on the reverse strand, counting down.
TACAAGATTTTGTTACTTAACTAACAATGTCATTTCATAATGTTCGGCTAGTTCGTAAGGTGGTAGAAAAACGCCGGTAGTTGATTCGCTGTAATCTTTCTCATCATATCTTATTTTCACCTTTAGTTTTTTGCCATTGCTTACGTCTTTTGCCGTAATCTTATATTTACCTATGGGAATATCATATATTCTGTAATCATCGGCGGCAAAACGGCGCACAAGTGTTTGTCCGGTGCTACCGTCAACCAATGTACCATCAGGTATTAATGTGAGTTCTATGTTTTCTTTCTCTATTGTGTCAAAGTCATGGTGCATTTCAAGTGTACCACCATAAAAACCATCATCGCCAAAATTCCCTGTGCGTTTGCCTGTAATTTTCAATCTAAGGTTTTTAATAGCACCATCATAAGGCGAAAACTGTCCGTCGTTTTCTGTAAAAAGAGCCAGAAAATACTCTTGTCCGTTAAACTTCATTTTCACGCTTCCTCTTACATAAAAAGAACCCGAGGCTATACCAGTCGGCAGTTTTATTCTATAGTTACCTTTGTTATCAGAGTAGCTAATTATGGCATCTTCGTAATCAAGGCTGTTGGCAACAATTTTGGCATTGGCAATAGGTTTGTTCTGGCTATCAACAACTTTTCCTTTTACAAAACCCTTCTCTATTTTGTTAATATCATGCTCTTCAATTGGGCCGGGTTCTATCAGAATGCTGCGCTCGCAGGCTATTGTAAGTAAGCTTGCTAATAAAAAATATATAGTCAATTTCATAATTTATATCAGTAATAGCAGGTAGATGGGAGCATCCACCTGCTTATGTTTCTTACAATTTATATAGATTTGAATCAGCGTTGCTTGCAAATGTATTTGTTGCAGCTGCATCGCCGTTAATTTCGGCATCTGAAGTGTACATGATTCCGTAGCCGCCACTATTGCTGATACGAGTGCTTTTGATTGTCAGTCTTGCACCTTTGCCATAGGCTGTTACAGCGGCTCTTTTACCCGATACGATAGTTGCGCTACCACCCCCGCTTATTTCAGCATTTTCTATTACATTCTGGTTACTTACCGAGTAAACGATGATTCCTCTCCAATGAGCAGTATTGCGTGACGAACCCGTAATTACTACTTTTTTATCCGTAGTACCTTTAGCAGATAGGTAACCATTACGGTTAATGCTAATCATAGCGTCACGTGCTACTTCTACTGTTACCCCCGGTTTTAGTGTCCAGCCTGTTTCGATAGCCATGTTGCCCATCAGACGATACGGTGTTTTATCAGCAAAAGCAGGCCAGCTTACGTTTTGTCCGTTTTTAATGTCTGACGAACTGATTTCTACTACATCACGGCCGTTTTCACCTGTAAACTTTGAATCGGCATCTAAAATGGTAGCATTATAAGCATCAATCAAAATGCCTGCCTCTGTTTGTTTCTTAAATGTATTGCGTTGGAAAGCACGTAGTGTAGAACCAATTTGCACGTATAAACCATAGCCATCGTTGCTCGTAAAATTACAGTCTGACAGACTGATTTGTGCCTTGTTGTTTCCAAACATAGCCAAACCTGCTTTGGTATTAGTAAAAGCAATGCGGCTTCCTCCAAATTCTACGTCAACAAAAGCAAAGGCATTGGCTGTGCTTGGCGAATAAAGTTTTATACCCGCCCAATAGCTTTTCTGTGCTTGTATGCCCGTGAATCTGATGCGTTGTTCTTTTACACCTAATGCACTCACAGTACCTTTTTCTTCAATACTCAGACTTTTATCACGGTCAAATGCCATCGTAATTCCTTGGTCAATTGTCAACTCTGCACTTACCGGAATATCTTTTGTTACCAGATAATCATGCTTGGCTGGGTCTATAAAACGATCAAAAAGACGGGTTTTAGTAGTAATCGGTTTATCAAGCGTAATGGGCTCTGTATATTCAGCCTTAATTCTTACTCTATCCTGACTTTTTTCGGTGCCACTTGTTACTGTTAGTTCAAATTCGTAGTACCCTACAATGTCAGGCGTAAAAGTCGGCTTTACAGTTGTTGGTTGTGAAAGAGTCAAAGTGCTGTTGCTTGGTTTGCTTATGATAGCCCAGGCATAAGTTTTGTCTTCCTTACCTGTTGAAGCAGAACCATCTAAGGTGGCTACTTTTGTGGGCAATACGTCCTGATCGGCTCCGGCGTTAGCCTTTACGTTTACAATGGGGTCTGGCTTAGGTGCTTCTTCGTTTTCTTTACAAGAAAAGAGTACAGCACTCAATAATGCCAAAGTAAGAGAGGTAATAATAGTTTTGCGTTTCATTTTGTTTAACTTTTTCATAATTGATAAATTTTTAAAAAGGCAGATTAACAAGCCTGCTTATTAATCTTCATAATTTTGGTTGGCTACTGTTTGTGTTGCAAAACTATGTACAAGGTGTAGGGGCATACCACAAGCTTGTGGTTCAAGTGCTGATTTTATACCATTAATTGTAATAATGCCGCTATGAATTGCATAATGGTTTTATTAGGCAATATGTAGGTTTTCATGGGTTTCTTCTTCATTTCGTGGCTCAAATGGCTATTTAACTCCTATTTTATTACAATACAGCACAGCATACATCAGATACAATCTATGTATTAAAACACGCAATTCATCAATAAGAGTAAGCATTTCAAGCAGGGTAGTTTTTAAGAATTGATGTATAGCAGCACATCTTTGCAGAAACAAACGGGAAACATGCACAGCAGAAAACTGGTTTGTTGTACCAATTAATTAAAATAAAAATACTTACAATTATGAAAGCATTACATTACTCATTAAAATCTATTATGGTTGGTTTTATCGCACTAGCCTTACTTGTTAGCTCTTGTAAAGAAAAAGAAAAAATCAACCCAGACCTCGCCGCACAAGTTGCAGGTAATTACTCGTTTACAGAAATAGAATTTCAGGGAGAGACTATTCCGGCACTTGAAACAAGCGTGAAAGGTTCGGTTAAAGTGATTCGTGCTGACGAATTTACTGTTGATGTAGACCTGAATATGCGCCAGAAAACTACTAACGATGAGTTTATGGTAGAACTAGTAAAAGGCGTAATACTATCGCCGGGCAATGGTACAACAGATTTGATGTACAATGGCAAAAAAGTAGGACAAATAAAGGGAGACAGATTGTTTATTAGTAGTGTAGACGGCGACAACGAGCCATTTACGTTGGTATGTACCAAGCAATAATACTCTGGGCCTAAGTGGGTTGTAATAGCTCACTTTGGTTTCATATCCACACACTTATCTTACAAATCATACAGCTTTTTTCGCAATTCATACATAAAAATAACGAAATAGAACATTAGGCATAATAAGGTAGTAAAAGAATTAACTATTTTTGAAGATTAGCTGATATACGTTGCAGTAAAATTCATGAGGCCCAGATTCTTTTCAAAATATGAATGGTGGTATCATCTGGCTATGATGCCCATCTTTTTTGTCGCAGGTAACTATTACTTTATTGGTGATAGTTACTTTTCTGACTTAAAAACATTCTTGCTTGCAACAGCCCTTGTTTTTGCTTTATATTGGTTTTCTATTGTAATGCTTACCTTGGCAATAAGGTGGGCTATAGTTCAATTTCCGCATTTTCATCAAACTACAATACGCCTGCTTGTAATGCTCGTATTGGTTGGTAACATCACCATGTTGCTGGCCGCATTTGATGTATGGGCTTATAGCATTATTCCTTACCTTAAGGTAGATTTTGTATGGGATAAAATATGGCCTATCATGATTCTGGGTATCTTCTTCGATGTTTTTCTATGCTCGGCATTAGGCTTATTTTATGCCTTTGAAAAATGGAAACAAAACCAGACCGAAAGCGAAAAGCTGGAGCGTGTTGCCCTACAACAACAGTTCGATGCCCTTAAAGGGCAGGTAAATCCGCATTTTTTGTTCAATAGCCTTAACACTTTATCGTCTTTAATCAGTGAAGATAAAGACCAAGCTGAAATATTTGTAGAAGACCTATCCAGAATTTATCGCTACATGCTACAAGCTGCCAAAGTTGAATATGCTTGCTTAAGTACCGAGCTCGAATTTCTGGAAACATATGCAAGACTTTTAAAAGTACGCTATGGCGAAGGGCTACAATTTAACTTTCCGTCTGCTACACAATATTCAGGTATTATTCTGTCGCCTTTAAGCCTTCAGAATCTGGTTGACAATGCCATTAAACACAACATGATGTCGGTTAGTAAGCCTTTGATTATTACTATAGACGTTTTACCCAACCGAAGCATACAGGTACAAAACAATCTGCAAAGAAAAATCAGATCTTTAGATACACAAGAAGCACTACTCTCAAACCTTATAGCCAAGTACAGTTTTTTATGTGATGAACCTGTAGAGGTGATTGAGAAAAATGGCTCTTTTAAGGTTATTCTACCTCTAATAAAAGAACGAGAGTTGAGCAATTTGTCTTGATAAATTCTCAATTCATACATTTTTTATGTAGGTTGATACAAGACAATGAGTATAATAGCGCTCTGATTTGGTTATTTTTGTTAAAAATGAAAGAAAATATGTTTTGAGAATAGTACCCTATGAAGAATCGTTTTTTAAATAGTCTTACCGCAAAACCTGAAGCCAAAACAAAGTGGTCGTACGCCCTGACTATGCCTGTGTTTCTGGTGTTTTTCAGCTATTTGTTGGTAGGCTCGGGGTATTTTTCAGATATTAAGACTTTTATAGGAGCTACTTTGCTCAATAGTGTCATTCTTACCTCTACTTTTCTTATTCAAAACCGTGTTAACACCATTCTGGCACAGCGGTATTCAGGCCTTAATCAGACCATTCAGCGGGTAGCTGTTTCAGTAGTAACACACGCTGTTTTATCGGGTATATTCCTTACCTTAGTTGCTATACTATATGTTAAATTCAAGCTTTTTGGGTCTACACTTAGTTATAAAACCTTGCTCATTATTTATGTTGTAAATATGATGGCTATTGTATTAACAATGGTTATACAAGAAACTTTTCATTCGCTAGGGCATTGGAAACACCATGAATTTAATAAAGAAAAACTACTAAAAGAAACCATACAAGGCCAGTTGCAAAGCCTGAAAGCACAGATAAGCCCACATTTTTTATTCAATAGCCTCAACTCACTTTCTACCCTGATTGCCGAAGACGCCGAAAAAGCAGAAGAATTTGTAGACCAAATGGCACGTGTGTATAGGTATTTACTACAAACCAATCAGTCGACGATTGATGAAGACAATATAAATCATCTTACTTCGCTCAATAACGAACTTGGCTTTATTGAATCGTATTACCATTTATTAAAAACCCGCTATGGCAATGGTATATCTCTTAACATTATGGTCGATGAAAAATATCGGGCATATCTTCTGCCTCCGCTTACTTTACAGTTATTGGTCGAAAATGCCGTTAAGCATAATGTAATCAGGTCGAGCCGTCCATTAATAGTAGAAATTAGCAGCACAGCCGACGGACTTTTGCAAGTCAAAAACAATCTTCAAAAAAAGAATGTATCAGGCTTAGAAAATCTGGAATCGACACGCATAGGTTTGGCTAATATTCAGGCTAAATATCATTTACTGGCACAGAATCAACCCAATATAGCCGAGCCTTTAATTGAAAACGGCCCTAGTTATTTTACGGTTACTTTACCTCTGATTCCAAAATCTTATACATTAAGTCCCGCTCATTGAAAAGGAATAATCAAAAACTAAATTAAGAAAACTGTTGAACATGAATGCATTGATTGTTGAGGACGAAGCACTATCAGTCCGACGTTTGAAGAAAATTATTAATGAGATTACATCTGAAATAAATGTGATTGGTGTAACTGATAGTATAGAAGATACAGTTGAATGGCTGGAATCAAACAGAGCCAACCTAAACCCCGACCCTGACCTTATATTTTTAGATATTGAATTATCTGACGGGCAGAGCTTTGAGATTTTTAACCGCACCGAGGTAAAAAGCACAGTTATATTTACTACTTCTTATGATGAATATGCTTTACAGGCATTTAAGGTAAACAGTATTGATTATTTATTGAAACCTGTTCATAAAGACGATTTACAAAGGAGTCTTAACAAATACGATGCTCTGAAAGCAAAGCCAGCACAACCCGCCCAGGACTCGTTGAGTGGAATAAAAAAACTATTGGAAGAATTAAAAATACACGCAACGCCAGAATACCGTGAACGTTTTTTGGTAAAACAAAACCAGAAACTACTATCGGTAGAAGTAGGCGAAATTGCCTATTTCTTCACCGACGAACGTTACAGTTTCTTCACTACTCATAGCAACCAGAAGTTTCTGGTCGATTATACTTTAGACGAAATTGCAGAAACACTTGACCCTGCACGCTTTTTCAGAATTAACAGAGGCATGATACTCACGCACAAAACTGTAGAAAAAATGGAGCCTTATTTCGGCAATCGATTGGCACTTTCTTTACGCCCTATACATGGCAAACAAGCCTTGGTAAGCCGAGAAAAAGTGAGTGACTTTAAAAACTGGATGGGTAAGTAAAACATAAGCATTTTTAATTAGGGAGAGCGCTGCTCTCCTTTTTTGTTGAATAATAGCTTAATCGTCTTCCAATTCATAACACTAATCATACATTTCTACCAGCCAATTATACAATTCATGTAATAGCATATTTATATAGCCCCTACCCTTTTTTAAGTTTGTAGTATGTTTTTGACATCATTTAAAATTATTTGAAAAGCTATTACTTATGAAAACTTTACAAGCTATTGCTATTATTTTACTCGCATTCTTCGGAATGCTGTCATGTGAGATTGATAATGGTAATATTAATCCTGACAAACCCTCTGACAAAGGAACACCTACTGAAATAGGTAAACCACTTGGAGCCACTACCTCAAAAACGATTGGTGCACAAGGCGGCTCTATCTCTACCGCTGATGGTAAACTTACACTAACCTTTCCGGCTGGTGCATTAAGCAAAGAAACCAACATTACCATAAGGCCAGTAGAAAACAAAGCATGGGGCGGTGTGGGTATAGGGTACGAATTTGGACCCGACGGCAGCGAATTTGCTAAACCTGTTACTTTTACTTACCACTACGACAACAAAGAAATAAGCGGTGCTTCGCTGGATAATATGGCACTGGCTTTTCAGGACGAGGCCAAAGTATGGCAAATGACAGCCCCCTTAACCGTAAATAAAACCCAGAAAACACTTACTGGTGCTATCAAACACTTTAGTTGGTGGTCGATGATTACCCACTATCGCCTTACTCCCGAATATGATACAGTATTAGTAAAACAAACAAAAGAACTACAAGTAGAATATTTAGATACTGAATGGCCCTGGACAGACAAACCTAACAGCATAGATGGCTTACTTGTTCCGCTTAATTCTCCTGTAATAGCTGACCGTACAGTTATTTCGAAAATATATCTGAATGGAGTAGACTGTACTACTGATTTGCCAAAAGACCAGACATCTGGTTTATTAGGTTTTGCTAATAAAGGGAATAAAGCTGTTATCATGTACACAGCCCCACACAAAAAGCCTAACAATGCTTATAACCCTGTGGCTTTGAGTATTGAACTATCTCATGCTGGTACAGCTAAATTATTATTGGTTAGTAATCTTTATGTTGAGACCGATAATAAATTTAGTGTAGGCGGTTCAGAATCTAATAACATTGCTATCAATGCTACGTATGGCGCAGGAGCATTATTGTTAATGTTTGAAGATGACCACTCAAACACATTACGCTTATACACCGAAAATTTTGCACCCGGGCAATACGCTTTCAATACTACTAATACATTTGCAAGTGCTTACAATCCTTCGCAGGAGAAAGGAAGAATCTCACAGTATACCCACTGCAGAACTGAGAGAACCGAAAAAGGAACGATAATTATTGATAAAATTTATCAAGCTGATGGGCGAACTGTGGTAAAAGGCTCAGTTACAGGTTCTGTTTGTACCGAACACATCTCTGACGATAAATGTGGCGTGATTTCTCATAAAATCATGTTTATCTCTGCCAAATTTACAGTTCCAGTTATGATGTAATATTAAAATAGAAAAGCCTTGCTCTATCTTTCAGAAAGCAAGGCTTTTGTGTTATGTTATACAATTTTATAACCTGAATCCTCTCAGAAAATCTTCAGTACCCATTTTCTTTTTCCCCTCAATTTGTACTTCTTTTATTTTAAGCAATTTATCAGCGCACTTAAATGCCAGAAAAGTCTTTCCGTCAGTCTTAACTTCCCCTGTTGGTATTTCTTCTGCTTCTATATCAGTCAACTCAGACAGATAGATTTTACACATTTTACCCGATAGGGTTGTCCAGGCAGCCGGATAAGGCGAAAGCCCACGGATAAAATTATGCACTTTTTCGGCAGGTTGATTCCAGTCAATCTCGCAGGTTTCTTTAAAAATCTTCGGTGCAGGGCGTAGCTCAATATCTGTTGCCTGCGGTAACTGCGGATAACTACCAGACTCGATAGCCTTTACAGTTTTCAATACCAGATTGGCGCCTCGCTCCATCAATCTATCATGCACCGTACCTGCATTATCGTGCAGGTGGATAGGCTCTTTATCTACAAATATGATATTGCCTGTATCAATTTCTTGTTTGATAAAAAAAGTTGTTACACCTGTTTCGGTATCGCCATTAATTACAGCCCAGTTGATAGGTGCTGCACCACGGTATTGTGGCAAAAGCGACCCATGCAGGTTAAAAGTACCTTTTGCTGGCATCTTCCATACTACTTCTGGCAGCATTCTGAATGCCACAACTACCTGTAAATCAGCCTTATAAGCACTTAACTGTTCCAAAAAATCAGGATTCTTCAGCTTCTCCGGCTGTAATACCGGAATCCCCTGCGAAACCGCATATTGCTTTACGGGCGTTTGGTGCACATTTAGCCCCCTACCCGAAGGTTTATCAGGCGCTGTTACCACTGCAACTACCTCACAACCATTTTCTACCAATTTACGCAAGCTTGCAACTGCAAACTCTGGCGTCCCCATAAAAACTATTTTCATCTTTTATTCGTTATATAATTATGTGGTACCAAAAACACTTGATTTAAAAAAATCTTCGTACCTTTGTTAAGTAAATTGTACAAATGAAACAAAATCGAGCAAATAAAGTATTTTTTCGACTAAAATTCAGGTAGTTTCTGAGATAAAATTTAAAACTTTGTCAGGAACGGTCGAATTTTCGCCGTTCTTTTTTTGTCCACCCCTCATTGAAAGGGGTTTTTAAATTTCTAAGAGATATGTCAAAACTTCAGTATTACACAGAGGAAGGTTACAATAACCTGAAAAATAAACTTCAAGACCTCAAAGGTAAAGGTAGAGCTGATATTGCCCGCCAGATTGCCGAAGCGCGCGATAAAGGCGACTTATCGGAGAATGCCGAATATGATGCTGCTAAAGATGCGCAAGGATTAATGGAAATGGAAATTTCTAAATTAGAAGAATTGGTAGCAAATGCCCGTATTTTAGATGAATCTACAATTGATACATCTAAAGTTTCTCTGTTATCTAAAGTAAAGATAAAAAACAAGAAAAACGGTGCCATGATGGCATACACATTGGTTTCGGAAGAAGAAGCAGACCTGAAACTAGGTAAAATATCGGTAAACTCTCCGTTTGGAAAAGGTTTATTCGGTAAAAAAGTGGGCGAAACTGCGCAAATTCAGGCTCCTGCCGGGCTGGTAGAGGTTGTAGTATTGGAAATAAGCAGATAAAATATTTATATAGCACACAACTATAGAAACAATATTATTATACCGACATCTCAATCATATATAAATAAAGGTCATTCAATATTGAATGACCTTTATTTATATCAGTCTTTTGTAGTTTTTTCTAACCTGAAAGCAAAGAGTTCTTTCGATCGTACAAAGAGCGTTCCGGCTATTGCAAGCGTCATCGCCCCTCCAAAAATAACCGTAGGAATTGGCCCGAATAGTTTTGTTAACAAGCCTGATTCAAACGCCCCAAGTTCGTTAGAACAACTCACAAAAATACCACTTACCGAGTTTACTCTGCCTCGCATATCATCGGGCGGTAATACCTGCAATATTGTTTGTCTTATCACCACGCTTACACTATCAAAAGCGCCTGTCAGAAACAACGCCCCTACCGATAGCCAGAAATAAGTAGAAAATGCAAATACCAGCGTGGCTAAACCAAAACCTGTTACGGCAATAAGCATATTGCGCCAAGCCTGACGTGTGGGTGGAAAATACGCCGTACCCAACATAGTCAGCACTGCACCCAAGCCTGGTGCGGCTCGCATTACGCCTAATCCCTCGGCGCCTACATGTAAAATATCTTTGGCAAAAACGGGCAGAATAGCCACTACTCCACCAAACAATACCGAAAACATATCGAGCAGAATAGCATAGAACAATATTCTATTGCTGGTTACAAACCTAATGCCCTCTTTCAGACTACCGAATACATTAGCTTGCTTTTCAATATGCTGAATACCCTTCTTCGAAATTTGTGAAACAAAAACAAAAGCAACCAGAAACAAGATGATTACTAATATGAGAGTATTGGTAAGCCCTAACCAGCTATACAAAAATCCGGCAGAAGCCGGCCCTAAAATAGAGCCTGTTTGCCAAAACTGACTACTCCACGAGGCCGAATTAGAATAATGTTCGGCAGGAACTAAAAAAGGTTTTAACGACGACCACGCCGGCCCATAAAACCCACGGGCAACTCCTAAGAAAAAAACAGTAAGATAAATAAAATTCTTCTGCTGCAAAATACTGAATCCATGCTCGGTTGAGGGGTGAGTTACCCATAATAAAAGTAATGAACACATCATAATAATGGCATAGCACATTTGAATAATGGTTCGTTTTTCTTTACGGTCGGCAAAGTATCCTCCAAACAAGGCCAGCGAAATGTATGGGATTGCTTCAAAAAGCCCGATTAAACCTAAAGAAAGTGGGTCGTGTGTGATTTCGTAGAGGTAAAAGCTAACCACAACCTCTTGTATCAGAATAGCTACTGTAAATAGAAACTGAGCAGTAACAAAATACCGAAACTCAGGAAAACGAAGGGCTGCATAAGGGTCTTTGACCTGTTTCATTGCTTGTTATTTTAGAAAACCCATAAGGGCTCTTATAAGGTGTAGTCTTTTATTTCAAACAGATAAAATCTTATTTGATAGTACAATTTTTACAGAAAAACAGTTTTCAAAATATAAATTAAATTAACTTTGACTTAACAAATAATCTGTTAAAACATGAAATTGCTTAAAGCATCATTACTCTTTATCAACACCTTTATACTATTCACTGCTTGCGGACAAGTTAAAACCAAAGAATTTACGCGAGAAGATACATTGCGAGGAAGTATTACCCCTGAAAGAAGCTGGTGGGACCTGAAATACTACGAACTCCGCACAAAAGTAAATCCACCCGAAAAATACCTTTCAGGAAGTAACACGGTTTTTTATGAAGTTCTGAAACCCCATCAGGTTATTCAGATAGACCTACAACCACCGCTTAAAGTAGACAAAGTAACACAAGACGGGCAAGAGCTGTCCTTTAAGCGTGAAGGTGAAAATGCCTACATGATTAACCTCAAGAAAAAACAGGAAACAGGCAAAAACGAATCAATAGTTGTCTATTATTCGGGAAAACCGATTGTAGCGAAACGCCCACCCTGGGACGGTGGTGTGCAATGGGTGAAAGATGCGGCAGGTAATGATTTTGTAGCAACATCATGCCAAGGGCTGGGCGCTAGTGCCTGGTGGCCTTGCAAAGACCACATGTACGACGAGTGCGACAGTATGTTGGTGAGCATAACCGTACCAGAAAAACTAAAAGATATTTCGAACGGACGTTTGCGCAAAGTGATTGACAACAATGATGGTACCAAAACATTCGAATGGTTTGTGAGCAATCCTATCAACAACTATGGGATTAATATGAATATCGGTAATTATGAGCATTTCGGAGAGGTATTTGACGGAGAAAAAGGCAAACTAACGCTTGATTATTATGTATTGCCCGAGAACCTGGAAAAAGCCAAAGAACAGTTCAAACAGGTGCCAATGATGCTAAAAGCATTCGAACACTGGTTTGGGCCTTATCCATTCTACGAAGATGGCTATAAACTGGTAGATGTACCTTATTTAGGTATGGAACACCAAAGCTCGGTTACTTATGGAAACAAATATCAGAATGGGTATTTAGGCCGTGACCTCTCAGGTACAGGTTGGGGACTAAAATGGGATTTTATCATCATTCATGAATCAGGACATGAGTGGTTTGCTAACAATATCACATATAAAGATATTGCTGATATGTGGATACATGAGAGCTTTACGAACTATTCTGAGAACCTGTTTACTGAATACTATTTCGGAAAAGAAGCCGGAGCAGCTTATGTAATTGGTTGCAGAAAGAATATCATGAATAAAGAGCCAATTATTGGCAAATATGGTGTTAATAATAGTGGCTCAGGCGATATGTATTACAAAGGTGGTAATATGCTACACACCATGCGCCAGATTGTAAACGATGACGAGCGTTGGAGACAGGTTTTAAGAGGACTCAACAAAACGTTTTATCACCAGACTGTAACCAGCAAGCAAATAGAAGATTATGTTTCAAGCAGTAGTGGTAAAGATTTCAGCAAAGTTTTCGACCAGTATTTAAGAAATATTCAGATTCCGGTTCTGGAATATAAAGTTTCAAAAGGTAAAGTATCGTACCGTTGGGCTAATTGTATCAATGGGTTTGATATGCCTGTGAAAGTAGCACTTAATGTTGGCGAAAAGAATTTTATCTATCCTACCACGAGTTGGAAAACGCTTAATGATAAAGATGTAAGTAACGTAACGCTAGATGAAAATTTTTATGTGAGTCTGAAAAAAGTAAATTAAGTTATTTGATTACAGCAACCTTGCCGACAAAGCTTTCGGAGCCATCTTCGGCAATACAAAAAATCATATAAATACCCGATACCGAACGGCTTTCTGTTGAATTTTGAAGATTCCAGGAAGCCGTTCCTCCATTAGAGCGTGTTTCATAAATCAATCTTCCTGAGGCATCTGTTATTTTGACAGTACTATTATTGCTTAAACCCGAAATAGTCATTACTCCCTGATACTCGGGCCTTATTGGGTTCGGAAATATTTTTATATCGCTTAAATTTTCTTTAGGCTCTGAGGCATCAGCCTGATAAGAAAGTAATCCTTTTGGTGTTAAAACAAAAACCTCTCCACTCACCTTATCGATACTCAAATCTGTTATTTCATTTACGGGCAAGGGGCTATTACTTTGGGTGTAATTAGTGACTAATTCATCTACTGTCGGCACAAATAAGTTCAGGCCATTAGTTGTACCAATCCATTTACGATTACCGCCATCTACTACAATTTTTCTTACTGATTCTTGCAAAAGTATTCTTCTACCCTGGCTATTAAAAGGTGTGTAGGCATCTATTGTTCGGGTAAAAATATCTCTTGCAGGTACTACTGCTGCTATACCATCATTTGTTCCTATCCAGAGAGTTCCTTCTTGGTCTAATGCAATTGTATTTACTGAAGTACTCGGCAAATTACCTGAGCCTCTTCCAATGGTATAAAGGCGTGTTTGCTTGCTTATATCGTCAGTTAATCTTACCCCATTCGATACAATCTGCCAGCGAAAACCGTAATTATCTATCACATCTTTTGAATAGGTCGGAATCAGGTTTAAAGGCACTACCTGCCATTCATTATTTTCAAACACGTTCCCAACAGTACCCTTGGCATATATTTTTGAGTCGAGATATAGCAGTTCATTGATTATCCCTTTGGTACCATTAGGCGAATACGCCTTAAATGTGCCTTCCCAGTTGCTAATCAATCCGTTTTCGCCATCAGCAATCCAGAGTTTTCCTTCGGCATCAGTTTCTATTTCTTGTGGCGCAACAATCAAGGGGTTTTGCGGATACTGTACAGGCTTGAATAACTGGTTGTCTATAATTGGGTGCCAGTTGCCAAAATATTGCAGATTAATGGTAGCATCAAACTTTGCACCTAAGATACCCTCAGGCGTGTTCACAAAAATACTATCTCTGGCAAACGCAATCTGTTGTAGGCTGATAGCCCTACCCCCACTGCCTATATTCTGATAGGTTTCTTTAATTTCTGATTTTTTAACATCTAAAACCACCAAGCCAAAATCACTTGCCAGATACGCAAACCCATCCTGAAATTCAATGGCATTAATACGCTTGCTAGTGGTAATAGTACCGGTGTTCTTAATGAAGTCAATATTATGAATATCGCCTGGTAGTCCGTCGGAATCAATCTCTACTAAATCCAGACTGCCGGTATCATAAGCTATCAGCAATGTTTTTAGGCTTGGGTTGTAGCGAATCTGCGTAAGGTTCGTTTCTGTGAGTCCGTCAGTTTTTGAGAGTTTAACTGCTTGCTTATTGGTTTTATCAAAGTAGAAAAAGCCGTTATCCGAAAAAGCATATAACTTTTTTTCTACTACTTCAACACCTTTCAGGTTGACATAGTTATTGTGTGTCCGCCATGTATCAGTAGGGATTTGTGCAAATGCCTGACATGTGAAAAAGCATAGAAGAATCCTGAGCATTATCTGAGTTCAAAAATTATTCGATGTTTGTTACGGAATAACATTCCGTAGAACGCTACGTATCAAGGAATGTTATTCCGTGTGTTACATCAAGAAATACCCCACCCCTCTTGTTTTGGTAGCAAGCGGGTGTAAAAAGCACAACAAGGCAACAATGGCCAGTAATATTCTAAGTTGGCGGTCAGTAAGTTTTGTACGCACAACCATAAACCCTAAAAAAAACATCGGAAACACATAAGAAGCACTTCGGGTAGAATCGTAGGTGGTCATACCCAGAAAAACCATTACTAAAGTGCCTCCGGCTACCGCCAGTAATTTCAGATAATCTTTGCTGCTATACAATACCAAAAAGGCTGTAAACATCAAAAGCCAGAAGCCCTCTATCACCCACACAAACTTAAAACCATACGAAGGCCAACTATCGAGTATCATTTGTGTAAACTCGCCTTCTTTGTAGGTAGCTTTCATCCCTGCATATTTCATCAGGTATAAACGCAAAGCTCCATAAGCAACAACGCCCAAAGCAGTGGCTATCATCTGCCAGCTAGGTATAAAACTTAGTTTTTTATCATTTTTAAGCGTTGGCGAAACCCACCACCACAAAAACACAAGTCCGCTGGCTACAGCAGCCCGTTCATCGCACCAGGTGGCAGCAAATATAGAAGCAAAAATTATGAACGGATTTCGGAAATACATTCCTAAGAACAGAAAAAAGAACGCATAGAAATCTCCATAGCCACAGTTTTCAATAAAAAACGACGTACCAAAATAAATACAGGCCAGTGCTATACTTGCCATAAAGACCGCAATTTTATCTTTCAGTAAATCAAATAAAAACTTGGTAAGCATGAAATAAAACAAAACACCAAGTAATAGTTGCAATCCATAAATGAAGATACTCACGTGCCTAATGCGCAAAACCTTAACTATTACAGGCAGTGTAAGACGAAAAACACGGTTGTTTGAGGCGGGTTCTTCATACACATGGTGTCCGGTCAAATCCGCCGCACGCTCTTTAGTTATTCTGTATAAGAAAAACTCATCTTTTTTTTCAATCACCTCCTGATAATAAAACTTGAAATCTTCAAGCGGAGTAATATTATTAAAAAACGATAATAGCATTAATCCTATTGAAACCATCACCACTCGCCACCGCCAATTGCCTGCGTTTAAGAAAAGGGTAATTTTCGATTCAAAACTCTGGTAGATGTTTTCTAAATAGGTCATAAAATTTAAAATACTATTGTACTAAAATATCTACAAAAGTAGATGTCTAAAGAAAAAAACGTATGCGCTTCTCTTTAGACATCTTCTTATGCTATCTATATAAATAATTACTATTCTGCCCCAACTATCATAAACCTCCTGACAGCCGAAAGCGTAATACCAATAATAACCAGCAAGAAACCAAACCAAACTAAATTTATATGAGGTTTCTCCAGGGCTTTTAAGACGATAAACTCCCGCTGCCCTCTACTTACCGAAAAACTGAATCTACCCGTGGCAGGGTCTATTTTTGTGAGTTGCATACGCAGCCCCATTTCGGTATTTACCTCAGGCTTACTCCATATTTCATGGTTTCTGATAGCAAATACAGGTCGCATGGTTACGGCTACGTTACGGTCTAGTACTTTTACAATGGCTCTTGCCGCAGCATCGCCTTGGTTAAGTTTCATACCGTCTACTTCCGATACCCCTTCTACATTTTGCAGAATGGCTACGTAATCGTTCACAAAAAATGTATCACCAACAGCAACCGTAAATTCTTCAGGCACACTCCATTCTCTGTCTTCGTCAAGGGTTACAAATCGGACGTGCGTGTAAATATCCTTGTTCCAGAATTTTTTAATATCCGGCGAAGCCACATTTCCCATTTTCTCATTTATCTGGAAACGTGGATACAAATTAAACTTCTTGCCATCTTTATTCGCATATTCTACCTGATAATAGGTATTTTCTACTTCATATTCCAGCGTATCGCCACGTTTATAGAAAATCTTATCACCATCCATTACATCAGCACGGGCAATACCTTTGTAATTACTACCAGGTACAGGCAGAATGTATTTTTTCTCGATATAGCCCGGCACATTTCTAATATCTACAAACTGACCTTTGTAGGTAAACGAGAAATCACTGAATTCTGTCGGACGATTCAACCAAAGCAAGGCATTCTCTTTATTTTCTTTGTCGTTCCCTTGGAATATCTCTGCACCAGAGAAATTTAAAGAAACGATTTTCTCATAAGCCGACGAAAACATAACACCTATCAGCATTAAAGCTACACCGATGTGCGTAATAGCACCACCGGCAACTTTAAACTTCCCTTTTATAATATCGGTCAGGATACTTCCATTGGCTACAATACTGAAAAGTGCAGCTGTAAGTACGATAATGTACTGCCAATTGTTTACTTTGGCAAATGTGATGATAAGCGCCGAAAGCAATAATGTGATAATAAGCGGATTCAATAATTTAGAAAGGCTTTCTTTTTTCACACGTTTCCACCAGAAAAACTGAGCGATACCTGTCAGAATTGTAATCACTACAAAAAACCACATCTGAAAACGGGTATAGTGCTCAACCTGATTTGTTGGTAAGGCCATATTAAGTTTTGCGCCAAATACCTCTCCTATTTTATTATAAACCGGAATAGACGTTGTAACAATTACCTGAAAAGCCGCCAAAGAGAGCATCAATACACCCATAAAAATCCAGAACTCACGTGAAAACGTAGAGATTTCCTGTTCATCTTTAGGCAAATGTTTCCAGCGGATAACAGATAAAACTACTGCCGCAATAATAAAAGTAAACAGATACAGGAGCAATTGACCCGACAGACCTAAATCTGTAAATGAGTGTACCGAAGCATTGCCAAGTACCCCACTTCTTGCCAAAAACGTAGAATAAAGAATCAGTATATATTGCGCAATAACCAGAATAATGGTGTATTTAAGCGCCGAGCTGTTTTTTCGAGCCAGTAGCATTGTATGAAAACTTGCTACCAACACTAACCAAGGCACATAAACGGCATTCTCAACAGGGTCCCAGTTCCAGTATCCTTCAAAGTTTAGGGTTTCGTAAGCCCAGATTCCGCCCATCATGATACCCGTACCCAAAACTACAGCAGCCACGAGTGTCCACGGTAAAGCAGGTTTTACCCATTCGGTATATTGTTTGCGCCATAAACCAGCCATACAAAAAGCAAATGGCACTAGCGTTAAGGCAAAACCACAAAAAAGCGTAGGTGGGTGAATTACCATCCAATAATTTTGGAGTAACGGATTCAAACCATTACCATCTTTCGGAACAAAATTTGGGTTTGTTTTCCAGATAGGAATATCAGGCATCGATTCTCTCAGTGTCAGGAATGGTGAACTACCAATCTTGAAATCTCCGAAAATAACCACACCTAATATCATAGACGCCAAAAAGGTCTGCACCAATGTAAAAATAGTAAGCGTTGGTGCTTCTAGCGCTTTGTTTTTTCGCAACGACGAATTAATCAATATTACTCCCACAACTACGTTCCAGAACATCCAAAGCAAGAAACTCCCTTCCTGGTCTTGCCAGAAACATGAAATGGCATAATCGACCGATAAACTCAACGATGCGTTATCCCATGCATAATGGTATTCAAAGTAGTGGTTTAAAATAATACTAACCAACGACACACACACTGTAACAACTGCTACGGCATGCACATAAAAAGCCCGACGGGCAAACTTAAGCCAATCGGTAACAACATCTTTCAACACCTGGGTAGTTGGCCGACTAGCCTGCCAATAGGCATACGTAGAAACTAAGGCAGCAACAAACGCGACAATAATGGACAAATGCCCTATATTTCCTAAATATGGTCTTAACATAATTAATTTGATAAACTTTATTTGGTCATCGACTGGATATAAATATCCTACTCACTTAATAACAGATTTCATTTGTTATTACTCACCTAATCCAATCCAAGCACTCCATGGAATACGGCTCAAAATCAAGACTAAAGCTAAACCAAAGAAAATCATGGTTTGCTTGTATTTCTTTCCATTACCTACAGCACGTTTCACACGTGCATTACCAATAGTTACTAAAACAACAGCTATAAGGTTTACGGTAGGATGCTCAACAGCATATTTGCGCAAAGTGGCATCTTTCATTGTAGCTTTCATATCTCCGAAAGCCGTTTGAGTGATAGGTGAAATAAATAACAAGATGATTCCTAACAGGAACATAGTATGTGTAGCTATCAGGGCAAATTTATTGATTCTGAGGTCTTTTTCTTCAAAAGCTTTCTGGCTACTATTGCCCATTATACCATTAATTGTAGCAAAAGCCAACAAAAATAAAGTAAGATATGCAAGGTATGAGTGAATCGGTTGGATAATCGGGTACATATATTTTAAGTCGTTATGTTAGTAAAAATTTTTGTCAAAATTACGTTATAATCTTTTAATAACATAAATGTTATGAAGCGAACTTTCAATTCGTGATAAGATGTTAGAAGAATAATGAAATTTCTCAAACCTATAATCATCATTCTTTTTTTTGTTTTTCTGCTTTTTATCTCGGTTTTTCCGCAGGTATTGCGTTGTTCTTTGGTGCAGTACGACACTTTTGTAAGTATACAACCCAATGTATATGCTGCTACAACTTCTACTTTACAACAGCAAGACTCACTAAAAAATTATATTAAAATAGCTAAAAAACGCATAGAAAGTTTTTGGGGTACACAACAAGGCGAAGCTACAATTATTTTTTGTGATGATTTAGAAAAATACAGGCAATATTGCCGCAGTTCAGAAGGTGCCGGTTGCACCATTGGTACTCCTATTGGCTCATGGATTGTTTTAAATAAAGATGGGCTGAATGCCGATGTAATTGCCCACGAGATGTCGCACGATGAACTAATGAGCCGATTGGGCTGGTGGAAAACTAAAACAAAAATACCAACCTGGTTTGACGAAGGCTTGGCCCTAATGCTCGACTACCGCTTTGTTGCAACACAAGACAGCGCCCAACGTTACAGAGCTTACAGCAGCGAATTATTCTTTTTCTCAAAAAAACCGCTCCCACTCGAAAGCCTCAAAACCGAAAAAGAGTTTTTCGGTCAGGGCGAGCTTCATACCAAATTAGCTTATTTTACTTCGGCCTCGGTTATTTCAAAAAAAATTGCATTCAGAGGCAAGCAAGCTGTTTTGCATACAATTGAGAGAGTAAAACAAGACAATGTTTTCGAATTTTAGCCTTTAATGCAAGCATTTTCTGTATGCACTCTTTTCTTTTCCAAAAAACTTCCGACCTTTGCGTCTTTGAAACTCAAATTTTAGACTAAATGAACATTTTGATTATTGGCTCTGGTGGTCGTGAGCACACATTTGCCTGGAAAATTTCTCAATCTAAAAACTGCACGCAATTATTTGTTGCGCCTGGCAATGCTGGTACTGCTGCCATAGCTACCAATTTGCCAATTGCAGTAAACGATTTTACAGGAATTGCGCAGGCTGTGAAAGAGCACAATATAGAAATGATCATTGTTGGTCCTGAAGACCCACTTGTAAATGGTATTGTAGATTTCTTCAGGAAAGACAAAAGCCTCAAGAAAATCAAAATTGTTGGCCCCGATGCCGCTGGTGCTCAACTAGAGGGCAGTAAAGATTTCTCGAAGTCTTTCATGCAGAAATACGGAATTCCGACGGCAGCCTCTGAAACATTTACAAAAGATACCCTTGCCGAAGGATTGGCCTATTTGGAAAAACAATCTTTACCAATTGTACTAAAAGCCGATGGCCTGGCCGCAGGTAAAGGCGTAATTATTGCCGAAACACTTAAAGAAGCACAACAAAGCCTGCACGAAATGCTGGCAGAAGCCAAATTTGGCGATGCAAGTAGCAAAGTACTGATAGAACAATACCTTAGCGGAATTGAATTATCTGTATTTGTGCTTTCTGATGGCAAAAACTATAAAATTTTACCCGAAGCCAAAGATTACAAACGCATAGGCGAGGGCGATAAAGGTTTAAACACAGGCGGTATGGGTGCGGTGTCTCCGGTGCCATTTGCCGATGCAGCCTTTTTGCAAAAAGTAGAAGAAAGAGTAGTAAAACCTACTTTGGCCGGCTTACAGGCCGAGGGAATCAAATATGTAGGCTTTATTTTCGTTGGACTAATGAATATGCAAGGCGAACCTTATGTGATTGAATACAATGCACGTATGGGAGACCCAGAAACAGAAGTAGTTTTACCAAGAATAAAGACCGACATGGTGAAGCTCATGAAAGCAACTGCCGAAGGCAAGTTGGATAAAATCAAGCTTTCGGTGAATCCGAAGGCAGCAATTGCTACTGTAGCTGTAGCAAAGGGCTACCCTGAAGACTACCGAAAAGGTGATTTAATGCAAATACCGGAAGCCGAAAAAGACACAATTATTTTTCATGCCGGTACAAAACTGACCGACAATAATACAGTAATTACCAATGGTGGACGTGTGATTGTTTCTGTAGCAATGGCCCGCACTTTAAATTCTGCCCGTCAGAAATCACAACGATTAGCAAAAAATATTATATTTGACGGCAAATATTACAGAAAAGATATAGGCAAAGACCTTTTAAAGTATTTGAAAGAAGAAAAATAAGCTATTTTAGATATTTATCTATAGCCTTGATTATACAAAAGCATAGCCTGATAACAAAAAATAGATTCTTTTGATACCTTAAGAATATAACAATTTTCACTTTTTGCCTGTATCTGTATAAATACATAATGATGTTTGAAAACACTGATTTGAATTAGTACTACAAGATTTATTCACCGCACAGCGGCTGTTTAATCGCTAAATCACTCATTTATTTTCGCCTCATTCTTTAACCAACTATAAACTATATATACAGAGGATATGGGCTGTGGACAATGTTCATCGGGTGGCTGTGGAGCAGTAAAAGCCTTAGACAGAACCGAAAAATCGAATCATAAAACTGTGGCAGGTTGCTCTTCGGGCGGCTGCTCAACAGGTGGATGTAATAAAATGAATGCGTACGATTGGCTTTCGAACATGGAAGTACCAATGAGTATGCGTTATAATATGGTAGAAGTAAAGTTTAAAGGAGGTAGAAAAGAGTATTTCAGAAATACCAATAACCTTGAACTTTACACAGGCGACTTTGTACTTTGCGAAATGCAAACGGGTTTTCATATTGGTAGTGTTTCGTTGCAAGGTGAACTAGTTCGTTTACAGATGATAAAAAAGGGAATTCAGGACGACGACACTATCAAGAAAGTAATACGTGTAGCACAAGAAAAAGACCTTGAAAAACACCAACAAGCTATTACCCGTGACCTACCAACCATGTATCGGGTACGTGAAATTGCCAAAGAACTGAAACTACAAATGAAAGTTTCTGATGTAGAGTTTCAGTCAGATAACACTAAGGCTACTTTTTACTACTCGGCCGACGACCGTGTCGATTTTCGTGAACTAATTAAATTGCTGGCTGCCGAATTTAAAATTCGGGTAGAAATGAAGCAAATCAGCTTACGCCAAGAGGCTGCCCGTGTGGGTGGTATTGGGTCTTGCGGCCGTGAATTATGCTGCTCTACATGGTTGACAGATTTCAGAGCCATTCCAACTTCTGCGGCTCGTTACCAGAATCTTTCGCTGAATCCGGCTAAACTTTCAGGCCAATGCGGGCGTTTGAAATGCTGCCTTAACTACGAATTAGAAACGTATCTGGATGCCCTGAGCGATATTCCGACCGTAGAAAAACCACTTAAAACCGAAAAAGGTATTGCAGTTTTACAAAAAACTGACATCTTCCGCCGTATCATGTGGTTTAGCTACAACAACGATATCAACTGGCATTCGCTACCGATTCATAAGGTAGTAGAAATCATGAAGATGAACGAAAGAGGCATTACGCCTAATTCGCTTGATGATTTGAATCTGGCTGATACGCTTGTAACAGATAAAGCCTCACCGAGAAATTCAGACCTTGACCGTCTGGACAAAAAATATACTGATAAAGGTAAAAAGCCGCAACAATCGTCTCATAAAGACCAGAAATCAGAGGCTAAAGCGCAAAACAATAACCAAAAACCTGCTAATCCTAACCAGAACAACCAAAATTCTGGACAAAAACAGGGAAATCAGGGGCAGAATAAAAACAATCAGGGGCAAAATCCGCAACAAGCTAAGCAAGGAGGTAATCCGAACCAAGGCGGAAACCCTAACAAGCAGCAGAACAACAACCCGAATAATCAGGGGAACAAACCTCAACAAAACAATCAGGGAGGAAACCCTAACAAACAGCAACAGAATAACCCTAATAACCAAGGGCCAAAACCGCAGAATAATCAGGGAGGAAACCAGAACAAACCGCAGAATAACCCTAATAACCAAGGCGGAAACCCTAACAAGCAACAACAAGGCAACCCGAATAAACAGCAGAATAACCCTAATAACCAAGGGCCAAAACCGCAGAATAATCAGGGAGGAAACCCTAATAACCAAGGCGGAAACTCAAATAATCAAAAGGGGAATCCGAACAACCAAGGGGCTAATCAGAACAAGCCGCAGAATAATCAGGGAGGCAACCAGAACAATCAGGGCAATAAGCCTAATAAACAAAATAATCAGGGAGGAAATAAAGGGACTCAGGGAAACCAGCCTAAAAATAATCCTCAACCTAATAATAAAAACAACAATCCGAATCAGCCAAGCTGATAGGATTGAATTTGAAAATTTAATTGATTAATGAAAAACCTTATTATAGGCTTCTTACTTTGTTTCACCGTTCTTGCCTGCGACAGCAACGCTATCTATAAACATTTTATAGATTTTAAAGATACGAACTGGTATATAAAAGATGTTCCGTCGTTTACCTTTGAGGTGGCCGACGAAACCATCCCTTATGATATTTATGTTTTGGTAAGAAACGCCTCGCAGTACCCTTACAATAACCTGTACATGACCCGTTTTATTTATGGGCCAGATAACAAGCTTATCAACAAGCGTCTTGAACAGGTTATTTTGTTTGAGCCTAAAACGGGCAAACCAAAGGGTAAAGGTTTAGGTGATATTTATGACAGCAAAGTTATTTCGAGCCGGGCTTATAGATTCCCCAAAAAAGGAAAATACACTATCAAGTTTCAGCAATATATGCGCCAAGACCCTTTGCCGTTTGTTATGTCAATTGGGTTGAGTGTTGAAAAACCTCTCCCACCGAAACAATAATCCCAAAATTTGGGTTATCATTTTATATCCTGATATACCAAAACTGGGCTTTATATGAGTTTTTTGCCTCTTTTTCCGTTAAACCTGGTAGTCTTTCCTCACGAAGACCTGAATCTCCATATCTTTGAGCCCCGTTACAAAGAACTGATTAACGAATGCCTCGAAAATCAGACAACTTTTGGTATTCCTACCTTTGTGAATAACAAACTAGCCGGCTATGGCACAGAGGTACACATTACTCAGCTTTCGAAACGCTATGGCGATGGAAGAATGGATATTAAGACGAAAGGACTTAGAATTTTCAGGATTACCGATTTTCAGAATCCTATAGAAAATAAACTTTATGCAGGTGGTGAGGTAGAATTTCTGGAGAGCGAAGATTTAAGCGAAACAGTGAATCCGTTCTTATTGAGTTTGGTAGATAGGCTCTATACCCTGCTAAAAATAAAAGTAGACTACAATAAGCCCGAGTATCAGCCATTCAGCTATAGAATAGTGCATAAGATTGGACTTTCGGTTAATGAAGAATATGAATTATTGACAGTTGCCTCTGAAGCCCAACGACAAATAATATTGATTAAGCACCTCGAAAGAATTTTACCGATTGTTTCGGAAGTAGAACGAACCAAAGACCGTATCGCAATGAACGGCCATTTTAAGGAATTTGATGCCTTAAATTTTTAATTTTTTACAAGAATATACCATATATACAAAATGCTTATTCACCGCCCACGAAGAAACCGCAAAAGCGCAGCTATCAGAGATTTGGTACAGGAAACTACGCTTTCGGTCAACGACTTTATATTTCCGATGTTTGTGATGGAAGGTAGCAACATCAAGAGTGAAATTAAATCGATGCCTAATATTTACCGATTCTCTTTAGATACACTTTTAGAAGAACTAAAAGAGGTAACTGATTTAGGTATAAAATCAATCTGCTTGTTTCCGAATTATCCTGAATCAAAAAAGGATAAATATGCAACTGAAAGCTACAATGCCGATACGCTTTATTTGAAGGCACTAAGTGAAATAAAAAATAAATTTCCTGATTTAGCTCTTATGACCGACATCGCTCTTGACCCATATAGCAGCGACGGTCACGATGGTATTGTAGAAAATGGCCAGATTCTGAACGATGAAACCCTTGAAGTATTAGGAAAAATGGCACTAGCTCAAGCCCGTGCCGGAGCCGATATTCTAGGGCCATCAGATATGATGGATGGCCGTGTGGGGTATATCCGTGAGTTGCTTGATGGCGAAGGCTTTACCAACATAAGCATTATGTCTTATTCGGCTAAGTATGCAAGTGCGTTTTATGGACCTTTCCGTGATGCATTAGATTCGGCACCAAAATTTGGTGATAAAAAAACGTATCAGATGAATCCGGCCAATGTGCGTGAGGCAATTATAGAAGGACAATTGGATATGGATGAAGGAGCTGATTTTCTGATGGTGAAACCTGCTTTCTCTTACCTTGATGTTATTAAAACCTTGTCAGAGAATTTTCCATTACCAATAGCAGCCTATAACGTATCGGGTGAATATGCCATGATAAAAGCCGCTTCACAAAACGGCTGGATTGATGGACAAAAAGCAATGTACGAGATGCTTATAAGTATGAAGCGTGCAGGGGCAAATATTATACTCACTTATTTTGCCAAAGAATTTGCGCAATTAAAGGCATAGAAAGAATAAAGCCTGACTCTCGAGGTCAGGCTTTATTCTTTTATTTTCTTATGAGTTCAACCACATCAAAATCATACTCATTCTTCTCGTTTTTCTGATACGGCTTGCGGCTTATCTCTTCCCATTCATCCTTACTCAAAGCCGGAAAATACGTATCTCCATCAATTGTAGTTTTTACTTCTGTCAGATAAACTTTATCTGTTATCGGCAACGATTGTTCATAGATATTTCCGCCACCGATAATAAAAATCTCGTCGTTTCCTTTTTGTTCTTTAGCCATTTCAATAGCTCTTTCAATCGAATCGGCCACTAATACTGTTGTGTCATCCGAAACCTTACTTTGTCTTGTAATCACAATATTGGTTCTATTGGGCAAAGGTTTACCAATAGAATCAAATGTTTTTCTACCCATTATTACGGCGTGGCCGCTCGTAAGAGCCTTAAATTGCTTTAAATCATCCGAAAGTCTCCAGAGTAATTGATTGTCTTTTCCTATAACACCATTTTCGGCTACTGCCACTATTATCGAAATCATTCTACTGTTTTTTATGGTCGCAATTTAGTGTTTTTAATAGGGTTTTACAGCATTTTTTGGCATATTTGTAGCAAAATTTAGTCACAAAGTAGAAGCTATCTCAAAAGTCTTTTGTATCAAATAGTATTTCATAAAACCCCATCCCCAACCCTTCCCCAACAGTGGGGAAGGGGGTAAAAGTCCCTCTCCCTACTGTTGGGGAGCGGCCGCCGCTGCGGAGGGATTTAGGGTGTGGGGTGATTATATTGATAAACAAAATTTGGATGATTTTTTTTGATATAGCCTCTTTTCTTAATCATTTTAATGAAAAATATTGACGTTTGCCTCACTCCCGATTTATTACATCTCCATAGTATCGACAATTCAATAGTAATTATAGCAGATATTTTCCGTGCTACTTCGTGTATGGTAACAGGCTTTGCTTATGGCGTAAAAAGCATTATTCCTGTTGAAACCGTAGAAGAATGCAAAAAACTACAGGAAATGGGCTATATTGCTGCTGCAGAAAGAAATGCAAAAAAAGTAGATGGTTTTGAATTAGACAATTCGCCGTTTAGCTATATGAGTGAAAGGTTGATTGGCGAAAAAATTGCCATGACAACCACCAATGGCACTTATTCTATTACCAAAGCCAAGGCATCGGCTGTAAAAGTATTAGCCGGAGCGTTTTTGAACCTAAATGCCATAGTTAATTACCTGAAAACACAACCTTACGATGTGGTTGTACTATGCGCAGGTTGGAAAGGCCGTGTAAATATTGAAGACACTTTATTTGCAGGTGCTTTGATTGATGCCTTGCAAGACGAATATTTTGTGGCCGAAGACAGCGCCATTATGTCTTTACGTTTATACCAACAAGCAAAAGACGATTTAATTGGTTATCTGGCCAATTCATCACATATCCGCCGTTTGCAAAATCTGGGCATTCATAAAGACATTGCTTATTGTCTGCAAAAAGACCTTTACGATGTTGTGCCTATTTTGCGTGGTAATGAACTTGTAAATTTGTAGATTTGATTAATGAATGTTTAGAGCATGTTTAAAATTTATAAATCGACCTCCGAAGTAATCTTTTTTAACTATACTGCGTTGCATTTTTTCGATGTAGCTGCTGGCTACATCGAAAAAATGGCGCCTTGTAGAGTCAAAAAATCTTTACTTCTCGGTCAGATTGACAAAATTTAAACATACTCTTAGTAGGTAAGCCCTAATCGCCATGCAGTAAATGCTTATTCACTAAATTATACATTCGCACAATCACTCAATAAATATCCCTCATCAATGAAACTTAAATTCCATATTCTTAAGCTGCAAATGCGGCATACATTTACCATTGCACACGGCTCGCGCGATGATATTGATGCCTTTATTGTAGAATTACAAGACGGCGAGCATAGCGGCTATGGCGAAGCCACACCTATTCCCTATTATGGTGTAACAGCCGAGGGCATGAGAGATAAATTAGCCGAGTATCAATCATTGATTGAAAACTATGACCTGCAAAACCCTGAAGATTTCTGGGCATTGATGTACCCATATCTGAAAGAAAATCCTTTTGCGCATTGTGCTTTAGATATGGCTGCGTGGGATTTGTGGGGTAAAAAACAGGGCCAACCACTCTATAAATTGTGGGGACTTACGCTCGATAATATTCCATATTCTAATTATACAATCGGCATTGATACTATCGAAAAAATGGTATCAAAAATGCAGGAATTTGATTTCCCGATTTATAAAATCAAATTGGGTACCGACCATGATGTGGAAATTGTAAAAGAGTTGCGCAAGCATACCGATGCGGTTTTCAGGGTTGATGCCAACTGTGCGTGGGGTGTTGAAGAAACCATCAAAAACGCCCTTGAATTTAGCAAACTAAATGTTGAATTTATTGAGCAACCGATGGAAAAAGGTGCTTATGCTGCAATGGAAGAAGTAATGAAACACTCGGTATTGCCTTTAATTGCCGATGAAAGTTGCATTATTGAAGAAGATGTAAAAAAATGCCACGGACGATTCCACGGCGTAAACGTAAAACTGGCTAAGTGCGGCGGTATTACGCCTGCCCGCCGAATGATTGCCGAAGCCAGAAGCCTGGGCATGAAAGTAATGTGTGGTTGCATGACCGAAACCAGCATTGGTATTTCAGCCATTGGGCAATTGCTGCCATTGCTAGACTACGTAGATATGGATGGCTCTATTCTTATCTCTAACGACCCTGCAACAGGCGTTTATCTTGATAAAGGCAAGCCTATCTTCCCGAATGTAAATGGTACTGGGGCTTTGTTGTAGTATTTTATATTCTTGTATAAATAAAAACGGTACTCTTAGCTTATCTGAGAGTACCGTTTTTATTTATATCTGTCTGATTTGATTATTTTGACTTACCAAAATCAGCAGTCAATTTATTCATTTCAGCATCTGAAACTTCACCTGATGTTACTACTACACGGTAACGGAAAGTAGTTGATTGCTTAGGTGCTAGCGTAAGGTTTAAGGTTTCTTTACCATTAGAAAATACTTTTTGGCCTAATGGGTTCACCGAGAACAAACCATAACCACGTGAGTGCCAGTATGCAGGATACCCCGGGTTTTTAGGATGGTCAATAATCGCTACCGAGATTTTCTCGTCACCCATTTGGCCTCTTAGGTTAATCCAGTCAGAGCGTTTTGCCCAAGTGTCTTCTCCTTCAATACCTTCTTTGTTACGATAGCTACCTGTGATACCCGTATTATCTAAACTAGGTACTTTAGTAGCAACACCACTTGCATCGGTAAATATCTCAGCTTTGGTTGAAGGGTGCTCTAGTTGGCGAGCCAGACGAATAGCAAATAAGCCATCTTTTACATCCTTAAATACCACTTCTTTATCTGCGGCTTTAAGGGTAGTGGTTCTGTCTACAATACTTTGGTTGGCAGTTCCCTGAAACGTGTATGTTGTTTCTTCAGTCAGCATCAATTTGCCTTCTTTATCAAGCCAATCGGCTGTTACTACAAGTGTGCCTTTGTTTTTACCCGATTTTATTGATTTAATACCTGTATGCACAATAGTACCGTAAGTTCCTTTAGCACTTGGCGGCGTGTTTGAGTTATTCCAGAAATCGTGTCCGTTTACATCTTCATAATTTAACCAGATACCTACATGGTGCGGGTGGTCAACTCTTTCGCCCGGACGTGGGTCTATTGGCCATCCACGCGTGATAATCGTTCCTTTAGGCGTTTGCACAGGGTATAAAACCGCTTTTTTTAATACATCTGGGCCAGGGTAAAAATAAGAAGTAAAAGGTTTGCCATCTATCAGCACGTTTACCTTTTTATTGGCATCGTCTCGTACCAACTTAACCTCTTTGGTTTGTGCGAAAAGTATCGCAGGACTCAACAATAATAACAGAAATAATTTTTTCATGAGTATGTTCTCTATTCGGATTGAAAATGATTAAGCAAATTAAAGCATCATTTCAATACCTCTCTACCGATATATTAGCTTTTTATTATATTTTTTTGACTTTAAACCTGATTAAGAGGTCTTTTTTGTATCAACTACATACCGACAGATTTAATTTTTGGCCGAAACCTCCTTTATCTGGTATACACAACGCTGCCCATCTGTTATGATATGTTGCACTCTTTCTACTTCATATTTTTCGCCAATCAACTGTCGGAAATTCTTGAGTTCGGCTCTACAAAACCCTTGGCATTCTGTGGCTGCGGCACAAATCGGACAATGGTTTTCTATCAGCAGATACGTTCCGTTTTCGGCTTTCCATTCTGCCATATACCCCTCTTCCGACCGAACTTTGCTGATTGTTTCCAGCCTTTCTTCAATTTTGTTTTTGCCTTCTAGCGCATCAGCATAACGTTGATATGTCTGCTTTTCTCTATCATGAATCAATAAGTCGAGGGCATTTTCGCCAAGCAAATTTTTTATTGATTTAAGTAATTGCACCGTAACATCGGCGTGCGTATCCGGAAACTTAGCAAGCCCTTGTTCACTTAAAGCATAATAAGCCGTAGGCCGCCCTACTCCTTCGCTTTTAGAAACGCTTATTACTAAACCCTGCTCCAAGAGTTTCAATAAATGTAAACGTGCACCCTCTTTTGTAATTGATAATTCGTGTGCCACAAGAGAAGCAGTTGCTTCGCCTCTCATTTTAAGAAAAATCAATATTCTATCTATAACCGACTTGCCCATTAGACAAAACTTACTTGTTTTATTATTTATGCAAATATAATATTTCTTTATAAATAACTCGTAAAAGCTATTCATTTGCTTATTTCTCGTTTTATTCAACAAACAATAAAACAAGTTTTTACTTGTTTTATTGTTCAACCTATTTTACATTTGCACAGAACTAAAAAATAGACATACTATGAATTATACATTACCGGCTTTACCGTATGCAGTAGATGCATTGGAGCCACATTTCGACAAAGAGACAATGACAATTCACCACACACGCCACCACCAAGCTTATGTGGATAATCTTAACAAAGCACTTGCAGGCACAGAAGCAGAGAACAAAGAACTGGAAAGTATCTTGCAAGAAATAAGCAAACACGCACCAGCCGTGCGCAACAATGGCGGTGGACATTACAATCACTCATTGTTTTGGGAAACCTTGTCTCCAAATCCTAAAACAGCACCGGAAGGACCACTAGCCGAGGCAATCAATACAGCTTTTGGTAGCCTTGAAAACCTGAAAGCTGAAATCAAGAAATTGGGTTTAGGGCAGTTTGGCTCTGGCTGGGCTTGGTTATTTGTAAAATATAATGGTAGCATCGGTGTTGCTTCTACGGCTAATCAGGATAACCCACTAATGGATACTAATCTGACAAACCGTGGCTATCCGATTCTTGGGGTTGACGTATGGGAACACGCCTATTACCTTAAATACCAAAACAAAAGAGCCGATTACCTTGATGCTTTCTGGTCGGTGCTCGATTGGAATGCAGTAGAAGAAAAATATAGCGAAGTGCTCAAGAAAATTGCTTAACGCAAGTAAAAACAGCAAGCATATTTCAATAAATGTGCTTGCTGTTAAGTAAAACATGAATACTACTCTACTTGTAATTTATTTCCTTCTTTATTTATTAGTGTTTACTTTAAACAAAAAAATGAAAGATACAGATTTTGTAAACAAGGTTGAAAAATCGGGAATAGTTACGGTTGATTTAATGGATTTTGCTCCTAAACAGGAAGTTATGTTTTTCGACATCAAAAATCACCTCTATATGGAGATGATTATAAAAGAGGTTGAGTTCAGAAAATCAATTGAATCGGTAGATTGGGATTCTTTCCGAAATAAGCTAGTGGCAATTGGCTGTAGTATAGATGCTATTATTCCAACCTGGGTTTATATGCTTATTGCTGATAAACTGCATGGCATTGCTCATTTTGCAGACTATAGCAGTGAAAACGAGCTAAAACTTCAAATCTGGAAAAGAAATATTATAAATGCCGACTTTAGCCATCTTATCGACCAGAAGGTTGTAGTAAGGGCAAGCAGTACGCACGACCCTTCATTATATATGCTTGTTACAGATAAACTCAAGCCTATTGTGAAAACATTGATGTACGGCGAAGCAGGAATGCCTAAAGTGATATATAAAAGAAATAAGTCATAACAGTTCTATGAAAGTTCTGATTTTTAACGGTGCATTAGAACGTAGACCTCATTCTACGTCAGGATTAGTGTCTGCTTATTTTACAGATAAACTCAATCAGATTGGTATTGAAAATAGGGTGTTTAATCTGGCAGATTCAGGAATCCCTTTGTTTGATGTTACGCTTACCAAAACACCCAATGCAGTAGAGCTAATGAACCATCTGTTTACAGAAGCAGATGCGCACATCTGGCTGGCTCCGCTGTATCATGGAAGTATTCCGGGTGTGATGAAAAACTGTCTCGATTGGTTGGAGATAAGCGCACGAAACTCAAGACCTTACCTTACAGATAAAACAATAGGCATGGTATGCTGGGCCGATGGTGTGCAAGCCATGCAGGGCATCAATGCTATGGATTCAATCGCTAAGGCTCTAAGAGCCTGGACTGTGCCGTATAGCGTGCCGATTGTGAGAGGTGAACTGTATGATAAGCATGAGCCGAGCCAGATAGATTCGGCGTATCAGAGTAAACTCAATTTATTGATACAATTAATTGTAAAAAAGAAAATTGAAACGATAACAATTGAGTGATTGGTGATTGACTGATTTAGTGATTAACATTAAGTGCCCAATAATTTAATTTATTGGTCACTTACTATATATAAACTATTCATCATCTACTTTTGTGATATCAATGAGGGAGTTTTTCTCTTATCAGGCCATAGAACCATGTTCCGGCCAGGGCGCTCAATAAAGTTACTATAAACACTGTAACGCCCGTACCAATTTGTGCATAAATGGGTCCCGGACAAGCACCGGTAAGTGCCCAGCCAAAGCCAAATGCTAAACCACCGAATATCTGACCTTTGCTGAAAGGCTTCGGTTCTAGCTTAATGGTTTCACCACTCAGGCTTTTTACTTTAAAGCGTTTAATAATTTGTACTGAAATGGCTCCTACAACTACGGCAGTACCAATAACCCCGTACATATGAAATGATTCTAAACGAAACATTTCCTGAATACGAAACCACGAGATTACCTCGGCTTTTACTAATACAATACCAAAGCCTATCCCTAAAATCAGGTATTTTAAGAGGCTACCAAAAGTTCTTTTTTCTACCGGAGCATCTGCCAGACTTTGGGTTTCAAAATCAAGCGTATCAATATCTTTTATTTCTTTCATGACTCTTGAATTATAAATAAGGAATAACTAACCATGTAACAATAAAACCACCAAGCATAAAACAAATGGTAGCAATAAGCGAAGGCAACTGTAGGTTTGATAAACCCATAATAGAATGACCCGACGTACAGCCTCCGGCATAACGTGTACCGAAGCCTACCAGAAAGCCCCCTACTACAATAAAAATAAAGCCACGAAGCGTAAAAAGATTATCCCAGTTGAATAAGTCGGTAGGTACAAGAGCACCATACTCCTGAATACCGATAGATTGCAAATAAGTTTTTGTATTATCGGCTATTTTGACTGGCTCAGGGTTGGTCAACAGATGTGCGGCTATCCAGCCACCTATAATTACACCTGCTACAAAAACCAGATTCCAGCTTTCTTTTTTCCAATCGTATTTAAAATAAGAAATTTTTGCAGGCAAAATAGCTGCACAGATGTGCCTCATCGACGACGAGATACCGAAGGCCTTATTACCTAAAATTAATAAAGTAGGGACAAAGAGTCCGATAATGACACCGGCTATTGACCAATGCCAAGGCTGTTTGATGAATTCGAGCATGTTGTTAAGCATTTATATGCAAACCTATGAAATAATCTACTAAACTTATAGACTACCTAACACAAGTTTGAGCAAATAAATTCCTTGCCTGCTCAGGGCTATTTGCGTAACCTCTTATACTTTCTCTTTTATACCCAGAAACGGCACCCAGTTCTCTTCTATAGAGCCTGCAAAATCGCGGAGAAACATGATAAAAGAGGGTTTGTAAGGTCTACGAGAGAGAGAGAGTTTTGCTTCTTCGGGGGAGAGGTCGCCTTTTTTTGAGTTGCAGCGGCGACAAGCGGTTACGAGGTTATCCCAGTTTGTTTTGCCTCCCTTCGATTTGGGTGTGAGGTGGTCGAGGGTGAGGTCTTCGTGGCTTCCGCAATAAACACATTTGTTTCCGTCCCGCCTAAATACATTCTGCCTACTGAGCATCACACCTTTAAAGGGCAAACTTACATATCGATGGAGGCGTATTACTGAGGGGAGCGGGTAAGTTGTGTCTATCGTCCGGAGGTAGCCTTTCTGGGAGTCAGATACCAACTCAGCCTTGTCGAGATACACCAATGCAAAAGCCTTCGGAACGGTACAAATACTTAATGCACTATAATCGGCATTTAAAACTAAAACTTTCCTGCCCATACAACATTTAAGATTAGCGGTTTACATATTTGCAAGGCAATATAGCTGAAAATTTTTAAATTTCCAAGTTAAGTTTTTTAAGAAATTGTTTTTTCATTATTCCGAAAACCTCTATTTTGTAAGGTCATTTCAGATGACACTCCGAGTACTCCTAAAACAACACAACCCAAGAGAAATAAAGGAGCTATAAATTTTAAAAATACTTGAGAAATATGTCAGTGGGAAAAGGGAAATTATTAATTGCGGAGCCTTTTTTAGGTGACTCCAATTTTGAAAGAAGTGTTGTTCTTTTATGTGAGCATAATACACAAGGCTCATTTGGTTTAGTGTTGAATCAGACCACTAATTTGCATCTGGACGATGTCATAGAGAATGTCTACGGCGAACTTCCTTTATATATCGGCGGGCCTGTCGAACAGAACACATTACACTTTATTCATCGCTTAGGGCACGAAATTGATGATTCGGTTGATATTGGCAATGGCATCTATTGGTCAGGCGATTTTGAGAGTGTAAAAACACTTATCAATATCGGTAAAATTTCAGAAAAAGACATTCGCTTATTTATTGGTTACTCTGGTTGGTCAGCAGGGCAATTAGACGGTGAAATGAACCGTAACTCATGGATTGTTTCGGAAACCGATGCCCATTTTATATTTGACACACCTGCCGACCAGTTCTGGCGTGCTATTTTAAAAAGTATGGGTGGCGAGTACAAGGTTTTATCTAATTACCCAACTGACCCACGTTTGAACTAGTTATTTATCTTAAAAGTGCCTCGCCTTAGGTACGACGAGGCACTGCTTCAATATGCCAATGCTATTTTATTGAACGTAAAACTTCCGACTTCTCAATTAGGCAGATAGTCTTTAAAATAGCCATACACCCATGTACCTGCCACGGCACTTAAAAGTGTAACAATCACTACCAGAAATCCACTGCCAATTTGGGCAAAAAGTGGCCCTGGGCAAGCACCAGTAAGCGCCCAACCTAAACCAAACAATAAACCTCCGTAGATTTGCCCTTTCTGAAATTTTTTAGGATGCAAATCCACTTTCTCGCCATTGATAGTTTTTATATTTAATTTTTTAATCAGAAAAACCGAAATCATGCCTACCACAATAGCACTACCTATTACGCCATACATATGAAAACTCTGAAAACGAAACATTTCCTGTATCCTGAACCACGAAATAATTTCAGCCTTTACGAATACAATACCAAATAGCGTTCCTACAACAAGGTATTTCAGGTTTTCTATTGGCCCCTCGTTTTTTTTCATATTGTTTGGTGCTTCACATACAAACACCTCTTGTTTATCAATATCTTTCTGTTTTGTATTTTTCATTGTAGTTTATAGCAATCGTTTAAACTAATTTAAAAATATAGGGTAAAATAAGGTGTGTCATAATTAACCCGCCTACCATAAAACAACAAGTAGCTATTAAAGACGGCAATTGTAGATTCGATAAACCCATAATAGCATGACCCGATGTACACCCACCAGCATAGCGTGTACCAAAACCAACCAAAAAACCTCCGATTATAAAAAACACAAATCCTTTTAAAGAAAATAGTGCATCAATAGAAAACAAATCAGCAGGCATTAAGCCCGAGAAATCTGTTATGCCGAGCATTTTCAAATCAGCTATTGTTGCTTCTGAAAGCGTAAATGAGCCCGGATTCTCCAGAAATCTAGTTGCAATAATACCACCCAAAAACACGCCTGCAACAAACACAAGATTCCATATTTCTTTTTTCCAATCATATTTAAAAAAAGTAATACCGGCAGGCATACAGGCTGCACAAATATGGCGCAACGAAGATGAAATGCCGAACGACTTATTGCCAATCAATAATAATGTAGGTACAGTAAGCCCAATTAGCGGGCCGGCAACATACCAGGGCCAGGGTTGTAAAATAAATTCAAACATTTTGTTCATAAGGTTCTGTTTTTAATATTGATAATTCATAACCAGGTTTAAGTGCGTCATATTTACTTTATTGAATATAAAGCGAGGGTTTTGGTAAGTGTTACCTGTGGGGTCTTTACGCATTGCCAACAATAGTAAATCCAGCCCCTTCAGGTATTTTTTAAACTGATAGTTTAGACTCATATTTATGTGTGTATAAGCAGGCATTGCATATTTATTGAGCTGAAAGTCTTTAACATCAGGCAGCCGAAAGTATCCTGCATTCATTTCTAATTTCAGGTTTGTGGCAGGTTTGTAAATAAGATTCATAGTAAAAGCCGACAAGTTGCCAAAGCCCTCGTTTCTTTCGCGGGGAATAAATGTATAAAACGGTTCTTTTCCCCACTCTCTAGGCATCAGATACCGCCCTTCATTACCGATTCGGGTGGCATTCAGAAACCATGTAAATTTTGGGGTTTGTTTTCCGAAACGTGCTGAAACAATGTTTGCACTGTTATTTTTTGGGGCATAGGCTTTAGCTGGGTCTTGATTTCCGCCATTGCCTATTGTCTGTTGCCGAAGCAGTTGTATGCCTAAAAGCCAGTTATTTTGTGTTAAATAATTCGACCTCCATTCAATTTTAAGTAAGCCAGTATTAGTTAGGTTATCGACATAATTATCCCATAGCTGAATATTCCAGGCCTTATAGCGGTAGTTAATACCTAGCACACCTACCCCAGCCGAAAAAGTATTGTTTTTATACAATGAAGGTTCTCCATTTACTCCTACACCAACCGGATACAAACCAATACTTTGGCCAACACTATACCATTTCATGGTAGACCTTGGGGCAATTTCCCAGATATATTCAGCATGTAGACTAAGGTTTTTCCATTCTGGCAAATCAAGCACAGCAGCCTCTATAAGTGTAGGTCTCATACGGCCGTCTTGTATATTTATAAAAGGCGATTGAGGTATTTGCCTACCAAGAACAATTTTTGATTTCTTACCTAAGTGAGCTTTTATGAATAGCTCTTCTAAACGATTCAGGTCTTGGTGCTTTTCAGGTTGCTCAATATCAAATAGCCCTATTTCATAACGGTTTACCTGATTTGTTAGGGGATCGGCCTTTGTTAAATCAGACGAAGCCAGATTAAAGACTGAAAAACTGCTAATACCCAACTGAAAATGCTTTAAAAGTTTGGGAGTTTCGTAACCAACTCCGGCTCCTATACCCCAGGCATAATAGTCTGTCAGTTCACCTTTATTAAAGGTTGAGGAAAAATAAGAACGAGCCTGAAAATAAAACCGACCACCATTTTTTAGCTTGTATCCAAGGTTATTAGTATCTTTTGTAATAGCTGTATTAAGGTTTTGCGCCTCTACCAACGAAACTGAAATAAAAAATGACCCTAACAGATAATACATATTGATTTGCCTCATATTTTTTAGCAATTATGCTACAAAAGTATGTTGCACAGCTATGAGCCACCGTGATAAATGTTACATTGAAAATATTATTTAGTGATGGTGCATAAAACAAAATACTGTATTCGGGCATCTATATATGCACAAATACAGTATTTATAATCAATTACTTTAGTGTTATAGAGACTATTTTCTATGCGCTTCTTTCCATTCTTTTATTGGCTTATAAGGGCCGTACTTATGTTGTTTCTCCGAAAAAGGGTCAGCATAAGGCCCGAAGGGGTGATCAAATGGCTTGGCTGCTATATCAGGCCAGTCGTTACTCAAATCTTTTGCTGGGCGAGGCATTGAATTAACAAAAGCTGCTATATCCCAGGCTTCTTCATCAGTAAGCTGAGGGCGTTCATAGGTAACACCCAAAGGCATATTTAGCTTTACATATCCTGCAAAATTTGAGATACGATACAGGCCTGCACCTGTATTATAACTATTTTTACCCCACAATGGCGGGTACAAGTAGCTTTTGCCATCGTTTGCTATTACCCCTTCGCCATTAGCCTGATGGCAACTCTGGCATTTCTGCGCATATATCAAATGCCCCTTTTCTGGGTCAGTAGCTCTGGCAAGACCTTTAATTTTAAATATTCCTGTACCTTTTGGGGTTTTCTTTTTGGGTACATCTGTTCCGACCCATTTAATATAAGCCAGCATGGCCTGCATTTCTTTACTTGCTGAATCAAGTGCTTTACCATTGAGGCTTCGCTCAAAGCAATCGTTTATACGTTTCACTTGATTCTCAACGGTTCCCGAACGTGCTCTGAATTTTGGATAATTGGCTTCAACTGCAAAATAATTGTTTCCCCAAGGCTGGGTTCCTGCATTTAAATGACAATTCTGGCAGTTCATACCATTGCTTGTAGCAGCAACGCTACCTTTAGGGCCAAGGTATTGAGAAGTATGCGCAATAAGTTCTCTTCCATATTTTATTTGCTGCTGTTCTTTGGGGCTCAAACGCATTAAACGCCAATCGGAAGGTGCGGTCCAGAGACTAGTAAAATTGCTATCTATCTTTACAAATGCCTTGGGAGCATTATTGCTTTTGGTAGAATGTACAGCAAAATTCTGAAGAAATATGTTTCCTGCTAAACTTAGAACTGCCAAAAAAAGTAATATTACCAAAGCTTTTAAAAAAAAGAATAGTCGTTTTATTTTCTTCTCATTAATCTTACCGTTCATTCTTATTAAATTTATTAATAGTTAACCGCCGATTATTTTATAATTAACCATGTGTGCGTAGTTGGCAATTTACTTTACTTTATGAAAAAACACTAAATTTAACGAAAAACCCTCACCAAAATTAATTGATGAGGGTGTCGAGTTAACCAACTATCAGCAACATTCACCAATCATATCTCCTACTACCACGTCGTTTCCTTTACTTATCCATTCACTCATACCTGCAGAATAGTTTTTTACAGCTTTAAAGTCGTTTTTCTTCAATATCGAATACCCTATTGTAGCTCTGTCGCCTGCCTGACAATAGATAACTACCTGTTTATTTTTGTCTATCTTATCTAAGTTCTGAGGCAATGTTCCAACAAAAACATTTTCAGCACCTCTTACGTGCCCGTTTTTAAATTCAGAAGCACTTCTTAAATCAATCACCTGCACATTGTCATCTTCTATCAGCGTGTTGAACTCATCAATCGAGATATTATCACTTTTTTGTAGTTCTATTCCTAACAAGTTCACATCATCAATATAACCTAAAACATTATCTAAGCCTATTCTCATTAATTTGCGAGTCAGGTCTTCTATTTGGTTTTCAGATGCTACTAGCATAAAAGGTTCATCATAATTAATAAACCAACCCATCCAGGTAGCAAAAGAATTATTACCTTGTATATTAATGCTATCGGCTATAAACCCGGCTGCAAATTCAGCCTTATTTCGGGTATCAATCAGTTTAACACCTAATGCCAGTCCCTCTTTTACTTGTTCGGCCGTAAGCTTATTTTGTTCAGGAACCTCTGTCAGCAGAGGTCTATCAATTTTATTGAGCTTTTTCATCATAGCAAAATACTTGGGCGGCTCTGGTTGGTCAGCCAACAGATAGTCAATAAAACCCTCCTGATTAGTATCGTACTGAAAAGCCCAGTTTCTGATTTTCTCATAGCCCACTGTTGTGCTTGGCACTGCTCCTAAAGCTTTTCCACAGGCAGAGCCAGCACCATGCCCTGGCCAAACCTGTATAAAGTCTGGCAGTTTATTGAATCTTTCCAACGACTTATACATTTGCTTTGCCCCTGTTTGTTGTGTGCCTTTTATGCCCGCAGCTTTTTCTAGTAAATCAGGGCGACCAATATCTCCAACAAACACAAAATCTCCGGTAAATAACATTACAGGCTCAGGACTTGCGGGGGTATCTGTCAATAAAAAACTGATACTTTCGGGAGTGTGTCCGGGGGTATGTAATACCTCAAATTTCAGGTTTCCAACTTTAATCACATCTCCATCTTTCAATCCTACATGGGCAAATTCATACTGCCAGTCTGCCCCTCCTTCATCTGACAAATACATATCAGCTCCGGTAAGTGCAGCCAGTTCTCTTGAACCTGAAAGAAAATCGGCATGAATATGGGTTTCTGCCACATGAGTAATCTTCATGTTATTTTGTTTGGCTATATCTAAGTATGTATCTACATCTCTTTTGGCATCAATTATCATGGCTACTCCGGCTTTCTGACAACCGATAAAATAGCTCCCTTGTGCCAGGGATTTGTCGTATATATGCTGAAAAAACATTTTAATAAAGGTTTATATTTTAATACAAAGTTATTGTCTCGTCACCTCTTAATCTGTGACATTTATTACAATCGTATTTATTTCAATACCAATTCTTTAATTATTATGAAAGCTCCCATTACTAAAACAAACCAGCCGAATACACGTTTTAGTTTTTCGCCAGATATAAATCTTGACAAATAAGAGCCAACAAAAATACCAAGTATTGAGAGCCCGGTAAACTCCAGTAAAAAAGGCCAGTCTACATCGAGATTTGACAAATCGCCTAAAAAACCAATCAATGATTTTGCGGCAATAATGAGTAATGAAGTACCAACAGCCGATTTCATTGGAAGTTTAGCGAATAGAACCAAAGCCGGAATAATCAAAAAACCTCCGCCGGCACCCACTACACCAGTAAGTAAACCTACTACGCTGCCCTCCAGAGCTATCATCGGATAATTAAATTCTAATTCTTGCTCTTGGTTTGTAGTACTCTTTTTTTTGTTTTTTATCATTGAATACGAAGCCGCAAGCATAATAAAGGCAAACAGCACCATTATGCCCACATTTTTTGAAACCGGAAAACCGCTAAATGTAAAAATTGGGTCGGGTATGGCCGGTACAAGGTATTTACGTGTCAGAAAAACTGTAATAAAAGAAGGAATAGCAAACACAAGTGCAGCCTGATAATTGACCAGTTTCTGCTTCATATAATTGGCAGAACCAATTAAAGAAGTAGTACCAACAACAAAAAGAGAATAAGCTGTTGACAATATCGGGTTAACATTTAGCAAATAGACTAATACAGGTAAAGTAAGAATACTACCTCCTCCACCTATCAACCCTAAACTAATACCAATCAATATCGACGAAGCAAAACCAATAATTTCAATCACGTTCATTTTTATAGTGTTTTCTGTTAATTGCTTGCAAAAATAGATTTTGCACAAAGCCATGTCCGTGATAATTGTTACGTAAGGGGTTTAATTCTCAGAATTATTAAAAAAGCATATCGTTTTAGGTTGTCGTAAAGCACATTAAGCATCTGGCTAACCGTACGCTTATCTGTTTATGAGATATTTTATTATATTTGGTAAGCAAAATAAGACCTAGACGTGATTATGAAGAAAATACACTGTCTTAAACGTAAATACTTGGCTTCAAAGATAACGAAGGGTATTACCAACGATTAACTAAAAGGTAGAGCCATTTACCACTGGATTACAGATAATATCTCTTATGATGTTAGCCTATCGACAGGTGTAAAACCAGAACGGTAGAATATTTTATTGAGCAAAATCGTGACAATCTGGCTCAATACTCTAATGCGCATCAATAACGTGCATTCCTGACCTCTAAAATATTTCATTAAGTCCTACCGCTTTTTTCTTTACTTTTGAAGCCATTTTGACTCAAAAACCTAAATATTCGCTCATGAAAAAACATATCTTTTTGCTTCTCTTAAGCATTCTGACAATTGATGTTCTTGCACAAAATATTATTCCGAAACCAGTTGAAATTAAATCTACGGCAGGCAACTTTGCTATTACTGCTGCCACCACCATTGGTGCTAATAATACCGAAAGCCGGAAGATAGCCCAAATGTTTACTGACAAACTTAAACAAGCTGCCGGATTCAACCCCAAAGTTCAGAAGACAGGAGCTATTCAGTTTACTATTAATGCCACACCAAACACTACCATTGGCGACGAAGGTTATACATTAGAGTCAAGTGCTGCAGGTGTAAAAGTTGCCGCCAATAAACCGGCAGGTTTGTTTTATGGTTTACAGTCTTTGCTACAATTATTGCCTAAAGAAATTGAAAGCAAAGCAGCAGTAAAAGGCGTAAAATGGAGCGTACCGGGCGTAAAAGTATTGGATTACCCTCGTTTTGGCTGGCGAGGTCTCATGCTTGATGTTAGCCGCCATTTCTTCTCAAAGGATGATGTAAAACGCTATATTGATAACATGGTGCGTTATAAATTCAATACCCTACATTGGCATTTGACCGACGATAACGGCTGGAGAATTGAAATAAAATCTTTGCCTAAATTAACCGAAGTTGGTGCATGGCGTGTTGCAAGAGACGGAAGATTTGGTGATAGAAAAGAGCCACAAGAGGGAGAACCTACGCCTTACGGTGGTTTTTATACACAAGAAGATATAAAAGAGATAGTTAAATATGCCGACGAGCGTGGTGTAACCATTGTGCCGGAAGTCGATATTCCAGGGCATAGTATGGCTGCCATAGCGGCATACCCCGAATTATCTTGTACTAAAGACCCAAAAACAAAGGTAAATCCGGGCACTAACTTTGCCGAATGGTTTGGCGATGGTAAGTTTAAAATGTTTATTGATAATACACTTAACCCATCAGACGAAAAAGTTTATGAGTTTCTGGATAAAGTATTTACCGAAATAGCAGTTCTTTTCCCGAACAAATATATTCATGCCGGTGGTGATGAGTGTTACAAAGGTTTCTGGGAAAACGACCCGGGTTGTCA
The DNA here is from genome assembly GCF_037860775.1 of Emticicia soli. Classification (NCBI taxonomy): domain Bacteria; kingdom Pseudomonadati; phylum Bacteroidota; class Cytophagia; order Cytophagales; family Leadbetterellaceae; genus Emticicia; species Emticicia soli. The sequence continues at coordinate 247,545 of NZ_JBBEWC010000009.1, read as the reverse complement.
GGTTTTAATGAAGAAAATGGGGATGAAACACGTAGAAGAACTACAAGGCTATTTCATGAAACGTGTAGAAAGTATTCTGGCAGCAAAAGGTAAAAAGCTATTGGGCTGGGACGAAATTCTGGAAGGTGGTATTTCCCCTACTGCTACTGTAATGAGCTGGAGAGGTGTAAAAGGTGGAATTGAAGCAGCCAAAATGAAACATGATGTGGTAATGACCCCAAGCACATTTGCATACCTTGACTACAACCAAGGTGAGGCAACTATTGACCCTCCTATTTATGCAAGCCTGCGCCTAAGCAAAACTTATAGCTTTGAGCCTGTGCCTGATGAAGTTGATGCTAAATATATTTTGGGCGGACAAGGCAATTTATGGACAGAGCAAATACCGACTATTCGTTATGCCGAATACATGACCTACCCTAGGGCATGGGCTTTATCTGATATTTACTGGTCGCCGAAAGGAAGTAAAGACTGGAATAATTTCACGAAACGTATGGAAGACCACTTTGATAGAGCCGATGTAGCAGAAATGGGCTACTCAAAAGCGGTGTATGATGCTATTGTGAAAGCTAGTATGAAAGATGGCAAATTAATGGCTGAATTAGCATCAGAACTGGCAGACATTGATATTTATTACACGATGGACGACACCATGCCAGATAATTTTTCTACCAAATATACCCAGCCTTTTGAAGTACCAGATGCTCAGATTACCCTTAGAATAGCCACTTACAGAAACGGCAAACCAATAGGGCATTTGATTACGCTTAAAAGAGAAGACCTAAAAAAACGAGCCGGACAGTAAAATTTTCGGCGTTGTATATCTGAAATAGCAGTCTTTTACTCTACTTTTGCAAATAGGGTAAAAGACTTTATTTTTTTCGATGCAGTCAACAAACACAGCAGTACATACAAAACAAAATCTCTTTCTTGTTTTTTTCAGTCTTGTTTTCTTCTCTTTATCATTACCTGCCGGCTATGCCGGAGCCGATATTGATGCTTCATGGCATGAAGCACTGGTAATGGCCATTGAGAAAAACTTTGTATTTGGCCGAGACTTTATTTTCAATTATGGGCCATTGGGTTATCTTAATACAGGGCTGCTGCCCAAAAGCGTTCCGCCGCTTTTGTTGGTTGCTGTTGAGCTTTTTACTTTGTTCAATTACCTCATTATTATACGCCTTGCTTTCAATAAAGCAGGTAAAAAATGGTGGGTGGTAGCTGTTTCGGCTTTGCTGATTTTTATGCCCTGGGGCTTTATTGCCGATACTTCTTTTACGCTTTTCTATTTCTTTTTATTCTGGCTATTGCACGCCCGCCAAACCCGAAATGCTATCGGCTTGCTATTAGCATTTGTGCTATCGGTATTGATATTTTACATAAAGGTTAACCTCAGTATTGTAGTTTATGTAATTTTCTTTGCTTCATTAGCCTATTTCTACCTTGCACGCTATTTTACGCTTCGCACAGTAATCATTCTTGCCGTCTTACAAATTGCACTTACTTACTCGCTGTCATTCTTACTCAATGTAGACATACCTGCGTACTTAGGCGCAAGTATGAAAATCATTGATTCGTATCAAGATGGTATGGCTGTGATGCTATTGAGTACAGGAGAATTATTACCACTCTTGCTATTTGAAGGCCTGATTTTACTAGCAGCGGGTGTATTCATCTTAGTAAGTTTCCAATGGCAGTCGCTTTATTTATATATATTAGTTGCACTTACATGGTTTCTTGGATTTAAGCAGGCACATACAGCCGTAGGACACTACAATGTTTTTGGGTTCTTTTTGTTTATGTCTCCCCTAGCCGTGCTCTTATATTTGTTTACAACAGATAAATACAAAATATGGGCTGGTAGAACCTTCGTTGTTATATTGGCCTTACAGCTATCGGCAACGCAAATTATCCGTTATTACATGGGTGAATATACCCTTAAAGGCTATGCCCTCACCTATCCGCCCGGTGCAGTAGCTCAGGCAATGAAAGACGGTTTTTCGCCAACGCAAGTGTTTGATATTGTAGCACAGAAAAACCCATATCATTTTCTAAAAAGGCTTTTTACTTATGATTACGAAGATAATTTCAAAAACATTCCGGTTAAACTCCCGCAAACCTTACTAGATAAAATAGGCAATGCCACGGTTGATATAGTGCCGCATCAGGTTACATATCTGTTTTTCAATAAACTCAACTATAATCCACGTCCTGTTATACAATCGTATCAGGCCAATAGCGATTGGCTGATGCAGAAAAACGGAGAAAAGTATCTTTCAGATACTGCACCAACATACGTGTTATATCATATAGAATCATTCCGTGAGCAAAACCCTTTCTGGGTAGAAACTGACCTGACGAAGGCACTTTTACAGAAGTATCAATTGACCGATACTACGCTTATTGAGAAAGACACTTTTTTTGTATTTCAGCATCAAAAGCTAAAAAAAGACCTTCAACAAACTACAAGCAAAGAGATTACTTTCAAGCTTGACGAAGACATCATTTTGCCAACAACAGATGCACCGCTGGTATTTTCGGCTGATATAAATTATAGTTTAAAAGGCAAACTCGCTCGTCTGTTCTTTCAACCACCGTACTTGTATTGTCAGGTTACGTATGAGAATGGCAATCAGGAAAATTTCAGAGTAATTGATAAGATTCTGAAAGGAGGCATATTTGTTAGCCCAAAAGTTACTACACAATCAGACGCCGCCACATTCTTTCTGAAAGGCGGCAAAGATAACCTGAAAGTAAGAAAGATACGCTTCTGGGCTAAATATGGTGGTGGCTTTGGAGATAATTTTAAAGGAAATTTCCAAGCGTATAAGTTACTCTAGGGCAATTTATACTTATAGGTTTTCCAGGTAGTTTCGTTTCCGGTTTTGTTGGCATTCACAAAAAATTCGGTTTCTGATAACCACCCAAAATTGCTTACATCAGATATTTGCCAGGTTTTTCCGGTTTTAAGCTCGTAAATCCATAAGTCAGCGTTGTTGGATACATAACTAGAAAATAGCACGAACTGCTCATCATGAGAAAAAGACATCCATTGAATAGCATCAGGCCACTCAAATAATCTTACTGGTGCTTGCTTGCCATTAGCTACATCCCATTTCACTATCTCACGGGCATCGAGGCTTCCGTTAGTTACATTTCTTATCTGATTAATGTATTTTCCATCAACCGCCCAATCATATTCAGAGAAAGTCTCTTCCGAATATAAGCGGCTTTGTTTCAAAACAACATCATAAATATACAAACCGGCCTTGTTATAATCGGTGTAAGCCATTTTGAAACCATCGGGCGAAAAAGCACAGTTCCATACTCTTGCACCATCGGGCATTGGTATTTCAGTAAATTTCTTCGTATAAAAATCGTAATAATCATAGGCACGTTCTCTATTTCTGGTTGTTTCGAGCACCAACAGCGTTCCTTGTGAGTAAATACCTTTTACCTGATAGCTTTTGCTGGCCGAGTTCTTAAATATAACCTGTTTGGTTTTATCTCTCCAGTTTTGCAGAATCACTTCTCCTGTATTAGCATCAACATAAGCCAGATAAGAACTATCTGCTGAGCTACTCATAAACCAGTTATTCTGCAATTCCAGAAGCGTTTCTGTAGGTTTCAGCGAACTGGTGGTAAACATAATTGCCTTAGAAAATTCTGTTTTAACACCATTTTTTATGCCTTTTACTGCTACATAATAAGTTTTATCAGCTTTCAGGGCCTCTAATTTCACTGTTGTGGCAGTAGTTGTATTAGCTAGTTTCATGTTCGAGTATCCCGCTGCTCCCTCCGAAACCCATACTTCGGCTTGTTCAAAAGTAACAGGTATAGGCATACCCGACTCTCCGAATGTTAAAGCGGTAATGTTTAGTATCACTGTGCCATCTACTTTTCTGGCAGATACACTCATAGAAGAAATTTCTCCAACTGGCGAAGGCTCTTTTTTTTCTTGACAACCCGTAGTTATAAAAACAATAAAACAGATAAGAATAAGCGTTAGCTTTTGCATAAATTTAAAATTAGGTATAGGGGTTAAATTTCGTAAAAAGCATTGAGAAAATATAATTTGACTTGTTTTTTAATTGAATCTCGCCGTTAAGCATAAGATCCTGTTATAAAGTTAAAACACTCTATAACAGGATAAAATCAATAATACTCAAAGCCAGATTAAGGCATTGTATATTTATAAGTTTTATAAGTAGTCCCGCTTTCTGATTCACCGGTAGTTACAAAAAACTCTTTATCAGATAACCATCCGAAATTAATAATACCCGAAATTTGCCAGAATTTCTTGGTTTTGAATTCAAAAATCCATAAATCAGGGCTATTAGATATATAACTTGCAAAAAGTATGTATTCTTCCTTTGGCGATAGCATTACCCATGCCATTGTTTCATCGCGCCACTCAAACAAAGGCGTTGGCTCTTGTGCTGCATTTGTAATATCATACTTTACAATTTCGGCAATAGGTGGCCCCATAAAGGCTTTATTTCGTATCAGATAAATGTTTTTTCCATCAGCCGACCACTCAAAACTATAAAAACTATCGCTCAAATACTTCTTGTCTTCTTTGGTTGTCATGTCATATATATACAAACCTTGTCGGCTGTAATCTGTATAAGCAAGTTTGCTGGCATCAGCCGAAAAAGCATAGTTCCATACTCTTGCACGGGCCGGTAATTCTACAGCTACAAATTTCTTAGTGGCTAGGTCGTAGTACTCAAAAGCTCTTTCAGAGTGATTATAAGGATTGCTGGTTTCTAAAAACAATCGGCTTCCTTCGGCATAAAATCCTCTTACCTGATATACTTTAGTATCAGTATTTTTAACAATTACTTTCTTAGATTTATCTTGCCAGTTTTGCAAAATCACCTCACCTGTAGTATTGTCTAAATAAGCAACATAAGGGCGGGTACTTGAGCTTTTTATATAATACACAGCAGAAGCAGGCATTTCAAAAAGAGTTGAAGTAGGCTTTAAAGAACGATTAACAAACATTATATACTTTGAAAACCCCGTTTTTTTGCCGTTTTTTATACCTTTTACAGCTACATAATAATCTTTGTCAGGTTTTAGGTTTTCAAGTTTCAGGCTTGTTTGAGTAGTTGTGTAGGCCAGCTCCATATTTGCATAACCTTTTACATCTTCGGCAATCCATATTTCAGCCGCATCAAAAGTCGTAGTTTTTGGGTTCACTTGACCGTTATCTGTATAAGCAACGATGTCTACTATCACATCGTCGTTCACTCTTTTTGCCGAAACTTCCATAGACGATATTTCGCCATTTGGCTCTGGGTCATGTTTTTTTAAACAGGCATTGGTTAATAAAGCAACAATAAAAACAATAAGTAAGGGAATCTTTTTCATTAGAATATGGTCTTTATTAACTATGACACAAAGTGTGTTGAAACAGTTGGGAAAAATTGCAGATTAGGCTAAGATTTATTATTTGACTAATTTTGCAACAAATTACTAATGAATGAAGTAGGTGTTTTTCTGCTCATTCAAAAAATACATATGGAAAATTCTTTCGAAAAATTTGAGCTTAATCGCCAGTTATTAAATGCCGTAGCAGATAGCGGATACACAGAACCGACTCCGATTCAGGACAAGGCTATTCCGCTTATTATGAAAGGGCACGATGTACTAGGTATTGCTCAGACAGGTACAGGCAAAACGGCAGCTTACCTATTGCCTATACTCATGAAAATAAAATATGCACAAGGCACTATGCCTCGTTGTATTATTTTTGCACCTACCCGCGAACTAGTGATGCAGATTGATAGTGCTATATCAGAACTTGCTAAATATACCGATTTACGCCATACTGCTATTTATGGAGGGCTAGGGCCTAAAACCCAGATTGAGACAATTCAGAAAGGTATTGATATTATTGTGGCTACACCAGGCCGATTTATGGACTTGTATTTACGGGAGACAATTCTGGTAAAAGACCTTAAAATCATGGTTTTAGATGAAGCCGATAAAATGATGGATATGGGTTTTATGCCACAGATACGTAAGATTCTGGAGGTGATTCCACGCAAAAGACAAAACCTTTTATTCTCGGCTACATTCCCTGATAAAGTAGAAAGGCTATCAGAAGAGTTCCTTGAATTTCCGACTCGTGTAGAGGTAACACCGCAAGCCACTACTGCCGAAACCGTGAAACAACGTATGTTTGAAGTACCTAATACTCAGACCAAAATTAATCTACTGAAATACCTCTTTTCTACTGAAGAAGTACAGAAAACAATAATTTTCACACGCTCTAAAGAGGTAGCTGACCATGTCTATAACTCAATGGTGCAACGCATTGTGCCATTCAACAAAATACGGGTGATTCATGCCAATAAGGGTCAAAATACACGTATCAACTCGATGGAGGCCTTTCGTGAAGGCGATGTAAGCGTGCTTGTGGCTACTGATGTAGCAGCCCGGGGAATTGATATTCAACAGGTATCGCACGTAATAAATTTTGATGTACCGCTTATTTATGAAGACTATGTACACCGTATTGGGCGTACCGGAAGAGCCAATAATGTTGGCGAAGCCATTACGTTTCTGACCATCGCAGAGGAATACCATATCAAGAAAATTGAGAAAATTATTCGCATGGAAATTCCGAGAGAAGAAATCCCGGCGGAGGTAGAAATAGAAAAAACACCTTTTGACGAACAGCAAAATCTTTTACGTGAAGTTGACGACCAACGTAAAAAAGAAGACCCTACGTTTAAAGGTGCATTCCACGAAAAGAAAAACAAAAGGCCAGAAGTCAGAAAGAGTAAATCGTCTTCAGGAACCAAGCCTTTCTCGCCAACAAAGAAAACGACTAAACCTGATAAAAAACGGGGTTTCTCAAAGCGTAAATAAACATGAGTGCTAAAGCATGATTTCTTGCAAATCATGCTTTTTTATTATAATTTGACACCAGATTTTACAAAAACCTATTCAACCTCGTACCATGAACCAATACCTGAACCGTCGTGATTTTGTTAAGCTCGGAGGCTTAGCCACTGCTGCCGCTCTCCTACCCGGGCTAAGCTTTGGCAAAAACGATGAAATAATTATAGGCCACAATACACACAAATACCGTGTAAAAACGGGTTGGGGTGTATTAGATGCTGCTAAAAACCCTGTAAACGACTGCCACGAAATGGTAGAAGACTCAAAAGGAAGGCTGATAATGCTAACCAATGAGACCAAAAACAATGTATTGGTATACGATAAATCGGGTAAATTACTTGAAACCTGGGGAAATTCTTATCCGGGTGGGCATGGTCTAACCATTGCCGGCCAAGGTAGCGACCAGTTTTTACTGATTTGTGACACAGACCGTCATCAGGTTATTAAAACCGACCTGAAAGGCAAAGAAATATTTAAGATAGATTATCCGAAAGAAACAGGCGTTTACGATTACCCAAACCAATTTAAGCCAACCGAAACGGCTGTAAACCCTGCCAACGGAGATATTTATGTGGTTGATGGCTATGGACTCAACTACGTAATGCAATACGATGCTAAAGGTAAGTTTATCCGCCATTGGGGAGGCAAAGATATGTTTAAATGCAACCACGGAGTAATTATTGATTCTCGTAACAAGAAAACCCCGACGCTATTAGTTACATCAAGGGTAGAAAACTGTTGGAAAAGATTCACTTTAGATGGTAAATACCTTTCAACCATTGCATTGCCGGGTACATTTATCTGTCGCCCTGTTATTAAAGGCGAAACACTTTTAGGTGCGGCCTATCGCTCTACCTCTGGCGACATTGCCAACTCAGGTTACATTACTATTCTGGATAAAAACGACCGTGTAATATCAACTCCGGGTGGAAGCGAACCTATCTATACCGATGGCAAACTGGGTGAGCAACGTAAACAAGACCCATTCAATGTTTTTATGCATCCGCATGATGTGTACATGGATGCCGATGATAACATTTATGTGCCGCAATGGAACTCTAAAAAAACATACCCTATCAAATTAGAACGTATATAGATTTATCTATACCAACAAACAGAAACGGTGCAGAGGTCTCTGCGCCGTTTCTGTTTATTAGGCTAACCCATTGATAATCAGCCTAAAATTTATTCAGGCGCTTGTTATGATATTTTATAAAAATTAAAGAACTTTGGTCTACTAATCTTAAATTTAGCCATGATAAAAACTTTACGACTCTTTTGCTTTAGTCTCACATTAAGCTTGTGTCTGTCTCAAGCAGCCAACGCACAATCTACAACTATTACCCCAGGTAATAACCAACCTAATCTGACGGCCACCTCAACTAATAATGGTGTGTTGGTTCCCAAAATTTCTCTTACAAGTAATCTTAACTCAGCTAGCCCGGTTACAAATCCTACAGCAGGCCTTTTAGTTTATAATGTCGGCGCAAATCAAATCAATGGCTTTTATTATTGGACGGGCTCTACATGGCAGTTACTAAGCGCTAGTAATCCGCTATCAGCTACAGCTCCTATTAGTATTGCCTCTAATAATGTGAGGCTCAATGCCGGCACAGCAGCAGCGCAATTATTAACCTGGAATGGTAATAACTGGGTGAATACAAACCCTAAGCCTAACACTACTATTGACAACCATCAACCTTATTTAGGGCTTAATTTCTGTATTGCATTACAAGGAGTGTTTCCGCCAAGAAACGGTCCGGAACCTTATGTAGCAGAAATTTCTATTTTTGGTTTTAATTTTGCCCCAAATGGCTGGGCTATGTGCAATGGCCAACTTTTACCTATTTCTCAAAACACAGCACTTTTTTCGTTACTTGGTATTACTTATGGCGGCAATGGACAAACTACCTTTGCATTGCCCGACCTGAGAGGAAGAGTTCCTGTTCATTTCGGACAAGGCCTAGGCTTAAACCCAATATATTTAGGTGAAGTAGGTGGAACTGAAACAGTAACTTTTGATAATAAATATTGAAAACGGTGTTAAAATATTCGTTACATAAAGCCTGTATTTGCTTACAGGCTTTTTTTGGGTTTTGTAACTTGGTTGCCGCTCAAACCAATAAAAACGACTGGGTTTGGGAGCAAATAGGCATCAAACCTGATGCGCCATTACTTGTGCCAAAAAAGGAAATACTGATTGCTATTATTGATGATGCCTTTGACCTCAATCATCCGTTTTTAAAAGCTTATTACTACAAAAACCCGAAGGAAATACCGGGTAATAATATTGATGATGACAACAATGGTAAAACCGATGATGCTATAGGCTGGGATTTTTCGGATAACGATGCAAACGTGAATCCGCCAATGAATGCAATAGAACGCTTCTCGCATGGCACTAAAGTGGCCGGAATTCTGGTGCAGACTTTACAGAAACTCTGCGAAAAGAACTCATCTTTTAAAATTCTTCCCATTAAAACCGCTTCTGATACACGAAAAAGTAATTATATAATTGATGGATATTCAGGCATAAACTACGCCTTAGTGCAAAAAGCAGATATAATTATAACTTGTTGGAGTGGCGGAGAATTTGATATTGAACGAGAAAATATTCTGAAAAAAGCGCAGAGTCAAGGCACCCTTCTCATTTGTTCAGCAGGTAATTTTTATGCTGATAAACCACTCATGCCCGCAGCCTTTCCGTGGGCAATTGCAGTAGCTGCCCTTGATAAAGCCAAGCATAAATATGTAGTTTCTAACTATGGCACTTTTATTGACATATCCGCTCCGTCTGACTCTATCGCTACTGTTTATCCCTTAGAAAAAGGCTTTAAGCACCAACTCTCTGCTACTTCGGCAGCTACCCCTATAGTTGGTGGCGTGGTAGCAGCTTTTATGGCAGCTTATCCTGAATTAGAAGCACAAGATTTTGACCGTTTGCTTAAAAATACCGCCCAGCCCATTGAAAAATACAATGCTTTGCACGCAGGGAAATTAGGTGCAGGTTTGGTAAATGTTGGTAATCTTAGAAATTATATAGAAACCAAACAGCTATCCAGTCGTTTTATTCAAACAAAGGCTTATCTGCCCTTATGGCAAGATAAGACTAAAGAACTGACATTTAATATAACTCCCATAGGAAAATATCCTACTTACAAACTTTTGTTATCTCAGCCATTAATCGGCAAGAATACGATTGATGTTTCTCTTTTTAATAATACCCAGAAAAAAGATACGACACTTACAAGCACGCAATTGTCTCAACCTTATGTTTTTCAGGCTGATTCGTTTCAGGTACATTTAGCAAGCAAGCCATTTAAAGGTAAAAATACTTATCTGTATTACGAAGCACAACCCATTGACTCGAGCATATTGTATTGCCATGATAAAATATTGATAAAGGGCGAAGAAGGCTATATTGAAGATGGAAGTGGCGATGAAGATTATGCCAATCGGTGTAGTTGTAAATGGCTGATTGAAGTGCCCAAGGGCAAAAAAATCAAAATAGATTTTGAAGCATTTGATACTGAAGCTAAAACAGACCAGGTTTATTTTTTTGCTGATGATGGTACCGAACACCCGATTTTAGCCATTTTCAGTGGCCCTGATATTCCGCCTGTTATTACGAGTTGGTACAATAAAATATTGGTGTGGTTTGTGAGCAACGAATCTAAAAGCCATAAGGGTTGGCGGCTACACTACCAAGCCATTGACGACAAATAGCGTTTTCTTGTACCCATGCAGCTTCTTTAATTCTACAAAGCGCATTTTTAGTCGTATCTTTGCGGTATGAATTACTTCAAAAAATTACTTGACTTACTCAGAATTGAGCGAGAAGAAGACCACAATCAGTATAAAAAACTAACCGAACAAAGCTCTGTTGCCGAGCGTAGAGCCAATGGCTTAAGCTGGTACCCAATTGCCATAAGAGGGATGGAAATGAGCCGGGGCGACTACTTAACAGTAGAAATTGAGCGCACTACACATCAGGATATTGCTCATCAACTAAGAACCGGAATGCCCGCTGTGCTTTTCAGCAACCATGATGCTAAAAACGACCGTGTTGAGGGTACTATCTCCCATCAGCATAACAATCGCTTAAAAATTACCCTACGCACCGACGAGCTACCGGAATGGAGCCGTGATGGCAAGCTAGGCATAGATGTACTATTTGATGATAATAGTTACGACGAAATGCAGGATGCGCTCAAACAAGCATCTGGCATTGCCGAAAAAAATGAATCGAAACTTGTAGATATATTGATTGGCGAAAAAACGCCTACTTTTCATACAGAAAAGCCTCAGTTTTTTGCCAAAAATCTGAATGATTCGCAACTGGGAGCAGTAGAAAAAATATTACAGGCCAACGAACTGGCTATTGTACATGGCCCGCCGGGTACGGGTAAAACCACTACCCTTGTGCAAGCCATTAAAGCACTCATTAAGCAAGACAATAAACAGATACTGGTAGTTGCACCAAGCAATACAGCCGTTGATTTATTGAGTGAGAAACTACACTTAGAAGGGCTGAATGTTGTACGTGTAGGAAACCCAGCCAAAGTAACTGAGCGATTAATGTCTTTGACGCTAGATAGTAAAATGACCGACCATCCACAAATGAAAGAGGCTAAAAGGCTCAAAAAGCAGGCGCAGGAATACAAAAACATGGCGCATAAGTATAAGCGTAATTTTGGAAAATCGGAGAGAGACCAACGCAAATTACTTTTTGACGAGGCACACAAAATAATGAAAGAGGTTGGGAATTCAGAGCAATACATTATAGATGATATAGTAACCAAAGCACAGGTAATTACGGCTACATTGGTAGGTTCAAATAACTATACGATACGAAACCTGAAGTTCCAGACCGTGATTATTGACGAAGCCGGACAAGCCCTTGAACCTGCCTGCTGGATACCAATTCTGAAAGCGCAAAAACTGGTTCTGGCCGGAGACCATTGCCAACTCCCCCCTACTATTAAATCAAACGAAGCAGCTAAACAAGGTCTTGCTACTACCCTACTCGAAAAACTTGTGGCTTTACACCCCGAATCGGTGGTTTTATTGGAAGAACAATACCGTATGAACGAGCAGATTATGGGCTTTTCATCTAAGGTATTTTATGAAAACCGTTTAAAGGCAAATGCGGCAGTAGCCAAGCATCTATTGTTTGATAATGATACTCCTATTGCGTTTGTAGATACTGCCGGGTGTAGTTTTGATGAAAAACTGGAAGGCACAAGTACCACTAACCCCGAAGAAGCTGTTTTTTTATTTAAGCATCTTCATCTGCTGGTTAGTGAACTTAAAAAGCACTACAAAAAGGACAACTTCCCTTCGATTGCCATTATTTCTCCTTATAAGCAGCAAATCAACTTGCTTCAAGAGCAACTAGTGCACTCGCCTGATTTGCAGGATTATCTATCTAAAATATCGGTAAATACAATTGACAGTTTTCAAGGGCAAGAGCGAGACATTGTGTATATAAGCATGACCCGTAGTAATACCGAAGGAAGCATTGGTTTTCTATCAGACATACGACGCATGAACGTAGCTATGACCCGTGCCAGAAAAAAACTTGTTATCATAGGTGATAGCGCCACTTTGGCATCATTCCCATTCTATGCCGATTTCATTGCATACGCCGAACAACTGAACACCTACCAAAGTGCCTGGGAATTTATGGAGTAAATTATGTTTCATTATATCTCAACCACAAATTGCTCGGCGGGCCGTTCAGGGATAAATTTAGTTACTGCTTCTTTTATTTCCTGCTTTAGTACCTCGAGCAATTTGGTTTTGATAAAATGCCTGTAAGTAACCAAACTAATTTCACGCACAGGCACAGGTGACATAAACTCCCGTATCTGGCTTTTCTTTTTTTCATCAAAATTATGAATAGCCAACTCAGGAATAACCGTAATCCCCTTATTGATTTCAACTATTTTCAGTAACGATTCAATACTACCTGCCTCATACTCCAGATTTCCTAAATCAGTATTTTTCTTACGCAATTCACATAAATTCATCATCTGTGAGCGTAAACAGTGCCCCTCTTCTAATAACCAAAGGCGATTAACATCAATATCTTCGGGCAAAATATATTTCTTATTAAGCGTCTCTTCATTGCCTGAAACAAATGCCACCAGTTTCTCATAAAACAATGGATGCTCTTTCATTCCATCGGCAGCTATTGGTGTAGCCATAATACCTACGTCTATCAAGTCATTACTTAATTGTTCAAGAATCTGGTTAGTATTCAACTCACTGATTCTGATTTTTACCTGCGGATATTTCTTCAATAAATCGTATAAAAACAAAGGCAACAGATAAGGTGCTAATGTAGGAATAATACCTATTCTGAGCTGCCCTTGCACTTCGTTTTTAATGCTCTTGGCAACTTCTTTTAATTGGCCTGTTTCTCTTAAAATCACCTGCGCCTGTGCTATTATTTTCTTGCCAATATCAGTAGGCACTACAGGTTGCTTGCTCCTATCGAAAATGATAATTTCCAGCTCTTCTTCCAGTTTTTTAATCATCATGCTCAATGTTGCCTGTGTTACAAAACAAGCATCAGCAGCTTTCAGAAAATGGCGATGTTTATCAACCGCCACTATGTATTCTAATTGTTGTAAATTCAAGACGTATAGATATTGTTTATACAAAGGTAAGAAGTATAAATTTAATTTAATATGTCATTTTACTATGCTTTACATAACAAAAACACTTGTCCATAATTGAACAAAAGATGTCCGATTTCGGACATTCCTAAGCCATCGACATATCTATAAGAATCTCATAATCAATAGTTTATGCTTTTTGGTATAAGGTTTGTAAATATTAATAAACAAAACCTGTTTCTTTATACAAAATTATGATAAGCAATTACTTAAAAATCGCATGGCGAAATTTGTGGAAAAACAAAACTTTCAGCCTTCTTAACATTCTGGGATTAGCTTTGGGTATGGCCTGTAGCCTTTTGATTATGCTTTGGCTACAAGACGAAATAAACAAAGACAAATTTCATAAAAATGGCAGCCGACTGTATCGGGTAATGGAAAACCAGTTTTATGCCGGAGAAACCGTTACTTACGCCTCAACACCGGGGATTTTATCAGAGCATATCACAAAAGATATTCCTGAAATAGAAATGGCAAGCCAAATGCTTTGGCAAGAAATGCCTCTATTTACAGTAGGCGACCGATTTGAAAAGGAAAAAGGACGCTACGTAAACGGCGATTTCCTGAATATGTTTACGTTTGAACTCGAAAAAGGCGATGCCCGCACAGCACTTAAGCGCCCTGATGGTATTGTTATTTCTAAAAAAGTAGCCGAAAAGTATTTCCCCAATCAAGACCCACTCGGCAAAACCATCAGAATAGATAACCGTGATGATGTGATGGTAACAGGTGTACTAAAAGACATTACAGACAAGTCGTCACTAAAGTTCGATTTTCTGATGAGCTTTGAGCGTTGGCTTAAAAACAACGAATGGGCAAAACAATGGGGTAACAACGGGCCACGTTGCTACGTAATGCTCAACAAAAATGCTTCTCTTGACAAAGTACAAGCCAAAATAAAAGGGTATATCAAGGAAAAAAATAAAGGCAGCAATGTAGAGTTGTTTTTGCAACCTTACGAAGACGCATATCTTTACTCAAACTACAAGGCCGGCGTACTAGATGGTGGTAGAATTGATTATGTAAAGATGTTTACAATCATCGCCATTTTTATTTTGGTAATTGCCTGTATCAACTTCATGAATCTGGCTACGGCCCGCTCTATTAAAAGAGCCAAAGAAGTAGGTGTACGCAAAGTAGTAGGCGCCGTGAAGTTTTCTTTAGTAGCTCAGTTTCTGGGTGAGTCGCTGATTATTGCTTTTCTGAGTTTGATTTTTGCGATTTTCATCGTTTTCCTGATGTTGCCTGCATTCAACACGCTCACAGAAAAACAATTGAGCCTTGATTTTACCGACCCTATTTTCTTGTTGATTCTACTTGGATTAACTATCGTAACAGGCTTGGTTGCGGGTAGTTATCCGGCATTGTTTATGTCGTCTTTAAGACCGGTAGTAGTTCTGAAAGGTGCTTTGAAATTCAAACCAAGTGCTACCTTATTCCGTAAAGGGCTGGTTGTTTTCCAGTTTGGGCTTTCTATACTGCTTATTATTGGTATGTTGGTGGTGTATCGCCAGATACAATATATACAAACAAAAAATCTGGGTTTTGACCGAGAAAACCTATTGTATTTTTCGCTTGAAGGTGATTTATCAAACAAGTTTATCACCTTTAAACAAGAGCTAAGCAATATGCCAGGTATTAAGTCGGTAACCTGTTCGCAGGCTGACCCACTTCAAGTTGGTAGCTCAACACAAGGGGTAACCTGGAGTGGGAAAGATACTACCAAGATAATCTTGTTTTCACAGAATCAGGTGTCTTACGATTATCTGACAACGATGGGTATTAAACTAAAAGATGGGCGTGATTTTTCTACCACTTATAGTACAGATACCTCAAACTATGTCATAAACGAAGAGGCCGCCAAGAAAATGGGCATGACAAACCCCGTGGGTAAAGAAATGACCATGTGGGGTCGCAAAGGCACAATTGTAGGCTTAGTGAAGAGCTTCCATATTAATTCTTTGCATGAGAGCATTCCGCCTTTGATTTTAAGCTTACAAAGAGGCAGCGAAAACTCTGGGCAAATAATTGTGCGCACGCAACCGGGCCAAACCCGTGAGGCTATTGCCAGCATGGAGAAAGCCTACAAAAAATTTAATCCACGTTTCCCGTTCCAGTATAATTTTACTGACCAGGAATTTGCCAATCAGTACAAAGGCGAAAACGTAGTAAGTAAACTGGCCAATTATTTTGCATTCTTAGCCATTTTTATCTCTTGTCTTGGTTTGTTTGGTTTAGCTATGTTTACAGCCGAACAACGCACAAAAGAGATTGGCGTGCGCAAAGTTCTTGGCGCAAGTGTAATAAATATTACGGCCATGTTATCGAAAGACTTTTTGAAATTAGTGCTTATTGCAGCATTAGTAGCATTTCCGCTAGCGTGGTATCTGATGAGTAATTGGTTGCAGAAATACGCTTATCGTATCGAAATCCAATGGTGGTTTTTCTTGGTGGCGGGTTTAATAGCTACTGTAATTGCCCTATTAACAGTTAGCTATCAATCAATAAAAGCAGCATTAATGAATCCTATAAAATCTCTTAAATCTGAATAGCAAAGGGCACAGGGCAGAGCGCATGGGGTAGCTTCCTCTATGCACTTCGCCCTTATTTCTTTGCCCAAAACCAACGAAGCATGGCACATATAGCTATCCCGATTCCCTCGCTTCCAGGCAAGCAGGAAATCGAAATCGAAGTTACCATTAATGGCCTAAAGCAACAATTGCATTACCGTGTTGAGTTATTCTATTGGGACGAATGTGAGTTCCCGACAGTTGACCGAGCCGAATGTATCAGAAACTTGTTGTCGAGGTATGACCAGGACTGGACACTCTATTACATCGGTTCACCAACCGAAGAGTTTGTACCAATTACTTTTGTAAAAAGAGCAGATTTACCGCTTCAAAGAAAACTAGTAGGCGTAGAATTATGAAATAATTTTACAAATCAGATTAACCTTTATTAAACGCAACAGCTATTAAAAGCATCCTTCCATGATAAAATATGAAAGGATGCTCTATTCTTATTTTCTCTTCTTATACACATCAATATGATCGGCATCGCCAATCAGAAAGCCATAAGGTCTTAATCCTTCTATCGAATCAAAAATAACCTTGATAATAGCCGTAATCGGTAAAGCCAATACTAAACCAGATAGCCCCCACAGATTACCGAAGACAATTAAAGCTATAATTGCCGACATTGAGTTGATGCTCACCTTTGAGCCCACCACATAAGGCGTAATGAAATTGCCTTCTAAAAATTGTACCCCGCCAAACAAAGCACCTACCCCAACTGCATACCAGGCCGAATCTTTTGTGATAAGCGCAAATAAAATTGGCAACAAAGAGCCTATTGCTATACCAATGTATGGCACAAGTACAAGAATGGCAGCAAAAAAACCAAAGAAAAAGGCATGGTCGATGCCTAAAATAAATAGGCCCAGCGTATTAAGAATGCCTATGATACCAATTACAATAATAAGCCCTACTACATAGTTTATTACAACATCTTTTACTTTCTTCAGCACCACATCTACTCTGTGGTTACTTACAGGTTTCAAAGCCTTATAGAAAAACACCCGTATGAAATCACGATACAACAACAATAAAAACACATATAGCGGAATCAGGGTCAGGTTACCTAATAATCCTGTGGTGGTAGAAAGCGTATTTGTAATTAAGTCACTGTTATTTTTCAAAAATTCGGTCAGGTACTTTTGCCCTTCAATACGTTGTTTAGTACGGCTGATATGAAAAGTATCCCGAATCATGAATTGCAAATTCCGATACCATTTCTCGGCTTTCTCTGTTAATTGAGGCCATACTTCTTCAAGGTCCATTATCTGTACATAAACCACATAAAAAAACAAACTTACAAAGGCTAATGTAAGTAAAATAGCCAAGGTAATAGAGAGCCAACGTGGGCAGCCGTATTTCTCCAGAAAATGACAAACCGGTACTAACAATAAAGCGATTATCCCCGAAAAAGTAAGCGGGATGAGCAAATCTCTTAAAATATACATTCCGTAAATAATTATTACCACGGAAATAAGCACATGCGCAAGGCGTGTAAAAAAGGGCTGTGGGCGGACTTGCATAAGAATAGGTTAGAAATTATTTGGAGACTATTTATAAGTACCTGTTTTCAAACAATCCAAAATTAGCTAACTTGTTGACCAAATTCAAAATTTTAGAAAACGTTTTAAAATTCTTCCTGCAAATTCATGCTTCTCTATAAATTTTACATGCTTCTGTTTTCGATGAAAATCGCTCTTTGTAATTGTCATTCCGAAATAAATAAGAGTGGGTTTCATACGGCTAAAAGGCAATATACTATTACTAAAACAGGGCGTTTGCCTAAATGTATCAACGAAAACTCAGGTCTTACGCAAGCATGGCAAGCAGACTATTATTGGACTCATAACGATAGCGGCGGCAGTAATGAATTATATATGATTGACAAAAGAGGCTACATTTTTGATACATTGTTTGTAAACGATTCGAAGAATATAGATTGGGAAGAATTGACCAAAGACGACCAAGGGAATATCTACATCGGCGATTTTGGCAATAATAGTCAGGCTCGTAAAGACCTGACCATCTATAAGCACAAAAATAATACAACCGAAAAAATTACTTTCCGTTATGCTGACCAAACTGATTTTCCGGCCAAGCAACGTATTTTTGATTGCGAGGCTTTTTTCTGGTTTAAGGGCAACTTGTATCTGTTCTCAAAAGACTGGTCAAATAAGCACCTAAGCAAAATATACGTAATACCAGACAAAGCCGGAGATTATAGTGTAAGCCCTAAAGATAGTGTATTTCTGAAAAGCCCTGTTACAGCCGCCGACGTAAGTCCTGATGGAAAAGAATTTGCTTTACTTTCTTATGGCAAAATATTCACCTTCGAGATTGTGAATAACGAAATAAATTTCTCAAAACCGAAAGGCTGTATTAAAGTAGGCCGTAATCAGTTAGAAGCCCTTAATTATACCAGCAACTCTGACTTTATTATGACCAACGAACAACGTAAGATTTATACGGTGGTTAAGAAAAGTAAATAGTCCTCCTACTACAAATGTTTCACTTCTGCATTTTGAATAGGCCCAAAATTACGGTAAGCAACATAGAAGCCTAAAATAACGAAAGCATAAGTAAATGTTAGTTTAAATGCCATCGGATTTTTGAATTGATGCATTACCCTTCCAACAAACCACGTTGGCTCGCTGAATAAATCCCAGCTATTGAGGCGGCAGTATCTACCTAAGTAAATTCCGAAGCCTAATAAAACAAGGCTACCTACTATCATTCCCCAAGATTGGATTTTACCAAAACCTATTTCAAGGCTTTGGTGAACCGTGTTTAAAGAAACCAAACCAATTAATAAACCAGTGATAGCGAATGTAAAAATCAGCAAGCTATCAAACCAAAGGATATTCTGAGAATAGTCTTTCAAATGCAGTAAATCGGTGATGATATACGGAGCATTAGGAAAAAACAATAGCCATAATATAAGACATGAATAAGCCAATGGTAATTGTCTTTGCACCATAGCTCTATGACTCAACTGAGCCAACAAAAGAGGAATCCAGGCTAAGAAAAGATTCCATAGCAAAAAGCTATATTTTAAATCATCTTTTAATATAATACGAGCCGTAATAAATATACTGCATAAGACAGTTAAAAAGATTAAGCCTTTTGTTGTGCGGCTGATACTTATAGTAGACATAGCAATAGTTCTTCAAAATTGTTACCTGATGACATAAGACCTCTAATCTAACACTAAAATTTGATAACAATTCGTTTCTCTAAAAAACTTTAAATTTTCTCAGAATATTGCTATCTTGCATAATAAATATTATGCAAGCATACTATAATGGAAACCTACGGCAAAATACTTAACATTGCTATGCCTATATTTTTGGGCTTGGTTTTGTTAGAAAAACTTTACGGCTGGTTCACAAAAAAAGAATCATTCAAAACAATGGATATGCTCTCGAGCATGACCTCAGGCTATACCAATATCATCAAAGATGTGTTAGGTTTAAGTATCTCTTTACTTACCTACGAGTACATGGTGAAGCATTGGGCTATTTATAAAGTAGAATCAACCATTTGGGTATATATCATTGCATTTATAGCCTTAGATTTTTCAGGTTATTGGGTGCACCGCCTGAGTCACCAAATCAATTTCTTCTGGAACAAACACGCTATTCACCATAGCAGCGAAGAGTTTAATCTGGCCTGTGCCCTGCGCCAGAGTATCTCAACGTTTGTAAATCTTTTTACGGTGTTCTTATTGCCTGCCGCCCTTTTAGGCGTAGATGGTAAAGTAATAGCTATAGTAGCACCTCTGCATTTGTTTGCACAGTTCTGGTACCATACGGTTTATATTGGCAACATGGGTTTTCTTGAAAAAATCATTGTTACGCCTGCACACCACAGAGTACACCACGCCATTAATCCTGAATATCTGGATAAAAATCACTCGCAGATATTCATCATCTGGGATAAACTCTTTGGCACTTTTCAGGAAGAATTACCCAACGTGCCACCAGTATATGGCATTACCCGCCCTGTTAGCACCTGGAATCCGATTAAGATTAATTTTCAGCATTTGTGGCTATTAATGCAAGATGCTTATAGAACTGATAGCTGGCGAGATAAATTCCGCATCTGGTTTATGCCAACAGGCTGGCGCCCTGCCGATGTGATTGAAAAATATCCGATAGCTAAAATTGAAGACCCTTATAATTTTGAGAAATACGCGCCAAAATCATCGTTGCTTATGCAAACCTGGATTTGGGTACAGTTTCTCTTTACGTTTGCATTGGTTAGCTATTTCTTCGCTAATCTTGCTACAATTGGCAGCCCTAATATATTTATCTATGGTGGCTTTTTGTTCCTGATTGTATTCAGTTATACCGAACTGATGGACAGAAACCCTTATGCTTTGCTTTATGAAACAATAAAGAATATCGTAGGCTTTTTGATTATCTATCAGATGGGCGATTGGTTTGGTATCAATGCGAAGTTGCCTTGGGCTACGGTTGCTATTGCCTCTTACTTTATCGTTTCTAACTTAGTAACAGCCTATTTTGTATGGTTTGATATTCGGAAAGATAGCACCATAAAAGAAGTAGTTTTCTCAGAAATAGCGCAATCTTAATATGCATTCTATAAAAGCAACAGAGCCGCAGATAATCAATCTTGCGGCTCTGTTGCTTTTATGTATGTCCGGATACTATTTTGCCTTTTCAAATAGCTTTTTGTAACCATGTTCGTAGCCCTGCTTGATTACTTCTTTTATATCAGCCGAATTAAAATCGGTCAATTCAAGGTTAATTGGGTCGTCTGGGCGTATAATAGTCAGGTTTATTTTTCTTGCCAATTTAAATGAGCCGATGCTCATATAATTTTCGGCATAGTTTTCGGCCCATTCCAGATCACTATTCTCAAACTGATTTACTGTAATATCTTTTACACGCTCTATCAGGCTTAAAAAACTTCTGTAATTAAAATGCTCTAAAGGTTTATGTTTTGGGTGCGTAGCAATGCAATATATTTCGGTGGCGCCATCTTCAATTGCTTTTTTTACAGGCACAACTTCTCTAAGCCCTCCGTCCATGTACACTTCACGGTGGTCTCCTCCTATTTGTATGGCCGGCATAATAAAAGGCAAAGAACTACTAGCCCGAAGATAATCCAGAAAATGCTGCTCTAGTGGGTCGGCATAGTGCATTTGCCCTGTATTTATATTTACCGCCCCTACTTTAAGATAAACAGGGCTGCGGCGAAGCATATTAGAATTAAGGTATTTTTTTAGTTTATCGTGCAGTGGGTTGGTATCAATCAAACCATCAAAACGGCTCATGAGGGTATCAATGCCGAGCGAGAATCTTGATTTCAGGATACCTATATCAGAGGGCTTAGTAATGTTTTCAAGCCAGAATCTTAAAAGTTTTTTATTAACTAAATCCCAGTTGATTTCGCCTTTTTCAACATATTGTATTCCTGCTTCGTTTACCATAAAACTTGCATTGAGTGCACCTGCAGAAATACCATAAATCATTTCGGGCTTAAAACCTGTTTCTAAAACTGCCTGAATTGCCCCTACTTGCCATGCTCCTTTGAGCGAGCCACCGCCTAAAACTAATGCCTTCATGAATAGTGGTTAAAATTGAATAAGCGAGTTAGTTAATAATTCATAAAGATTCAAATATACCGTACAAAATTAAATTTGGCTATCATTTATAACAGTTTTATATTTGAAACAAATTTCAAAGTTACAAATCACTTCGGCTCGAATATTTTTATTTATTGATGTTGAATTTTTAAAATTAAGATAATTACCAGTTTTTTTTGGATAAAACCGCTAATATTATTACAATTTATATAATTCTGCATTAAAAATCAGATTTCGGTCGTAACATTGTATTATTAGGGTAAGCTATTACTTACTCATGTCTTCATGTCTTTAAATATAAAGCAAATACAGGCTCCTATCGAGCAAGAGTTAAAGGTTTTTGAGAAGAAATTCCGTCAGTCAATGAAAACGGATGTGATGCTTCTTGACCAGATAATGAGCTATATCGTACACCGGAAAGGTAAGCAAGTACGGCCAATGTTCGTTTTTCTGATGGCCGGTACTGTGGGTACTATCAGTGAGTCAACACATAGAGGTGCGGCCATGATAGAACTATTGCATACTGCCACGCTGGTGCATGATGATGTAGTTGATGATTCTAACTATCGCCGTGGATTCTTCTCGATTAATGCCCTCTGGAAAAACAAGATAGCTGTATTAGTAGGCGACTACCTGTTATCTCAGGGCTTGCTGCTTAGTGTCAAAAATCAAGAATTCTATTTGCTCGAAATTATGTCGACGGCTGTTAAAGAAATGAGTGAGGGCGAGCTCTTACAAATGGAAAAGGCACGTAAACTTGATATAACAGAAGAGTTATACTACGAGGTTATTCGTCAGAAAACAGCTTCTCTTATTGCCTCTTGTTGTGCCGCAGGTGCTGCCTCGGTAGGTGCCGACGAAGAAACCATTGCCAAATGCAAATTGTTGGGTGAAAAAATAGGTATGGCGTTTCAGATAAAAGATGATTTGTTTGATTATGGCGATGCCGAAATAGGCAAACCAACGGGCATTGATATTAAAGAGAAAAAAATGACGCTACCGCTTATCTATGCTTTAAATCATGCGTCGTGGTCTGAAAAAAGAAAAATTATTAATCTTATAAAAAATCACTCCGAAAACCCTAAAAAAGTGGAAGAAGTGATTAATTTTGTAAAAAGTTCGGGAGGTATTCAATATACAACCGAAGTTATGAAAAGATATGTAGACGAAGCCAAAGAGATTCTGTTTACATTCTCTGATTCTACATTCCGCCAATCTTTACACGATTTAATTCAATTTACAATTGAACGAACTAAATAAATAGAATATTTGATATATACTATTTATTTCATTTTTACAAACCTTACAATACGTGCAATTCATACAGAAAAACCAATTCAGAGCATACATTTTGTATATTCAGGAAATTCCATTTTTCTTATAAAATCAAAAAAAACTAAAAATACAATATATTTTAAATTTTCAAAATAAAATGAAAATATATTTTTACTTCTTCTCTCTCCTCAGTTATTGCTCTCTTTCATTCGCTCAAAATTCACCTTCTCAGAAGATAGACGCCAATAGAATCACCGATTATTTATCCCGATTACCTGCATCTTTCAAAGTTACAATGGCCGTTGAGAGCATCTCAGGCGAAAAACTCTATACTTTTCGCCCGGAAGTAACCGTTCCCTCAGCAAGTGTGATAAAAATACCGATTCTGATGGAATTGATGGAGAAGGTGAAATTAAACCAGATTAATTTAGATAAAATACATACCATTAAAGCATCAGATAAAGCAGGCGACCCAAGTATAATTGGCAATATGCCTGATGGCACCAAAATTAGTATCCGAGAGTTGGCGTGGGAAATGATACATTCGAGCGATAATACAGCTACCAATATTCTGATTAAAGAAGTAGGCATGGAGGCCGTTAATCAAAATTTAATGCGTTTAGGTAGTACAAAAACAAGGTTGAATCGTATAATGCTTGATACACTGGCAGTAAAACAGGGGCGCCAGAATTACGTAAATGTGCTGGAGGTTAACGATTTGTTACGAAAAATTTACGAGAAAAAAGTAGCAACTCCGGCCTTATGCGATGAGATGATAGCAATACTAAAGAATTGTCGGGACAGGAGTACTATTCCAAGAAATTTACCTAAAGATTTACCTATTGCACATAAAACAGGAGAGCTGACCTACGTACGTGGCGATGCCGCTATTGTCTATACAAAGCAACCTTTTATTATCTCAGTTTTTGTAGAAGGCTTCAAGGAAGTTTCTCAAGCCGAGCAGATTATAGGCGACTTAGCCCAAATCTGCTGGGAGAATTTAAAAAAATAGTTCTACTCTCGTTTTTTAGGTTCGTATTTTCGGGGAGCATATAAAAAGCCAAATGCCTCTGCACCGTTTTTGGTATGTACACGATGATGCACATAGTGCGCATTGATGATTCTCTTGAGATATTTGTTTTTGGCCACAAACTTTATTTTTATTCTACGATGCACGATAATGTCATGGAATAAAAAATAAGCTATGCCATAACAGGTAACACCAGTACCAATCCAGGTAAGGTACCAGAACTCAGGATTGATGTTACCATAAATTATACTCGAAGCCGCAACTACACTAAATACCAAAGCATAGTAATCGTTTTTCTCGAAAAAGCCTTTGTGATGCTGATGATGATCCTGGTGCCAGTTCCAGCCAAACCCATGCATGATGTATTTGTGTGCAAACCAAGCCATAAACTCCATGAAACCGAATGTACCCACTACAATTAATGCTTTTATTAATAACATTTTAATGCTTTTGTTTAAGGTTAAAATCTATGAAATAGTCCAATTTGTCTTTTTAACACAAAATTAGCATCGAATGTTTGATTTTGCTTCAATAAGATTTCTAATTTTGAAATCTATTTCACCCGTAACACCAATAATATTCTATAAACAACAAATTTTTCACAATGAAACGTCTCACATACCTACTACTCTTACTCAGCCTACCCATTTTTGCTCAGAAAACGCAAAAGGCTGCCGCACCTACCAAACCTAAACTGGTTTTAGGAATCATGGTTGACCAGATGCGCTACGACTACCTATACCGCTTCTATGACAAATACAGCGAGGGTGGTTTCAAAAGACTCATGAACAAAGGCTTCAACTGCCGAAACAACCACTACCACTACGCCAGCACCATAACAGGCCCGGGCCACGCTGCTGTTTATACGGGGTCTGTTCCGGGAGTAAATGGTATCATAGGTAACGATTGGTATGACCGTTTTCTGGGCCGAACAGTATATGTGGCAGAAGATACAACGGTAACAGCCGTAGGAACCGACATAGCAGGTACAGAAGGCAAACGCTCGCCTGTAAACATGAAAACAACTACCATTACTGACCAATTGAGATTGGCTACGCAATTTCAGTCTAAAGTAATTGGTATTGCAGCCAAAGACCGTGGTGGTATTTTACCAGCAGGGCACTCAGCCAATGCGGCTTATTGGTTTGATGGTAAGTCGGGTAATTGGATTACGAGTACTTATTACATGAAGGAATTACCGCAGTGGATGAAAGATTTTAATGCTCGTAAACTGCCTGATTTCTATAAATCACAAAAATGGGAAACTTTGCTTCCTATTGCGCAATATACCGAAAGCGATGAAGATAACCAGGAATATGAAAACGTAATGCCAGGCGAAAAACTTCCGGTATTCCCGCACGCAATCAATAGCAATACTGCTATTCTTACTTCACCTTTTGGTAACAACATGACCAAAGAGATGGCTCTGGCTGCATTGAAAAATGAAAAAATGGGACAAGGAGCTTTCACTGATTTTCTATGTGTGAGCTTCTCATCGCCTGATTACGTAGGCCACGCAACCGGAACACACTCTATTGAAGTAGAAGACACTTACCTGCGCCTTGACCGTGACATTGAGGAGATTCTGAACCACCTTGATGCTACTTTGGGTAAAGGAAATTATACCGTTTTCTTAACTGCTGACCACGCTGCGGCCGATATTCCTGCTTTCCTGAATAAAAACAAACTACCGGGTGGTGTTTGGTTAGGAGCCAAAGAAGTAAACTACCTGAACGGACAAATGGTAGAGAAATTTGGTGCAGGTAAATGGATATTATCTACCGATAACTACCAGATTACTTTGAACCGTGAGTTAATGAAACAAAACAAAGTTGGGTACGACGAATTATTCAAATTGTTTACTGACGAACTTATCTCACTGGGTTCTCCGGTTTATCAGGTTGTAAACTTCCATAACATGGCTAATACCGTTATACCTCCATTCTACAAAACATTGGTTGAAAACGTGTATAACCCAAAACGTAGCGGTGACTTTATGGTATTGCTAGAGCCGGGTTGGTTCCATAGCGGAAGCAAAAAAGGTACAACGCATGGCACAATGTGGCAGTATGACCGCCACGTACCGCTATTGTGGTATGGCTGGGGGATTCCAGTTGGTGAAACCACTGAGCAAACTTACATTGCTGATATTGCTTCTACTTTGGCCGCTCTGCTTAAAATACAAGAGCCAAGTGGTTGTGTCGGGCACCCTATCCAACCGATATTGAAAAAATAATCAATAGGCCTGCCTTTGTAATTAAACCATCATAAAACGTTCTTTTAGATGAAGAAAGATTTTTCTTTCAATCTAAAAGAACGTTTTTTATTTATATTTGAGCAACCCCAAACTATATTATTTGCATCTATTACCAAACAACCATAATTCTATGAGACTAATATTAAGCACAGCTTTTCTTTTGTTTTCGCTTTCTACTTTCGGGCAATCAAGCAAACGCCTGATTATTGAGGTCGGTAAGCTATACGATTCAGAGCAAAAGAAATTTCTTACCAATCAAAAGATTCTGATTGAAAATGGCCGTATAAAAGACATTGGCTCACATATAGGAAAAAAAACTAATATTGAATACCTTGATTTAAGCCAATGCACCGCTACCCCCGGCCTGATAGATATGCATACCCATTTACTACTCCACCAGAAACAAACTGGCGATGGAATGGTAATAGCCTCTAAAGTACCTGCCGACGAACGCATAAAACAAGGCTTAGGGTTTGCCCGTGAAAACTTAGCATCTGGCCTTACTACCGTTCGTGACTTAGGAAATTCTGGTCAATACCTTGATATTGCCTTAAAAAAGCAACTGGCAAAAAGTAAAACGCCTACCCCTACCATGTATGTATCTGGGCCTATTATAAGCCCACCAGGTGGACAGTTCAGTAAAATGGCTCCTGCCGACAGTTTTGTAATTAAACAAGAATACCGGGTTGTAAAAGGAGCACAAGATGCCCGTGAGGCAGTACTTGAACACATAAAACAAGGCGTTGATGTGATTAAGGTATGTATGAATACCGATAATAGGGTATTAGCGCCTGACGAAATTGCCACTATTGTAAAAACTGCTCATGAAAAAGGCATTCCGGTAACGGCTCATGCCACTTTTGATGAGTCGGCACGAGATGCTGTAAAAGCAGGTGTAGATGGCATTGAGCATGGCTATATTCTATCAGATAGCACGCTGATGCTCATGGCTCAAAAAGGCACATATCTTGTACCAACAGACGTAACCAGAGAACAGGCCAGAATTCTGGTAGAAGGTATTGGCATGAAAGGCAAAGAAGGCGAAGATTATGCAAAGAGCTTTCTGGATGGTGTTCACGACCGCTTAAAGCGTGCAGTTAGCAAAGGTGTAACAATTATTGCCGGTTCCGATTATTACAATGATATTCCGGCTATGCCACGTGGTAAAGGTGCTGTTGGTGTGATACTATCGTATCATGAAGCAGGAATCCCTGTGAATGAAGTATTACAATATGCAACCTACAATGCAGCTAAAGCACTAGGAGCTTCTGAAAGCATAGGTAATCTGAAAAAAGGTATGAAGGCCGATATAGTATTCTTTAACGGAGATTTAGAAAATGATTTCGGCCATGTGTTATTCGATGTAAAGATGGTGATGAAAGATGGCGTTAGTACGTATCCGAAAGGGAAAGCTAATGCTTCTAAAAAGTAGGAATTATTCATAAAGCGAATTTAAAAGAACAATAAAATGGGCGAATGGCTTCTTAGCTATCCGCCCATTTCGGCTTTATAAACTCGCCTTTATCATTAAATGATGTAAGTCTTGATGATGTTTTCTTGAGCCTTGTTTGCCTTTCCACATAAACAAGCCTTGTTGTAGCTTAGAACGCCCTGTATCATTTCTTGACACAACAACCAATCTGTTTTTACGGTCAACAATCATAAACTGGCCTCCCCAGCCAGATACGCCATATCTAATAAAACTACTATATTAAAAATCTGAAAGCTAATGACTTGTTTTGGTTAATGTATAAAGGTAAGTTTTCTAAGGTATCTATAAAAATGAAGCGCTGAAGAATTTATCTCCTCAGCGCTTGAGTTTCGAATTTTAATTTTCTTAATGCAATTGATATTTTACATATAAGCCTTCTGAATGCTCAAACTTGCCGTTTTGTACATCGTAGTGCGGCTCAACACGCAGCGATACATTCAAGCCATCTATCACTTTCCAGTCTTTTACCAAGCGCAGAATCAAGATACTTCTGTATGGCTCATAGTATTCATCATATTTGAATTTACGAGAATAAGACTGAAACAAATCGTTGCCCATAGGCGAGCTAAAATAATGCCCGAACCAATAACTTACCCCTACCTGAAACTTAGGGTGTTGCCAATAGCCATTCAAGTAGTAGGCACTGCCACGAAGCGGAGATTCAAAATAATTTACGACATAATTATCGGCCACAAGGCTTTGGTTGGTAAGAAAATCTTTCTGTACCCTTACGCCTACAGCCGTATTGATAAGTGTGCGCACAGGTTGTAGGCTCTGTATATTCTGCCCGCCCATGTGGTACACACTACTTTGCGCCAATGCTTTTAGTTTAAAACCTGCTACTTCTACTGCAGGGCTATAAAACGACATTCCCTGCCAGAAATACTCCTGATTTGTTTGGCCAGGGCTTGTGCTTCTTTGCCAGTCAAGCCAGGCATCAAAATACGTTTCGTCGTCAGTATTGGTCTTTTTCAATCTTGAAATTTTCTGGTATTTCACCTGCACGCCATGCTCTAGCGGATTACTCACCAATCGCTCAAAGCTCATCATAGGTTCTATCATTCGGTGGTTGATATTCCCTTCAATATTGCCAAATAAAAATCGCCAGTTGTTTTGTTTTATCTGTAGTGTAAAAGTGGGCTGTAATTCTTTAAAGCCCTTGGTACCAAACTCTTTCCGGGCAAAAGCGCCTAATTCAAGTGATACTTTCTCATGAGGTTGATAACTCACTTTAGGGTTAAGATAATACCCAAAAAGCGTGTAACCATCGGCTATATTATTGAAATACTCATTGTTTCTGACGAAAGTCAAGGCAGAAAACCTAAATTGAACTTTTCCAAGTTTAGAAGCATTATAAGAAAAGGTATCTTCTAGTGTACTTGTATTGGTCTGCGCTTGTGTTTTTTGTAAAACTGTCAGCAAAAATGCCGTACAAAAAAAAATCCAATTAAAAAATCCGTTCATCATTAAAAAAAACCGTTTATCATTTTTTAAGTGCATAATATTCTAAATTTATATACCTTTGTAAGGTCTTAAAGGTCGAGAGTTAATAAAAATGTTTTAGAAATCCTTTCATTTAAAAGGCAAAAAAAGACTCAGAAATTTTAAAACATCAATTGTATTATTTCCATAAACAACCTAAACACTATTTTCTACTTCTGATGCGTTTTTTTTGAAGTAGGAAAGTAAAGAAAAAAAATGAAAAATAAGTATTGAGGATTATTTTAAAATTATTTAAAGGTAAAAAGATAAACAGCGTGGACTCAACCCACACAAAAGTAAAGTGGGGTTTTCAAACAAAATAATGCACCTAATCACATCAGCTAATAGGTTTTACAACTTCTTACTATTGAAATCGGGCAATATTTTGTAGCAGGTTTAAAAATTTGAAAAGCTTACTCGAAAAATAATTTAAAAAAATGGCTGGACTCAAAACAAAAACCAAGGTCAAAAGTGTTAAAGAATTTCTGAACACTTCGACAAGCAAAAAAAAACGTTTAGCTTGCTTTGATTTATTAAATATAGCGAAGCAACAGCAGGAAGCAGATAAAAAAATGCAAGATGTATTGATAGTGTCGAATCTATTGGTAAACTTTCAGCGATTAATTCATGAAAATTTCATTTCGACCACTAAAGCTAAATAATTATTCACTTCTTATATTAATAAAGTAAACAAATCTCAATAAATATAAAAATGGCAGCAGAAAAAGATAACAACAACGACAAATTGAAGATTCTCCAAACCACAATGGAGAAATTAGATAAAACTTTTGGAAAGGGTACTGTAATGAGATTGAGCGATACCAAAGTTTTAGAAATTCCTGCTATTTCTACTGGTTCACTCGGGCTAGACCTTGCATTAGGTGTAAATGGGTTTCCAAAAGGACGTATTATTGAAATATATGGACCTGAATCTTCGGGTAAAACAACATTGGCTATGCAAGCAATTGCAGAAGCACAAAAAAGTGGTGGAATAGCCGCATTTATTGATGCAGAGCATGCTTTTGACCGTGTATATGCCCAAAAATTAGGTATCGATACCAAAAATCTTCTTATTTCTCAACCTGATTATGGTGAACAAGCACTCGAAATTGCTGAACATCTGATTAGCTCTGGCGCAGTAGATATATGTGTGATTGACTCCGTAGCTGCCTTGGTACCTAAAGCCGAGCTTGAAGGTGACATGGGTGACAGTAAAATGGGTCTTCAGGCACGTATGATGTCGCAAGCTATGCGTAAACTTACAGGTACTATCAACAAAACCGGCTGTTGCTGTATTTTCATCAACCAGTTGCGTGATAAAATCGGTGTAATGTTTGGTAACCCTGAAACAACAACCGGTGGTAACGCCTTGAAATTCTACGCCTCTGTCAGAATAGATATCCGTCGTATCGGCGCTATCAAAGATGGTGAAGCTATATTAGGAAACCGCACCCGTGTGAAAGTAGTAAAAAATAAAGTGGCGCCTCCGTTTAAAGTAGTAGAATTTGATATTCTTTACGGACAAGGTGTATCTAAAGCAGGTGAAGTGCTTGACCTTGCAGTAGACCTTGAAATTGTGAAAAAAGCTGGCTCGTGGTTCTCTTATGGTGGCAGCAAATTAGGCCAGGGACGTGATGGTGTGAGAGATATGTTGAAAGATAACCCTGAATTATTGGCTGAACTGGAGAATAAAATTAAAGCCGCAGTAGCTGTAGATGCCGATGCCTTAATGGATACCAAACCTGGTGACCAAGATGGCGTGGTTGATAAAGAAGAGTAAAATAGATACATTAGGATATAAGTTTGGATTCAAAAAGGCCGCCCATTGGGTGGTCTTTTTCTTTATAGACTACTCTCTCATATTTTCGAACATTTCTATTAAAATCTTACCTGAGTTTAAAAGAATCTCTTCTCTCATTTTTAAAGGATAGCCAAAAACTCATCAAATTTTCAAACGTCGCCGTCCTTATTTCTATCCAATCATCAAAAGAATCTTGAGGGCTGTCTGCTAATTCTATTGGTTTGTACCCGAAAACAACGCAAAAATATATGTGGACAAACTTACTTAAACGCATACTTAATATCAGTAAAGCTAAGGCTCACGATACCCTCGACAATATAGAAGACCCCGTGCAAATGATGAAGCTAGCGGTAGCAGAATTAGAACAAAGTATCAGCAAAGTTACTAAAGCACTGGCCATTGCTATGGCAAACCAACTAAGGCTTGAAAAAGACCATGAACAGTTCAAGTTAGAAGGAATTTCGTGGTACCAGAAAGCAGCCATTGCCGTGCAAAATGGTAATGAAGAACTAGCTAAAAAGGCACTTTCGCAAAAAGCACTGGCCGAAAAGAAAGAAACCGAATATGGTGCACTAGCAGCAAATTCACGCCAGATGGTGCAGCAACTCAACGAGCAACTCGACGAGTTTAAGCTCAAACTTGAAGAGGCTAAAACCAAACAGCGAATCTATGCAGCTAAGGCCGAGAGCGCAAAGGCGCAGAAACAAATATCGGAGTCGCTGGGTGGGTTGAATGCAAGTGCTTTGGCTAATATGAGCAAGTATGAAGACAAGATTAATCAGTTAGCTGCTGAGGCGGAAAGCCTTACAGCCTTGAACTCAATAACGACTGGGCTTAACAAGGAATTCCGTGAATTAGAAACCAATATGAGCGTGCAAAATGACCTTGAACAATTGAAGCAAAAACTGGTGCTTGATGCGGAAAAACAAAAAGAAGAACGGATGCAAGATATACAGCAGAAGTTCAACGAAATGAATCAACCGGATAAGCAGTTGCCTCAACAGAGCAATGCAAAACCGGATATAGACAAATTATTAAACGAATTTTTTAAACCATAAAAATAAGAAAACAATGTCGATTAATTTAAAAAAAGGTGGTTCGATAAACCTTACAAAACAAATGACCAAACTAAACAAGGTAATGATTGGCTTAGGTTGGGAACAAACAGGCAGAGCAGTAGACTTAGATGCCTCAGTGTTTATTCTGGGTGCGAATGGCCGATTATTGGCCGATGAATACTTTGTGTTCTACAATAATCTAAAGTCGCCGGATAGAGCTGTTGAACACATGGGTGATAACAGAACCGGCTCGGCTGATGACGATGACGAGATAATATTGGCCAACCTTGAAAGCATTACGCCTGATGCGCAAGAATTAGCTATCTGTGTGTCGATTCACGATGCCGTTAACAGAGGTCATAACTTTGGTTTGTTGAAAGATGCTTACATCAGGATACTTGATGTAGAAACCAAAAAAGAAATTACCAGATACGACCTCGATGCATCGCACTTTACCGAAAATGCCATAGTATTTGCAAGGGTTAGAAAATCGGGCAATGAGTGGTATTTTTATGCTGCCTCGCAGGGCTCAATGGCCGAATTGCAAGGTTTAGTAGATATGTTTATTTAATCCCTGATAAGCACATGATAAACCTTTCTAAAAACTCAAGGATTTCGCTAGAAAAAAACGGAATCGACTTAAAAGAAATCACAGTCGGTTTAGACTGGGGCAGTATTAAACGCAAAACATTCTTCGGCTTAAGCAGTATCGACGAAGCTGTTGATTTAGATGGCTCGGTGACACTTTTTGACAAAAACAAAAATGAAATTGAAACAATTTACTACAACAACCTGAAATCGAAAAACGGGGCTATCAAGCACAGCGGAGACGACAGGGTTGGCGATAGTGGTGCCGACAACAAAGATAATGAGGTAATAAGTATCAATCTGGAGAGAATTGATGCCTCGGTAGATACCATATTTTTCTACCTGAACTCTTATAAACAGCAAGACTTTGCCAGTATTCCTTATTCAAAAATCAGGATTATAGAAGGCAAACATCACAACCCAAAAAATATATTTGCCAATTTCAATTTATCGGCCGATACCGCCTTTAGCGGGCATGTATCAATGCTGATGGCAAAACTGAAACGCACACAAGGCTCACGTTGGGAGTTTACGGCACTAGGCCAACCCATTGCCGCCAAAGATATAGCTGCGACTATAAAGTTGATCAAAACCGAATATCTGTAAGGGTATTTGCGGGTACTACAACAGTAGTGCCCTTTTCACTTTGTGGGCGTTTGGAGAATCCGATACTCCCCCGCTACTAAATCCTCTAATTCAATACTACCCATTCTCACACGAATGAGCCTTTCTACTTCATAATGCAATTTATAACACATGCGCCGAATCTGGCGGTTTAAGCCTTGTATCAGAATGATTCTGAAGGTATAATCGTCTATCTTTTCTAGCTGGCAAGGCAAAGTGGTTTTGCCCATAATTGTGATGCCATTTGCCATAGCCGTCAGAAAATCATCATCAATCGCTTTATCAACTGTTACAATATATTCCTTCTCAGTCTTATTTTCATTGCGAAGCATTTTATCGTAGAGTGTTCCATCGTTAGTGAGAAACAACAAGCCCTCTGAGGCTTTGTCAAGCCGACCCACCGGAAAAAGTTCGTCTTCAAACGGGAGAATATCTTTCAGATTATCAGCTATTGCTGTGTTAAGTGTAGTTTCTATGCCTCGTGGTTTATAAAAGGCTACATAAATCAGTTTTTTAGCCTCTTTAAGTACTTGATTATGATAGCGCACTTCGTCGGTCTGGCCTAATTCAACATTAGTCAGAACAGGCTCATTATTAACATAAACCTCGCCCGATAAAATTATCTCTAAAGCTCTCCGATTAGAAACTTGTAGCTTTTTTACCAATAAATATTGTAACCGGGTACGAAAAGTCATTTGTATTAAGGCAATTTTGGTTCTACCATTACTACCTCTTCTTTCTCAACAATTACTTGTCCCTCGGCAAGGTCTTTTGTTTTTCTTACAAATTTCTTTTGGGTAAGTATAACCGGTGCCAGCGTTTCGTTTCGTCGTTTAGAATAATAAGCAGCCAGAGAAGCCGCCGATTCTTTTACCGAATTTGGTATTTTCTTACCTGCCTTATACTTTACCACCACGTGCGACCCCTGCGCATCACGGGCGTGCAGCCAAAGGTCTTCTTTGTAGGCATATTGTTGTGTAAGTAGGTCGTTGTTTTTGGCGTTACGCCCTACCAATATCTCAAAGCCTTCTACTTCAAATCTCTTGAAAAGCTCTTTATAGCTAAGCACCTGCGAGGCATTTTTTACCAATTTATTGGCTTTCAGATAATTGCGTAGTGCTTTCAGATGCTCGGCTTTTTCTATGTTTTCTATGTGCAGATTCAGACTTCTGAGTAATTCCTCACGGCTCTCGATGTTCTCCATTACTTTCTCAATCTCTATCTTTTCGTTTTTGGCTTTACGATAGAAATTCTCAGCGTTTTTCTGAGGCGAAAGTTCCGGTTTAAGCTTAATAACAATGTTATGGTCTCTATAAAAGTCAAATAACTCTACTTTTTCGGCTCGCTCTGGAATCTGATGTAGATTTGCCATCAGAATATGCCCAATTTCCTCATTCTTTACCGTAGAGTCAATAGCTTCTAAACGTTGATAAGCATCTTTCAGATAAAGTTCGGTTTGCTTCTTTTCTTTGGTCAGCTTGCGTAAAATCTCTACTTTTTCTCTATCTAACGAGCTAACCTTATTATAACTAACATAAAAAGCATTAATGGCTTCTATGGGTTCCTGAAATTCCTGTACAATTTCGCCAAAAGGCAAGAGCGATAAATGTAGCTGATGCTCCCACCGAATAATATAGTAGCATGGGTTATCTAATGTATAGACAACTTCCTGTATGCTCTGCCAAGTAACTGGTGCTTCTTCCAGATAGGCATTAACTACCTTGCCAAAGGTTGGAAACAGCTTGCGGTAGTCTTGGTTCTGCGCCAGAAATGCCTCGTGCGATTGGTCAATCGGGCGGTCTAAGGTGCTAATACGTAGGTTTTTATCGGCTACAATTCTGCTATTAAATAAGTCTATTACTTCGTCGTGCTGAAACAAAATAATATTGGCACGATTCCCGTACATTTTAAAGACCAGCGAATACCCCTGCTCAAAATTAATAGCAAAGCACCGTTCGTTCAGAAACTGCCTTACGCCTACCACCTCAAAATCCATCAGTTGATCAAATAAATCAACACTATTTTTCTTGGCTCGCTCAAACTGGTCGGTAAAATACAAACACGAGAAGTCGGGAAACACCACAGCTTTTATGAAAAACTCTTTATAGTTTTTCTTTTTTCCACGGGCAGCAGCAAAGCCCAAAACCAATTCGTCTTTTTCCTGACTGAAACATTCCATCAGTTTTAGTCCGACTATTTTCGTCTCTATTTGCTTGGTAAGCTGCCTTAAGAAATAATAATTATTTTGCACGATTCAATAGTAATAAGTCTGCAAAGGTAACTTAAATTAGATAAATAAACGAAAAACACATTTTTGCTAAGGGCATATAGCGTTTGTATTCCATCCCCTTAGTCCAATTCTCTATTTGATTTTGTTTTCGTTTGTTAAAAGTGTAACTTTGACAATTAAAATTCAACCTCTGAAATATGTTATTGCTCGGAATCGATATTGGTACCTCTTCTATTAAGGCATCTGTGGTAGATGCCGATACTCAACAAGTTATTGCTTCTGCCCAATACCCTGATGTAGAAGCCCCTATTTCTTCGCCATTTGCAGGCTGGGCAGAGCAAAACCCCGAAATGTGGTGGAACAATACCATTGAAGCCATTAAACGTGTAAACACCTTAGGTAAGCAAGAAGCAACAAAATTTAACCCTCACGATATTGGCGCTATTGGTATAGCCTACCAGATGCACGGCTTGGTGATGGTTGATAAAAATAAAAAAGTATTACGCCCTTCAATTATCTGGTGCGACAGTAGAGCCGTACAGATTGGCGATAAGGCTTTCAGTGACATGGGTGAAGAGCTTTGTCTGAACCACTTACTTAACTCTCCTGGCAATTTTACGGCTTCAAAGCTGGCTTGGGTTAAGGCTAACGAACCACATATATTTGAGCAATGTGATAAAATCATGCTGCCGGGCGATTATATCGCCATGATGCTGACTGATGAAATCACTACTTCTAATTCTGGGCTTTCAGAAGGTATTTTCTGGGATTTCCAGACCAATAGCGTTTCGAAAGATTTGCTTAATTATTATGGTTTTGATGAAAGCGTTATTCCTGAAATCAGACCTGTATTTAGTGAACACGGAAAAGTACAACAGCAGATTGCTGATACTTTAGGAATTAAAGTAGGCATACCTGTAACCTACAAAGCCGGAGACCAACCTAATAATGCACTATCGCTCGATGTGCTGAATCCAGGTGAAATCGCCGCAACTGCAGGTACATCAGGTGTTGTTTATGCCGTAAGCGACCAGATTTCTTACGACCCACAGTCTCGTATTAACTCTTTTGCACACGTAAATCACCAGATTGGTGGCGAAAACCGAGTTGGTATTCTGTTATGTATCAATGGCACCGGAATATTGAACCGCTGGGTAAAAGATAATTTTGGTAAAGACCTTACTTACCCTGAAATGAACAAGCAAGCCGGGCAAGCAGCTATTGGCAGTAATAGCCTTTTAGTAATGCCTTTTGGCAATGGTGCTGAGCGTATGCTTAACAACAGAATTTTAGGTTCATCGTTCCACAATCTTGATTTCAATATTCACTCGCAAGCGCATATTTTCAGAGCATCGCAAGAAGGTATTGCGTTCTCGCTAAACTACGGCTTTGGCATTATGCAAGCCAATGGTGTTGAGCCAAAGGTAATCAGAGCCGGAAAAGCTAATATGTTTTTGAGCGATATTTTTAGCAATGCTTTAGTGAACGTAACCAACACACCTATTGAATTGTATGATACCGATGGAGCCAAAGGTGCAGCCTTAGGTGCAGGTTATGGTGTAAAATATTACAGCACGCCTAAAGAAGCCATGAGCAAACTGATAAAGCTAAAAGTAATAGAGCCAGTAGCGGCAGACGTAGCGGCTTATCAGGAAGTATATGAAAACTGGAAAGCAGTACTTGAGAAATTGATGCAAAACTAAGTAAGTTAATAGTCTTATAGATAGGCTCAATCAGTAATAGAACTGGTTGAGCTTTTTTATTATAGATAAGCCTTAAGGACTTATTAAAAAAATCCTAAAAATTAAGCAAATAACAAAATCTTCAATTCTTTTTCGTTACATTCGCAACATAAAAACTAGCAGTTTACGAAGTAGAAACGTAGCTATAATGACTTATAATTGCTACTTTGATAACTGTTTTCAACAAAGATTAACCATAACTCCGCCTTTTTTAATACTGAATCACTTATGAAATTTATTAAGTTTTTTGTAAGTTTATTGCTAGCTGCTGGCTTAACTTACATTTTTAATCGACCCTTAGGAGCCCTGCCAGCTCTTGGGAAACTCTTTAGCCCATTTGAAGGTTTCTGGCAAAATGGTGGCTCTACTTCTTCACCCGACGAACTCAAGCTAGAAGGTATAAAAGAAGAAGTAAGTGTTACTTTTGACGATAACCGTGTGCCGCATGTTTTTGCACAGAACGAAGACGACCTTTATTTTACACAAGGCTATCTGGTAGCACAAGACCGCTTATGGCAAATGGAGTTTTATACATTAGCGGCATCAGGCCGATTATCAGAAGTTGTAGGCGAAAGAGCCATTGAACTCGACCGTTATAACCGACGCATGGGCATGGCTGAAACTGCAAAGAAAATTGCTGCCAGCTATAAGCAAGATGATATTGCGTTTAAGATTCTTACGGCTTATTCTGCCGGAGTAAATGCCTATATTAATCAGTTATCATATAAAAAACTACCGGTAGAATATAAAATTATTGGTTATAGACCCGAAGAATGGTCGCCTTATAAAACGATTCTGATGTTGATGAATATGCGCAACGTACTGAATGGCGGTAGCGAAGATTTCAGAATGAGCAATGCGCTAGCCAAGTATGGTGCCGATGTTGTAAAAGATTTATTTCCTGATTATCCGGTTATCGAATCTCCGATTATTCCGGTAGGCACCAAGTGGGACTTCACTCCAGTGCCAGTTCCGTCAGTTCCTGCCGAGATTGCAGCCAACCCTGCGGCAAAAGAAGGTGCATTGGCTTATAACATAGCGGCTCCGGCGCCTGAAATCGGAAGTAATAACTGGGCTGTAGGTGGCGGTAAATCGGCAACTGGCTTGCCTATTTTAGCAAACGACCCTCACCTGCAACTAACCTTGCCTTCTATCTGGTATCAGATGCAGTTATCAACCCCAACTATGAATGTTTATGGTGCCTGCTTACCGGGTACACCGGGGGTGACTATTGGTTTCAATAAAGACGTAGCATGGGGTGTAACCAACGTAGGCTCTGATGTAATGGATTTTTATCAGATAAAATTTAAAGACAAAACTCAGAAAGAGTATTGGTACAATGGAGCATGGAAGCCAACTACTATGCTTATTGAAGAATTTAAGATAAAAGGCAAATCAAAACCATTGCAAGATACTGTGTATTATACGCATCATGGGCCTGTATTATATAACCATGCGAGTGAAAACAATTTTGCTAAAAACGTACCTATTGGCCATGCCATGAAATGGGTAGGGCATGAATTAGACAATACTGATTTATTGGGTTTTTATTACCTGAATCATGCCAAAAACTATGACGATTATCGTAAGGCGCTTACTTATTACAAAGCTCCTGCGCAGAATTTCGTTTTTGCCGATAATAACAATGATATTGCCATTACGCCAAATGGTAAGTTGCCGCTAAAATGGAAAGAGCAAGGCAAGTTTATTCTTGATGGCTCAAACCCTGCGCATGACTGGCAAGGTTGGATTCCTGCTGACCAAAATCCAACAGTAAAAAATCCTCCTCGTGGCTTTGTGAGTTCGGCCAATCAGTTTTCTACCGACCCAACCTATCCTTATTATTTAGGCTGGCGTTTTGCCCCTGCCGAAAGAGGCTTACGTATTAATGAGCGCCTTGAAGCAATGCAACAAGCAACACATGATAGCTTACGCTCGGTACAGAATGATAACTTTAACCTCGAAGCCCGCCGACTATTGCCGGAAGTGATAAAAATATTAGCCGCTGACCCACGCAATAAAGGCAATGCTGCTTATGAGACATTGGTTAAATGGAACATGAAAAATGACCCTTACGAAGTAGGCCCTACGATTTTTGAAAGATGGGTAAAAGAACTAAGGTACTGGGTTTGGGAAGATGAATTTGCGAGCCAAAGCACAACACAGCCAATGACATACCCTACCAAAGACCGTACATGGGACATGATAAAGAATCAGCCAACAGCTAAATGGTTTGATAATGTAAACACCACAGATAAAGTAGAAACCGTACAAGACATAGTACAAAATAGTTTTAAAGCTACCGTAGATTCTTTAACCGCCAAACTTGGCCCATTGAATGCCGACACTTGGGCATGGACCAAAGTAAAAAGCACTGATATTAATCACTTAGGGCGTTTAGAAGGTTTTGGCAGACAGGATATTCCGAACGGTGGCGGCCCCGGTATAGTTAATGCTACATCCGAAACACACGGCCCGTCGTGGCGTATGGTGGTTGAGCTTGATAAAAACTGGCCTAAAGCCTATGGCCTTTATCCGGGCGGTCAATCAGGAAATCCGGGAAGCCCTTACTATGATAATATGGTAGATAAATGGGCTAAAGGCGAACTAAACGAGTTACTTTTCATGAAAACAAAAGATGAAAAAAGCAGCCGTATAGTATCAACTACCAAAGTAATCGGGAAGAAATAAACTTAATCTAAAACGAAATCATCAAATGCCATATATTCTTATTTTTGTTGCCAGTGCTATCGCACAAATGTTTTTGCCCTGGTGGGTCATCGCCCCTATTGCTTTTGCAGTAGGCTTGGTGGCTTCTAAATCTGCTTCCGGTGCATTTTTTGCCGGAGCCGGAGCCATTGCTACACTTTGGATAGCCTATGCCCTATACCTGAACGTTTCGGCTGACGGCCTTATGCTCGACCGCATCGGCAATCTGTTTGCCGAAAACCTCAAGTTCTTGAAAGATATGCCTTTCACCGTTTCCTTTTTTGCTATTATGGCACTTATAGGCGGTTTAGTTGGTGGGTTTTCGGCACTGGCAGGTTATCAGCTTAAACGCTTAATCAAATAAAACATATACAATCCCTCTTTTTTTGAGGGATTTTTCTATCTTTGCAGGCTTTATTTGCAAAAAAACATTAATCAAATACTTTACTCAGTACATACCTTTGTACTTATTCAAATTTAATTTTCGCATGAAAAAACTTTCAGTTTTCGTTCTATTAGTTTCTGTTATTGCCTGGGGTTGTGATAAATCAGCTTCTACTTCAACAACAGGTGGCAAACAAGTAGCAGGCCGTATTGTATATGTCAACACTGATACCCTATTAAACAAATACGATTATTACAAAGACATCATCAAAGCTTCAGAAAATAAAAGATTCCGTTTAGAAAACGACCTTGCTAATAAAGCACGTACATTCCAGAACAAAGTAGCGTTTTTCCAACAAAGAGCTCAACAAGGCCACATGACTCAAGAGCAAGCGCAAACAACACAAATGCAATTGCAACAAGAAGAGCAAAACCTGATGGCTTACCGTGATAAAAATGCACAGGAACTAGCACAAGAAGAAGGCAAGAAAACTGAAGATATTCTAAACAAAATTCATGAGTATCTGAAAGAGTTCAACGGCGGAGATAAATATGATATGGTAATAGGTTACTCTAAAGGTGGTGGCGTATTGTATGCTAAAGAAGACCTTGATATTACGAAACAAGTATTAGAAGGCTTAAATAAAAAATATGCCGAAGATAAAAAAAGCGGCAAAGTAACTGTTGAAAAAGACAGCACTGCTAAGAAGTAATAAGCGTACTTCTGACATATAATTAAAAGAAAATTATTGAAAAAATGCCATTAGATCAAACCCCGTATTACGATTACGATGACGAACAGAAAGAAGAAGGCAACGAGATGTCGTTTTTAGACCATCTCGAAGAGCTTCGTTGGCACTTAATCCGTGCTGCTGCCGCTATTGTGTTCTTCATGGTTTTCGCTTTTATCTATATTGAAGACATTTATGATAATATTATCTTAGGGCCTTCTAAAGTAGATTTCTGGACATATCGCATGATGTGTAAACTCGGGACAGCCGTTGGTGCCGAAGGGCTTTGTGTTGATAAACTACAGTTCAGCCTAATGAGCCGTGAGGTATCGGGACAGTTTATTACAGCCTTTACTTCGGCGGCAATCATTGGTTTGGTGTTTGCCTTTCCGTATGTATTCTGGGAAATATGGCGTTTCGTAAAGCCCGGCCTGAAAATGTCGGAAAGGAAATCGGCCAGAGGAGCAGTTTTTTATGTTACACTCTTGTTCTTTTCGGGAGTTTTGTTTGGCTATTACATTGTTTCACCTTTAGCTATCAATTTCCTTGTTAATTTCAAGATTAGCCAAAGTATCGAAAACCAGTTTGATATAGGCTCTTACATTTCATTGTTAGCAACATTGACATTGGCCTGTGGGGTAGCCTTCCAATTACCAATCGCTATTTTTGTATTGACAAAAATTGGCGTGATAGGTCCTCAATTTATGAGAACGTACCGCAAACACGCAGTAGTCGTGATTTTGATTGTAGCTGCTGTTATTACACCATCGCCTGATGTTACCAGCCAGTTGTTAGTAGCGTTCCCACTATATCTATTGTATGAAGTAAGTATTATTATTTCGGCAAGAGAAGAAAAAAGACGCTTGGCAGAACTAGCAGCAGAAGGAAACGAAACAAAAGATTAACCATCTTTTTATTATAGTAAAGAGGCTACCTTAGTAATATACAGGTAGCCTCTTTTTTATTACCTATGGTTATGCTATAAAACCAATTTTGGTATGCGTACCATCGCAAAAAGGTTTGTTTTCAGAAGAACCGCAGCGACACAAGGCTGTTACTTTGTGTTTCTTGGTAATATTTCCCTCCGAATCTTTCAGAGAAATATTACCATATATCAGCAAAGGCCCATTTTTAGTAGTTTCCACTATGGTTTCGTTATCTATTTGTTTTTCCTCCTGCCCCACTTCATTTTTAAAATAAGATAATGCTCCCGACGGGCATTTATCAATTTGCTCCATTATTCTATCACCATTTTCGTGCTCGGGCGTAACCCACGGACGCTTGCGAGGGTCGAATACATTTGGTAAACCCCGAAAGCAGATAGCTGAGTGAATACACATATGCGGCTGCCACACAACCGTCACTTCGTCGTTAGCATAATGCTTGGTTATTTTCTTTTGTTCTTCTTCCATAGGATTATAAATTTTACTCAATAATAAAGAAACTTAAGCTTATATCAAATTCATATTACCGCTAACTCAAATAGCCTTCGTAAAGTTTCTATTGAAGATTTTAACATTTATCCTATATTAACTAAGCAATTAGTTATACATTTGTGGTATTATACATAGAAATACTTATCCTATATATTGTTCATGTCTAAAAAAGCTATTACATTTTTACTTATATTCTGTTTTTCGTTGCCTGCTTTATGCCAGATAAGTATAGAAGGCCGTGTAGTTGATGCCAACGATAAAAAGCCCTTACTATTTGCCAATGTATTTATCAGTAATACTACCAAAGGCCAGCAAACCGACGAGAAAGGTCGTTTTAAACTCACCAATGTTCCATCAGGCACAATTGATTTAGTAATAAGCTATGTGGGCTACAAAACGTTTTCGCTACAATTAAAAGCTGATACATTGAAGAAACCACTACTGATTATGCTCAACGCCGATGCTATTGAGTTGCAAGGCGTAACAGTTAAGCGTGTGAAAGATGGGTTTAAAAAATACTTCTACTTATTTGAAGAGGGTTTTATGGGTAAAACTGAATTTTCGAAAGATTGTAAACTAAAAAACCCCAAAGCTTTAAATTTCAGTATGGATAACAATGACTCTGAGCTAGTTATCAGAGCCGACGAGCCGTTAATAATTGAAAACAAGGCGCTGGGCTATGTGGTCAAATACCAGTTGGAAGAGTTTAGGTATAGTTTCAAAGAACGCTATATGTCTTACTGGGGCTACCCTTTCTTTGAAGAAATGAAAACCAAAAGTGACCGCAGACAAAAACAATGGGTTGAAAATAGAAATAAAGCCTATTACGGCTCGGCTACACATTTCTTCAAAGCTCTTACTGAAC
The DNA here is from genome assembly GCF_037860775.1 of Emticicia soli. Lineage (NCBI taxonomy): Bacteria > Pseudomonadati > Bacteroidota > Cytophagia > Cytophagales > Leadbetterellaceae > Emticicia > Emticicia soli. Next base: position 204,059 of record NZ_JBBEWC010000009.1, on the reverse strand, counting down.
AAAAACTCAATGAAGAAGGCTATGCTGTATTTAAACTCATCAGGGAAAAGAAAAAGATGTATTCTGTGCCTTTAGTCGCTGAAAAACGAGACAGCACAGGGAATCTTATTTCAGAAGCCTCAAAAGAAAAAATGATGGTAGATTCTACAGATATTAAATTGAAAGTTAATCAATCGCTAAAGAAATTAGCTACCAATATTTTCTCGGGTTATGTTCAATACCTGGTACGCACTCCACTGAAAGAAACAGAGCTAATAAACAAGCACGAAGATATATTTGCATTAGATTTTACAGATTATCTATACATAGTTTATAACAAAGAATTTGAAGAGCCTCAGTTTTTAGATGCAGGGCAAAAAAACATACCACAGACCTCAATTATGGCAATGCTCGAGTCTCCGGCACTTGTTGAAAAAAACGGACACCTCATTAATCCTCTAGCAGTTGTTTTTGAAGGCAGGTGGGGCTATGAAAAAATTGGCGAGTTACTTCCACTCGATTATTTACCCAACTTACCTTAATCTATCTTCTGGATTTCTTTTTTCGGCTTCAGTATAATTATTTTATGAAACATCGTGGGCTTATAGTAATACACACAGCTAATTTTAAGCCCTTATTTTCAGGCTTTTAGAGGTTTATTCGTCTATATTTTATGTAATTATTTACTCCTTAAGTCGAAAAAATAGCATGAAATGTAGGCGAAAAAGTATCTATTAGCCGAAAGATTTTCTACACACAATTTAATCTATAAATATATTGATAAATATTTGACTTATTTCTATATTAGTGGCAACATCAACTAAGTTTAAGCCCCTGTGAAAATAGCAATAATCAAAGAAACCAAACCATTTGAAAAACGTGTTGCCCTAAGCCCTGAAGTCTGCAAACAACTGATTCAAGCCGGATTTGAATGTACCATTGAGCACGAAGCAGGAATTTCCTCCTTTTTTGAAGATGCTGCCTATAAAGCCATTGGTGCAAAAGTTGATACCAACAAGTCTTCTCTGCTTTCAGGTGCCGATATAGTTTTGAAAGTAAATCCACTGACTCCCGAAGAAGTCAGCCACATGAAAAAGGGAGCCGTTTCTATCTCCTTTATGTATGCCGCCACAAATCCCGAATTAATTGAGGCAAGTACCAAGCAAGGTATTTCAGCCTTTTCGGTCGATGCCATTCCTCGTATTTCCAGAGCCCAGAAAATGGACGCCCTAAGCTCACAAGCCAATCTTGGGGGTTATAAGTCTGTTATTATTGGTGCTTATCATCTAGGTAAAATCTTTCCGTTGCTCATGACTGCCGCTGGCACTATTAAGCCTGCTAAAGTAGTAATAATGGGTGCAGGTGTGGCGGGCTTACAAGCCATTGCTACGGCTAAACGCCTGGGAGCAATTGTTGAGGTAAGCGATATTCGCCCCGAAACCAAAGAGCAGGTGCAATCATTAGGTGGCAAATTCATTGAAGTAAAAGGCGATGAATCTGTCAAGATTGAAGGCGGCTATGTAAAAGGCGTTTCAGAAGATTTCCTCAAAAAACAACAGGAAGTAATAGCCAAACACATCAGCGAAGCCGATTTGGTGATTACCACAGCCCTTATACCAGGCAAAAAAGCACCAATGCTAGTGCCAGAAGAAGTAGTAAAAAGCATGAAACTAGGCTCAGTAATAGTTGATATGGCCGTAGAACAAGGCGGTAACTGCGCTTGCAGCGAATACGGACAAACCGTAATAAAACATGGCGTAACCATTGTAGGCGAACCTAATATTCCCTCACTTCTACCTTTGAATGCCAGTGAGCTATATGCAAAAAACATTTCAACGTTCTTACTACATCTGGCAACTAAAGACGGGTTTAAGTGGGAACTGGACGAAGAAATAACCAAAGGCTCTTTGATTGTACACGAGGGTAAAGTGGTACATCCATCGGTAGCTAGTTAATATACAGCTTTATAAAAAGATTGATTCATCATATACTAAATAACCTCATTCAAACATGATTAACGATATAGTCAGTTTTCTTGGTCAAAATATTGAGATGATATACATTCTTATATTGTCTGTCTTTGTAGGTGTAGAAGTAATCGGCAAAGTACCTGCTGTATTACACACGCCCTTAATGAGTGGAGCAAATGCGATTCATGGTGTTGTGATTGTTGGAGCCATAATAGTAATGCTTAATACGCCTGTCGATAATATTCTGGCATTGGCATTGGGTTTTGTGGCAGTGGTGTTAGGCACACTCAATGTAATTGGTGGCTTTGCCGTGACAGACAGAATGCTGGAAATGTTTAAGAAAAAATAATGCCTCACACAACCCTGATAAAGAACAGAAACAATGGAGATAAAATATATTCTTGATATTGTCTATCTGATAGGCTCTGTCACTTTTGTAATAGGCTTAAAAATGCTAAGCCATCCTGATACTGCCCGCAAAGGGAATTTATACGCTGCTTTTGGTATGACACTAGCCATAGCTGGCACTATTTTATGGTATAACCACCCCGGCGGCTATACTTCAAGAGAACCCCTGAAAATTATCCTGATTCTGGCAGCTATTGGTATTGGTACATTTGCAGGCTGGTTAACGGCAAACAAAGTACAAATGACCAAAATGCCCGAACTGGTTTCACTCTTTAATGGTATGGGTGGTGCCTGTGCAGCACTGATAGGTATTATGGAGTATGAGCACAATATAGGAAATACAGGTGCTTTAGCAACCATTATTGCGGGACTAATTATTGGCTCAGTTTCTTTCAGCGGTAGCATTATTGCTTTTCTGAAACTTAACGAAACCATGAAAAAGCCTATCAGGCTTCCGTCTTATAATATTCTGAATACAGCCGTAATGATAGCTCTTGTTGCCTTTGGCGCATACATTGTCTATGCGCAGCCTGAGCATATGCTATTACCGATATTACTTTTGGCGGCAGCTTTGGTTTATGGAGTTTTGTTTGTGATTCCTATCGGTGGTGCCGATATGCCTGTGGTTATTTCTTTACTCAACTCATTTACAGGTTTAGCAGCCGCATTCGGAGGTTTCTTATATCAGAATCAGGTAATGCTTACCGGAGGTATTCTGGTAGGTTCGGCAGGTACAATTCTTACACTGGCTATGTGTAAGGCCATGAATCGACCGTTGAGCAATGTTATTTTTGGTGCATTTGGCGCAGGTAATGCAAGCGGAACGGCAAACGAGGTACAGGGAAGTATAAAAGATATTTCGATTTCAGATACTGCTATTCTGATGAATTACGCTAAAAAAGTAGTAGTAGTACCGGGTTATGGCCTTGCTGTAGCGCAAGCACAGCACGTGATTCATGAACTGGAAACATTGCTTCAAGAGCGAGGAGTTGATGTTGAATACGCCATTCATCCCGTGGCGGGCCGTATGCCCGGGCACATGAATGTACTATTGGCCGAAAGTAATGTATCTTATGATAAACTGGTGGAAATGGAAGATATTAACCCCGAATTTGCCAAAACAGATGTGGTGCTGGTAGTAGGAGCAAATGATGTGGTAAATCCGGCGGCTAAGACCGATCCCTCGTCGCCGATTTTTGGAATGCCAATCTTAGATGTAGAAAATGCACGTAATGTAATAGTCAATAAAAGAAGTATGAATGCGGGTTATGCGGGTATAGATAATCTACTATTTTACCAGCCTAAAACAAGTATGCTTTTCGGAGATGCAAAGGGAGTACTAACCAAACTGGTTAACGAGCTAAAGCAGATGTAAAATTTGTACTTTATTGACATAATATCATATAATCATTGCCAGTTTCACCAAATACAAAATATTATTTGGTTTTAAATTTTAAAATTGAGTAGTTTTACTTACGACTTAAATATAAAATTTTCACCCTTGGAACCTACAAATGTCAATGACCCCGAATACTACCATAAGGTAGTAGATTGCCAGTACGCCTGCCCTGCTCACACGCCTGTGCCAGAGTACATCAGATTGATTGCTGCCGAGCGTTATACCGAAGCCTACATGATTAACTGGGAATCGAACGTATTTCCAGGGGTATTAGGGCGCACTTGCGACAGGCCATGCGAACCAGCCTGCCGCCGAGGACGAGTAGAAGAAGAACCCGTGGCTATATGCCGTTTAAAAAGAGTAGCCGCCGATAATAAAGGCGATATCAAAAGCCTTATTCCTAAAGCGCCCAAAATAGGAAATGGCAAAAAAGTGGCACTCATTGGTGCAGGGCCTGCTTCGCTTACTGTAGCCCGTGACCTGGCTCCTCTAGGTTACGAAATCCATGTTTTTGATGAGCAGATTAAAGGCGGCGGTATGATGCGCAGCCAGATTCCTTCTTTTCGCTTGCCCGAAGCTGTATTAGACGAAGAAGTCAACAATATTCTTGAAATGGGTATTCATTCCCACTTCAAAACCTATGTATCGAGCCTGAAAGAAGTTTTAGACAAAAACTATGATGCTGTTTTTATAGGTACTGGTGCGCCTAAAGGCCGGGATTTGTCAGACCTTCCTGGTCGTGAAGAAGCCGCTGCCAATATACATATCGGGATTCAATGGCTGGCAAGCGTAGCGTTTGAGCATAGAAACACAATAGGCAAAAATGTGATTGTTTTAGGCGGAGGAAATACCGCTATGGACTGCTGCCGTACCTCACGCCGTTTAGGCGGCGAAAACGTAAAGGTAGTAGTACGTAGCCCGTTCTCTGAAATGAAGGCTTCGCCTTGGGAAAAAGAAGATGCCATGCACGAAGACATTCCGATTTTAGATAACCATGTACCAAAATCTTTTATGGTAGAAAATGGAAAACTAAAAGGTATGACGTTCGAAAAAGTACATGCGGTCTATGACGATAAAGGCAAACGTTCGCTGGTACCAACAGGCGAGCCTCATGTATTTGTTGAAGCCGACGACGTATTGGTGGCTATCGGTCAAGAAAACAGTTTCCCTTGGATAGAACGTGACCTAGGCATTGAATTTGATAAATGGGAGATGCCGAAAGTAGACCCTGTTACTTTCCAGTCTACAAATCCTAAGGTCTTTTTCGGCGGCGATGCTGCACTAGGGCCTAAAAACGTAATTACTGCCGTGGCACAAGGGCATCAGGGTGCTATTTCAATAGATTTATTCTGCCAAGGCCAATCTTTAACAAAACGCCCCAATCCGTTTACCAATCTGGTTTCACAAAAAATGGGTATCCATGAGTGGAGTTATGATAGTATGGTAGCTACCGACCACCGTTTTGCAGTACCGCAGGCAGATAAAACGCTTACCCTCAAAGACCGTAAAAAAGAAGTAGAATTAGGCTTTGATAAGCTGGTAGGTTTTAAAGAAGCACAACGCTGCCTTAATTGTGATGTGCAGACGGTATTTACCGATAACCGTTGTATAGAATGCGATGCCTGTATGGACATCTGCCCTACTTCCTGTATTACATTTACCGACAATGGCACAGAAGAAGACCTGCGCACACGCCTGATGGCTCCGGCTTTGAATCTTGAACAAGATTTGCTGGTATCAGGCACCTTGGCTACAGGTAGGGTAATGGTAAAAGACGAAGACGTGTGCCTGCATTGTGGTTTGTGCGCCGAAAGATGCCCGACCTCAGCCTGGGATATGCAGAAGTTCTTCTATAATGTTACAAAAGCGCATCATGGTTGCCAAACCGCAAGCGCCTCATAAAACTAATACTATTATTTAATCACGATAAACTCCTTGGGATGCACTATCCGACAGGGACGGCCCGACGAATCGGCTTCAAATGTCTGAACTTATTAATGATTTCGTAATACGCTTTGCCAATGTAAACGGTACAGGTTCGGCCAGTGCCAATAGTATGTTTGCCAAAGCAATTTTCCGCATGGGGATTCCCGTTACACCAAAAAATATCTTTCCTTCTAATATTCAAGGCTTACCTACATGGTACGAAGTACGCATCAGCGAAAAAGGCTATTTGGGGCGCCGTGAGGGCATTGACATGATGGTGTCGGTAAACCCACAAAGTATGCTCAAAGACGTGCAGAGCGTGCGTCCGGGAGGGTATTTTATGTATGATAGCACCAAACCTCTTCATAAAGAATACATCAGAGAAGATATTACCTATCTGGGCATTCCGCTCATGGGTATTTGTCTAGAACAGTACGCCGACCCTCGCCAACGGCAATTATTTAAAAATATCATTTATGTAGGTGCGCTTTCGGCACTATTAGATATTGAGTTTGGCGTACTTGAACAACTATTAGCCGAGCAGTTTAAAGGCAAAGAAAAGCTGATTCCTGCCAACGTTCAGGCTTTACAACTGGGCGTAAACTATGTACATGAAAACTTTAATTACCCTTTAGATATCCGGGTAGAGCGCCGAGACAAAGTAGGTAACAAAATCATGATTGATGGCAATGGCGCTTGTGGACTAGGTGCGGTGTTTGCAGGAGCAACTGTAGCCGCATGGTATCCGATTACGCCATCGACATCAGTAGTCGAAAAGTTTGAAAAATATGCCAAGAAATTCAGAGTAGATAAAGTTACAGGTAAAAAGAATTTCGCCATTGTGCAGGCAGAAGACGAACTGGCAGCCATAGGCATGGTAATTGGCGCCAATTGGAATGGCGCAAGGTCTTTTACTGCCACTAGCGGGCCGGGTGTATCTTTAATGAACGAGTTTTTGGGACTCGGTTACTTTGCCGAAGTACCCGCCGTTTTGATTGATGTACAACGTACAGGGCCATCAACAGGAATGCCCACCCGTACGCAACAATCTGATATTACCATTGCAGCCTATGCTTCGCATGGCGATACAAAGCACGTGGTATTGTTTCCGAGTAATCCGAAAGAGTGCTTTGAATTAACTGCTGATGCCTTTGATTTAGCCGAACGCCTTCAAACACCAATCATTGTTTTGACAGACCTTGACTTAGGCATGAACGACCACATGAGCGAACCTTTTGAGTGGAATAAAGAACGCCAATATGATAGAGGCAAAGTGCTCACTGCTGAAGACTTAGAAGGTATGGGGCGTTTCGGCCGTTACCTTGATGTAGATGGCGACGGGATTCCTTACAGAACGTATCCGGGTACACACCCAACCAAAGGTTCATATTTTACCCGTGGTACTTCACGAGACGAATATGCGGTATATACAGAAGATAGTGCTGTTTATATCAGAAACATGGAACGCTTGGTAAAAAAATGGGAAACAGCCAAAACATTAGTACCGAAGCCTTATTTCTACCAGCAGAAAAACATGAGCCCAATAGGCGTTATTTTCTTTGGTACTTCTACCTATTCGTCAGAAGAGGCAATTGATATACTGCGTGCGCAAGAAGTAGTAATGGATGCCATGCAAATAAAGGCGTTTCCGTTCAACGAAGAAGTAGCACAGTTTATAGAAGACCACGATGTAGTATATGTAATTGAGCAAAACCGTGATGCGCAGATGCGCTCGCTCCTGATTAATGAATTGGAGATAAATCCGAAAAAACTGATTCGTGTGCTAAACTACGATGGTATGCCAATCACGGCTGATAAAATTGTAAAAGAAATCAATAAAACGCTTGTAATTTCCTGAAATCATGACCTACATTCGTCCAAAGTTTCGGCATCCTAATTTGCCGAAAAACAAAATAAACTACACTAAGCAAGATTATGAGGGAGCGCTTTCAACCCTTTGTGCGGGCTGTGGTCATGACTCCATCAGTGGAGCTATCATTCAGGCTTGCTACGAGTTGGCTATTGAGCCGCACCGATTAGCTAAATTATCGGGCATTGGTTGTTCGTCTAAAACACCTGCTTATTTCCTGGGCAATTCGCACGGGTTCAATTCTGTACACGGGCGTATGCCATCAGTGGCAACAGGGGCATATTTAGCCAATCGTGATTTGATTTACTTCGGTGTATCAGGCGATGGAGACTCTGCGTCTATTGGCATGGGGCAGTTTGTGCACGCCATTCGCCGAAATCTGAATATGGTATATATCGTGATGAATAACGGCTGCTATGGTTTAACTAAGGGGCAAGACTCAGCCACGGCTGATGCAGGCTCTATTAGTAAAGCAGGTTCAACCAATATGTTTAATGCTATTGATTTAGTGGGTTTGGGTCTGGAGCTAGGCGCTACTTTTGTAGCCCGTAGTTTCTCAGGCGATAAAGCACAGTTGATTCCGCTAATAAAAGCAGCCATGTCGCACCCCGGCTTTGCATTGATTGATGTAATTTCGCCTTGTGTTACCTTCAATAATAACAGTGGCTCAACCAAATCTTATGATTACGTGCGTGCACATATAGAGGCTACGTCAACCTTAGATTTTGTACCTACGATGGAAGAAATCACAACCTCGTATGCAGAAGGGGCCAGCAAAGAGGTAACACTGCACGATGGTTCAATATTGAACCTACAAAAACTAAATCAGGAGTGGAATCCGGAAGACAAACTATCGGCGATGCTGGCCTTACAAAATGCCAAAAGCAAAGGAGAGATTCTGACTGGATTGATTTACATTGAGCCCAATACCCAGAGTTTACACGAAGTTTTAGGAACTACCGAAAAACCACTAAACGAACTGAAAGAAGATGTTCTTTGCCCTGGTGTAGATGCACTTGAAGCATTGAATCAGAGTTTACGATAAAAAATAAATTTATACACAGGGCTTATGCATGAGCATACAAGTTTCATGTATAAGCCCTATTTTTGTACACTATTTATACCTTAATCAATTATCAATCTTTACCTATTCTATCATTTCTATGAAAAAATCAACACGTACTATTCTCCTTTTTGCATTATTATTAAGTTGTTTCACATTCGTCAACAAAGCTTTGGCACAATCGAAGGGCAACCTAAACGATGTAGCCTTTATGCACGGGCATTGGCAAGGCACATTCAATGGCGGCCCTATTGAAGCATTCTGGGCAAAACCTGCCGGCGATAACCTGACCGGATTTATACGCATGATGAAAGATGACAAAGTAACGATGTACGAAATGCTCATTTTTGAACAAACCGAAAAAGGGCCAGTTGTATTAGTAAAACACTTTAAACCAGGTTTAATTAGCGTAGAAGAAAAAGAAGTTTCAGACCGATACAGCTTTATAGAAGCTAAAAAAGAGTGGGCATTGTTCGAAAAACAAGATGGCTCTATTCGTATCATTTACGAAAAACGTGGTGCCGACCAACTAGTGCTTCAACGTGGTAAACAAGAAAACGGCAAATGGGTATTTGCTGACTTATTTGTGTTTAACAGAGTAAAATAAATAGCTGTTTCAGCAGAGTGCTATATAAAAAGGAAGCCTTTTGAAATTCATCTCAAAAGGCTTCCTTTTTATATTATGAATGAAGAGATTTACCCTTTCATAAATCTGATTAATAAAATCTCGGCCAACAAAAAGGCTAAGGCAAATATGATACAATATTTCCACAGAGGTGTACCGATGTTGTTTTCCTGAAAGGTTTTCACAAAATCGCCATCTAGTAAATTATCGAAAATTGTTACGTTTTTCTGCCCTGCAAAAAAGCTTTTTAGTTCGGTAGGTGTATAAAATTCCATTTTCGATTCGTCGTTATCATGGTTCAGAGCTAGCAATTTCTCTGTTTTGCCATCTAGCTGTAATTCATAATAGCCCGACTCTAATATCTGGTTATCGCTCAATTGTGTAGCCTTAGGCAACTCTAAAGTCAGTTGATTACCGCTGATTCGTTGAATCGGAATAATCTCTATATTGTTGGTATTAGCCTCTGTTACAACACTTTTTAGCTTGTAAGTAGCGTTTTTCTTCACATTTGGAATATCAACAGTAATGCTTCCTTCGCTGAAATTATAGGCCGCTCTTTCTTGACGCACACTCATTGAAGCTATTTTAAACATAGTCGGTACAAAGAAGGCGTGTTCAGCAAAATTACCATAGGTACGCTCTAAAGGCGAAGCTGATATATAGATTTTACCTTTTGAGGTATTAGTTGCCGTAATAAAGTTTTGCTGGTTCTTAAAAGTAAGTATCTTCTCCCCTACGCCCGACCAGTTCCATACAGGTTGCATGAGCGGTGTATTGGCTACGCCTTGCAGCGTTGTGCGCTCAAATACATCGGCATAAAAAGGATTCTGGCGATTAGGCTCAGCAATTGGCAACTGACTTTGCGGCAATGCAGGCTGATTATTTACTGATATACCCTGAATCCCGAATCCGCCCAGAAACTGGCTATAATCTTCGGCATCAGGTCTTGCTGGCGGAAAAACCAATAAACTTCCACCCTGGCGTATAAATTCTTCAAGGCTTGTTCTGAAAGTACCACTTACTTGTTCAACACCTTCTAATACAATCAGATTCGCATTTTTGAACTGCCCTACATCTACATTGCTGGCACTGTACGAATGGTAAGCAAAAAGACTGTCATTGTCAAACACTTTACCTATGTAGTCGGCGGCACTGCGTTGTTGGTATAAATGCAAAACCTGAATCACAGGCGATGCATCTAGCACGAAATAATAATCGTTATCAAAAGTAATCGGTTGGTCGTCGAACGAAACTTTACCTTTATGAAACCCCTTGTCTTTTACCGTGAAATTAAACGTTGCTGTAGCAGAGCTGTTAGGCGCAATATCAACCGAAGCAGTAGAAGCCTGTGCATTATCAATAAATAGTTTCACAGGTAGTTTTTCTACATCGTTATCGCCTGAGTTAAATACCTTCACATACAGCACATTGTTCTGCATTTCTCTGATAAAAGGTGAAGCCAACCAAACCGAATCAACATACACATTCTGTGAGGTTTTGCCCTGCACAGGCACTAAAAACAGTTTATCTAATGAATCTATTTTCAATTGCTTCATATCTCCGGCAGTACTTTTCTGAAAATCAGAAAACCAGAAAAACTGATTATTGGCACTTGCATTATGTTTCTGAGCCAAGCTCCGTTGGCGTTTATATACATTTTCAAATGTGCGTGGGTTCGGCGATAATCCTATTGAAGTGAGTCTGTCTTTTACTTTAGTAGTATTTGTTACTGCCTGGTCTTCGCCCGAAAAATCGTTGGTTACCAATTGCACATTAGGCGACTGGCTGAATAAAGTTAGCAATTCATCAATTTTTGTAACGGCTAAATCCAGATAGCGTTTGTTTTCTGTGGTATTCTGCATACTCAGCGAGTTGTCCAGATAAAGACTACTCACGCCCAAACCCGACAAACGATTAGGCCCCGCGTTTTTGGCAGGCAAAAAAGGTTGTGCAAAAGCCAAGGCCAGAAAAATCAGAAAAAGCACCCTTGCTGCCAGAATAAGCCATTGCTTGATACGCCTGAACGAGCTTGTCTCAGTTTCGACCGCTTTCAGAAAGGCAACGTTCGTAAAAAATACCTTTTTGGTACGACGAAAGTTAAATAAATGAATAATGATTGGCACCGAAATGGCCAATAAACCCCACAGAAAAGACGGAAAGAGAAACTGCATATAGTCTTGAGCCCCTAAAGGTATATCATTTGAATTTTTATAATTAAACGTAAAAGTCTGAAATTCCTTTCAATGTTTTGTTGATATTTTACTTTTACCATGCACATAAGCCAATTATTATGCCAAAGGTCTACAATATACAACATTGCACTTCGATTGAGTTTTTTTCAATAATAGCGAATCAATCAAATTATTCAGATTAGCAAACTTAATAAAATACAGTAATTTTGTCAAAACTAATTACACCCTGAAATACATGAAAAAACACTTCATTCTACTAGCAGTTTTACTGTACGCTTCCGCAACCCAAGCCCAGCTGACTGTCGAGAAAATTATGCAGGAACCCTACAAATGGATAGGGACATCGCCGAGCAACGTTTTCTGGTCAGAAGACTCAAAAACTATTTACTTTTCGTGGAATCCTGATAAAAATAAGGCTGATTCACTTTATAAAATCGTGCTTCCAAGCAAAACACCTGTTAAAGTATCACCTAAAGAAAGACGTGCACTTCCGTCACAATCAGGTACTTACAACCGTGATTATTCATTGAAAGTCTACGAAAAACAAGGCGAATTATACCTTTTATATTGTAATACGCTTAAAATCAAACAGCTAACCAATACCATCGAAAGAGAAGCAAACCCTTATTTTAGTGGAGACGAAACAAAGATTATCTTTATGAAAGGTGGTAATGTATTCAGCCTTAATCTGGCAGATGGCCTTATTTCTCAGCTTTCAAACTTTGTGGTAGGTAACAAAAAAGCCGAAGCAAAAACGAGTGAAGAAGAAAAATGGGTAAAAGCCGACCAATTGGCTCTGTTTGATATTCTGAAAGAACGCAAAGAGAAAAAAGACGCTACCGAAAAAAATACCAAAGCCGAGCAAGCTAAACGCCCAAAAGAAATTTATCTGGAAGGTAAAAATCTTGAGCAACCTGTTGTAAGCCCAGATATGCGCTACATTACTTATCGCCTTTCTACGCCTGCCGCTGGTGCAAAAAATACCATTGTACCAAGCTACGTAACCGAATCGGGCTTTACCGAAGATTTACCTGCACGCACCAAAGTTGGCAGCCCTATGAGCAGCTACGAAAGTTTTGTGTATGATACCAAACGAGATACCGTTTACCAGATTAGCACTAAAGACTTAGCAGGTCTAACGCAACAACCTGAGTTTCTGAAAGATTATGCAAAAAAAGATACTACTCAAAAGAAAGCTGCCAGCCGCAAGATAATTATCACTGCACCCAATTGGTCAGACAACGGCTCTTATGCAGTAGTAGCCATACGTGCTTTTGATAACAAAGACCGCTGGCTTATGCTACTTGACCCTGCCACGGGTAAACTTAAAATGCTTGACCGCCAGCACGACGAAGCATGGATAGGCGGGCCGGGCATGGGCTTTACCTTAAGCCCAGGTAATATTGGTTGGATTGACGAGCAAACGCTTTATTTCCAGTCGGAAGCCGATGGTTATTCTCATCTTTATACAGTTAATGTACTTACAGGTGAGAAAAAACAGTTGACATCTGGCAAGTTTGAAATTCAACAAGCGCAATTATCGAAAGACAAACAATGGTTTTATCTGAGTACAAATGAGGTACATCCGGGTGAAACACATTTTTATAAAATGTCGGTTAATGGCGGCGAAAGAACAAAAATCACCAGCATGGTAGGTGGAAACGATGTGACGCTATCGCCAGATGAAAGTACAATTGCCTTGCGCTATTCATACATGACTAAGCCTTGGGAATTATTTGTGCAAGACAATATTCCTGCTGCAAAAGCCGAGCAAATTACCAGCTCGCTAACAGATGAATTTAAAGCCTACGCCTGGAAAGAGCCACAGATTATTACATTCAAAGCCCGTGATGGCGTAGATATTTATGCCCGTGTCTATGAACCAGCCAAAAAGTTAAAAAACAAAAAGGCGGTTATTTTTGTGCATGGTGCAGGTTACTTACAGAATGCACACAAATGGTGGAGCCAGTACTTCCGTGAGTATATGTTCCATAATTTGTTAGTTGATAAAGGCTATACCGTTTTAGATATTGATTACCGCGCAAGTGCTGGCTACGGCCGTGATGTACGTACAGGGATTTATCGTTTTATGGGCGGAAAAGACCTGACAGATAATGTTGATGGTGCAAAATTATTGGTAGATAAATACGGCATTGACCCTAAGAAAATCGGTATCTATGGTGGTTCGTATGGTGGGTTCATTACCCTAATGGCAATGTTTACTACGCCTGATGTATTTGCAGCGGGTGCAGCCTTAAGACCAGTAACCGACTGGGCAGCTTATAACCACGGTTATACTGCCAACATTCTGAATGAGCCACAAACCGATAGCCTGGCTTATCGTAAAAGTTCACCGATTTATCATGCAGCAGGTTTGAAAGGGCATCTGTTGATTTGCCACGGTATGGTTGATGTAAACGTACATATACAAGACTCTTACCGATTAGCACAACGCCTGATAGAACTCAAAAAAGAGAACTGGGAGATGGCCAGCTACCCGATGGAAGACCACGGTTTTGTAGAGCCTACATCATGGATGGATGAATACAAGAGAGTCCTGAAACTGTTTGAAGAACGATTGAAATAATGAAATAATACACAAATGGGGCCGACAGCGGCCCCATTTTTTATAATGCTTTTTTGTATTCTTTCGTCCAGTTTATGGCTCCAAATAGTGCTATTATACAAAATACTGCATAAAGCAACGAATAGAGTTTTACCTCTTTTACATAATACATGTAAGTACTGATAATATCTACACCCAGCCATACCCACCAGGCTTCTACTTTTTTACGAATAAGCAGAAACGTAGCAAAAATACTCATCACGGTTGTGAAAGAATCCATATAAGGAAAAGCACTTGGTTGGCTGAAAACCAATGGCACCCACTCGTGCAGATTTTTGGCAAAAGTACCTAGTAATACCGTACCTGTTAAGCCTATCAAACTAAGTAAGCCAAATTGCTGTAGAGATAACTGGCTTATTTTTAATTCATTTTTCTGATTGGCCTCTTGTTGTTTTGGATATTTCCATTGCCAGAAACCAATCAGGTTTGTAATGAAAAAGAATATCTGCAAAAACATATCAGGGTACAACTGAATCTGATAAAACATAATAAAGGCCAGTATCACATTAGACAAGCCCACAATCCAACTCCACACATTTTCCTGAGCCGACAGAATCACCGCTACTAAGCCCGTGAGAGTAGCATAAAACTCCAGATGACTCATTTTTACGCCCCATAACTCAAAAAAAATGTTGTTAATGTCAAAAAAATCCATGCTCTATTCTTTTTCTGCCAAGATAAGTATTGTAATCGTTACTTTAGTGTCTACTGGCTTTTTTTCTGTATCATTAGCTGGCGGGTAAAAATTATCTACTTTGCAAATTGATAGAAGAGATAAAAAGCTTATCGTGGTGTCGCCAAAGGCAAATCAATAAAAAATGTTGTTCCACGCCCGTCTTCTGTTTCAAACCAGATATTCCCTCCGGCGTGTTCAACACCTCGGCGAGCCATTGCCAGCCCCAAGCCCGAGCCTCCTATCTTGGTTGTAAAGTTAGGCAAGAATACTTTCTGGCGATGGTTTTCCAGAATACCAGAGCCGTTGTCCTGAATTTCAATAATTGCTTTATCGTCGTCGCTTCTATAAAGACGTAGGTTAATAATAGGTCTTTTTCCGACAGGAACCGACTGAATACCATTAATAATCAGGTTAGTAACAACCCGGCTCATAAACTGGCGGTCGCCTACTACCCACACTTCTTTTTCTTTGATGTAAGCATTGAGCGAAATCTTTTCATCTTCTGCATATAAATCGGCAGATTTTTGAATCAATGGCACTAAGTCAAAAGTTTCATTGCGAGGCACAGGCATTTTGGCAAATTCTGAAAACGAATTGGCAATTTCGCTGATATTATCAATCTGCTCAGTCAATGAATTTAAAGCCCGGCCAATGCGTTCTTTGGCTTTCGGATTATCTACTGCTAATGTACGTTGTAATTGCTGAATTGATAATTTCATCGGTGTCAACGGGTTTTTAATTTCGTGTGCCACCTGCTTAGCCATTTCACGCCATGCTGTTTGTTTTTCACTCAATGAAAGCGCTACTTTGCTCTCTTCCAACTTTTTCAGCATCTTATTATATTCTCTCATCAAGAGCCCGATTTCATCATCAGAGTTCCACTCTAATCGTTCATGAAGTTTATCCAGATTTGTCTTTTTTAGTTTTTGTGCCACAATCTTTAAAGGATTTGTAAGCACATGTGAAGCGAAATAAGAGATAATCAATAAACTAAGGAACAACCATGTAAAGATATTGAGTATAGAAGCCACAACTTCGGTTACCTGACGGTCGAGCACCGGCTTTGCATCAAAAAACGGGATTCCGATTACGCCCAAAGGCTTGCTGTCTTGACCCTTTATAATCATGTAAGCAGTTTTATAAGTCAAGCTACCTAAGGTTTCTGTTAGTAAAGCCTCATTTTCTTTTTCTTCAATAATACGACGGTAAGCTATCGGATTAATAAAGGTCGAAATCAAACCATATTCATACACCAGCGGTCGGGTGGTAAGATTCAGCCTTCCATCAAGATTATAAAGATTTATATCTAGCTTGGTATCATGCGCCAAATCGTTTATTTCCTGCTCCAGAAAAGCCCTGCTCATGCGTTTCTGAATAAAATTCTCTAATTGAAGCTGTACTGTAGAAGTAATATTCTTGGTGTTGTCCAGGTACGCTTTCTCTTGATTACTTACAAAAGTTGAATTAATAATACTAAGCGTAATAATTACTACCAAAACCAACGGGACAAGAAAAGCAGCATTGAGATACAACTGAATTTTGGTAGAAAAATTCACATTCATATTCCTGAAACTGTACTTTAGTGTATAAAGCAGCATCACAAATACAATACAAAGTACCGAAAGCAAAAACAAAAAAGAGAAATTAGGGAATACACTTTTCCAAACCTGATACTTTGATGAAATAACAATTTTACGGCCATTCTGCCCGATTTTCCCTACATGGTTATAATTATAAAGTTCTACGCCTTTTTCGTATAAGTCTTTGTCGTTCAGGAGGCCAACAGGCAGTTTACGCATATAATTGTAATTGCCCGAATTAAACACCAGTTGGTTTTTCTCATTAAAAATAGCGTAGCTGTAGTTTTTGGTTTCGGGGGTTTGCACAAATTTTTTATCCATCAGCAATTCTGGATACACACTTTCGGCAAACTCGTCTCTCATTTTTAACTCTAGCACTACATTCCCTACCAGGTTATTGTTTCTGCTTACAGGTATAAAAACTACATATTGTTTAATGAAGTTGTTGCCGATATCATCAATAAAAAATATATTTGGGTTTGATGTTTTGTAATTGGTTTTGCCATAATTCTCTTCATAATAAAGCAAGTCTTTTGCTCCCTCTGACTGGTCAAGCGATTTGCCATTTTTATCAAAAGCTAATACATCAGTATCGTATCGGTCAAAATATAAGTCCAGGTGCTTACTTTTTACAATCTGTTGCGTTTGTTCTCTTGCCAGAGTTACTCTTTCCAAGGCAGTTCCAATGGCCGTATCTTTCTGAACTGTTTGTACTACCCTTGTAAGAAGCCCCTCACCAAGCACATCGTTTTCGGCCAGATATTTCTGTCCGAATTTTTGTTTATCAAAAAAGTCTTTTCTCTGTTCTTCATGAAAGATTACGAACATGGCAATAAAAGCAAATACAAAAGCCCCTGTAAAAAAGTAGATGGTAGTTTTGTATTTGAAATTATAGAAGAATCGAGGAAACTTATTGGCATATATTATCAGAAAATAAATGCCCACAATGAGGTAAACCCATCTGAACTCGTCGATAACACTTATTACTAACACTCCTATTAAAACCCCGCCTAGCCATCTGATTACTGCCATTTTAAAATCCTTATTGAATCTTAAAAAAAGACTTCCTAACAAATGGTTTACCAGAAAGAAAATAACCGATAGCGTAACATAAAATAAGAGTGTAGCAATTTTAAGCGAAGAAAAAGAAATACTTAGCGATAGGTCGAGTGTAAATTGCGACTTCTCATAAATACTACTCAGGTTTCTGAAAA
Source organism: Emticicia soli (assembly GCF_037860775.1). Classification (NCBI taxonomy): domain Bacteria; kingdom Pseudomonadati; phylum Bacteroidota; class Cytophagia; order Cytophagales; family Leadbetterellaceae; genus Emticicia; species Emticicia soli. Next base: position 186,531 of record NZ_JBBEWC010000009.1, on the reverse strand, counting down.
ATATGTTTGTACTCAGAACAGAAATTACCACTAATGAAACAGAAATAATATTCTGAACTATTTTGGAGGTCTTAAAGAGTTTATAGTATGTATTAGAACGATAGAAATAACTAACCAGATACCCAACCAATATAACTACAACTATGGCATTGAGCAACATATCGCCAAGCGATGGTGCAAGAGCATTGATAGTAAGAAACTTTGGATTAAAGAGATTCGACTCATAAACAATAAACGGAATGCTATTAGATAGCATCATGAGGCGAATAAAAATCAGATACGCTGCCAATAAAGCAAACGCCCGCCCAAACTGATGTGCTTTTATAAGACCTAAAATCCACAAAGCTATATATATACCCAGCAAAATAATACTGATAGCAAGTAAGAAAAGAGTGTCGCTCGGGATATTAGAAGTAGTAAGTTTTTCGACCTGTGGCGGAACAACCGAAAAAAGAAAATTGCCTTTATCGTCGGTAATGTTTAAAAAAGTTTCTTTAACAGGTTGACTCAGTAAGTTCTTCGGCTCGGTTGAAAATATTTTGTGGTTATAACCATTGTGCAGGTAATCGTTTTCGTTATGAAATTTACGATAAAGGTTAATCAACGAAAAAACCTCTATCTTGCCGCCTTTATCGCCAAATCTAATGGCATTGACAATATATTTACTGTTATTGGTGCTTAAAAGCCTGGTTTCGGCATTACTGGCTAGCTCCTGATAGGTAGGTACAAAGCGGTGGTCGGACCAATAGAGTAATTGCCCGTTACGAAAAATATAGTATGGGTAAACGCTTACTGCCTCAAAGTTCAAAAAAGTGCTTTCGGGGGCTTTCTGATACTTTGTGCCTATTTTAAAAAGTTCATCCTTCGAACGTACGATTTCTATTCTTATTCGTTCTCTAATTGTATTTACATAGTGCTCTTTCGATGCTCTGGGAGCATTTTTCTCGAAAATAAAGAAATTAAGAGCAGCAGTGATTGTAAATATGATAGAAAGAATAAGGAAGAGATGTTTCTTTAGTAACTTCAAATCCATTTTCACTTATTTATTCTCGCGGAATAATTAATCGAAAACCATGCCAAAAGCAATCAGGCTTTCAGAATTACAAAACCCATACCTTCTTCGGTTTGAGTATAATCTATTTTAACGCCTATAAGGTACATCAGGTGTTTGCGGTCAATTACTACATTTACGCCGTCTACCTCGTAGGTTTCATCCTGCTCGGTTGCTTTGTCTAAACCCAAAAGATAGTTTGCCGAACAAGCACCACCCTTTATACCAATCCGCAGAGCATATCCGGGCGGTATTTGTGGCGAATTAAGTGTTTTGCTTATTTCTTCTTTTGCTATTTCTGTAAATACTATCATTTGTTTCGGCACGTTATTCATCAAGTCGTGAAGTTATTTAGGATTGTTTCTTATCTTTAAAAATGTGTTATTTTGGCTGCGCCTTCATCAAATGATTTCAACCATAGCTCTGCTATGCTCTTATCATTTGATTTGGCTCGCTCAAAACAACCCGATTTTTAAATAATAATTAAAATCCTAAACAACTTCATCAACAAAAATAATCATACAATCATTACATTCGCTAAAAGAGTAATTTATAATTTTGTATAACAAAAACCTGTAAGAAACAATCATAATGGCCTTAGTGACCGAATTACTGAAAATACTTATTCCCGCAGCAGCAGTTTTATATGGTATGTACCTGACTGTACAAACCTTTCTACAAAAACAATTTGAACAAAAACAGCTCGAAATCAAGCAAAAAAACACAGAGCTTGTTACTCCGCTCCGCTTGCAGGCTTATGAGCGCATGACACTTTTTCTGGAGCGTATTACCCCAAACAACCTCTTGGTAAGGCTTGGTAATAATGGCATGCAGGTGCTTGATTTTCAACAATTATTGTTGAGAGAAATCAGAGAAGAGTTTAACCACAATCTTGCCCAACAGGTGTATCTTTCGCATGAAGCATGGGAGAAAATCCGTCAGGCTATGAACGATGTAGTAACACTTGTGAATACCTCGGCCGGAGATTTAGCTACTGATGCCCCTGCCATCGATTTATCGAAGAGAGTTTTTGAACGTGTAATTACCGAAAACAAACAACCTACTACTGATGCGTTGAGATTTCTGAAAGAAGAAATCCAGACAATGTTTATGTAGTAGCATTGGGGCTTTGCAATGTTTTATGCACACGCTTACGGCGAGATTTTGTCTTGAAATCGTCGCTTAGTACACTTATGTTGCCATCTACTTCAAGCATGGCTAAATCAATATTTTCTATTCGTTCAATACCGTGTTCTCTTATAGCGGCCTCAAGCTCGGCATGGGTAAAGCCTGCCGATAATAAGTTTTTTTCTTGTACCACCCCTCTGTAAATCAGCATAATTGGCTCACCTTGTATCAGTTTTCCGATAGAGTCGTAGCGCCCTATCAGTTTCTTCAACCCAAAATTAACTACAAACAAAGCACCTGCAGCTACAAGCCCACCTACCAGAGAAGTATCGGGGCCAACCATCGCATTTTGTACAGCATTGCTAATGAGTAATATAAAAACCAGGTCTATGACCGATAGCTGCGCCAGCTCTTTTTTGCCAAAAAGCCTGATAGCAAAAATTATAAACAGATAAACCGATACTGCTCTTAATACTAAGTCTATATAGGGTGCCATACACTCATTTTTTTCAGATACGATAACATATACTTAGAATCAAATTTAGTGAAACTTTTGAGTTTCAGAAAACTATTGTCATCAACATTAAAAATTGCTGTGTTGTCGCTCATAAATTGTTTTTTGTCGCATTTTTTGTTAATGTTGAGCATTATTTATGAGTAGAGGCGCAACCATAGCTCGCTTCTTTACGTATTCAAATCAGTTATGGTAAATCATTTGCCTGATAGTCCGGAAGAATTACTTATTGCAAGTGTGAAGGGTGACCGAAAAAGCCAGGAAAAGCTTTACAGGCACTACTATGGCTTTGCTATGGGTGTATGTTTGCGCTATAGCCAGAATCGTGACGAAGCACTAGAAATTGTGAATGACAGCTTTCTGAAAGTATTTACAAAAGGCGAGCAGTATAATGCTAATTATCCTTTCAAGGCATGGTTTAGAAGAATTATCGTCAATACAGCCTTAGATTATTATCGGAGTCAACAAAAACATTATTTCCACGAAAATCTTGACGAAGCATACGAGGTTTCTTCAACTGATGGCAATGCTTTAAGCCAACTTAATCATGACGAATTACTGGCACTTGTGCAGCGCTTACCCACTGGCTATAAAATGGTATTTAATCTTTTTGTGATTGATGGGTATTCGCACGAAGAAATTGCACAACAATTACAGATTTCGGTAGGAACATCGAAATCAAATTTATCACGTGCAAGAGAAACACTCCGAAAAATGATTATAAAAATTGATAGTACACTCACAAACAATATAAATTAACAGGTTTCTATACAGAAACCGTTTAAGAAAAATGAGCAAAAACTTACATGATTTATCAGATGATGAGTTTGATGACCTTTTCAGAGAATCGGCTGAAAAGGCAGACATCGGCTTTGACCCTGATGCATGGAAAAAGATGAGCCAAAAACTTGATGCAGCCAACGATCCTCCATCAAGCTCAGGAAAATCGGGTAATACCCTATTAAAATGGGGTTTACCTCTAGTAGTTCTATTGTTATTGCTGATTACCGGAAGTTATTTCTTTATAAGAAAATCTTCGGAAGCCATAACAACACCAAAAGTAAAAACTAAAGAATCTACATTGAAACCAACAGATAGTGCAGCACAAAAATATGTATCAACAGACAAAGTAACTACACAGAATCAGGACAATACAGTAGATAATACCTTACCAGAGAATACAACAAAAACAGACAACGCAGTCATAGTTAATACGACCAAAAACAGAGTAGAATCTAGGGAAATCAATAAAACTCAAGCGGCTAATAAAGCAATTTTAAGAAAAGACTTACAATCAACATCGGCGGAAGATGCAGTGCAAACAGACAGGAAAGATGATTCAAAAAGTACTTTATTGAAACAAAAAAGTAATGAAATTGCCGACGCTAACAATACCAAGGAAACGAGAGAGTCAACCGATTTGAGAAACACAACTAGGGTAAAAAATACTTCAATTATCAAAGACAAAAAAACAAATGAGTCAAAATCAGAAAACTTGCCAGATAAGACCTCTAAACGAGCTGATTATACAGAACAAAAGCTGAGTGAAAAAACCAAAACCAACTTACTTTCAAACAACACACCTACTGATGTTGATGGTATTATACCTAATAATTTAAGTTCGGTTAATACCTCTGCTGTTGATTCTGCCAACACTATTCAGCCAATGCAATGGGTATCAGTAGCTGTTCTATCCCCTATCAAGCCTTTGTTTAATAGCAATTTAAAACTACCCGTTGTTAGCTTTGAATCATCTTTTGAACAGCCTATTGCAAAACCAAGAGAAAATACTGCATTCAGCCGAGGGCTTAATATACGCTTGGCTTTATCGCCAGATTTTAGCTTTATTCCGTCAAACGAGATATTTAAAATTGGTAACAACTGGGCAGCTATTGTCGAATATCGCTTTAGTAATCGTTTGAGTATACAAACGGGTGTTATTCGTTCTTTGAAATTATACAATGCTTTGCCAAACCAGTATGAGTGGACAGGCTACTACAATCCTTCATCGCCGATAATAGATATTGATGCCACTTGTAAAATGCTGGATATTCCGCTTAATATCCGTTACGACCTCTCCCAAAAACCTAATAGCCGTTGGTTTGTATCAACAGGATTTACCTCTTATATAATGTTGAAAGAAGAATATCGTTATAACTACGAAAATCCAAGTGACCCCAGCATCAAGCGCACAGGTTGGGTAGGTAAAACGGGGACTTATCCGTTTGGTGTTTTAAATTTATCGGTAGGCTACGAACGTCAGATTTTCAGACGTTTGACACTTCAGGTAGAACCATTCTTTAAAACACCATTAGGGAAAGTAGGTTACGGAAAAGTTCGCCTAGCTACTGCCGGCGTTTTCTTCTCTGCAAAATATCCTTTTTAGCATACAGCTTGGTACATAAATTGCTATTTTTGAATAAAAAAAACATTCATGAAAAATATATTCTTATTCATAGCTTTAATAACAAGCACTTTTGCTTCGCTTGCCCAGCAAACAAAGGAGCCTAAAAAAGAAGTTGAGTGGATAAGCCTACAAGAGGCTTATAACCGCACTCAAAAGGAACCACGTAAAACTATCGTTGATGTTTATACGGCGTGGTGTGGCTGGTGCAAAGTAATGGACCGTGAAACTTACACCAACCCTGACGTAATTGATTACCTCAATAAGAATTTTTATATGGTAAAGTTGGACGCCGAGACGCGTCAGGAAATAGTAGTGGGTGGTGTAAAATACAAGTTTGACGAGAGTAGTAACACTAATCAGGCAGCAATAGCTCTATTACAAGGCAAACTGAGTTATCCAACCACAGTTTTTCTTGACGACCAATATAATATGATTCAGCCATTACCGGGCTATCTTGATGCCAAAGCCTTTCATCAGATTATCACCTTTTTTGGAGGCGACAGCTATAAGAAAGAGTCTTTTGAGCAATACAAAGAAGGCACCTATAAGGCAACCTATAAAGGTACTAAATTATAGAGCACGAGTTATTTTGGGCTCAAACGGTGGTCAGCTTCTTTGCGAGTAGTTGACTTTTTCGTTTCATAAGTATGGTTATCTTTGTTGCAAAACTAAAGTAAATACCCTTGCGCTCATAGAGTAAAACTACTGAATTCATTAGGGGTTTTTACGCATATATACGTAACCCGGAATGATATTCCGGAGCCATTAGCAAGTATAATAGGGCAGTTTATTAAATATTTAACGTATTTGTAAAACTGTAAAACAACAGGCAAGTAACACTTAGGCAATAAAACAAAATCCCGATGGCAAGCTTTTTACTTACCATCGGGATTTTTTCTATTCTCTTAAAAATGTTACTCTTCTATAAAATCCAGATCCTTACCGTGTGTTTCTGGTATAGTTAAAGTTGAGTAAAACCCAACGGCAAAGCAAAGCGCACCTACAATGGCTCCGGCTATAATTACGCCTTGGTCGGGTTTAAAAAACTTGTAGAGTATTGTCATGATTACTACTGTGCCACGCACCATATTTGGTACTGTTGTGGCAGCAGTGGCTCTCAGGTTTGTACCAAATTGCTCGGCCCCCACGGTTACAAACATGGCCCAGTAACCTGTACCTAAACCTAACCAGCAAGATACGGCATAGAGCATTTCAGGGCTTTTGATACCGCCCGAAAACAAGAAAAATAATACACCAACCAGCGCAAAGGCCATCATAGCAGCAATAGCTTTTTTACGAGAATTAAACAAATGGCTGATAAATCCACTCATAAAATCACCTACTGATATACCCACATAAGCCCACATAATAGCCAAGCCCGGGTCAACTTTTTCGGTAATGCCCATAGCCTCGCCAAACTCATTGCTGAAATATGTAAGAATACCAATACAAAACCATGTTGGAAGCCCGATACCTATACATTTCATGTATTTTACGAAACGATCCCAATTAGTAAAAAACGCAAAGAAATTCCCTTTCGTTACGTGTTTATTCTTCTCAATATCTTTATAAATACCCGATTCTATAACTCCTACACGAAGCAACAATAGGGCAACCCCTAAACCACCACCTATCAGATAAGCAATGGCCCAATCGCCCGAAAGTTTAACAGTAAAAGTTGCTACTACGGCTCCACACAAACCAATACCTGCCACTAAAGAGGTGCCAATAGCACGTAAGTGTTTAGGCAACACTTCAGATACCAATGTAATACCTGCGCCTAATTCGCCGGCCAAACCGATTCCGGCAATAAAACGTAGCCATTTGTAAGCCTCTACTTTATCAACAAAATTCATGTGTGGAATAAGCCCACAAGCAATATTAGCCAACGAGTAGGTAATAATTGAGCCAAAAAGTACCGAAAGACGCCCTTTTTTATCGCCTAATACTCCCCAGAGAATCCCTCCGAGTAATAAGCCAATCATCTGAAAATTAATGATTGTTGTACCTACCGACGATATTTCTTCTTTGGTAGAAAGCCCGAGGCTCTCAAGGCTTTGTACTCGCACAATGCCAAACAATTGCAAATCGTAAATATCAACGAAATAACCAAGTGCAGCAACAATTACAGGCAGACTAAACAAGTGCTGTAATGTGGTTTTCTCTTGTTTCATAGTGTTTAGGTTTTGATAAATCTTTGGTTTGGGTTGGGTCTCATAAAAATAGGTCGGATAATGCTACCCGACCTATTTTTATGAAGTCTTTTTTATAATTCTCTTACTACAATGTTTTTCCATTTCACTTTTATACCGCCTCCGCTATGAATCTGAAGCGCAATGCTACCATCTCTTTCGCCGATTTTAGGATCATCAAGCTTAATCATTTCTGTACCATTCAAGATAGTTGTTACTACGTTATCAACTACTCTTACAGTCATTGTATTCCATTCTCCCATTTTCAGGGCTTTATCTTTTTCAGCTTCTGGTTTAATCAACCAACCACGGCCATGAGACTCATAAATACCCCCTGTGTTATGCCCTGGAGGCGCAACTTCTGCCTGCCAGCCTGTTACAGTTGTACCCTTTACTGATGAGTGAAAAAACACACCGCTATTGCCATTTGCTTCTTGTTTAAAATCAAGTGTCAACTCAAAGTTTTTGTATTTTTTTTCAGTACCCAAGTAGCCATATTCTTTGTCTGGGCCACTTTCACATACCAAAAGGCCATCTTCTACATACCATTTTTCGGTACCATATACTACCCATCCGGTTAGGTCTTTACCATTGAAGATTTTTTTTCCTTTGCTTTTTTGTGCAAAACTTAATGCAGAAATTAATAAAAAAGTAATAGTTAGGAAACTAAGTTTTGTTTTCATTTTGAATAGAGTTTATTTACTGTTACAAAGAAAAGATAAATTTCTTATCTTGCATCACCAAAGCAAAAACTATTTCTATGATAAACCGAATATTCAGCGTTTTTCTTTTGTCATTTTCTCTTTTCAGCTCTTTTTCTTTTGCACAAAACTCATTGTCCAAAGAAACTTTCGACGGTCTAATTAACAACAGAATCCCTATTTTAATGACCCTTACCTTCGACGATAACCTTATCTACGGAACATTGGTCTATAAAAAAGTGGGACAAGCCATAAAAGTAGTAGGCTCTCTTGAAAATGGCAATGTATTGCTGCACGAATTTGATTCTAAAACCGAAGTTACGGGTATTTATTACGGTACAAGAAAAGGCGACGAGATTACGGGCTTCTGGTCGAAACCGAATAGTGATAAAGAAATGAGTTTTAGTTTAAAAAAGACTTCTAATATAAAAATCGAATCTGAACCTATCAATGTTACCGGTACTTACGCTTATAGCTTTGGCAAAGAAGCCGGCACAGGTAGCTTATATGTAAATCAAGCCGGAAAAGACAAAATCATTGTAGAAATGCAGGCCATCAGAGGTGCTCCCAGCTATAATCAGGCCGTTATAGAAAAAACTACGCTTAAGCTCAACGGTAATCAGGCTTTGTATGAAAACAACGAGTTTGGCAAATGCAAACTTAAAATAATTTTCTTCGAGGGCGGAGCTACCATTGTTTATCAGGATGAAGCTTTTGAGTGTGGCTTTGGTAACGCAGCCACAGTAGCCGGCAATTACCTGAAATACGACAGCAAAGTGCCTAAGTTTGAGAAACAAGATTAAACTGGCAGTTCCTGCGTTTCGGTTATGCTTATTTTCTCTTGCTCATCGGCAACAATATTATCAGTAATAATAAACGGGCAAACAGCACAAGCTTTGTCGCCGCTCTGATGATACCAGCGGCAATTGGAGCGGATACTGCAAGTCGGAAGACCCATGAAACCATCAAAAGTTTCATTCATTTGTAGTACTCTGTCAATAACTGTGCAACGAGAACCATTCCATTGACGACACCCACCTTCCACACATTTATTAGTAAATCTGAAACGTTTTTCGGGAGTAGTGCCCTGATGGGCAATTGCGGCAAACTCATCGGTTACATCAATTTTCTGAGGCAACAAACTTACAAACCCCTCTTGATTAACCACACCGATGACCGCCGCCCCAGTCTCGCAAGTAGCACTGGGGCAAGCTTTGTCAAGCGATTTCATCAGCCCTAACGATTGATTATATCATAGGTTTTAGACAACTCAATGGCACGGTAATCTTTGAAACGACGAAGCCAGATTCCCAACCATTCAGGATTAATTTTTACCATATCCTTTTTCCCGATGGCGGCCGAGTGGTCAATAGTAGCAACGTGTTTGGCAACAATTGCATTGATGTCTTTTTGTAAAGCTGATTTTTGTTCTTTCGATAACTCAATGTTTTCGAGAACAACATTAAATTTTGTAGAAGGCATGGCTATAAAGTTTAAAATTAGTCTTCAAAGGTAAGCATGATTATTTTTCAGTTTTAGCGTAAAAAGTCTCTAATCATAGCGTATAAATACTGAATTTGTTATATTTCACTCATTAAAAACCAATAAATCAAATGAAAAAACTATTTACAATCTTATTTCTAGGCATCGCTACTGCCTCTTTTGCTCAAAGCAACGAAGAGCAAATAAAAGCCAGCATCAACCAGGTTTTTGATGGTATGCGCAAAAACGATACTACGCTTATCCGCCAGGTATTGTACCCCTCTTGTTTCCTGAAATCAGTTGTTAAAACTAAAACCGGAGAAGTAAAGCTACAAGAAGACCAAATAATTGACTGGCTTAAATCGGTTGGTACGAAGAGGGAAGGTGTAATGCTTGATGAAAGACTTACTTCTTATGACATAAAAATTGATGGAGATATGGCCGTTGCCTGGACACCCTACGAATTTTATGTAAACGATAAATTTAACCATTGCGGCGTAAATGTGTTTACAATGATGAAAACCGATAAGGGCTGGAAAATAATTGGCATTGTAGATACACGCCGTAAAGACGATTGTAAGAAATAGAGATACACAAGCGTTAGTGTTTGTAAACATCAAAACCTGCCATGAAAAAGACGATTCTCATTATATTGGCATTACTGAATGCCTCTTATCTTTTTGCACAAAAAAACATTTTTATCGCCTCTGATTTAAGCAAAGAAGGCGAATTTACCAGTAATTGTGAAGGCCCAGCAGTAGATAAAAAGGGGAATATCTATGCCGTAAATATTAAACAAGATGGCACTATTGCCCAGATTACGCCTGATGGCAAAACATCTGTTTTTCTGACCTTACCCGAAGGTAGTGTAGGCAATGGTATTCGTTTTGGCTCGGCAAATACTTTTTTTGTGGCCGATTATATGCAGCACAATGTGCTAAAAGTTGATTTGCAAACCCAAAAGGTGAGCGTATTAGCTCATGTTCCGGCTATGAATCAGCCTAACGATTTGGCTATTATGAGCAATGGCACTATCTTTTGCAGCGACCCTAACTGGACAGCAAGTTCAGGGCAAATATGGAAAGTAACACAAGATGGCAAAGCAGAACTTTTAGTAAAAGACATGGGCACTACAAATGGCATTGAAGTGAGTCCCGACGAAAAAATATTGTACGTAAACGAGTCGGTTCAGAAAAACGTGTGGGCTTTTGATATTAGTCCGCTGGGAACATTGAGTAATAAACGCCTGCTGATAAAATTTGACGATGGCGGCATGGATGGTATGCGTTGCGACGATAAAGGGAACCTCTATATAACCCGCCACGGGCTTGGTATTATAGACATTGTATCACCACAAGGCAAAATCATCCAGACTGTAAAGATGAAAGGTAAACTAACTTCTAATATTTCGTTTGGCGGTAAAGATGGTAAGACTTGTTATGTAACTCTACAAGACCGCAAATGTATTGAGACATTCAGAAGCAATAATGCAGGCCGAGAATGGAAAATGATGAAGAAATTCAAATAGGTTCTCCCTAGCTCTTTATAAAGTAATCGTTCAGAATTTTAGGTATCGGAAAGGTCATCTTAAAATCTTTCACGGCCAGAATAGCCAGTAGTTTTGCCTTTGAAACATCGGGAAAATACTGGCTATTTATTTGTAAATCTAAAAGCTTGGCAAATGAAGCTCTGCCTTTTGCCATAGAATTGGTAATGATTAAATCGCCACGAAGTTTTTGTGCTAATCTCAAGGGGAAAAATCTGGTTGAAATCGGGAAAGTAAACTTACGCTTTTTCAGATGAACCCTAAAAAACACTTCATCTCCTATTTTTACTTCTATTATTTCTTCTGACTTATTGATTGTATGAGTCTCAAAATTGGCTAATTCTTTAGGTATTCCCCAGTTTTCTCTTCCGTTCCAGACACTATCGTACGAAGAAACATATATCTTCGAAACGCCCCATGTAAAGTTTGGTACTTTTTTAAAGTTAAATTTGCCGGGCACAAACAGTAGCTCTTTGTATGGCCCCACAGCAGAGGTGCTATAATCTACCAGCATTACAGTACCTACTAAGCCACTTTTGAAAGTATCGTACTGATAAGCGTCTAAAAAACCTTGTCCCTCAACAAATGCTTTCGGAAAATGAAACAGAAAAATGTATCCATTTCCTTCTAAATTCCACGGTGGTGGTGCCATTTGTGTCGGAGTCTGGCTCATGGTCAAAATTCTATTAGTTGCTTGGCTTGTCTGGTCAGGAAATTCCGATAAACTTCAAACGTAAATTCTTCTCCATCAAAGTGGCTTCTGATACTCCCCAACTTCATACGTAAACCCAACACATCAGTCCCCATATAACTCAAAATATCGTTCAGATGCCCCAAGCCAACAGCATTGCCTTGCATTCCTGACGAAATACCTACCAAAGCTGCCTTTTTATAATTAAAACTATCAGGATACCGCAGCCCGTCCAGAAAAGTTTTCAATACACCCGGAAACGAACCATTATATTCTGGCACAATAAAAACAAACTTCTGCGTTGCATCAACTATGGTTTGAAACTTGTTAAAAGCCTCATTCTTACCTGAATTATGATAAAGCGCCGAAAATGCAAAATCTTCGGGCAATTCGGCTAAATCAATAATCTGGCTTTCTGCGCCTAACGATTGTAAAAGTTTCTGATAATATAAACCGACTTTTCGGGAAAGTGAATTGTTACGATTAGTGCCAATGATTACTCCTATCATTTAAAGAAATTTATTAATATAAGTTGCAGAATTAATATTTCCCTCAACTCACAACTATCTTATTTTATTATCTTTAACAAAAAAAACGCTAAATCGTTTCAATGAACGAACTCATTTCAGAATTACAGGCAATTGCTACTCCCGAACGGGCTAAAGCATCGGCATTGTTCTTTAAAACAGGTAAAGGCCAATACGGAGAAGGTGATATTTTTATTGGAATTTCTAATCCTGATTTACGCGCTATTTGTAAAAAATACAATTCACTATCATTTGATGACCTACAAACTTTACTCAATGATCCAATCCATGAGTACCGCATGGCGGCTTTGATGATTCTGGTAAACCAGATGAAAAAAGCCAAAGCAGAAACCCAAAAAAATATCTATGATTTTTATCTGAAAAATACGCAACAAATCAATAACTGGGATTTGGTAGATACTTCGGCTCATGCTATTGTAGGTTATTACTTATTTGATAAAGACCGCCAGATATTATACGATATGGCTCGTACCGACCATCTCTGGACACAACGCATTGCTATTATTGCAAGTTGGTATTTTATTAACAAAAAACAGTATGAAGATACCTTCAGAATTGCAGAAATATTACTACCTCATAAGCATGATTTAATACACAAAGCCATAGGCTGGATGCTTCGAGAGATATGGAAACGTGAAGTAAAAAACAATAAGGAAGCCAAACAAGTAGAGCAATTTCTGGAGAAAAACATCAGCCTAATACCCCGAACAGCCCTAAGATATGCTATTGAGAAAATGACAGAAGAACGGCGGAAGTATTTTATGCAACTAAAGTAAAACACATTTAATAACCTTTCACTTCCATGAACAAACGCCAGTTTATTAAAACACTTGCCGCTACAAGCGTGGCTGCTCCAGCATTGGGTAAGCATTTCGATAAAGCTTTAAGTAAAGTAGAAGCTCAGACACCTTTAGAGGCAGCACAAAACGAAGAATTCTGGACTGAAGTTAGACGTGGCTATAAAGTCAAGCCTGACTATATTAATCTTGAAAACGGCTATTATTGCTTTACGCCACAAGAAACCTTACAGAATTTTATCGGCCACGTGCAAGAAATTAACTTTCAGGGGTCTTATTATATGCGCACAAGGCAATTTGACGATAAAGCTGAAATCAGAAAAAAACTGGCTGCAATAGCAGGTTGTTCGCATGAAGAATTGATAGTTACCCGAAATACAACGGAGTCGCTAGATACCGTAATTGCAGGCATTGACTGGAAAGCAGGCGACGAGGCCGTGATGGCTGAGCAAGATTACGGTGCCATGCTCGATATGTTTAAACTACAAGCACGCCGCTATGGTATTGTAAACAAAGTGGTGTCGATACCAAATAACCCAAGCTCAGACGAAGAAATTGTGTCTATTTACGAAAAAGCCATTACGCCTAAAACACGCCTTCTGATGGTTTGCCACATGATAAATATTACAGGGCATATTCTACCCATCAAGAAAATATGCGATATGGCCCACCAGAAAGGTGTAGAAGTAATGGTTGATGGTGCGCATGCTTTTGCGCATATCAACTATAAAATCAGTGACTTAGGTTGTGATTACTATGGCAGTAGTTTGCATAAATGGTTGAGTGTACCCCTAGGTTGCGGACTTTTGTATGTAAAGAAAGACAAAATTGCTAAACTCTGGCAGCTATTTGGTGATATGGGCTATAAAGACGATGACATCAGAAAATTGAATCATACAGGCACTAACCCTGTACACACCGATTTAACCATTGGCGATGCCATTAATTTCTACGAAAAAATTGGCAGAGACCGCAAAGAAGCACGCCTGAGATATTTGCAGGAATATTGGACCAAGCAAGTAAGAAACCTACCCAATATAGTGCTCAATACACCTTCCGAAAGCCACCGGGCTTGTGGAATAGCCAATGTGGGCATCGCTACCATGAAGCCTGCCGACCTTGCTAAAACGCTATTAACAAAATATAAAATCTGGACGGTAGCTATTGACTCACCAAGCGTAAAAGGTTGTAGAATTACCCCTAATGTTTATACAACAACTGCCGAATTGGATACATTCGTAAAAGCCCTAAAAGAACTATCGGCATAAAATAAAAAAAGCCCACGAGTTAATCGTGGGCATATACCTAATAGCAATCATCAGCATTACTCTATTTTTTCACTTTCACTGTTATTTTTGCATCAATGTCGCTTACTGTTTTACTCTGTATGTCAATCTGGCTTTCGCGTACACCTCTTTCCAACAAAACCTCACGTAGGGCATAAGCTCTATCTTCACCCAATGTACCGCCACTACTTTGCGAGCCACCCGCAATTGTAATACGTGCTTTTGAATTATTTTTCAAAAATTTCACCAAATCGTTTACATCGCCCTTATTACTGATTTCGGCGCTACCGCTTCTGAAATTAAGATTTGTCAGGGCAATCCACGATGCATTGTTTTGTAATGCATCGCTAAGTACTACATTGTTAGCACTTGTTGTTGTACTTGTGTTGGTAGTAGGCTTTTCTACTACTTTAAGTAAATCGGCCTTTTTCTCTTCTACTTTTGTTTCAACAGGCTTAGGCTCTGGAGTTTCTACGGGAGTAGTAATAGACACTGAATCGGTTGGAGTTGCGGTAAAAGTTGTATCTGGTAAGCCTATTGCGGTCGAATCAACTGCTGGCAAATTTGCTTGCTGTGCATCCTGCTCTTTTTTATACTTAAATACATAAAACAAAATAGCTATCAGCACCAAAGCCAATAAAATCCACGGAATCCAGACTGCGGCTCCACCGCCAGTATTGGGGTTCGGATTCGCATCTTTTTCTTTCTCCTTTTTCTTTTCTTTTGCTTGTTCTTTCGCCGTTTTTTTGCTTACAGGCTCTTCTTTCGTAACCAGTTTATTAATTACTGCAGGTGGCAATGCCGCAAGTACGGTATCTCGTTGTTCGTTCAGTAGCTTCATCAGTCCTGAAACACCCATGCCTTCTTTTGTGATTACTTTACCTAATGCACCTAAAACCAAAGGTGTAGCCAAACCAACTAGAGAAGATGCAGAAGTTTTACGGATATTGCTTAATGACGAAATCGTTTCGACAAGCCCATTGCTTTTATTACCTAAAAAATGATTAAAGATGTTTGTACCAATGGTAATCAATAATTGTGTTTTGTCGAAATTACTTAACAATTGTGGTAAATCGTCAAGAATTTCGCCTGTATGCCCCCCATCTTTTAATACGTCCATCACCTTACCTGCACTCTCTTCTGTAGTGGTATTCTGAATAATACCCCCAAGCACTGTGGGAATAGCTTTATCTAGAGCAAGGCTGATATTTTCGGGGTGTTCGCCCAGGAAATTGCTAACTTTTTCAATAACTGAATCAGTCAGTTTGTCTTTTATCAGTCCGAGTATTTTCATACAAATTTTTATCTCGTGGTAGCAAATATTAAAGTTTGGGATGATTTCGTAACCAAGATATGATTTTACAAAAACTATGCCCAAAATATAATGATTTATAAAAAACTTATCTGTTTACTAATAAAACGAAAAACAAGAAGCACTATTTTCTCTTTTCCATTGTTTCTATGAGGCTATACGTATTTATTGCCAAAGTAGTATTTACGAAAGGCCAAAATATTACCATTCGAAAACTTCATATAACTTTTTAAAGAATTTTACAATATAATAACCTGATAATCATTTATTTATAATTTTTATAATATAATTTTGTTGTGAAAATCAAACTTATGCACAAAATGGCACTTGTAAAACAATTTTCTAAAACCAAATCAGTTTGTAAAGTTACGTTCACGCTACCTTCAGATGTTGTAAACAATGCAAAGAAAGTAGCTCTTGTTGGTGAGTTCAACGACTGGAACTCAACAGCTACTTTGTTGAAGAAACAGAAAGATGGTCAATATAAAGCTTCAGTAGAACTTCCGGTAGGTTCTGAATTCCAATTCCGCTATTTGCTTGATGGCGAAAACTGGATTAATGATGAAGCTGCTGACAAATATGTGGCTAATGGATTTACTACTGACAACTGTGTAGTTGTGTTGTAATCTCAAAAAAAGAAATTGAAAAGCCCAAACAATGCTGTTTGGGCTTTTTTATGGGCTAAGACAGAGGCTCGTAGTCTAATTCTAAAAATCCCTCAACATTGGCTAGCCAGTATTGCTCTACAAATGCTACATGTTCGGGGTGCTTATTATAGTTTTCGTAAAGCTGCTTATCGGCAAAATCCATAAACAAACCATAATCAAACGAATTATGCGTACTTGTTTGTCTGTAACATACAAAATTCTGCACACCTTCAATTGATTGTAATTTATTTACGGCATCAAAAAACAATTTTTCTTCTGCCGACCCAATCGGGTGTTTTAATTTAAAAACTACTGAGTGTCTTATCATATTTTATCAATTATTAGTCAAATTTAAGGGTTTTAAACTTAATAAGGTTATCGCTTGGTTTATCTGGTTTCACTGCCACAATATATAAATCACGGAAACCTTCTACTGGCTTATCTAATTTGCTTTCTACCCATTTCATTTTACCCCAGCCTTCGGTTGGTGTAAAGGTAGTTCTGGCAATAATTGGCCCGGCTACCGAGTTTTCCCGTACTTCTATCACACCCGATTTATCCATTGATGCATACTCAAAACTAATGGTTTTAATATTAGTTAAATCTATATTTTTAAATACCAGATACGCTTTTGATGCTCCTTGGCGTAGTTCGCCCCAATCGAACGTAAAGCCTGGGTGGCGGTCAGCGTCCATTGCTCTTAATTGATGATACCGCAAACGAGTAATGTCCTCTCCTTTTTCAGATTTAGCACTTGCTACCGGATTATCTACATAGCTTGCTTTAATTGTATAATAACCTGTTGTTTTGTTTTCCAGGTGTTCTTTCAACGGAATACTACCCTTTACGGCAATTGGTTTAAAGTTTTTGTTAGGGTCATTAATAGCCAGAATATACTTCACCATTTCGTCGGCATCTTGTGGAGATAATTGCGGGTGGGCACTCATTACATGAACATTGCCCCAGCTACCACCACCGCCATCAATTATTTTCTTCGATAGAGTTTTGATAGTTTTATTATCACCGCTGCCATACTTTTTAGAAATAGCTAAGAACGACGGCCCTACCGAGGTTTTATCAACGGTATGGCAAGCTTTACAATCGCTGGCATCTACCAATGTTTTACCTAACGAACCTACCTCAACCTTAGAATCTGATTTAGCTCCTGAAACAGGTTGGTATGGATTCGGATAGTAATTATACTCTATTTTACGCTTTTTAGCATTAATTACTTTGTCTTCTGCATCATTTACCGATACGCTATATTCAAAAGGCTCATTATCCCAATAGAAAGTCTTGTTTTTCTTGGCATTGATAGCCACAACCGGAACAGCATTGCCTACTCTTACTTTCAGGGTATCGGTGCCTGTTTTTCCTGCTGCATCTCGGGTTAAGAATACAACTTTATAATTACCGTTTTTGGTGAAAGTATGCGTGTACATTGGTTTATCGGCCTCTTGTTTTGTACCATTGATATACCACTCATAAGTTAGTTTATCATCAAAATCTAAATCTACTCCCCTACCCGAAAAACGCAATTTTAAAGGTGCTTTGCCTGCCCATTCTTTATACTGCGGCATATCTCTCGTTTCAGACGTAATAAAAGATTCTCTTTGCTTTTTAACAGCCATTACGGTATCTACAATGCTTGCTATGGCCTGTGGTGCTCTGTTATCGTAGTTATACTCAATTTTTACCAAACGAGCATCGGTGTTATCGGCACCGTATACCGAGCCATATTCAAGTACATACATGATACCGTCTTTGCTGAAAGCCAAATCAATCGGGCGTCTGAAATCGCCTTTGGTTGGCATAAAAGGCTCGGTTTTTACATAGTTTTCGTTTTTATCAAATCTTGTTGCCAGCATCCAGTTGCGCATCCAGTCGAAGATAAACAAAGCCCCGTCATAATATTTTGGAATTTTGTTTTTGGTAGTAGAGGCTTCGTTATAGGTATAAAACTCACCAGCCATAGCACTACGCCCACCCGTACCTAACTCTGGGAAATCTGGCGATAAGGCATAAGGATACCATAACATAGGCGGAGTAGCCGCAGGCAATTCTTTTAGACCCGTATTGTTTGGCGAATTATTTATCGGCTTTTTAGGGTCATAGTTCGGCCCGGGCTTTCCTGTTTCAAAGTCCCATTCAGAATAAGCGTAGTTATTACCTACAAAATACGGCCAGCCGAAATTACCTGGCTTTTTGGCCTGATTAAATTCATCGTATCCTCTTGGGCCTCTTGGGCTGTCTTCTCCTGCATCAGGGCCAATTTCTCCCCAATAAATAGTACCTGTTTCTGGATTAATAGCAATTCGGTAAGGATTGCGGCAACCCATAGCAAAGATTTCGGGCAGGGTTTTGTCCTGCCCAATTGCAAACATATTGCCTTTTGGAATTGTATAAGTACCATCTGGTTGTGGATGAATCCGCAAGATTTTACCTTTAAAATCATTGGTATTAGCAGCCGACCGCTGGGCATCCATCGGATAATATTCTGCACCGCTACGCTCGTCAATTGGTGCATAACCATTAGACGGGAATGGTGTTGTACCATCACCTGTAGATAAAACCAGATTACGGTCTTTATCAAAAGCCAGTGAGCCGCCATGATGTGAGCCACTATTGATTTGCACAGGCACTCTTAATAGAATTTTTTCAGAAGCTAAATCAATTTCATCTTTTGCTGAAAGCGTAAATCTTGACAAATTAAAATAGATTGGCTCTCCTTCAATCGGTGGCGAATAATACAGGTAAAACCAACGGTTAGTATCAAAATCAGGGTCAAGGGTAATGCCTATTACTCCGGTTCCGCCTTTCATCACCACCGGAAAACGATGAATTAACTTGAACTTATTGGTTTTAGTATCAAAAACCGACAAGTTTCCTGCTAGCTCTGTGAAATACACCTTTCCGTTATTCGACACCGCCAACTCCATAGGGTTATTCAGATCATTCACCAATACAGTTTTTTCAAACCTGTTTTCTTCCGGCATTGTTACCGAGTAAGCCTTTGAATAATCTAATGCCTTGCCGCTGCCCATTGCATAATTAATACCGCCTAACAGATGTTTTAAAAACAAAGGCTCAGAAAAACTCTCGTCAGCATGCCCACCGCCCGTAAAAAACGAACGCCCGCCATCAAATTCATGGTACCAAGCAATTGGGTGATTGCCACCGTTAGTGCCGCCGTCGTAAGTACTTTCGTCAAGATAAGCTAATGGTTTTATGTTTCTGTAGATAGATTTATAGTTATACCATTCGTCAGTTCGCTCCCATGAGTCAGGCAAATGGCTTGTTGAGATATGCGTTTTATCTGTTACAAGTACCGTTGCTTTTCTTACGTTTGAGTTATTGGGGTGGCTCTCAAAATACGCTCCTACCAATTGTCCGTACCAAGGCCATTCGTATTCGGTATCGGCAGCAGCATGTATCCCCACAAAGCCGCCCCCGGCCTGAATATATCTTTCAAAAGCGGCCTGTTGTTCGTTATTAAGCACATTGCCTGTGGTAGAATTGAAAATAACTGCGCTGTACTGTTTAAGGTTTTGGTCGTTGAAATCATCAGAGTTTTCTGATATATCAACACCAAAATTGTTTTCTTGACCAAGTTTCTTAATGGCTTCTTTGCCGAAAGGAATGCTCGAATGTCGCCAGCCTTTTGTTTTAGAGAAAACCAGCACTTTCTTTTGCTGGGCAGAAACGTCGTGATAAATAATCGCAAATAGGGTACAGAGTACCCATATGCTGAAAGAGAATCTTTTAGCAGGTTGTTTCATAATTATGAGGTTAAATAGATTGAACTCAAATATAAGTATTTAAGACCGCAATTGCAGTATTTTAAGATAATTCAGAATAATTTAGCGATGAAAAAGCATAAACACCCCATAAAAAACTACTGAGTGTAAATTTTACTTATATTTTCTTTTACTATTAGTTCATTTATTAAGCACAAAGGCCGAAAGATTTCGGAACCGGAAAATACTTTTTGAGTATTTTTGATGTATCAACACAAGATAGAAATATGACAGATAACGAAACGCCGAGGCTTTCGAGGCTTACTGCCATCATTACTTTTCTGCAAACCAAAAGACTGGTTACCTCCACCGAATTGGCTAAGAAATTTGGCGTAAGCATACGAACAATTTATAGAGACATCAGGGCATTGGAGTTATCGGGTATTCCTATCTGTACCGAAGAAGGCAAAGGCTATTCGCTGGTTGAAGGCTTTGCTCTTGCACCCGTTATGTTTACCGAAACAGAAGCCAACGCGCTGATTACTGCCGAACAACTGGTGTTAAAGAATAGCGACACTTCTTTCATTAAAAACTATCAGGATGCGCTCATCAAAGTAAAGGCGGTGTTACGCTCAAACACCAAAGAAAAAGCCCGTATACTGGCCGAAAGAATTGTGTATAGAAACAATGCCAGCCAAAACTCAAGCAGTCATTATTTATCTATTATTCAGTTGGCAATTACTAATTTTACTGCTGTACGTATTGCTTATGTATCGCAAGAAGATATTAATTCTGAAAGGGTAATTGAACCTTTTGCACTATATAATACCCAAGAAAACTGGGTATTGATTGCCTATTGCCGCCTAAGAAAAGAAAACCGTTCGTTTCGCCTCGACCGTATACAGAGTTTAGAAACACTCTCAGAAACTTTTGAACCGCAGAACATGACACTATTAGAGTTTTTTGAATCGATGAGAAAAAAATACTTTGGCACCCCTGACATACCGCTGTCTTAGCAGCTACCTATTTTTGCTTATCAAACATCAAAAGCAGAAATTATGATACTTATTCAGAATCCTCCTTTTGCCTTTATAGGCTTAAGCATCAGAACAACTAACGAAAACCAACAAGCCATGCAAGATATTTCGGCATTATGGACAAGATTTTTTACAGAAAACGTACTGGCCTCAATTCCAAATAAAGTAGATAATTCTATTTATTGCATTTATACCGACTACGAAAAAGACTATACTAAACCTTACACTACCTTGCTAGGTTGCAAAGTAAGCAGCCTTGAAAATATCCCTGATGCACTGGTAGGCAGAACAATCGATGGTGCTACTTATACCACTTTTACCGTAAAAGGCAACATTAATGAGGGTATTGTAGGCCAAAAATGGGGAGAAATATGGAGCACTGATTTAGATAGAGCTTATACAGCCGATATTGAAGTCTATGGTGAAAAAGCCCAAGACCCTGCCAATGCAGAAATAGACATATTAATCGCCATTAAATAGCAATGTTAAGCCCGATAGATACTTATTTTGAACAACAGGAAGAACCCATAAAAAGTTGTCTGCTTTTTTTGAGAACTTATATTCTGAAACAATCTCCGGCTATTACTGAAGCTTGGAAATACAAAATGCCTGTTTACTACTACAAAGGCAAAATGTTTTGTTATTTGTGGAGACATAAGAAATACACTATCAACGGCATTCATCAGCCTTATATTGGTATTGTAGACGGTAATAAGATTAATGATGTTGAGTTGATAGCAGAAAATAGAACAAGAATGAAGATTTTACTGATTGACCCAACAACTGATATTCCGATTGAAACTCTTGAACGGCTTTTTAAGACAATGATACAATTTAGGGGCCGAAACAGCCCCTAATTCTACTCAATTCTATTAATTTATTTATTTTCTACTCTGACTTTAATGACTTTACTGGATTCATCAAGGCTGATTTAATAGCCTGATAACTTACTGTGAGTATGGCAATAGCAATAGCTATAAAACCTGCCAGTACAAATATCCACCACTCTATTTCGATTCGATACGTGAAATCAGATAGCCACATATTCATTAATAAATAAGCTATCGGGCTGGCAATTACTAAAGCCAACACCACCAGTTTTATAAAATCTTTGGTTAAAAGCGTAGTAATGCTGAATACCGATGCGCCTAGTACTTTTCTGATGCCTACTTCCTTGGTGCGTTGCTCGGCCATGTATGTTACCAAGCCAAATAAGCCCAAACAAGCAATGATTATAGTCAGAATAGCAAAAGTGATGGCTACTTTACCAACTCTCTGTTCGGCCCGATACATTTCATCGAATCTTTCATCCAAAAAGCTATAGCTAAAAGGCATTTCAGGCGCAATTGCTTTCCATTTTTGCTCTACTTTCTTTACTAATCTCGGCATATCATCAGTATTTACCTTGAAAGCCTGTGCCCAATTGCTTGTCCCTAATCGCATGGCTAATGGCGCAACTGTCTGACGTAAAGATTCGTAATGGAAATTCTTTACTACGCCTACAATTTCATAAGAGCCTCTGTCATCTAGTGTAGAATAAATTCTCTTACCGATTGGGTCGTCATACCCTAAAACTTTGGCGGCCATTTCGTTAATGATAATACCATTAGAATCTGTACCAAAGGCTTTAGAGAAGTTTCGGCCTTTCAGCAACTCCATCCCTAGAGTTGGTATATAGTCATAATCAACATTCCATATCTGCATGCTAAAGCCGCTTTTGGCTGTTATAGTAGCTTCTCTAGAAAAAGTGTGGTCGGTACGTGACGAATTAGAAACAGGCAGAAAGCCTGCAGAAGCGCCACTTTTTACACCTGCCAACTTTAATATTTCGTTTTTAAAGACTTCGTTGTTGTTTCTTAGTGCTCCGGTTCCGTTAATAACCAAAACCTGGTCTTTCTTAAAGCCTACATTTTTGGTCTGGATATAATTTAGTTGTCGATAAACAATAATGGTACTGATAACCAAAAAAATAGAAGCAAAAAACTGAAACGTAACTAATACATTACGGAAGCTACTGCGCTGCTTACCGGCGTTCATTTTGCTTTTAAGCACTACAATTGGCTTAAATGAAGAAAGGAAAAATGCCGGATAATAGCCCGCCAACACACCTACCACAATAGGCAATAGCACAAGAAAAGGAAGTGCCTGCGGTGTCAGTAGAGAACCAAACGAAAAAGATTTAGCGGCTACTTCGTTAAAATAGGGCAGAATAAGCCAAGTTAACAACAAAGCAAAAAAGAAAGATAGATAGCTCACCAGAGAAGATTCAGCAATAAACTGACTCATTAGCGTGCCTTTTCCTGTACCTAATACTTTGCGAATACCTACCTCTTTGGCTCTATTAGCTGAACGGGCAGTTGATAGATTCATGAAGTTGATACAAGCCAGCAACAATACAAAGAGCGCAACCGCCGAGAATATATACACATATTGAATATTGCTATTAGTACCCAATTCAGACATCTTATCTGACTTAAGATGAATATCGGTCAGTGGCATTAAAAAGTAATCCAGTTTATTACCAGACTTTCTGAACTCCTCCATGCTTTCTACATTCAAAAACTCCTTTGCTTGTGGTAGTACATATTTTACTACCATGCTCTCTAGTTTCTTTTCAAAGGCTTTATAATCGGTACCTTCTTTCAGCACAATGTAAGTATTGAAATTATGGCTCAGGAAATTCCCGAATTCATACTTCACATTATCCATCGAAAACAGCATATCAAAATGAAAATGTGCGTTTTCGGGCATATCTTTAATTACAGCTGTAACATTATATTGTGTTTTATCTTCAATACCTACTTCTAGGCTTTTACCTAAAGCATCGGTAGTACCAAAATATTTTCTGGCAGCCGACTCGCTTATTACTACTGTATTTGGTTTGTCTAATGCCGTTTTAGGATTGCCCGCAATAACCGGCAAGGTAAATACATCAAACAATGTAGAATCGGCATATATTACGTTACTTTCTCTGATATACTCACTGCCTTTTTTAACAAATTTAGGCCCTTCGCTACCATAGAATCTTACATATTGCTCTACTTCTGGATAGTCTTTTTTCAATACTGCACCTGTAGGGTCGGCAGCTGATGCTAATTTCAAATCAGTTCCTCCGAATCTGATGTCAGCATCAAGACGATAAATTCTATCAGCTTTTTCATTGAATCGATCATAGCTGAGCTCGTCTAACACATATAAGCCAATAAGCATAAAGCCGCAAAAGCCTATAGCCAAGCCAAAGATATTGATAAATGAAAAAGTTTTGTTTTTTAGCAAATTTCGCCAAGCGATTTTTAAATAATTGCGTATCATAATTAATTAGCTTTTGGCAGAGGGCTAAGGGCATGGGGAAGGAATAGAATCTCTGCCCCATGCTCTATTCCCTCTGCTATTCTGATTTTAAACTCTTCACCGGATTCATTAATGCGGCTTTGATTGATTGAAAACTTATGGTAACAAGAGCAACTATGAGTGCCGAAACACCTGCCACTAAAAATACCCACCAATGTATATTTATGCGACTTGCAAAATCTTGCAGCCATTGGTTCATTACTGCCCATGCAATCGGGAAAGCAATCAATGAGGCAATTATTACAAGTTTCAAAAAATCTTTTGACAGTAATACTACAATGCTTGAAATACTAGCCCCTAGTACTTTACGAACACCTATTTCTTTGGTACGTTGTAAAACATTGTAAGAGGATAAACCCAACAGCCCTAGACAAGCCACAAAAATGGCTAACATAGCAAAGAACCCGAATACTTTACCAAACAATACGTCTGATTTATACTGGCGGTCAAAATGTTTATCGAGAAAAAAATATTTGAAAGGGTCATTCGGAAAAGCCTTATTCCATAGCATCTGAACATCAGCCAGTGTTTGGCTTACATCATCCGTTTTAAGTTTGATAGAATGAAAAGATGCTCCATGTATTTCTAGCTTGGCTACCATCGGATTAACAGCTCTTTTAAGGCTTTCCTGATGAAAATCAGCCATTACGCCTATTATATTAAAGGTATCTCTTCCCATGACTATTTTCTCACTAATTGCTTTCTGAGTGCTTTCTATACCTAGTGCTTTCACCGCCGACTCGTTAAGCAGCACATTTTTGCGATGCTGGTCTTCGCCAAATTTTTCAGAGAATGCCCTACCTGATACCATCTTCATATCATAAGCCGGAACAAAGTCATAGTCCATAGACATAATGTACATGGTTGTGCTGCTTTCTTTAGGTTTGCGCATCCATCTTGCACTATTGGTCCAATAAAC
Organism: Emticicia soli; assembly: GCF_037860775.1. Taxonomy (NCBI): domain Bacteria; kingdom Pseudomonadati; phylum Bacteroidota; class Cytophagia; order Cytophagales; family Leadbetterellaceae; genus Emticicia; species Emticicia soli. The sequence continues at coordinate 161,185 of NZ_JBBEWC010000009.1, read as the reverse complement.
TTCTTCGCCCGGTATTGTTGACGACAAACTTATATTTTCTGCGCCTTTTAGCTTCAGAATATCATTTTTAAAGGGCTTAAACGAAGACTGAAATTCAGTTTCCTGAATAGATGTTGTACCTTCAAGTACCAATGTCTGGGCAATATCAAGACCGAGTTTCTGGCTTCGCATATAGTTTATTTGCTGATACACCACTATGGTGCCTATGATTAAAGCAATAGAAGCCGAAAACTGCGAAACTATAAGTACTCTGCGCATAGAGATACCGCCTGATAGTTTAGGCATAATACCTTTTAATACTATAATTGGTTTTATTCCCGACATCACAAATGCAGGGTACATACCCGATAAGAAAGTGCCCAATACAAAAACCAATAACATAATTAGCCAGAAACTCATATTATCGGCAAATGTGAAGGTGATTTGTTGCTCCAGAAAATTGCTAAAATAAGGCATAGCAAAATAGGCTGCCATTAATGATATTAGTAAAGCTGAAAGATTGAGTATCAAACTCTCCATCAGAAACTGGCCTACTAGCTGTTCTCTCAGCGCTCCCATTACCTTACGAACGCCTACCTCTTTGGCACGTTCTAATGAACGTGCAGTTGCCAGATTAATATAGTTTGTCCACGCAATGGCAAGAATAAAGAATGCTATCAGAAACAACCATGAAACTGCCTGTCCGCTGCCATTTACCTCTGCTTCCTGGTTAAAGTTAGCATACAGATGTATATCTGTCATTGGCATTAGATATGCCTCAGTTTTACGATTACTCTTCGGGTCTCTTTTAGAATTAATGTATTGGTCACAAAAAGCAGGCATTTTCTCCTGTACCTGTTCTATAGTAGCATCCGGCCGTAACTTAAAGTAAGTATAGAAATCGTACCAACCCCAAGCTGTTTCTGTTGAATTATCTGTATCGCCAGATTCTTTCATAAACTTACCTAGTGTACTGTAAGAAATAAGGTAATCAATTATTAGATGAGAGTTTTTAGGATAATCCTTAAAAACACCCGTTACCTCACACATACGAGGATTCCCAAAACCACTCATTTTTAGAACCTTACCTATTGGGTTTTCGTCGGCAAAATATTTTTTGGCATAGCTTTCCGACAAAATTATTTTTTCAGGAGCATTAAGCATCGTCGCTGGGTTCCCCTTTACTATAGGAATAGTAAGAATTTTCAGCATTGAAGGGTCGGCAAAATATCCTTTTTGCTCATTAAATTTGATATTGCGCGCCTCATTCGTCAACAATGCATTGGCATCCATCAAACGCCCGGCCTCTTCTATCTCTGGAAAATCTTTTTTCATAGTTGGTGCAAAAGCCGGAAAAACCGTTGCCGATTTCCAGAGCAATTTACCTTCGCTGTAATTATCTATACGCAGGCGTACAATCCTGTCGGCATCTTCATGAAATTTGTCGAAGCCTCGCTCGTAATTCACATATTGTAGAATCAGTAAGCAACAGGTCATACCAATAGCTAAGCCGAAGATATTCAGCAGCGTAAATCCTTTTCTTTTAAAGAGATTTCGTAAAGCGATTTTTAAGTAATTGCGTATCATAAAATTGTAAGGGTTAGGGCATAGGGCTAAGAGCATGGGGCAAAACCTCTGCCCTATGCCCCCTGCTCTCTGCTATTCAGATTTCAAAGATTTTATCGGATTTGTTAATGCTGCTTTAGCGGCCTGATAACTTACTGTAAGGAATGCAATTAATAAGGTAGTTAATCCGGCAATAAGGTATATCCACCAGTGCAGTTCTATCTGATAAGCAAAGTTTTTCAACCATTGGCGCATCAACCAGTAGCCAGCCGGAAATGCAATTGCGCAAGCAATAATTACCAGTTTCATAAAATCTTTAGAAAAAAGCCCTATTATTTGCCCAACTGTGGCACCTAATACTTTTCTGACACCTATTTCTTTAGTGCGCTGCTCGGCACTAAATGCGGCCAAGCCAAACAGACCCAAACAAGCAATAAAAATGGTGATTAACATAAAATAGGTAATAGTGCCAGATGTTTTCTCTTCTTTCTGATAGTTTTTCTGGAAATCCTGGTCGAGGAAATAATATTCAAATGGTGAAGCAGGATTAATCTTTTTCCATATTTGTTCAATATCAGCAATGGTAGATTCAAAATCACCTTTTTGAACATGAGCAATAAAAAAATTATGTTGATTGTCTACCAGTTTTACCATTCCATAAGGGCCAATAGCTTCATGCAGACTATGGAAATTGAAGTCTTTTACAACACCTACTATTTCTTTGCGTAAAATCTGTCCTCGTTCTTCATAATTGATTTTCTTACCCACGGCGTTTTCAGCAGTATAGCCTAATTGCTTTACTGCCGATTCATTTAATATGATTGCATTAGAGTCAGCCTTTGGGTTCTTTGAAAAAGACCGCCCGTACAATACTTTATAGCCCAGCGTTTCGATGTAATCGTCGTTTACCCTTGCAAAATTAATATCTACTTTTTCTTCAAGACTCTTGCCTTCGGCGTAGAAAAACTGATCTTCTATAAGCTGAATACCTGGATAACTTGTACCTGCCGTTGCCGAAATTACATTGTTTTTTTTCAATACTTCATTTTTCAATGCAGTATAGTTGTTGGCAGTGGCGGCGCTTCTGAAAGGAATAATCAATTGGTGGTCTTTATTAAAACCTAAATCCTGATTTCTGATTAAGCTCATTTGGCGCCAGATAACCATTGTTACCAAAATAAGCGTAACAGAAATAGTAAACTGAAAAACCACTAGCCCCTTACGGATAAAAGTAGCCGAAATACTATTGATTAAGCGCCCTTTTAGTACTGCAATTGGTTTAAATGATGACAAGTAAAATGATGGGTATAACCCTGCTAATACGGCTGTTACTATAGTAAGCCCACTTATCCAGATAAAAATGCTAGGTGTTTTAAAAATATCAATACTCTTTTGTGTGAAACTATTAAAAGCAGGCAGGCTTATTTGTACCAATAAAAGGGCAATAAACAATGCAATAAACGACATGATAAGAGACTCTCCCAAAAACTGTTTTACTAAGGCATTTTTATTCGCTCCCATTACCTTTCTTACGCCTACTTCTTTAGCACGTTTTTCTGAACGAGCCGTAGAAAGGTTCATGAAATTGATACAGGCTATCAATAAAAGAAAAGCCGCTATTGAACTGAATATGTAGACGTAGGTCATGCTACCATTGGCCGAAATTTCATTACCAATAGCCGATTTCAGGTATATATCATGCAATGGTTGTAAGAATAATGTTTTTGTTACATTAATCGCCCTCATATCTGTCCCTCCATTTCTTTCCCAGAAAGATGGCAGTTTTCTCTCAAACGAAGCCACGTTTGTACCTGGCTTCAGTTTTATATAAGTATGAAACAGGCTATTAACCGCCCAGTTAGTCTGGCTATTTACCCACTGACCAATATCACCATTTTGCATAGAAAGCAATAAATGGGCATCAATATGAGATTTTTGTTGTTTGTCTCTGAAAACTCCTTTTATGGTATAATTAAGCTTGCCATAAGGTATTTCTACATTAATAACTTTATCGACCGGATTTTCATTACCAAATATTTTATTGGCAACTGTCTCCGAAATCACAATCGTGTTAGGCTGATTTAGCGCTGTTTGCCCGTTGCCGTATTTAAAATCATACGTAAAAATATTGAAGAACGTGTTGTCTACATAATACGCATTGGTTTCATAAAACTGCTTGTCGGCCTTTTCATTGGTTAATAGCACTTTATCAATATTCGGGAAGTTCAGCAAACGAGTTGTCTCTTCTACTTCTGCAAAATCTTTTTTGATTCCTTGAGCTACCGGAGCTGCCATCGATGACCACCGCTCATCTCCTGTTTGTAGCGCTACCCTAAAAATCTGTGCGCCATCTTTATGGTGTTTGTCATAACTTAATTCGTCTATGACATAGAGCATAATGAGCAAACAGGTAGCCAGCCCTACCGACAAACCAAAGATATTTATGAAAGAAAAGGTTTTACTTCTCAGTAAATTCCGAAAGGCGATTTTTAAATAATTGCGTATCATTTGAGAGGGCTTTGGGCAAAGAGGTAAGCGCATAGGGCAAAACCTCTGCCCTATGCCCCATTCTCTCTGCTATTCAGTTTTTAATGATTTAACCGGATTAGCCAATGCGGCTTTAATAGCCTGATAACTTACTGTGAGCAATGTAATGAGCATAGACATTACAAGCACTAGCAAGAATACACCTACACCAATACTTATCTTATATTTATAATCGCTGAGCCATTCGGTCATGGCATACCACGCAATTGGCGATGCTATGGCACATGAGATAATAATAAGAATTAAAAAGTCTTTTGAAAGCAATCCCCATAGATTGGCCACACTAGCACCGAGTACTTTTCTGACCCCTATCTCTTTTTTACGTTGTTCGGCCATAAATGACGCTAAACCAAACAAACCTAAACATGAAATAAAAATGGCTAACCCTGAAATAATAGCAACCAGATTACCTATGAGTTCTTCATAATTAAACTTGCTGGCATACTCAACATCTGCAAATTTGTAATCGAACGGATAACCAGGATTATATTTATCGAATATTGGTTTAATGGCTTTAATAGCTTCAGACGACGATGCAGTAGGGGTAAATCTGACATTAAGAAAGTTTGTCCAGTCTTTCTCGAATACAATGGTAAGTGGCGCAACATCTCTGTAAGGCGAGTCCATCAGAACATCAGGTATTACACCAACTACTCTTCGCTCCTGCTCATTCCATTTTACTATTTCGCCTACCGGATTTTTTAATCCCATGCGTTTTACAGCCGCTTCATTCAAAATCACGCCTACTGAGTCGGTCGAATATTCTTTTGAAAAATCTCTACCTTCTTTTAATTTAATACCTATGGTTTTAATGTAATCGTAGTTGGTAGCAATCGTGTTAAATAGCGCCGATTTATCGTCAGGAGTTGAGCCTTTCCACTCCCAACCACTATTGTTACTCCAGATTTGTGTAGGAGGCGAATTTGATTTACAAATCGATGATACCATACCCGTAGCAATCAGTTCATTTTTCAAGGCATCATAATTTCTCATCAGATCGCCCGAGCTTCCTACCGAAATCAGAGCTTTGTTATCGAATCCAATCGGACGATTTTTAGCATATTGTATTTGTTGATAGATAATAACAGTACCTATCATTAATACAATTGAGAACGTAAATTGCACTACTACCAGTATTTTACGTGGTAAAGAAGCATTTTTGCCTACATGTACGCCGCCTTTAAGAATTTTAACCGGATTGAACGAAGATAAATAAAGTGCAGGATAGCTGCCGGCCAATAGGCCTGTAATAAGTGTAAAGCCTATCATAATCAACCAGAATACAGGATTAGTAAACTCAATTACCATCTGTTTTTCAGTGAGTTTATTAAAATAAGGCAACGAAATAGCTACAAGTAAAAATGCTACAGCCAGAGATATAAAAGCAATGAGTATTGACTCACTTAAAAACTGACTGATTAACTGTTGACGTGCCGAACCTACCGCTTTACGAACCCCAACTTCTTTGGCACGTTTTTCAGAACGAGCAGTGCTCAGGTTCATAAAATTAATACACGCAATTACTAAAACGAAAATACCAAATATACCAAATAGCCTTACATACTTAATGAACCCTCCGGTATTTTTACCTTCTGTGAAATCAGAATATAAACGCCATTTAGCCATCGGATGTACAAATACTTCCGGCTTAATGCTCTTTTGCATCAACTGGTTTTCTTTAAAGTGGTCTAATACCACATTTTTGATTCTGGCGTTAGTTTTTTCAGGGTCAACACCATCTTTTAATTGCACAAAAGCCTGCCATGAGTTATTACCCCAGTTGGTTTTATGAAATTTGGCTATCCAGTCATATATTTTTTCCTGCAATTGCCAAGGTATCAGGTAGTCAAATTGCAGATTGGCATTTTTAGGTTGTTTTTGTACTACCCCTGTTACTTTTAAATCTACTGTGTTATCAACTCTTAATATCTGGCCAACAGGGTTTTTATCTCCAAAAATTGTTTTAGCTGTTTCGTCAGTTAATACAATAGAATAAGGTTCTTTTAAGGGATTCTTATCTCCATTGAGTACTTTCAACGAAAACATATCAATGGCATCTTCACCAATGAAATGCCCATATTTAAGAAACTTCTGATTGCCTGTTACTAAAGAGCGATTGCCCCCCCAGTCACACATAACAGTAGCTTTAAAGTCGGGAAACTTAGCTCTTAACTCATCTCCCATCGGAAAAGGTATTGCATCTTGTGTTCCACGGCGCCCATCAAAAGTCTGGTGCATTTTGATCTGGTAAATACTATTATAATTGGCATGGTGCTTATTGGCCGACATCTCGTCATTTATCCAGAGGCCAATCAACATAGCAACGGCCATGCCAACGGCAAGACCAAAAACATTAATAAACGAGTAAACCTTGCTCTTAGCAAGATTTCTCCAGGCGATTTTCAAGTAATTACGTATCATAAGACCCCTAGCCCCTAAAGGGGGACTTTTTAAAAGTTTATATATTCTATTCCCCAAATCTCCCTTTAAGTAGTGCAACTCCAGATCTTCAATCTGGCGTAAGCAACACCCCTTTAGGGACGGTCCGCCGCTGCGGCTGGGGGCTTTATTCGGATTTTAAACTCTTTATCGGATTCATCAATGCTGCTTTTATGGCTTGGTAGCTTACTGTCAGTAAAGTAATACCTAAAGCACCAGCACCAGTTACTACAAAAATCCACCACGATATTTCGGTATGATAATTATACTTTACAAGCCATTGGTTCATAAAATAATAAGCTATCGGTGCAGCAAGCATACAAGAGATAATTACCAATATCACAAAGTCTTTAGACAACATACCCCATAAGCTGCTTATACTAGCACCCAACACTTTGCGGATACCTATTTCTTTGGTACGTTGCTCGGCTACAAAAGAAGCCAATCCAAAAAGACCAAGACAAGAGATAAGGATGGCAAGCAAAGCAAAGAAAGTAGCTAATTTACCTATGTGTTCTTCCTGACTGAATTTAAAACCGTATTCGGCATCGATAAATTTATAATCAAATAAGGCTGATGGTACTATTTCTTTAAAAACTGCCTCTATTTTAGGCAAGGCTTCGCTGGCACTAGCACTAGGTTTTATTTTAATAATCATCTGGCTCACATCGTTGTATTTCGGGTCCAGAAAATAGAAAGAACGTTTCACAGGGTCATACGGCGACTCCATCACTAAATCTTTTACCACACCAATAATCTGCCAGCTTTTTTTGCCGTCGTCATCTTCATTAGTAATAAATTCGCCCACAGGATTCTTTAAGCCTAAGTACTTGGCTGCTGTTTCGTTGATAATAATAGCGCTCGAATCTGTAGCATATATTCTCGAGAAATCACGTCCTTCTTTTATTTTCCAGTCTATTAGTTTACCAAAATCATGAGTTACGTTAATAACGCCAAAATCAGATGCTAATTCAGGGTCTTTGCCTTTCCAGGTAAAACCTCCGGCATTACTCCATATTTCGGTCAGTGGGCTTGAAGAAAGTGCCATATTTTCAACCATGCCTGTATTAAGCAATTTTGCTTTTATTACATCTTGCTTACCCTCATAATTAGGGTCATTGAGTGCTACTTTAATCAGCCCTTCTCTGTTATAGCCCACGGGTCTGTTACGTGCATGGTTAATTTGCTGATAAACCACAATAGTACCAACTATCAACACGACTGAAACCGTAAACTGCACAACCACCAACACCTTGCGAGGCAATGAGGAGAATCGACCTAATTTGAAAGTACCTTTCAGTACTTTTACAGGCTGAAATGATGATAAATAGAATGCAGGATACGTACCCGCCACAGAAGCAGTAAAGATGATAAAGCCGATACTGATTAACCAGAAAAGCGCATCAGTAAATGGTATCGACATACCTTTGTCGGCCAGATTATTAAACCAAGGCAAGGCTACTATCACAAAACCAAGAGCTAGTGCAAAGGCAAATAAAACAACCAGAAAAGACTCGCTCAGAAACTGTTGAACCAATTGTATTCTGACAGAGCCAATGGCTTTGCGGATACCTACTTCTTTGGCACGTTTTTCTGAACGGGCAGTGCTCAAATTCATAAAATTGATACATGCCAATAGCAATACAAAAATACCTACTATACCAAACAGCCATACGAAAGTAATGCGGCCGCCTGATACTTTACCGTCTTTAAAATCGGAGTATAACCGCCATTGTTCCATCGGATACAAGAATATTGCCGGGCTATATTTTCTCCAATCGTCGGCTATTTGTTTAGGTGTGTTTTTATCATAAAAACCCTTTAGAGCTGTGCTCGCCTGCTCAATTGATACGTTGGGTTGCAGTTGTACAAAAACATTAAACGAGCTATTGTTCCACTCGTTTTCGCATTGTTTCACCCAGTCGTTTGATGATACCCACAAAGCCCACGGCGAAAAAAACTGTATTTCGCTGAAACGATTATTTTTGGGCATATCCTCAAATACTCCTGTAACCACTACATCCATGCGGTTGTCGATTTTCAGGTTTTTGTTCACAGGGTTCTCATCGCCAAAAATAGCCTTAGCCGTAGATGCAGACAAAATGATAGAATGCGGGTCTTTTAACGATTCTGCTGAACCTTTTAACATTTTAAGCGAAAGCATATCTATCACTTCACCTTCAATAAACTCACCTCTTTTCGGGAACTTGTTATTATCTGCCGAAAGTGTGTAGTCGCCTACCCAAAAAGCCATCAATACGTGTCTAAAATAATGCTTATAATTATTTTTAAGAGCTGTACCAAGCGGAAACTGTAAGGCAGGGCCGTTTCTGGTAATTCCTGTGTTGGGGTCTGTACTTTCAGTGCGCACTTGTGCAATAGATTCATAGTTCTTATGATATTTATTGTAAGCCAGTTCGTCGTAAATCCAGAGGCCAATCAATATCGCTACCGACATACCCACGGCAAGTCCACCAATATTGATGAATGAATAAACCTTGTTCTTACCAAGATTTCTGAATGCGATTTTGAAATAGTTAAGTATCATAATTTTGTGCTTAGGGCAGAGGGGAAAGAGCTACGGGCTGAAATAAAATCTATGCAACTGCCCTTTACTATCTGCTATTCTGTTTTTAATGATTTAACCGGATTCACTAATGCTGCTTTCACAGCCTGATAACTTACCGTTAATAATGTGAGCGATAATGCGCCTAAGGCTGATGCAGCAAATATCCACCACGAAAGTTCGGTATGATAGGTATATTTCTGCAACCAGTTGTTCATGAAATAATAGGCTATTGGTGCTGCTATAACACAAGAGATTATAACGAGTACTACAAAGTCTTTAGAGAGCATTTGCCATAGATTGCTTACACTGGCACCGAGTACTTTGCGGATACCGATTTCTTTGGTGCGTTGTTCGGCTACAAAAGAGGCTAATCCAAAAAGCCCGAGACAAGAAATGAAAATAGCCAGAATAGCAAATACTGTAGATAATCTACCAATATGCTGCTCTTGAGCGAATTTTTTATTATAGTCTTCATCTACAAATTTATAGTCAAAAGATGCTGAGGGCACAAGTTTATGGAATACAGCTTCTATCTTTGGCAAGGCTTCAGTCGGGCTCACAGTTGGTTTAATGCGCATAGTCATTTGTCTTGAGCTCTTGCTAAAATCTAAAAAGTAAAATGAACCATTAATATCATCGTAGGGTGACTGAATAATCATATCCTTGGTTACGCCTATAATCTGCCAGACAAATTTTCCGTCTTCGGTTTTGATATATTCCCCTATAGGATTTTTCAAGCCTATGTATTTGGCAGCAGCTTCATTCAAAATTACGCCTGCTGAATCAGTTTTATAATCACTCGAAAAGTCACGGCCGGCTATTATTTTCCAATCTAGCATTTTGCCAAAATCGGCCGTTACCCTGAATTTATTAAAACCCGAAGGTGTTTCTGGTGATTTACCTTTCCAGATAAAGCCACTCGACCTGTTAGAAATCGAAGTTAAAGTACTGTTAGAAAGTGCTACTTCTGATACTACACCTGAATTTAATAATTCGCTTTTGAACAAATCATATTTACCCTCATAATTTGGATCATTTAAACTAATAGTTACTAAGCCCTCTTGGCTATACCCAACCGGGCGATTTTTGGCGTGCTGAATTTGTTGGTAAACTACAATGGTTCCTATAATCATTACCACCGAAATAGTGAACTGAAAAACTACCAATACCTTGCGGGGAGTTTCTGCAAAACGACCTGTTTTAAAAGTACCTTTAAGTACCTTAATAGGCTGAAAAGAAGATAAATATAAAGCAGGATAAAGACCCGTAAGCACACCCGTTAGAGCGATAAAAGCAGCACTTGCTAACCAGAAATACAGATTGGTAAATGGCAAGGCAATATCTTTATCTGCCAATTCATTAAACCCACGTAATGATAAGAATATAAGCAGGCACGATAAAACAAACGATACTAATACAACTAAGAACGATTCGCTGAAAAACTGACTAATCAACTGGCTACGAACCGAACCGATAGCTTTGCGGATACCTACTTCTTTGGCACGTTTCTCTGAACGGGCAGTACTTAAATTCATAAAATTGATTGAAGCCAGTAAGAGCACAAAAATGCCAATAATACCAAATAGCCACACAAACGTAATGCGCCCGCCTGCTGGTCGACCATCGGTAAAATCAGAATATAAATGCCATTGTTTCATCGGAAAAACAAATATTTCCGGCTTATAGCTCTCCAACAGTTTATAATAGTCTCTGGGTGCATTTTTGGCAAAAAAATCTTTTAGTCCGGCCTGTGCTGTCTCAAGCCTAACATTTGGTTGTAGTTCTACATAAATACCAAAAGAAGTATTATCCCAATTATTCACATTTCCTTTCACCCATTCATTCGATGCCACAAATAAGTCCCACGGCGTAAAAAACTCTACCTCACCAAAGCGTGAGTTTTTAGGTAAGTCTTCGTAAATTCCCGTTACTGTTACATCAATTTTATTATCGATTTTCAGGCTTTGATTAATTGGGTCAGCACTGCCAAACATAGCTTCGGCAGTAGATTTTGATAAAACAATCGAGTGAAGGTCTTTCAAACCATCGTAAGAGCCTTTTATCATTTTCAGAGAAAGCATTTCAAGAATACCAGGCTCAACAAAATGGCCTCTTCGGTTGAGTTTTTTTTCTCCCAGCTTTAAAGTATAATCACTCACTGCCCATGAAGTAAGCACCTTATTGAATAAATGCTTATAATTTGCTTTCAATGCGGTACTCATAGGAATCTGCATGTGCGGGCTACCTTCGCTAACGCCGGTAGTTGGCTCGGTAGAAATAGAGCGTATCTGCCCTATTTTCTCATAATTCTTATGGTACTTATTAGCGTTTATTTCATCAAAAATCCATAGCCCAATCAACATAGCTACCGACATACCAACAGCCAGCCCACCAATATTGATGAATGAATAAACCTTGTTCTTACCAAGATTTCTGAATGCGATTTTGAAATAGTTAAGTATCATAATTTTGTGCTTAAGGCAGAGAGGAAAGAGCTAAGGGTTGAAATAAAATCTATGCCACTGCCCTTTAGTCTCTGCTATTCTGTTTTTAATGATTTCACCGGATTCACTAATGCTGCTCTTATAGCCTGATACCCGACTGTTACTACGGCTACCAGCATTGCCCCTAAACCGGAAGCAATAAAAATCCACCACGATATTTCTACTTTATATTCAAAATTTTCAAGCCATTTGTGCATCAGATAATAGGCAATCGGGCTGGCAATGAGTATAGATATGATTACTAGTTTCAGAAAATCTTTGCTTAGTAATGCCGTAATACCCAATACACCAGCTCCAAGTACTTTTCTGATACCAACCTCTTTTGTACGGCTCTCGGTAGTAAAAGTGGCTAATCCGAAGAGCCCCAAACAAGCAATTACAATAGCCCAGATTGATGACGTAGTGAATATTTTACTATATTGTTGCTCGGTAGCGTACTGTTTATTAAAATTCTCATCGACAAAGAAATACTCATACGGATTCCCCGGAAAATTGGTTTTATACAGCTTTTCAAGGCTTGCAATTTTATCTTGTATTTTGTCAGGTGTTACTCTAACTGTGTAATAAGCCGATGAATTTTGCGGATAAAAAATAATAGGATCAATGGCTGTCTGCACACCTCTGTGATGGTAGTTTTTCACAACTCCTATAATTTCTAAAGGCCGCTCGTCCCACTGTATACGTTTATTAACTGCTTCTTCGGCCGAAGCAAAACCTAATGATTGTACTGCTCTTTCATTAAGTAATATTTTGCTGTTATCATTCCAGTCAACATTACACTCGGCAGCAGTAAAATTCCTGCCTGCTTTTAATTTTATTTCGTAGGTATTCAAGAATCGCTCACCAATAATGGCAAAAGAATACGTTTTGAGTTCATCGCCGGGTTTAGACTTTGGCTGTGTAAAACCAGAGGTCATAAAATTATACCACCCGCTTGGAACACTGCCTGACGCACAGTAATCTTTCACAAAACTTTGTTGCGATAGTCCATCAACAAAAGCCGTCTTACGTGCACCATAAGTACTATCTTTGCTTACTTCCGGGCCTTTTACAACCAATAACTGATGTGTATTGATGCCCAAATCTTTATTTTGCATGAAGTGCAACTGGCGATAAATTAAGACTGTACCTAGAATAAGCATAATAGAAATACTAAACTGCGACACCACCAATGCTTTACGTAAAAATATACCTTTTGATTGCTTACCTAATTTACCTTTCAGCGTTTCGATAGGATTAAAGTTTGACAACACTAAAGCAGTTAAAGCACCCGAAAGAATAGACCCCAATAACAACAAGCCCAAACCTACCATAGAAACAGACGAAAACTGTATGGTTTTAAATGAAAGTTCTTTACCAATCAGGTCGTTAAAAAACGGTTGAAAGGCATAAACAAAAAATGCAGACAAGATAAAACCTAACATATTTACCAAGATAGCTTCACCCAAAAACTGGCCAATCAAATGCCACTGAGTAGCGCCAATTACTTTTCTTACACCTACTTCATTTGCTCTTTTTAAAGAATTAGCCGTTGAGAGATTAATGTAATTGAACCAAGCAATCAGAATTATAAGAAAGGCTATACCTCCTAACATATAGACGTATTTCAGATTACCGGTTGTCTGATAGGTATCACTCAGCGATGCTGCCAGATGCATATTGGCAAAGGGTTGTAAGCGAAAACGTACACCATCTTTTTCGTTCCCTAGTTTAGCTCGCATATCTGATAATTTCTTCTCAAATGCCTTTGGGTCTACCCCTTTATTAAGCAGAAAAAAGGTATTGATATATTGCGAATCAAGGTTTGTAAGCGTAGCCCAGTTATTACCATTTAGATTAGCAGGGTTTTTCAGTGTTTCTAATGAAAACACCATATCATATCTGATATCCGAATTATCGAGCATATCGGCAAAAATACCCTCTATGGTATAGCTTGCTGTACCAAACTGATTATCTAGCGTGAGTAACTGTCCGATGGGGTTTTCGGTGCCAAAATATTTCTTTGCTGTGGTTTCAGACAAAAAAACAGTATTTGGTTTTTCTAAAGCCTTAGTATTGCCTGCCACTAAAGGGAAACTGAAAAAATCAAAAAAATTTCTTTCGGCAAAACCAATGTTTGCCTCACGGAATGGTTCACTGTTTACACTTGATTTTCTGACTACACCTTTGGTAATTCCTTGTTCAAAACGACAGAAATCTTTGATTTCCGGAAAAGTTTCTTTGGCTTTTAATGCCCAGCCTGGTTCGATTTCAGCCCATGAATTACCACGTATATCTTCATTTAACAAACGATAGGTGTCTGATAAGTTTTTATGGAAATTATTTACGCTTTTTTCGAGACTGATGTATTCAAGAATGAATAAAAAAGCGGTTACACCCATTGCCAAACCAACAATGTTGATAAAGCTATATATCTTGTTACGAACAAGGTTTCTAAATGCGATTTTGAAATAGTTCTGTAGCATACCCCTAGCCCCTAAAGGGGGACTTTTTTAAGTTAGATAATTCTTTTCTTACTCCCCCTCTACTTCAATTAGGCGTAACCACCACCCCTTTGGGAGCGGTGGTATTACTCTGACTTCAATGATTTAACCGGATTCACCAACGCAGCTCTTATAGCCTGATAGCTTACTGTTAATAATGCAATGAGTAAAGAAATAAAAGCCGAGCCAATAAATACCCACCAATGAATTTCGACTTTATAGGCAAAGTTTTGCAGCCAGCTATTCATCAAAAATATGGCTAACGGAATAGCTACTACTGCGGCTATTACTACCAATTTCATAAAATCTTTATTCAACAAAAGGAATATAGAAGTTACACTCGCACCTAAAACTTTTCTTACACCTATTTCTTTTACTCTTTGTTGGGCAGTAAAGGCAGCCAAACCAAACAAACCAAGACAAGCCAATAAAACAGAAATGATAGCAAAGTTTAATGAAAGAACGCCTTGTTTTTTCTCTGCCTCGTATTGACGGGCAAAATTCTGATTCAAAAAAGTGATTTCAATAGGATTTATTTTATCAAACTGGCGATACGTTTTTTCAACGTAAGCTAATGCTTCTTCGGTTTTCGACGTATTGATTTTTACATACAAATTATCTTCCTGGCTTGCTTGTGGTGGCATAATAAGTACCACAGGTGCTACTTTATGTTGTAGCGAGTATGTATGAAAATCTTTAAAAACGCCTATTATTTTTCGTTCACCTATCGTTTCTCCATTATAATTTTTTACCTGAACTCTTTTACCTATCGGATTCGAATATCCTAGCTGTTTGGCTAAGGTTTCATTGATAAGTGCGGCCTCGGTAACATCGCTAAGCTTATTTTCCGAGAAATTTTCGCCCTGCTTCATTTTAATATCCATCGTTGGTACAAACGAGGCATTTACCATTAGTTCTTGTACTACTGTAGAATTAGTAGAAATAGACTCATCTGTTTTCTCGAAGAAATAAGGCATTTGTCCGAGATTATTGTTACCAATCGGGTTACCGGCAGTTGCCACATTTTCTATCAACGGATTTTTCATTAATTGCTCTCTTAAAGCAGCTACTTTCGAGCGTAGGTTTCTATCGTCAATATGTATCGTTACTACTTGTTTTCTGTTAAAACCAAGGTCAGTGTTCTCTGAAAACTGTAATTGCTGATAAATAATCCAGGCGCCGGCAATCAAAACTATGGTTGCTACAAACTGGAACACTACTAATGATTTTCGGAAAATAATGCTTTGATTCAAATTCCCTGACAGCCCTTTTAATGCTAAAACAATTTTGAATCGGGAAATGAAAAACGCAGGGTAAGAGCCACTAAGGAAGCCAACAACCAAACTAAACAGAGCAAAAATGGCTATTGAAAAACCACTACCAAATCTGTTGATTTCTAAAGATTTGTCAGCTAATTGATTGAAAAATGGCAACAGAGCACTTATTAAAAATGCTGAAACAACCGAAGCAATAATACTGAGTGTAAGGGCTTCAACAATAAATAAGCCCATTAAATCGGTTTGGGTAGAACCAATAGCTTTGCGCACACCTACCTCACGGGTACGTAAACCTGCTCTGGCTGTTGCCAGATTCATATAGTTTATGATAGCAATAAGCAAAATCAAACCTGCTAATGCCACAAACAGATAAACGCGATTGATAGAACTATTGGCGCTTATTTCGAATTGCAGATTAGAATGCAAATGAATATCACGTATAGGCTGTAATTCCATTTTGTAAGACACTACTGGCATCTCTTTCAAAATGGTTTTTTGTGCAAAAGCCGGAAATTTTGCTTCTAACTTATTTTTATCAACGCCATCGCCTAATAGCAAATAGGTATATAGGTTAGAGTCTTGCCAACCCGCCGTAAAATTGGCAGGTAAAGAACGTAAGCCCTCAAATTGTAAATGTGAATTGCTCGGAATATCCTGCATTACGCCTGTAACCTTATTGGCTACTGTTTTATCAAACACAATAGTCTGATTTAATGCATTTTTGGCATTTCCAAATATCTTATTGGCCAATGTTTCTGTAATAACAATTGTATTTGGCTCTGAGAGGGCAGTTTTAGGATTACCTGCTACGAACGGAAAAGTGAATACATCAAATATATTTTTATCGGTGAAAAGAATATTACCAGCTTTTACGGTTTTATCTTGAAAACTGATAACACCGCCGCCTTCTGGTAATATTCTGACGGCCTCTTTTACTTCTGGAAATTCTGCTTTAAGTGCTGGTGCAAAGGCTGCTGAGGTAACAGCATGGTGGGCTTCGCCTCCCTCCCATTCGGCATGATGCACCAATCTTACAATATTATCTCCCTTGTCATGAAAATTATCAAAACTTAGTTCATCGGCTACATATAATGCAATCAGACAGAATACCGTAAAACCTACGGCTAATCCACCGATATTGATGAAAGAGTAAACCTTGTTTTTTACAAGATTTCTGAATGCGATTTTGAAATAGTTTTGTAGCATGTTTATAAGGCTTAGGGCAGGGGGCTAAGGGTAATGGGCAAAACTCTGCCCTTAGCCCTATGTCCTCTGCTATTCAGATTTCAATGATTTTATCGGATTCATCAACGCCGCTTTTACTACCTGATACCCTACCGTAAGAGTGGCAACAACAAACGTTGAGACAATAGCTAAGATAAATACTTCAACTTTAATATTGATATGAAATTTAAAATCTTGCAGCCAGCTATTCATTACCCACCAGCCAAGCGGCGCGGCAAAAATGAAGGCAAGTACAATAAGACGAGAAAACTCTTTTCCGAAAATCCAGATAATGTTGGCAATGCTGCCACCTAACACTTTTCTGATACCGATTTCTTTGGTTTTTTGTGATACCATAAACGAAACCAGCCCATATAAGCCTAAACAGCCAATAAATATTGCAATACCCGAAAAGGTCTGAATGAGTTTCAGCATGATGTTTTCTGTTTCATAAAACTCTGCAATGCTGGCATCCAGAAACTTGTATTCGTATATCTGGTCTGGGTGTTGTTGCGACCACGTTTTTTCTATGGCATCAAGCGTTCTTTTGGCATTAGCCATATTTATTTTTACGCCATAGTAAGAATAATTTTCTGCCAATGTAGTGATACAAATTGGTGTAATATCTTCATGAAACGATTGGTCGTGGAAATCTTTTACTACCCCTACAATTGTACCTTTGAATTTACCTGCATTGAGTGTAAGTGGCTTACCTATCACTTCGTCGGGAGATTTCAGATTAAGCTTTTTTACAAATGTTTCATTCACCAGACACTCTCTCATGGTATCAGACGGGAACACATTTCTTCCGGTTACTAATTCTAATCCAAAAGTAGACAGATAATCTTCATCGGCTGATTTTACACTTACCCTGAAAACTTCTTCTTCCGGATTATTATTATATCTTGGTGAATTGTTCCAACTGGCTTTATCTGCCGGAGCGCCATAAAATGTCGATACTTTTTCTACACCATTGATACCCGCAATTTTGCTTTTTAGCGTCTTTATGCTGCTCAGATTAGTTTCTGAAGCAATAGGTACTAAAATGGTGGCATCTTTATTAAAACCTAAGTCTGATTTTTGCGCATATTTCATCTGATTTGCAATAACTATCATTCCGATAATAAGCACTTGTGAAATAGCAAATTGCGTAACGATAAGGGTGCGTCGTGTGTTAAAACCACCTATATTTTGTTGAGATAGTTTTCCTTTAAGCGCGAGAACAGGCTGGAATCCGGCAAGAATAAGGCCCGGATAAGAACCCGAAAGAAACGTAACCAGTACAGTTAGTGCGGCAATAAAAGCAGTCAACTGCCAGTCGTTCAATAAATTAATGCTTACCTGAGTGCTAAACCATGTGTTTACAAAAGGTAATCCTAAAAAGGCCAGAAGCATAGCAAGTGTGGCTCCTAAAACGGTTATCATACCTGTTTCAGCGATAAACTGCCAGAAAAGCTGTGTTCTTAAACTACCCAATACTTTTCTTACGCCCACTTCTTTCGAGCGTTTTAGTGCCTGCGCAGTTGCCAGATTAATGAAATTAACACAAGCCGTAACAATCAGGAATAAACCTATGAAAGACAATACCCAAAGATTTTTCTTATCCATAGGGCCATTGTAGCGCCCATCGAAATGCATTTGGTTGATAGGCTGGAGCTTGTAATGATGAACATTTTTAGACGTTGGACGATATTTTTTTACGTAGGCAGGCATTACATTTTCTACTTGCGCCGGCGATATACCCGGGCGTAGCAGCACAAAACACTGCATTGCACTGGCAATACCACCCCACGAATCGTCGCTACCCAACCATTCATTAAAAGTCTTCAAGGTAGGGTACGAAGCATATATATCTGTTTTACGGTCGGTATTACCAGGCAGGTCTTTTAAAATACCTGTAACCTTCAACTCAATACGGTTATCAAGTTTAAATGTTTTGTTGATAGGGTTTTCGTTACCAAAATATTTTTTAGCAGCTTTCTCTGTAAGAATTGCAGTATTAGGTTCAGCTAATACTGTTTTTTTATCTCCTTGTAATAATGGATAATTAAAAATATCGAAGAATTCTGGTTCAGTAAACGCTACACCTTCTGCCTCTTTGAACTTCTTGATTTCGTTGCCTTGTTTTACGCTAATCAATAAATCGTCGAATGTGCAGATACGGGCTACTTTTTCGCCAAAAGTATAATCGTTTCTAAAGGCTTTGCCTAAGGGTGCAGGCACACTAAAAGAATAGCTGATGTTATCGCGGTGTTGTTCGGTAACGATGCGATAAATACGATCAGAGTTTTGGTGGAAGTTATCAAAACTCAGGTGGTGCTTCACTAAAGCAAAAATAAGGATTCCGCAACTCATGCTCAACGCCAGCCCCATGACATTGATTAAGGCATATACCTTATTTCGTTGCAGATTCCTTATTGCTATTTTTAAATAGTTTTTTAACATAGCTTTTTCATAATTTCATAATTCTATATTATAATTAACCAAAGCCATGCCAAAAACACAAACCACTAATAATCAATAAATTAACACAAAACACTTAAAAAAAACTGTCCGATTTCGGACGGGTTTCGTACGTTGACGGACAAGATTTTTGTGTTATTCGGTTTCTTATAGTCAGTGCTTTTTACAGGCATTGTGTACTACTAAAAGAGATAAAACTCTTAGAAATTGAGATAAACCAAAAATACAATGAAATTTATCTGACAATCTGATTACTAATATTTTAGCATCAAAATTTTTATCTGGATTCCAACCATTTTTCATACAAGCGTATCTTAGTAGTATTACCTTAATTCTGATTTTATATGAAAAAACTAATGCTATTATTGAGTTTCATGACTATTATGATGGCTTGCGAAAAAAATGCAGATGATATGTCGGCCAATGCAGATGATCTACCTGCTAATGCTAGCTCAAAAGATGTAGATAATCCGAACGCACCTGTTTCAAGCAAAGACCCAAATACCAACACAAAGCCAACGGAGTATTACTTTGCGGGGTATCAGAACAGTAAAATTGCCGGCTCTGAAAAACTTGGAATGGATATAAAAACAGCACCTGATAACTCTACTACTATTCATCTAGGTGGATACAGTTATGTAAATATGTATGGTGCTGTTTATACCTACAACAAAGCTGATGGCACTATTAAAAACACTGAATTAATCACTACCGAAATGGCTGGCCCTATTGAGGCGATGAATGCAGAAGATGAATTCTATAAGAACCTGGGTAAGGCTACCAAGATTGTTTTTGAAGAGAAACAAGTAAAATTATTTGTGGGTAATCCGGTAAGTGAGGTTTTGACTTTTAAGAAAAGATAGGCTTAGGCTTGTCAATAAAAAAGGCAGTAGAGATATTGTCTATTGCCTTTTTTATTGGTTTTACTAGCTGATTTATTCAGACTTCAAGGATTTCACAGGATTCACCAAAGCCGCCCGAATTGCCTGCCCGCCTACGGTCAGTAAAGCTATAACAATAGTTACAACAGCCGTAAGCGCAAATATTGATACCCCAATAGATATGCGATAAGGGTAGTTTTTGAGCCACTCTTGTGCTGCATAAAACGCCAACGGGAAAGCAAATACAAACGACAATCCTACGAGTTTTAGAAAATCAACAGAGAGTAATTTCACAAGGCTGCTAACCGATGCACCAAGCACTTTGCGGATACCGATTTCTTTGGTACGTTTTTCGGCCGATAAGGTAGCCAGACCAAATAAGCCTATACAAGAGATAAAGATTGTCAACACTGCTCCAAACAGCATGATTTGCTTCCATTTGGCTTCTGCTTCGTATTTTTTCAGGTTTTCGGTTTCCAGGAACTTATAGTCGTATGAATTAATCGGGAAAATTTTTCTGAAAGTCTTTTCGATGTGTTTCAAACTTGCAACCTCTGTATTAGGTTTGATTTTAATATACATTCTCCCGTAATCATTACTTGGCTTCATGGTAAATACCTGAGAACCAATTTCTTGATTCAAGGCATTAAAATGATGGTCTTTTACTACACCTATTACCTTATATTTTGGGTTTTTATCGTACCAGAAATTTATTTCTTGTCCGATTGGGTTTTTCCAACCTGCTTTTTTTACAAAAGTTTCGTTTACCAGCACTGACTGAGTTGAGTCTGACGGAAAATCAGGAGAGAAATTACGACCTTGCAGAATGGGTATTTTCAGCATTGGCAAAAAAGCCGGATTAACCGTTTCATAAGCAAAATCTATTTGTGTTTCTCCGTTAACTCTTGCCACTGTTCCCCAAGAACCACCATTTTTTGGAGCAACAGTAATAATGTTCGGATTTTTTAAAAGTTCATCCGAAAAAAGCTTCGCTTGCGCATGGCTCATTCGCCATTTATCAACCATTATCAGATTTTTATCATCATAGCCCAGTTGTTTCGTAGTCAGGTAATTAAACTGCGAATAAATGGTAAGTGTAGCAATAATCAGAAAAGAAGCCAAACCAAATTGTACTACTACAAGGCTTCTTTGCAAGTAGTTTTTACCTGTCAGGTTAAAGCGGCTGTATAAAGTTTTAATTGGGTCGTAGCCTGATAAAACCAAAGCAGGATAAAATCCGGCAAGTAAACTTGTGATAATAAATAGAATAATGTAGGCAACTATCAATTTGAAATCAAACAAATAAGAGAAAGCTAGTACTTTGTTTGATAATTGATTGAAAGTAGGTAAAACTATTTGCACAAGCCCAATAGCGAGTAAAAATGCTATTAGACATAGTACCGACGATTCGCCCAGGAACTGCATAATCAATTGTTTTCTATCACCGCCTACTACTTTTCTTACACCAATTTCTTTGGCTCGTTTCAACGAACGTGCCACTGTAAGGTTAATAAAATTGATACAGGCTATCAACAAAATAAAGATAGCAATGCTCGACAAGATATAAGAGAAAGTAGGATTACTAGCATCGGTTAAGCCATTGCTCGCTGCAAATTTTGTACTCAGGTGCATATCGGTAATAGGCTGCAAGGCATATCGGGCATTTTCTTTTATATCAAAATCTTTGGCCATTTTCTTAATAGTTTCCTGAGCGTCAGCTTCATACACACGTTGCATATTAGCCTCTGCGCTTGCTTGAGTTGCATTGGGAGACAATACAACAAAAGTATTCAGAAAGAAATTAAACCAGTTTTCTTTGTCTTGATACGCCTCATTTTTAACTATCATAGGTAATAAGAAATCAAACTTCACCGACGAGTTTTGAGGGGCTTTTTTGGCAACACCTGTAATCAGATAAGGCTCTAGTTTTTCTTCTTCTACAAACTCAATAGTTTTACCCAATACATCAGTACTCTTGAAAAGTTTTTCAGCCATTTCGTCTGAAATAACAATAGATTTTGGCTTTTGGAGCGCCGTGGCAGGGTTTCCGCTAATCAGTGGAAAACTAAATACTGAAAAGAAATTAGAATCAGTTTCTAACATCTCATATCCTTTAATTTCTGTCCCTTGACGTATATTTCTAAAATCGCTTCTTACCCTTAAGTAAGATTGAATTTCCCCTACACCGTCTTTAAACTTTGGTCCTTGAAAATATCCGGTAGTACCATCACCTTGTTTTACACTACCATCTGGATTAATCCACTCGGTAGTAATACGATAGATATTGGCACCATTGGCATGAAAACGGTCGTAGCTTACTTCATCTTTGGTATAAAGCATAATAAGCATAGCGGCAGCCAAACCAATACTAAGCCCGGCAATGTTGATAAAACTGTAAACCTTATGCCGAAAAAGGTTTCTCAGTGCGATTTTTAAGTAATTGCGTATCATAATTTTACCCCTAACCCCTAAAGGAGGACTTGTTTAGTTTATAAATATCTACTGTTTTCTTACTCAATTTCCCTTTTTATAAGTATATGCGTAAGCAACACCCCTTCAGGGACGGTCCGCCGCTGCGGCCGGGGGTGGTTTATTTTATTCCGACTTCAAAGACTTAACCGGATTCACCAAAGCCGCCTTGATAGCCTGAAAACTGATGGTTAATAAAGCTATCAGTATTAACGCAATGCCGGTAGCCGCAAATACCCACCATTCGATAGAAACCCGATAAGCAAAACCCTGCAACCACTCTGCCATAAAATAATATGCAATCGGAACAGCCACCACAATAGCAACCGCAACCAGTTTCAGAAAGTCTAAAGATAAAAGTGTAGTAATACTTACAACCGAAGCCCCAAGCACTTTGCGGATACCGATTTCTTTGGTGCGTTGCTTAATTGAAAAAGTAGCCAGACCAAACAAGCCTAAACATGAGATAAAGACCGATAAAGCCGCAAAGGTTTTCGTAAGATTACTTATCAGTTCTTCACGCTCATAGAAACGAGCAATATCTTCTTTAAAAAACGAATACTCAAAAACATTATCAGGGTATAGTTTCTCCCATATTCCGGCTATATTCTGAATAGTAGCAGCATTATAGGTTTTCAGCTTAATAGCCGCCTGGCGGTAATGCGCCTGCGACGAGAAAATTATTGTAGGCTCAATACCCGAATAAAGGTCAGTATTATTAAAATCAGCAACTACGCCTACAATGACACCTATTTTGCTGAAATCTCCTACCAAGAGTCGTTTATTAAGAGCTTCTTCAGGCGATTTAAGTCCTAAGTCTTTTACCATTTTTTCGTTAACCAACAGTTCCCTTAAAGTATCAGAAGCTATGGGTTTACGGCCACTTACCAGCTTTATACCATAGGTATCAATGTAGGCAGCATCTGCTGTTTTAGACCTCCCTATAAATTTCTCCCAGTCTCTGTTTTCAAATTTAATACTACCGCCATTACCTGATTGTGAAGTAGGTGCAGTACGGAAAAACGAAACGTTTTCAATATCAGCCTGTTGCAATAGCTGATTCTTGAAAGCATTCATACTATTGCTTTCAGTATTAGGTATATTCACATGAAGAATCAGGTCTTTGTTTAAACCTAAATCCTTGTTTTTGAGATAATCTAATTGTAAAACAACTATTATTGAAACTGCAATAAGAATACAGGCTATGCTGAATTGCGTTACTACAAGGCTTTTTCGGAGAGTAAATTTCCCCGGGACTTCGGCAATGTTTTTTAAAGCTTTTAATGGGTTAAAACTCGCAATTACAGTTGCTGGATAAAACCCTGCAATAAATATAATGGCTATGAGCAAGAGCACAATAAAGCCTACTAATTTCAAATCATTAAAAACATTAACATTTATAGGAGTTTTCAACCATTGACCTAATAACGGGCCAGCAAAAAAAGCTATTTGCACAGCCAAAACTACCGATAAAGTAGCCACAATAGCTGTTTCGCTGATAAATTGCCAGAAGATTTGCCATTTTGAACTTCCCAGCGTTTTTCTTACACCAACTTCTTTGTAACGCTTGAATGAAAGAGCCGTAGACAAATTGATGAAGTTAATGCAAGCTATTACTACCATAAGTACCCCGATGATGAGCAATAGATTTATGGTTGATTTCTTTATCTTGCCTCCGTAATCGATATTGAAATGTATATCTGATAAATCTTGTAGATGGTATCTGAATATTTCACTATCAGCTCCGTGATACCTTTTTGAAA
Source organism: Emticicia soli (assembly GCF_037860775.1). Lineage (NCBI taxonomy): Bacteria > Pseudomonadati > Bacteroidota > Cytophagia > Cytophagales > Leadbetterellaceae > Emticicia > Emticicia soli. The sequence goes on along the minus strand of NZ_JBBEWC010000009.1, from coordinate 137,021 downwards.
AGGCAGGCATTTGCTTATTGAAGTCGTTTTTCAAGTCTGCCGAGCGTAGCATCACAAATGTTTCTCTACTGGTTTCAATCCATCCCCAATCTTCGTAGCCATAATTAGGCACAAGCGTTTTGATTGTTGGCAGAGAAACAAAAACATCAGTCTTTAAATCTGTGTTATCAGGATAATTGCCCACTATACCCGCAATAACTACTTCTTGTTTATTCTCTAGCTTAATGCTTTTGCCAATAGGGTTTTCGGTACCAAAATACTTTTTTGCATAACGTTCTGTAAGCACCACGTTATTGGGATTATCTAATACTTCGGGTTTGCCAACTTTCCAATCGTAGTCAAAAATCCTGAAATAATCGGCATTCGTAAAAGCTGCCGACTCTTTCTCTAAATATTTATTAACCTTGTTTTTTGCGGCTACGGCAATAGTCAAAGGCCGATGAGCCAGATAAGCGGCATGCTCAACTGCTGAAAACTCTTTTTTTAGGGTATTATGTAGTATGAAGGAGCTTCCTCTTTCATGTTCTATACTGCCATCGCCCAGATGCAAATCAACAACAGCCCGATAAATCCTTTCAGCATTTTTATGATAGGTATCAACGCTCAAATGGTATTTTACCAACTGAAACACAATTATTCCGCCTGCCATACCCAAAGCAAGGCCGAAGATATTCAGAAAAGTAAAAAGCTTATTTCTGCTTAATACCCGCAATGTAAATTTGAGTTTCATAGTTTATGGGCAGAGGGGCAAGGGCAAAGGGCATGGGTGGTTTTTGTTCCCTATGCCCTCTGCCCCACGCCCTCTGCTATTCTGTTTTTAATGATTTTACCGGATTCACCAAAGCGGCTCTGATAGCTTGATAACTTACTGTTAACAAAGCCACAAAAACAGCTACAAGCCCAGTTATAACAAATACCCACCATTCGATAGTAACCTGATAGGCAAAGTCTTTTAGCCATTGGTTCATAAAATAATAGGCAATCGGGCTGGCAACAAGCACGGCGATGATAATCAATTTCAGGAAGTCTTTTGATAGCAAAGTAGTAATACCTGCCACTGAAGCTCCCAAAACCTTGCGAATACCAATCTCTTTGGTACGTTGCTCAGCTGTGTAAGCAGCTAAACCAAATAAACCCAAGCAGGCTATCAGAATAGCTAAACCCGAAAACAATAGTACAACGTTAGCGGTTTGATTTTCGGCTCTATAAAGTGTATTCAAGAACTGGTCAAGGAACAGGTATTCGAAAGCCGAAGAAGGAATGCTCTTTTTAAAGGCAGCTTCCAATTGTTTCATTGTCTGTTCCAAATCGCTGGTATTTACTTTCACCAATAAATAAGGCCTACCTTCTGTAGGGCTATTATGAAAAGCATAGGCACCTATGGGCTGATGAAAGGATTCATAATGAAAGTCTTTTACCACACCAACAATTTCAGATTTCTGATTCCAGAATAAATCGGGAGCTATTTTCCCGACGGCCTCTTGTGGATTTTTATAACCCAATAGCTTAGTAGTTGTTTCATTGACTACTATCTGCACGGTAGTGTCTTTTTCGGCTTTTATCAATGGTAAAGTTTTACCTGCCACAAATTTCAGGTCTAATACTTTTGCAAAGTCTCCACTTACACGATTGGTACGAACAAAAAACGACTCTTTCGGATTGTTAGGTTTAGACATTGAGCGGCCACTTCCGCCAACACCCGGATAGGCCTGTGCACGCACAGTTTCTATAACCGAACTTAGACCCTTGTAATTATTTATAAGCCCATCAATTTGCTCTTTGCTTTCTGCGCCTGCTGTCATTACGGCTACAACTTGCTCAGGGCTATAGCCTAGTTTTTTATTCTGAATAAACCTTAATTGCTGAAAGAATATAAAAGTGCAGATAATAAGAATAATCGATGCTGAAAACTGCACAACCACTAAAGACTGACGGAAAAACCCCGCACCTGTTTTTTTATTGATAGAGGTCTGTAGTAGATTTTTTGGTGCAAAAGAAGAAAGATAAAACGCCGGATATGAACCCGAAACAAATGTTACAATCGCAAAAATAAGTAATAAGCCAATGCTTACTTCGGGTGTAAAAACATCTTTTATCAATAAGTTTTTATCGGCTATTTGGTTAAAAAATGGCAGGGCTAATATTAAAAATACTAGGCCCAATGCCAATGCCAATACAATAGTAAGAGCGGTTTCGGTATAAAAGCGACCAATTAACTGCCAATTAGTAGCACCAATGGTTTTGTTGATGCCAACTTCTTTGAAACGCTTCTGAGAGCGAGCCGTTGCCAGATTCATATAATTGATACAGGCAATCACTAATACCACTACTGCAAGAATCAATAATATTTTTACCTGCTTGGCATCGCCGATGCGTGTGATATTGGCATAAACAATATCGCCCGAACCTAAATGCACGTCAGTAAGTGGTTGTAACCATAGCGAAAACCAGCGGTCTTCTTTATTCGGAAGATTTTTCTCTAGAATAGCCGCCATTTGTTTTTCAACCTTTTGCTGATTGGCATTTGGAGTCAACCAAAGATAGGTTTCAAAACTCGAATTACTCCATACCAGGTTTTTAGAAGCCCACTCTAAAGTGTTGAATGAACCCATTAAATCGGCATCTAATGAGAAATTATGTGGTAAGTCTTCATAAACACCCGTTACTTCTAAGGTTTGTTTGCTACCTACTTTCAACACTTTACCTATCGGATTATTGTTGCCGAAATATCTTTGGGCTGCTGATTGGCTCAGCACCACTTTATTAGGGTCTTTCAGGGCTACTTGTGGATTTCCTTGTACAAGTTTTATGTCAAAAATCTCAAAAATAGTACCATCTACCCAATAGAGTTTTTTCTCTGCAAACTTCCGCTCACCTGAGTTTACAAAGGCCGTTTGCCCAAAATCATTGAGTAAAATGCGGGTTTGTTGTTTTACTTCCGCAATCTCATTTTTCATGCTTGGCCCTACTACATTAGGTGCATTGGCCCATTTCTGACTTTTACCATCGAAAGTAGCCGTTACCCCAACACGATAAATATCTTTAACTTTTGAATGATATTTATCAAACGAAAGTTCGTCTTTCACATAAAGCATCAACAATAGCGACACCGTTAACCCCAAGGCCAAGCCTAAAAGATTAAGAGCTGTAAAGAGTTTGCTTTTCAATAAGCTTCTCCAAGCGATTTTTAAATAGTTTTTTATCATAACCCCTAGCCCCTAAAGGGGGACTTTTTTAAAAATTAGACAATACTTTTACTAACCCCATTAGCCAATGCTTGTCTAATTAACACAAGCTGGCGTAAGCAACACCCCTTTAGGGACGGTCCACCGCTGCGGCTGGGGGCGTCTTTACTCCGACTTCAAACTCTTTACCGGATTTACCAAAGCAGCTGAAATAGCCTGATAACTTACAGTTAACACTGCTATCAAAACAGCTATGAGCCCGGCCACAGGGAAAATCCACCATTGAATATTGATGCGGTAAGCAAAATCGGCCAACCAGCTACTCATGGCATACCATGCAATAGGCGAGGCAATAACAATAGATATAAGCACCAGTTTGATAAAGTCTTTTGAGAGTAAAGTTGTAATGCTAGATACCGATGCCCCTAACACTTTACGAACACCAATTTCTTTGCGGCGTTGCTCTGCCATAAAGGCTGCTAATGCAAATAAGCCAAGGCATGAAATAAAGATAGAAATACCTGCAAACAACATAAACAGAGAACGTTGTTTTTGCTCGGCCTCATACTGTTTATTAAAACGCTCATCTAAAAACTGATAGCTGAATGGCGTATTTGGCATATAGGTTTTCCATGTTTTTTCAACGCTTGCTATGCTATTCTGAAAGTTTCCGGCAGAGATGCTTATTGAAAGCCAGTTGCGCCAGCCATTGTTAATAAGCATCACCATCGGTACTATTTTCTGGTGTAACGACTCAAAATGGAAATCTTTTACTACACCTATTACTTTCCCTTTATTACCTCCGTATTCAAATAGTTCGTCAATAGCATCAGCATTATTTTTCCAGCCGATTGATCTCACAGCGGCTTCGTTCAAGATATAAGCCGTTGAGTCGTCAGACTTGAAAGCTCTTGAAAAATCTCTACCCGCAACCAGAGGTATTTCGTATGTTGATAAGAAATCATGGTCAACTGATAATGCTTTTATTTCTGTGCTGGTAGGCGCTATTGAATCGCCCTTAGCTACTTTTGCACCTTGTGAGTCAAGCAAACGTCCTGTTGGTGTTCTTGACGAATGGGTTACATTTTTTACACCTGCCTGGCGTTTCAGTTCCTGTTTAAAACTCTCAAAGTCAACTGAATTATCATTACCAGACCGCATCACAATCACTTGGTCTTTTTTGTAGCCCGCGTTCTGATTCATCATAAAACTTAATTGCTGGTAAATAACCCCTGTACTGATAATAAGTATACAGGCAATTGAAAACTGCATAACTACTAATACCTGACGTAAACGTCCGTTTTTCATGGCATTTTTGATTTTTCCTTTCAAAACCTCAACAGGCTGAAAAGCTGTGAGGAAAAATGCAGGATAACTTCCAGCCAATACTCCCGTAAAGAAAATAATACCTAAAATAAGCAGAATAAAACCCCCATCGAACAAGCCGGAGAAGGTTAATGCCTTATTAGCAAAATCATTAAGCACCGGAATGAGCAATACTGTAGCAACAAGCGCAATGATTAATGAGAGAATAGTCAATAAAAGCGATTCGCTCAAAAACTGCCCGATAAGCTGTGAGCGTACAGCCCCCACTACTTTACGAAGCCCTACTTCTTTTGCTCTACCTGCCGACCTAGCCGTTGCCAGGTTCATGTAGTTAATACAAGCAATCAAAAGAATAAAAAAGGCTATTGCCGAAAAAGTATATACGTATTTAATATCACCATTTGCTTCATGTTCCGAATCCAGATGCGAATGTAAGTGAATATCTGTTAGTCTCTGAAATACTAAATCAGAATACTGAGAACCTTTTCTACCTTCATAAACAGGTAAATTTTTATCAAGAAATGGTTTGATTCTACTTTCTAGCCTCGCTATATCATAACCTTTTGGCATCAAGAAATAAGTAGCAAAATTGTTTCCGCCCCAATCTTGTTTCATATTTTCTTTGCCATAAATACGATCATCGTTCAATGTACTCATTGACATCAGGGCATCGGCATGGAAATGTGATTGCGAGGGTAATGGCTCATAAACACCCGATACAGTGAAATCATACTTGTTATCTAACCTTAGTAGTTTACCAATTGGGTCTTGCGTACCAAAATACTTCTCTGCTGTTGTCTTTGAAATAGCAATCGTAAAAGGATTTACCAAAACTTTATCAGCATTACCCGAAAGCATTTTGATAGAAAACACCTTTAATAGATTTGCCTCGGCAAAATACATTTTTGACTCCTGATATTTCTTTTCCAGATTCTCAGGTCGATTCATCACTGCATTGGCACCAAAAAGGCGAGTAATTTGCTCTGCTTCCGAAAAATCATTTTCGAAATACTGCATAAAAGCAGGCGCTACGTGCCCCAGATGCAAACTTACCGTACCATCGTTCGATTTGAATACACGGGTAACGCGATAAGTACGATCGGCGTTTTCATTGAATCGGTCGTAACTCAATTCATCTTTTACATACAGTGCAATTAACAAAAAACAGGTTAGCCCGATAGACAAGCCTGCAATGTTAATAAAAGTGAAACCTTTGTGTTTGGTAAGGTTTCTAAAAGCGATTTTTAAGTAATTGCGTATCATAATTTTGTTTATGGTTAAAGGAGAAAGAAACAAGGAGAAAGTAGTTTAATAAAATGTTATTCCATTCTACTTGCTACTTTTTCCTTTCTCCAATTTACTCTATTTTCAAACTCTTAACCGGATTCATCCTTGCTGCTTTCAGGGTCTGAAAACCTACAAGTAATGCAACCATCAGCACAAAAACAAGGCCGACCGAAGCAAAGGTTATCCAGCTTAATTCAATGCGGTAAGCATAATTTTGTAGCCAGTTATTCATACTCATAATAGCTAGCGGAAATGCAATGAGAATGGCTATTGCCAGCACAATCAGGAATTCTCTTAAGAACAGAAAAACAATACTTATACCCGATGCCCCTAAAACTTTACGAATACCTACCTCTTTGGTTCTTCTGGTAATATTCAACGACACCATGCCCAGAATACCCAATAAGACAATAATAATAGCTAGTATTGTAGCCACCTTAGCGGCCTGCTGCAATTGCACTTCTGACTGATATAGTTTCTGAACCGTTTCGTCCATGAAAGTATATTCAAAAGGTGCATCAGGTAGCAAGGTTCTCCACTTGGCTTCAATGCTTCTCATGGCTTCTGCCAGATTTGACGGATTGAGCCTGAATGATAGGTAACGGTAATAATTATTGTCTTTTACCTGCATAAAAGCCGTTGGTTTAATAGCTGCATGCATAGACTCAAAATGAAAATCTTTAATTACGCCAACAACTGTAAAAGGCTTTGGATAATAATGTAACCTTACCTGCTGCCCAATAGCATCTTGTGGAGTTTTATAGCCTAGCGTCTTAATAGCGGCTTCGTTCAAAACCACTCTTTCAGGTTGATAAGTACCTTGTGCTGCATGGAAATATTGCCCTGCTGCCATTGGTATTCCGTAGGTTTGGGCAAATCTTTCGTCGGTTACTAAAGTTGGTGCATAAAAGGCTTTGGTTGAATCTTGCCCAGGTTTGTAAATAGCACTATTGAAGCCTGCATTGCCATCGGGTATCTCCCACGATAAACTACCTTGTCTAACGTCCTTCAATTGCGCTATCTCGTTTCTGGTAGTCTCCATTTTTTCGACGCCCTTGGCTGACCAGTCCCGAGGCACTCTGATTGAAAAAACGGCTTCTTTGTTATAGCCTAAATCTTTATTAAAAAAGTAGTTTACCTGTTGTGAAATAACCGCTGCACCTCCAAAAACAAACAAGGCGACAGTAAACTGAGACGCCAGTAATAAGCGTCTGAAAAAGATATTTTCTTTTACCGATTTCAACTTGCCTTTCATTGAGTCGACCGATGGCAAATTAGCCAGCACTAATGAAGGATAAAGTCCACTCAGCAAACCAATAAACAGGCTTAATGCAACAGCAACTACATAGAAATAAGGTGATGCGCTGAATAATGAAATAATATCCTTTTGGAGTATTTCAGAGAAATAAGGTCTGAAAAGTTGATACAATAACAAAGAAACTACCAGGCTAAATAAGCTGATAAGAACCGATTCGGTTAAAAACTGGCGTAAAATCTGGCCTTTCATGCTTCCTAGTACTTTTCTTACGCCTATTTCTTTTAGACGAGCAGAAGAATTGCCAACAGATATATTCACAAAATTCACAACCGCCATCAGCAAAATAAACAAAGCGATTATACTCAATGTGAGAGTAGTCTTTTTTACGAGACCATCGTTGCCATCAGCATATACTTCTTTTAATGGTTTCAGATAAGCGTGTAGATGCTCACTGATTGCTTTTGGTGTATTTGCCTTAATCAATTGCGCTAATGGCTTTGTTAAATCTTCTTTTTTAACGCCTTTCTTTAGTTCGATGTAATTAACAATATATGCGTTGCTCCAGGAATCATATTGATTGCGGCCTAAGAACTCGGCATTGCTAAATGAGATTAAAATCGGAAGTTTGTTAAGCATAGTTACAAGATTCGTAACCGAGTTAAGCGGAACATTGCCTAAAACTCCGGTAATCATAAAATCTCGCTTTTCACCTAAAAAAGACTCTATTCTCAGGCTCTCCCCTACTACGTCGGTTCTACCGAAATACTTGACAGCTTGGTCTGTCGAAATCACCATTGTATTAGGCTCATTCAAGGCTGTTTTAGGATTACCTTGTAGAAGCGGGAAGCCATACATATTTAGTATGGTAGAATCGGCTAGTTGTATATCTTCTCTGAAAACCTTATCACCTTTTGAAATAATGGTAGTTACCGCATCAAAACGATAATAATTTTCTACCAGACTCGGGTAATTTTCTTTCAATACTTTTGCTAATGGCCCTAAGGACGTAAACTCAACACCCATGTTTTCCTTGTCCCATTTGCTCTGAATCATGTATTGGTTATCAAGGTTTCTCAGCTCACTATTTACACTCATTTCGCCCCATACATAGCTACCAATAAGCAAAGCAAAGGTGATTCCGACCGATAAGCCGAAAATCGTAACCGAAGTATAAAACTTACGTTTCATGAGGTTACGCCAAGAGATTTTCAGATAGTTTTTTAACATAATTTTGAAATTTTGAAGATTAGAATTTGAAGATACACCCTCATCTAATCACTCTCATTTCATTTAAGTTATTTTAACACTCTATTACTCCGTTTTCAAAGTTTTTACAGGATTCATTAAGGAAGCCTGATAGGTTTTGAAACCTATGGTAAATAAGGCAATCAGAAATATGGTACCGAAACTCGCCAAAAGTAAAACCACGTTTAGCCCCGGATTAAAAGCAAAGAAATTAAGCACAAACCAACTGCCACCATAAGCTAGTGGAAAAGCTATTAATGCTGAAATGAATAATAACTTTAGGAAACTCCATGACAATAAGCGCACTACTTCTGTAGCCGATGCACCTAATACTTTACGAATACCAATCTCCTTTGTTCTTTTTTCGGTGCTATAAGTAACCATGCCCAACAAGCCCATAATGGCTATTATAAAACCGACGACTGTAGTTAAACCAGCAAAATGCATATCTTCTCCCGGAAAATAGCGTTCGTAAAGTTCTTGTTGATACCACGAATACACTATGGCATCGTAAGGATGGTAACGTTTCCAGATTTTGTCAATAGCTGCCACAAGCGATGCCTCGTTAACAGAAGCATTTGTTTTGATTGTTAAGATATTGAAATGCTCCGGATTATACTGAAGCACAAGCGGCTTCACTTTAAACTGGTAATTATCAAAGCAAAAATCTTTTACTACACCACTTACCAATGCTTGGGTTACGTTATTCAGAAAGACCATTTTACCAATTGCTTCCTGTGGACTACCTAAATGAAGTAGAGTAACAGCTTTTTCGTTGAGCAAAACAAAATTACCAGAAGAGTCTACGGTAGCATCAGGCAGGTTTTTACCTGCTACAAAGCTGAGTTGCATATTATCAACAAAGCGATTATCTACCGAAAAATAATTCGTCGCCAGGTTTTCGTCAGTACGTTTTGCTTTAATGGCATATTGGCTGGCCCCATTACCGAAAACATTTGAAGTAACACCAATGCTTTCAACACCTGATAAGCGGGAGATTTCGTTTCTTAATAATTTATAGTCGCTATCGGCAAGCGTAATGTTGAGTATATTTTTACGGTTGAAGTTCTGGTTTTCGGTGGCCATGTATTCAAACTGGCTATACATACTTACATTGAGCGCCATATACACAAGCGTAACCACAAACTGAATTACTATCAGGCTTTTGCGTAGACTGATTTTGCCGAATGAGCTTGGTCCTAGTTCTCCTTTTAAAACTTGCGCAGGCTGAAAACCAGATAAGATACGTGCCGGAAATACCCCTGCTATAATACCTGTTATTAAGGCAAAGCCTGCAAAAATTGCCCACATCAGCATTTTATTTTCTACCTCCCACACCATCCACGAAACATGCACATATTGCTTGATTAAAGTAAAACTTGTGTAGGCTATTAACAAGGCAAAAAAGGCTAATACAACAGCCTCAATTAAAAACTGCCCAACTAATTGTTTACGCACAGCACCCGACACTTTTCTTACACCCACTTCTTTGCCACGACTTAATGAACGAGCTAGTGTAAGATTAGTATAATTAAAGCCTGCAAGCACTATAATAACCAATGCCATAATAAAATTGACCGACAAATCGGCAACGCTTTCTACATAGGCATTTTTCTCTAAGTGCTCAAAAGCAGGCGAAATGTCTTTTAGCGCCTGTCGGCGATACTCATGGCTTGTTTTGCCAAAACCTGTGTCTTTTTTGTTTTGAGTAGCAATTGTTGCCAGTGCCCTGTCGAGTGTAGCAGGCTCAGTATTTTTATTGAGCAATACAAAGGTATAAGTATCGTATTTTGTCCAGTTTTTAAGGTCTTGCTTGTCTTTATTAAGGTTCGTAAAAGTAGCCATCGAAACCATCAGGTCGCTTCTGAAATGCGTACCTCGGTACTTATAAGGCTTTAGTACACCTGTAATCGTAAAAACGCCGTAATCGTTGTGTGTAATGGTTTTGCCAACGGGGTCGGTAGTACCAAAAAACTTTTCGGCAGTTTCATGATTCAATACAACAGTGTTAGGCGCAACAGGATAAGTGCCTTTTTCGAGAGGGAAAGCGAAAATATCAAAGAATGTAGGGTCAACGTAAATACCGTTCATTCGGATTGTCTTCATTCGGTTGTTCATTTCACCCGAAAAAAAACGAATTACCCGAGCTGATTTTTCTACAAACCCATAATCGTCTTTGAGTTTATCGGCCAGTAAAAACGGTGACGAAGCATAAGCAGTTTCTCTGCCATTTTCATCTTTAAAATCTGTCAGAATCCGATAAGTTCTTTCAGGATAAGGGTGAAAATTATCATACTCAAAAACATTTTGTACCTGTAGGAGCGCTATCAAACCGAAGGTCATAGCCAGCCCCAGACCAACAATGTTGATAAACGAGAAAAGCTTGTTTTTCCACAAACCTCTTAGCGCTATTTTGAAATAGTTTTGTAGCATACCCCTAGCCCCTAAAGGGGGACTTTTTTAAAGATTATATATTTTGTTCCCTCAACTCCTCTTTAGGGACGGTCCGCCGCTGCGGTCGGGCGTGTTATTCACTTTTCAATGACTTCACCGGATTCATCAATGCTGCTTTTACAGCCTGATAGCTCACTGTTATTAATGCTAATGTGATTACTGCCAAGCCACCGGCTGCGAATATCCACCATGATACTTCTATGCGGTAAGCGAAATCCTGCAGCCATTTATCCATAGCATAGTAAGCAATAGGCGTAGCTATCACGATGGCTATTAATACCAGTTTCAAAAAACCTTTCGACAGCAGCGAAGCGATGTTTATAACTGATGCGCCAAGCACTTTTCTGATACCAATTTCTTTCGTTTTTTGCTCGGCCATAAACGTTATCAACCCAAACAGCCCCAGGCATGCAATAAAGATTGCGATTCCGGTAAATGCCCCGAATATACTTGCTATGCGCTCTTCGGCCTTGAATAGTCTATCGAATGATTCATCGGCGAAATAATACGTAAAGGCATCTTCTACTTTATAGCGGTTATAAGCTTTTTCTATTTGTGCTACTGTAGCCACCACATCGGCGGTTTTGCTTATTTTAATGTTCAGAAAATCCATTTCTCGTGTATCAGTAATGAATTTGAACATCAGCGGTCTTACTTCATTTTTTACATTGAAATAGTTAAAATCCTTTACAACTCCTACCACTTCAATCATATCGTTATTGCCCATATCCAGATTTTTGATAGTGGCTACATTCTCACCAAGCGCTTTAACAGCCGCCTCATTGAGCACCACTTTCTTTTTTAAATCACTCGGCAATCTATTAGGTTTAACCTTCCACTGAATATCAAATAAATTAACATAAGCTGAATCTACCTCAAAAACGATAGTCCCCACCATTGACCCCATATTGTTGTCTTTAGTACCTGTTTTCTTCAAGCCAGTCATGTTGTAGCCTTCAAAGAAAATTCTGTGTTTAGAGCCCGATATATTCTCTACGCCATCAACCTGCCTGATGTCGTTCAACAATGCCTGATTTTTGGAGCGAGCCTGTGCATCAAGGTTAATGGTTATTATCTCATCTTTATTCAAGCCCAGATTTTTATTCCGCATTTTTTTGACTTGCCCGAAAATGATAATCGAGCAGAAGATTAATACAGAAGAAACCACCAACTGGAAAACAGTTAATGATTGGCGAATACTTGTGTTTCCTTTCCCCTGAAACTTACCTTTTAATACTTCAATAGGATTGAATCTTGATAACACAAAAGCCGGATAACTACCTGCCAATAATATGCTTACCAGAAGAACCGAGCCCAGAGAAAGTAAAAAATACGGGCTGGCCAAGAAAACTGTGTCGATTTTTAGCTCGAGCATTGCATATAAAACCGGACGAAGTATCTGGAATAAAATTATAGCCACTACGGCAGCTATAAAGATGGTGAGCGTAGACTCTACATAAAACTGTGTAGTCAGACTCAATCTATTGGCTCCAATAGATTTTCTGACACCTACCTCTTTGGCACGAGTAGTGGCTCTTGCCGTAGTAAGGTTCATGAAGTTAACCAAAGCCAGAAGCAATATTAAAAATGCTACCACTGCCGAAATATAAACATACATAGCCCGGCTGCCTACTTCCACATTGCCTGTTCCTAAATGGTCGGCAAAATAAGCAAGCGAAAACGTAACATCTTTGTTATAGGCTTCTTGTGAGCTTATTTTCTGTAGTATGTTTGTTGCATTTTTCTGGTTCTCAGCGTTATCGAGCAACACAAAAGTTTCGTAGTCTCCTGTCGAGATTCTATTCAGTTTTTCATCGGTGTAATGCTCAGGATAATTCTTTTTATTTTCAGCCAGATGCGTAGCAAGCGAGACCAAGAAATTGTATTCAATACTTGAATTTGAAGGATTCTTCTCTACAATTCCGGCAACTTCTAAATCTGCTGTTTTATTAAATTTCAGCGTTTTACCAATAGGGTTTTCCTTACCGAAATACTTGATTGCCATTTCGGGTGTCAGAAAAACAGTATAAGGTTTTGAAATAGCTGACACATTTCCTTCTAAGACCTTGAAATCAAACACCTGAAAGAAGCCTGCGTCAACAAATAATACTCCATCTTCATTAAAACGGTGTTTTGGGGCTGTCTCAAATGTTGCTTTCCATTCAGCCGCTTTGCGGCCAATGGCTTTCACAAAAGCTGCATTTTCTTTAAGAGCATCGCCTAACCTTGCCGACATATTCATAAACATAAACTCTTGCTCCCCCATTTTCACCGAACCTCTTACCTTAAAAATACGCTGGTAATTTGCATGAAACTTATCATAGCTCATTTCGTGTGAAACAAACAACAAAATAAGTGTCGACACGGCAAGCCCAAGGGCTAAACCCGTAATATTGATAAAGCTGAAAACCTTATTACGAAAAAGGTTTCGGATGGCAATTTTGAGATAGTTTCGAATCATAATATACCCCTAGCCCCTAAAGGGGGACTTTTAAAAAGTTTAACAATATTTTCCCTCAACTCCCCTTTAGGGACGGTTCGCCGCTGCGGTCGGGGGCGCTTTATTCTGACTTCAAAGACTTAACCGGATTCATCAATGCTGCTTTGATAGCCTGAAAACTTACTGTTAATAAAGTTATGGCCAAAGCACCTGCTGCTGATACTGCAAATATCCACCACGAAATACCAGTGCGATACTCATACTTCTGCAACCAGTCGTTTAAGAAATAGTAGGCAAGAGGTATAGCAATCAGACAGGAAATAATTACGAGCACTACAAAATCTCTTGATAGCAATGTCCATAAGTTAGTCACCGAAGCACCCAGTACTTTGCGGATACCAATTTCTTTGGTGCGTTGTTCGGCTACGAAAGACGCCAGACCAAATAAACCCAGACAAGAAATGAAAATAGCTAATACTGCAAAGAATGAAGCTAATTTGCCGATGCGTTCTTCGGCCGCAAACTTTTGCCCGAACTCGTGGTCTACAAATTTATAATTGAATGGGCTACCCGGATTGTGTTTCTTAAATACAGTTTCTACTTTACTTAGTGCTTCACTTGCACTCACCGATGGCTTAAGTTTTACCGAAATAACGTTGGCCCAGTTATAGTCCATTAAAAAGACGGTAGGCATCATAGGCTCATAAGGAGACTGCATCACCATATCTTTTATAATGCCAACAACCTGAAATTTACGATCTCCCCATTTGATATATTTACCAACAACGCCCTTAGAAGCCACCATCTTAGCGGCCGATTCATTCAGAATCATAGCGGCGGTATCGGTCTTGAATTCTTTTGAGAAATCACGGCCTTCTTTAAACTGAAAACCCACTGTTTTGCCGAAATCGGGCGTACAAGCAATGGTTCCAAAAAGTGGTTGTGCACTTGGGTCCATGCCTTCCCACGAAAAGCCCACATTGCTCGACCAAATACCAGTAGTAGGGCTCGACGACTCAGCCATGTTTTCTACTGCTCCGGTATTTAATAAATCGTTACGCAAAACATCATATTTTCCATATAAGTCAGGGGTTGTCATGTCTATATAAATTAGCCCGCTGCGGTCGTAGCCAATTGGTCTGTCTTTGGCATACTGTATCTGGCGATACACGATTATAGTGCCTATAATAAGCGTTATAGAAACCGTAAATTGCACTACTACCAACATCTTGCGAGGCAGAGAAGCAAAACGCCCTACCCTAAAAGTACCCTTTAATACCCTGACAGGTTCGAACGAAGAAAGGTAAAGCGCAGGATAACTGCCTGACAACAAACCAGTGATAAACACAAATACCAAGCTGACAAGCCAGAATACAGGGCTTGTCCAGAGCATAGTCATTTTTTTGCTAGCCAGGTCGTTAAACCAAGGTAAAGATATGCCAACTAATGCAATTGCCACTAGAAAAGCCACAAATACCACCAACATCGACTCACTCAGAAATTGGTTTACCAATTGCGCACGAACAGAGCCTATGGCTTTGCGCACGCCAACTTCTTTGGCACGTTTTTCGGAACGGGCGGTGCTCAGGTTCATGAAATTGATACAAGCCAATAGCAACACAAAAATACCTATAACGCCAAATAGCCATACAAACTGAATACGGCCACCAACATTTACTCCTTCTTTAAACTCAGAGTAAAGATGCCATTTGCTCATTGGGTGTATAAATAATTCAGGTTTAGGCCTTCTCCCTTCCTTATCGCTTTTATTCAAAACAAGGTTTTTAATTTTTGCCGAAACCGACTCAAACTCTGCTTTATCATTTAATTGAGTAAAACATTGAAAAGAGTTATTGCCCCACTCGTCGGCAGCTCTTTTTACCCATGCTTCATCGGCTAGATAATATGCCCACGGTGTAAGCAAATGTACTTCAGCCATTTCGGTATTATTCGGAAAATCCTGAAATACACCTGTTACCTTCATGTTAGCTTTCGCATCATACTTTATTATTTTACCAATTGGGTCTTCGTTGCCAAAAAGTATTTTTGCCAGCGATTCGTTGAGCATAATAGAGTTTACTTCCTGTAAACCGTCTTGGCTGCCTTTCAGCATTTTCAGCGAAAACATGCTGGTAAACGCCGGCTCAACGTGCATACCGCTTTTTGTAAATTTTACATCTTTATAAGCCAGAATATGCTCGTAGTTCCACGAGCTCATCACTACATCTTTAAAATCAGGATACTTCTCACGCAGTTCTTTTGCTAAAGGATGCGGCATTGCTGTTTGCGAGCCTATATGACCATTAAAAGTCTGATTCATGTAAGCCTGCCCCAACTTATTATAGTTATCGAACGACTTATTGAAGCTCAATTCATCATTAATCCAGAGCCCAATTAGCATGGCAACACCCATGCCTATGGCAAGCCCCATAATATTGATAAAAGAGTAAACCTTGTTTTTGACAAGATTTCTAAATGCGATTTTTAAATAGTTACGTATCATAATACACCCCTAGCCCCTAAAGGGGGATTTTTAGTTTCTAAATATTTGTAGTTTGTCTCCTCAACTCCCTATTAAGTATTGCTAAACTCATGCGTAAGCAACACCCCTTCAGGGGCTGGGGGCGTCTTTAGTCTGATTTCAAAGATTTTACCGGATTCATTAATGCGGCTCTAATAGATTGATAACTGACTGTCAGCAAAGCAATAATAACCAGAAGTACACCTGCCAACGCAAAAATCCACCATTGTAAATCGGTGCGATAGGCAAAATCCTGTATCCATTTGTGCATTACATAGTAGGCTATTGGCGTGGCTATTACAAAGGCTACGGCCACCATTTTCAGAAAATCGATTGAAATAAGGTTTACAATACTTGTAATGCTGGCACCCAATACTTTGCGTACGCCTATCTCTTTGGTACGTTGTTCTATTATCATTAAGGCTACTGCAAATAAGCCCATACATGAGAGCATAATGGCAATACTTGCTGCAAGGCTAAAGATTTGTGAAAGACGCTCTTCTCTATTATACCAACGATCAACGTTTTCGTTGATAAACGAGCCCTTAAACTCATCGTTAGGTACGAGTTTTTTCCAGGTAGTTTTCACTAAATCCATTGCTTCGGCCAGATTCTGGCTTTGTGTTCTTATTAACACATAATTAACTCGGCCTTGAGGTGCCATTTCAAGGGTTATCGAGCGGCTTTCTCTGCGTAAAGAATAAAGATAAAAATCAGGTATAACGCCAATAATTTTTTGCTTACCCACTGCCGAATCCGGCATTAAAAACTTATCTACAGCATGTTTTTCTCCCATTTGTTTTACCAGGCTTTCGGTAACTATTAAAGCCGTAGAGTCTGTACCAAATGATGGGCTGAAATCTCGGCCCTCAATGGTTTTAATACCTAGTGTTTTTAAAAAATCATAATCAACACGTACCCAATCGGTCAGAATAGACTTCATGTTTTGGGTATCGCTCTCGTTCGGATAATAATCAAATCCATAAGTGCTTCTTGACGAACTACCATCTAAACCACTACCAAAATTTACACCCGACCCTGTTACAGATGCAATAGTCGGATATTTTGATAACTCATTACGAAACTGCTGTACCGCAGTTTTGCGGTTTAATGTATTACCGACAGGTACGCTTATAATTTGCTCTTTGTCATAACCCATTGGTTTGTTTTTCAGGTACTTTAATTGTTCAAAAATTACCAGCGTACAGCTAATAAGCAAGCAAGAAATAGAGAACTGAACAATGAGCAGAGAATTACGCAATACGCCAGGTTTTTTCTTGGTAAGTTTTCCTTTTAGTACCTGTACGATATTGAAACGAGAAGAAACAAATGCAGGATAACCACCAGCAATGAAGGTAATGATAAGAAAACCTATAATTGCAACTATTAAGTTGGTAGGTACTAAGAAGTTTTGTATAGAAAGATTTGATTCAAACAGGCGATTGAATTGCGGTAAAAAGGCATAAGCCATACCTAAACCTATAATTAATGCTACCAAACAAACCAGAAACGACTCGCCCCAGCCTTGTAAAAACAATTGCCCTTTATTTGCACCCAACGATTTACGCACCCCTACCTCTTTAGCCTGTGTAAAAGATTTAGCAATAGTAAGGTTAATAAAATTGATAGAGGCTATTAACACAATTAATAAGGCGATGGTCAAGAGTGTATAGATATAATTTTTGCTCACGCCACTTCCCCAATTGGTAATGGTGTCAAAATGAACATCTGCAAAAGGCATTAATAATAAACTCACATATTGGCCTCTTGCATTTTTCATACGGCCCGACTTCTTCGCATCTTCCTCCGTAGTCTTCATGTATTTATTTATAAAAGGCTCAAAACGTTTTTCGGCAGTAGCTTGCGAGGTGTTGGCAGCCAGCTTAATATAAACCTCATGGTTTTGGTTTGTCCATGAGCTTTTCAAGGCTTCATAGCTGCTATGGTTTTCGCTGAGCATTAATACATCATACTCAATAGTAGAATTTTTAGGCGCATTGTCCAGAACACCGCCTACAATAAATGGTTCTTTTCTACCTCCTAAATCAATCGATATTTGCTTACCAACTGGGTCTGTTTTGCCAAATATATTCTCTGCCGTAGTTTTGCTTATCACAATACTACTTTTGCCGGCTAAAGCTGTATTGGCATTACCTTTCAACAACGGAAAAGAAAATACTTTTAAGAAACCAGCATCAACTGCCCTGATATTCTTCTCGAATTTTTTCCCTTGGTATTCTATTACTCCACCAAGCCACATAAGACGAGTAGCAGCTTCTACTTCCGGAAACTCAGCTTTTAAAGCTGGCGTGAGCGGATAAGACATTGCGGCGCTATACTCTTGTTTGCCGCTTTTATCAACCGTATTAAAATAAAGACGATACACTCGGTCGGCATCTTTATGAAAGGTGTCGTAAGAAAATTCATAAGATGCCG
This sequence comes from Emticicia soli, assembly GCF_037860775.1. NCBI lineage: Bacteria > Pseudomonadati > Bacteroidota > Cytophagia > Cytophagales > Leadbetterellaceae > Emticicia > Emticicia soli. The sequence continues at coordinate 118,869 of NZ_JBBEWC010000009.1, read as the reverse complement.
TGAGGTATAACAATATACTGCTACCAAAAGCTACGGCTAAGCCAATGATATTAATGGCTGTATGCGCTTTGTTTTTTAAAAGTTTACGAAACGCTATTTTTAAATAATTTCTTATCATAATACCCCTAGCCCCTAAAGGGGGACTTTTTAAAAGTTACAATATATCTTATCTCACCTCCCTTATTTAATGCTTATCCATTTGTGCTATCTGGCGTAAGCAACACCCCTTTAGAGACGGTCCGCCGCTGCGGCTGGGGGTGTTATTCGCTTTTTAGTGATTTCACCGGATTCATCAAAGCTGCTCTTATAGACTGATAACTTACTGTAAACAATGCTATCAATAAAGCTGCTACGCCTGCCAGACCAAATACCCACCAGCTTATATCGGTACGGTATGCAAAATCCTGAATCCATTTATCCATCAGGTAATAGGCTAATGGAGAGGCAATCAGAATTGCTATTAAGACTAATACTACAAATTCTCTCGAAAGTAAAGCTACCAGACTAGGCACACTTGCCCCTAATACTTTGCGGATACCAATCTCTTTGGTACGTTGAGCCATCATCATTAGAGCAATGGCAAACAGCCCCATACATGAAAGCATAATGGTAAGCACTGCCGCACTCATCACAATCTGCGACATGCGCTCTTCTTTCTTATATTGATTATTTGTATTTTCATCAAGAAACGAAGGCATAAATTCAGACTTCGGTGCTATTTCTTTATAGGCTTTTTCGATAGTAGCAATAGTTGTCTTAGGCGTTTCGGGAGTAAGTTTTACGAAAATATAGCTGATACCAAATTCGCCTTGCAAAAGAAAAGTCATTGCCTCGATTTTGTTTTTCAAGGATTCGAAATGATAGTCTTTTACTACACCCACAATTGTTTTACCGATGCTATCGCCTAAAGCTATGTTTTTACCGATAGGGTCTTTATAGCCTAGTTGTTTTGCCATTGTTTCGTTAATTACGCAAGCACGGCTTTTATCTGACGGGAACTCACGAGAAAAATCTCTTCCGGCTACCAAAGTAAGACCCAGCGTTTTTACGTAATCATAATCTATGTTCAGGCCATTAGTGCGGTAGGTTTTGCCTTCCATCTCAAAACTGTAAACCGACTTATATCCTGAGCCATCTTTACCTCTGCCAATATTAATATCTGCGCCGGTAATGCTCACAATCTGCGACTCGTTAGCCAGTTTGTTACGCATAAAATCAAGCACCTTGTCCCCTTGTACCTCGTTCCCTACCGGAATACTTAGCACCTGTGTTTGATTAAAACCAAGCGGCTGGTCTCTTAAAAAGTTAATCTGTTTCCAGATAATAAGTGTGCAGCTAATCAATAAAATGGCAATGCTAAATTGTGCAACAATCAGCGTGCTTCTGATACCACCAGACCTTGAGCTTACCTTTACTTTACCTTTCAGTACTTCGATAGTATTGAACTTAGCTACTGCTAAAGCAGGATACCCCCCGGCTATGAGTGTAATCAACAGAAAACTGGTTAATAGCAAAATTCCCACAATAGGATTAAGCAGGTTATCGAAAGTAAGGCTGCTTCTGAACATCGTATTGTATTGTGGCATCAAGGTAATAGCAAGCACACAGCCAATGCCAAACGCTATGATACATATAATGAAAGCCTCGCCCCAAAACTGACCTACAATCTGTGATTTTAGTGCACCTAAAGCTTTTCTCATGCCTACTTCTTTGGCACGTGTCATTGAGCGGGCAATAGATAGATTGATGAAATTAATACAGGCTATCAAGAGTACTAAACAACTAATACCCAATAATATATAAGGATACGAAATATCAATAGAGCGGCCACCGCCTACTTGCTTATTAAAATGCATATCGGGCAAAGGCAAGAGGCGCAGGCTTTTTACTTCGCCTCTTTCGTCAGGTTTTGCACCATCTTTCTTTAGTTGCGCTATGTTGGCTTTATAATATTTTTCGGTAAATGTTTTAAGCTGTTTTTCAAAAGCCAACTGGTCAACTTTGTCAGCCAGTTGTACATAAACATCGTGGTAATCAGAATCCCACCTGTCTTTAGTCTGCTGGTATTCAGGGTTATTCTCAAAACGCATCAACATCTGGTTATCTATTGATGAGTTTTTAGGGGCTTTTTCCATTACTCCTGTTACCACAAAACTTTCAATGCGGCCACCAAAATTCAGGTTAATAGTTTTGCCTAGTGGGTCGGTCTTATCAAATATTTTCTGAGCTACCTCTTCGTTTAGCACCACACTACGCAAATCTTTTAATGCCACGTCAGCGTTTCCTTTCAACATTTTAAAAGAAAACATTTTCAGAAAATCGGCATCTACATAGCGCACATCTTCGTCAATAGTCTTTTCGCCTTGTATAATCTGCACACCACCATTTACAATACGTGTTGCATGTTTAATATCGGTTTTGAAGTCGGCAACCAATGCCGGGGTAAAAGGTGTAGAAAGGTTGGCTTGATAATCGATTTTCTCAGGACGGCTTATCTTGAAATAAGCTCTGTAAATCCGGTCTTTGTTTGCCTGAAAATCGTCGTAAGTAAATTCAAAATAAGCCGTCAGAAACAACAAAATAGCGCACCCGAATGCAACCGAGAGCCCTATGATGTTGATAGAAGTATATGATTTATTCTTCCAGAGATTACGAAGGGCGATTTTGAAATAATTTTTTAACATAGTTTTTTCATAATTAAAATTGACGAAGCAGCAAGACAGTATGCCAATAGCAAACGAAGCTTACTATGATTTACACCATAATAAGCCCATTTTACAGCAATAAACATTAATAACTCATCTTCTCCCCGACAGATAGCCGGGAAATATCTTTCAACTACACGTGGAAGTTCTCTGTTACTACCTTACCATCAAAAAGGTTGATGATTCGGTGTGAGAAACCCGCATCATAAGGTGAGTGGGTAACCATGATAATGGTAGTACCTTCGTTGTTTAGTTCCTGAAGCAATTTCATTACTTCTTCGCCATTGGTTGAGTCTAGGTTACCAGTAGGCTCATCGGCAAGAATCAACTTTGGTTTTGCTACTACCGCACGGGCAATTGCCACACGTTGCTGCTGACCACCTGATAGCTGTTGTGGGAAGTGATTGCGGCGGTGCATGATATTCATACGCTCTAATACTTCTTCTACCTTCTTTTTGCGCTCGGTAGCAGGTGTTTTTAAGTATAAAAGAGGAAGCTCTACGTTTTCAAATACGGTCAATTCGTCAATCAAATTAAAGCTTTGGAAAATGAAACCGATATTACCTTTGCGATGTGCGGCGCGTTCTCTCTCACTTAGTTTGGCTACTTCAACACCGTAGAAATCGTAGCTTCCTTCAGAGGGATTATCTAGCAAGCCCATGATATTGAGCAAGGTTGATTTACCACAACCTGACGGACCCATAATGGCTACAAATTCACCATCTTTGATATTCATATCAATACCATTTAGGGCGGTAGTTTCTACCTCTTCGGTAGTGAACACTTTTTGAAGATTAGATACTTTTATCATAATTTTTGTTTGTAGGTTTGCAAAAACGGAACATATAGAAAGGAGAACCTATTTTATTTATATTTACCTTTCTGGCTCCGTAATCAGGTAATATTTTTAAAATTTTATAACTATACAATGTTTAAAAGCTAATGGAGAAAAGACGCTGTAAAACCTATTCTTTTCTCCATTCCTTCAATTTATTTCAATTGTAATACTTCGTTGTCGCCAAAGTTTTCGTAAGACGAAGTAATCACCTGGTCTCCTACTTCTAAGCCTTCAAGTACCTCAAAGTATTCTGGATTTTTACGACCCAACGTAATTTTGCGTTTCACGGCCTTACCACCATTTTTATCTACCACATACACCCAGTTTCCACCAGTGTCAGAGAAGAAGCCACCTACCGGTAAAAGTACTGCTTTTGTAGCTTTACCTAATTCTAAACGGATAGGTGATGATTGACCTCTTTTGATACCCTCTGGTACGCCTTTGCTAAAAATCATATCAACCTGAAAACGGCCATTACGAACTTCAGGATAAATTTTGGTAATTTCTAGCGGATAATCTTTCCCGTTAAATTCAAACGAACCGCCTAAGCCTGCAAAAATTCTTGAGATATAGTGTTCATCAATATCAACACGCATCTTGAAACCGTTCAGGTCATCAATCTGGCCAATGTTTTGTCCTTGGCTGATATTAGAACCTACCTCTACATCAATTGATGACAACAAACCTGAAACCGGAGCTTTTACAACAAGGTTTTCAAGCGTTTCGCGCCACAATTGTACGTTTTTCTGTGTGCGCTCCAAAGTACCTTCCAGTTGTTTTATCTGCATAGCGGCATTTTCTTCCTGATACTTTTGCGACTCTACGTCAATTTCTTTCTGGCTTACCAGTTTTTCGTAATCACGTTTTGCCTTTAGGTAATCAGCCTCCGGAATCACTTTATCAGTATACAATTTTTTATTACGCTCGTATAAGTCTTTAGCCTGATCTGTCAAAAAGTCAAGGTCAGACATATTCTTGCGAATAGTAAATTTCTCTACTTTCAAGCGTTGGCGTGTGTTTTGTAGGTCGTTTACCAATCGGCTTGCTTCTGTTTCTGACTGTAAGAAATTAAGCTTTAAGTTCTGATTTTCTAATTTTAGTATTACCTCTCCTTGCTTCACCATATTTCCGCCATCTACAACTTTCTCTTTAACGTATCCTCCTACGATGGCATCTAAGCGAATAATTCTTAAAGGTAACACAACTCCTGTAACTACGATAAATTCATCAAAATTGCCATTAGTTACCTGCGAAATAGTCATTTTATCTTTTTCAGCATTCAGCGTTGAGCGTCTGTCTGCAAAAAGCAAGCTGTAAGCCGCAAATGATGCAAATAATACGCCACCGATGGTTAATAAGATTCGCTGTCTACTCCAGAATTTCTTTTTTATCTGCTTGTCCATTGTAATTTTAAATTTCTAATACAAATGCGTTTAGGCAAATTGTCTCTGTTACTGATTGTTAATTTACTGTCTAAAATAAGATTTAAATCTGTTCAATTATAATTCACAATGTGTGCCAAATATTTTAAACAACTGAATATCAACAATTTATAAAATAAATACATTTTAAATTTGTCCGTTTTCGGACAATCCTTGTACGCTCACGGACGAATACCTAAAGATAGGGATTTTATCAAAAAAAAATTAAGCTATTTATTATCAATTACTTATCTTCGCTTTCAGAAATTTACGCTTTGAACGGAATAATTTTTGTCGTAAAATGCGTAAAAAACACCTTTAATAAAGATTTTACTAAATCTGAACCTGAATTATGTCGAAACTTTTGATTATCGATGATGATGTAGATGTATTAAGTGCAGCTAAGTTATTTTTGAAAAGACATTTTGGTCAAGTTGATATTGAAAAAAATCCTGAGCGGATTCCGTTTTTAGTTTCTAATGGCAATTACGATGTGATATTACTTGATATGAATTTCACACGTGACGTAAATACGGGCAAAGAAGGTTTTGAATGGCTCGACCGCATTTTAGATATTGACCCACAAGCATCGGTAGTATTATTTACAGCCTACGGAGACGTTGAAATGGCTGTACGTGCCATTAAAGTTGGCGCTTCTGACTTTGTGCTGAAACCCTGGGAGAACGAAAAACTATTGGCAACCATGCAGTCGGCGCTAGAGATACGAGAGATGCGAACTGGTAAAACGCCAACTATAAAACGTAAAACCGAAAGCAAGGTTGAGATAATTGGCAAAAGCCCCGCTATGCAAAAAATATTTGAGACCATAGACAGAGTAGCTGCCACTGATGCTAATATTCTGATATTGGGCGAAAACGGAACAGGGAAAGACCTGATAGCAAGAGCAATACATGAGAAATCAGATAGAGCAGACAAGCCTTTTGTACATGCCGATTTGGGGTCTATTTCTGAAACCTTATTTGAAAGTGAGCTTTTTGGCCATGTAAAAGGTGCTTTTACTGATGCCCGTGAAGACCGCATAGGCCGCTTTGAAGAAGCCAACGAAGGTACTATTTTCTTAGACGAAATCGGGAATATTCCTTTGCCGCTGCAAGCTAAATTGCTTACTGTGTTGCAAAACAGAAGTGTAACAAAGGTAGGCTCAAGCAAAGCCAAAAATATCGATGTACGCCTGATTTGTGCTACCAATGAGCCTATTCATGCACGTATTGCACAGCGCACTTTCCGACAAGATTTATTGTATCGTATCAATACCATCGAAATCAAACTTCCGCCATTGCGTGAGCGTATTGAAGACATTGTGCCTATAGCTGAGCACTTTCTTAAAATATACCGCAAAAAATATGGTCGCCCTGTGAGCTCAATCAGTGCGGCACTTATCAAGCAATTGCAACGCTACCATTGGGCGGGTAATGTGCGTGAGCTACAACATGCTATTGAACGTGCCGTAATTTTGTGCCAGGGAAATGTGCTTCAACCGGAAGATTTCTTTGAAGGACAACCATTCGAAAACCAGCCGGATTCAGTTCCATCTTTCGACCAGACATTCCAATTGGAAGAAATGGAAAAAATGCTCATTATTAAGACCTTGAAGAAATTCAACGGTAATATTACCGAAGCAGCCAGAGAAATGGGCCTTACTCGCCAAGCACTTTACCGACGCGTAGAAAAATATGGTATCTGATAATTATTTGGCCTTCTCGAAGGCCATTTTTATTGCTAGTCCCGCCAAAACACTCGCCATAAACCATTTTTGTATTTTTATCCAGAAAGGGTTTCTTGCAAACCAGCTAGTCATTCTTGAAGCACTTAGAATAATAAGAAAATTTACCGAAAAACTAATAAATACCTGAGTAAAGCCTAACTCTAGGCTTTGACTAAGTATTGAACCGTATGCCACATTAATGAATTGTGGAAAAAATGATAAATAGAAAACCGCAATTTTGGGATTAAGCATACTTGTCAGAAAACCCATACTAAATAATTTACGGGGTGTATCATTTGCCAAACCTTGTTTTAGTTCAAAAAGCCCTGAGCTGTTAGGTAAAATGGCTTGCAAAGCAAGATATAAAAGATAACAAACACCCATTGACTTGAGCAATAGGTAAGCATACGGAATTGTCAACAATACAGCCGTTAGGCCAAAAGAAACCAGCATAATATGAATCAGAAAGCCTGCCACTACCCCAAGCAATGAAATAAACCCAGCCCAACGCCCTTGTGTAACAACACGAGAAACGAGGTAAATCATATTTGGGCCGGGTGTAATAACCAAACCAAAGGCCGCCAAAGCAAACACCAGAAGTTCTTTAACAGGTATCATTATTTTAGTCTTGTTTTGGTTTAGCAGCCTTATCATAGTTCAATACATAACTAGGCACTGGCATTTCAAATAACATTTTAGGGTCGGTTATAGGTGTTTGCGCTTGTAATTTTAAAGGTAAAACTCCGGCCCAGACTGGTACTTGATAGTCTTCTTCATCATCGTTTGGCCCTCCTGTTCTTACTTTTGCAGATGCTTCTTCTATCACAAAAGAAATAACCATAGTGGCTTTCATTTCTTTGGCGCTAGGTTCTCTGACCTCTGCCCAACGCCCCGGAATAACATGGTTTGTAAAAGCTTCTAGTGCAGCCCAACGTTCTTGCTCATCGGTTACTACAGTAGCAGGGCTGAAAATCACAACAGAGCGATAGTTAACCGAATGGCTAAAAGCCGAACGTGCCAATACCAAGCCATCAAGAAACGAAACCGTGAGGCAAACCTTTCGTCCGTCTGCCAGATTGCGCATAAAATGGCTACCCACTGAACCGTGGATATAAATTTTGTTACCAATACGGCAATAGCCCGTAGGTATCATCATTGGCTGGCCATCTTGCACATAAGCAATATGGCATAATAGACCCTCGTCTAAAATTTCGTTGATGGTTGCTTCATCATAAGCACCTCTTTTGGCACTTCTGCTGATTTTGGTATTAGGTGTAACCGGATACATAATTGAAAAAGTATAAAAGATAAATAGCTAATAATGCTACAAAAGTATATTTTCACTGGATTATCATATTCATCCATTTTTACATCATCAAGTAGTCCAGATGAAAATCCCGTTTAAGAGCCTTATTTCTTTCGATAAATCTTCTTCTGTTCCGGTTTATGTGCAGATTTCAAACGCCATTATTAAAAATATACAGGCCGGAGTTTTACAGACAAATACCCGATTGCCTGGCAGCAGGCAATTAGCCGAACTTTTAGGTGTACACCGCAAAACTGTGATTGCTGCTTATGATGAACTATTGTCACAGAATTGGGTTGAGACGCTCCCGCAAAAAGGAACTTTTGTTGCGCAAAAGCTGCCTACTCCCAACCCTGCAAGATTGGCAGAAGCTATACCTAAATCAACTATTAATACGATTCTACGAAGCCGATTAAATCAGAATAATTTCATAGCACAGCCACCTAATATTGAGCAGCGCCTGGCTTTTAATGATGGATTACCCGATGTACGCTTAGCTCCACGAGAAGAATGGGCAAGGCTTTATGCACATTATGTTCGCTATGCCGACTCACTTAGTATCAGTTATACCGAGCCACAGGGTAATATCAGGTTTCGTACACTTTTTGCCAAACATATCAACGAAACCCGAGGCATACAGGCTACTGCCGAAAACATTATTACAACCCGAGGCAGCCAGATGGGTATTTATCTGGCCGGTGTTACGATTCTGCAAAGAGGCGATGTAGCCATTGTTGGCGAATTGAGTTACAGAGCCGCCAATCTTACGTTTAAATATCTGGGGGCTGAGTTAGTTACGATTCCGGTAGATGATGATGGCTTGCAGGTAGATGCCATTGAGGAGATTTGCCAGCGCAAAAAAGTAAAAATGATTTATGTAACATCGCACCACTACCACCCTACTACTGTTACGTTACAACCCGAAAGACGATTAAAACTATTGGCACTAGCAGAAAAATACCAATTCTTTATTGTTGAAGACGACTACGACTACGACTATCATTATACCAATGCGCCTATTTTGCCTCTTGCAAGTGCAGATAGATACGGCTGGGTGATATATGTAGGCTCATTTAGTAAGCAGATTGCACCTACTTTCAGGGTAGGTTATATAGCGGCCAACGAAGCTATTATTGAAGAAATGACAAGGGTACGCCGCATAATTGACCGACAAAACGACCCGATCATGGAGAACTGTCTGGCTGATATGCTCGTAAATGGTGATTTGAAACGCTATTCGAACAAAGCCTTGAAAGTCTATAAAGAAAGACGTGATTTTACCTGCCAACTATTAAAAGATGAACTAGGCGATAAAATAGATTTCAAAATACCGAATGGTGGCATGGCTATCTGGGCAAAATTTGATGAGCACATTCCTCTACTAGCACTATCTGAAAAAGTGGCAAAGCAAGGCTTATATTTAGCCAATGGGCAAAATTATAAAATAGAACAAGCAACGCTGAATGCTTGCCGAATGGGCTTTGCCACCATGAATCAGAAAGAAACAGAAGATGCCGTAAGGATTCTAAAAAACGCTATAGGCTAGTTTTTTACGATTCAGAAAAAAATATGGCTTTGTACTGGTCGGGTTTAAAACCTACCGCCAATACTTTACCATCTTCTACCACAGGGCGTTTAATGGCTGAGTTTTTTTCGAGCATTAATTGCATAGCCGATTGCTTATCTACAATTGCGCTTTTTGCTTCAGGAGATAGTTCTTTAAATGTAGTGCTGGCTTTGTTGAGGAGTTTTTCCCAAGGTACTTGAGTGAGCCATTCTTCTAGTTTTTCGGCGCTGATACCTTCTTTTTTGTAATCATGAAAATGATAGGCAATGCCATTATCTTTGAGCCAAACTAATGTTTTTTTTACTGTATCGCAGTTGGGTATTCCGTAAACTGTAAGCATCTTGAATAGAGAACCTGTTTAAACTTATTTATTTGGCCTGCAAATTACTATTTATTTGATTATATTTCAGAGAAAAACTTCGTCCGTAGTTCTACTACGCACTTAATTTTTCCCTTTATCTAATCAAAAAATAGCCAATTTTCGGCTGCAAATAAAAAGTTTAAAAAGGTTCAAATATAAAAACGAGGAATGGGTTACACTCCTCATTTCATGAACAGGATATAATTTTTTACAAATTTTCTTTGATTTTATGATGCTTCGGCCTGCCACATTTGCAGCCCAATGCTAATTACCGAAATGGTTAAATCTCAAAAATCATTTTTCACACAAACTTTTATCAGATAGAAATATTACACGCTCATAGCAAAGTGTTAAAGCTCGTTTATCTTACGTGGTTTCTCCCCTGCCGCAAAAAGCGGATATTGGTCGAAAATATTTCGTACTACACTTCGGTAATAATTAATAGGTTTATTCACTTTTTTGTTGAAAACACCAGAAGCGTATCCACGCCAGATGAGTCGGCTACTTTCGGCATCAAGCAACGAAACCAGAATCATTCCACCACCAAAATGAAAGTTTTGTGTTTTATAGGTATCATCTTCATCGAAATGATTCACCCAGCGGTCTAAAGCAGGCTGAAAATACCCTTTATAATCTACACGGTCACGAATGATACTGTAACTTACCAGTAAACCCGGTTCTTTTTCAGTTACTTTATATCCGCGTGCTCTCATTTGTCGGCGAATAGCGTCCTGAATTTCGGTACAAACAAATGAAGTATCAATTTCACAATTCAAAAAATTGTAGGTTTTGTACTTCGTAAAGTCGGTTTCATAACTGTAATCGTTATCTACCAACAATTTAAGGGAATTACAACTTGAAAAGGCAAAGCCTAAAACAATAAGAGCAGAGAATAGATACAATTTTTTCATACGGCATACAGATTATTTTTGGTTAAATACAGCTTATTCTAAACTCATTTACAAACAATCTTACCTACATTGCACGACCGACGTCTATTCAAATATAGTAACTGTTTTATAAAAAGTCAAGATAAGTCTATTGATTGATTTTTACTTGTTTCTGTACAATGAATATACATTTTCAGCTTACCTATCTATAGCTTGTGCAGTATTCTCCAAAACCTTTTACCGTCAATTCACATAATATTCCAAAGCTCTTTTCATTTCTCCTTTTGATACTGCAATATCGTATAAACAACTACCTGCACCATTAATTAGCGAAAAACGTATTTCTTTACCTTTATTCTTTTTGTCTTGTTGGGTAAGTTTAATAATTGCCTCAAAGTCGTCGGCTTTCATCGGTACTTTCCCATATACTGAAAATATAAACTCTTCAATCTGTGCTAATGTTTGTTCGTTTATAAGTTTTCTTTCAAAAGATATATACGACTCACAGAGCATTCCGGTTGCAATTGCTTCGCCATGAAGCAACTTTTTTTTGCCTTTATCTAAAAAATAGGTTTCAATGGCGTGCCCGAGGGTATGTCCGAAGTTCAAAATCTTTCTTAATCCCTTCTCGGTGGGGTCTTGTTCCACTACTTTTTTCTTGATTTCAACCGAGTGTGCAATCAAATCAGGTAAGTCTTGTTGCGCTAAATCTTTTCTTCTTATTTCATCCCATTTCTCCCCGTCCTGTATCAAACAGTGTTTAATAATCTCGGCAAAACCCGAACGTTTTTCTCTTTCTGAAAGCGTTGCTAAAAACGTAGGGTCAATCAACACTGCTTTAGGCAAAGTAAAAACGCCTAAATGATTTTTGAAGCCCTGAAAATCGATGCCTAGTTTTCCGCCTACGCTGGCATCAACCTGAGCTAATAATGTAGTCGGGATTTGAATAAAGTCGATTCCACGTTTGTAAGTTGAAGCACAAAAACCGCCCATATCGCCAATTACTCCACCACCCAAGTCAATCATCAATGCATGGCGGTCTAGCTCAGAAGTAGTCATGGCCGACCAAATTTGCTCACAAGTGTTAAGATTTTTATATTCTTCGCCACTTTTTACAGTAATGAGCGTATGCTTAGGTAAAGCATCTTTGATGAAAGGGTAGCAGTATTTTTTTATATTGGTATCTGTCAGAACAATAATTTGGGAATAGTCTTTCTGACCCAAAAAATTCTGCAAACTTTCGGTGATAGGAGAAATAATAACAGACATCTTACCTTTGATTTGTTAAAAAACCAAAGGTAATGAATGATTTAAAGATTTACCAATTTGCTTTTGTGTCATTTTAGGGTTAAACCTGAAATGATACAAAACAAAAAGCCCAAAAAATTAATTTTTGGGCTGGTAATTTCTTGAAAAGTCTAATATTTTATCGATCGCTCTGTCAGAAGGCGAGAGTTGAACTTTGTCTAATCCTGTTTTGATATCTGCACAATCGAGGTAGAAGTCAAGTAAATCATAATCATGAAGTAAGGCTTCTTCAATGAGTTGGTTCTCTTGATTCGATGTTTCGTTATACAAATAGCGAATTACATCATCTTGCGTATTGGTAAAGGTTTGTATCATAAGCATATGCTGTTTTACTCATCATTTTTCTAAGGTTAATGAGAGCATAACGCATTCTGCCTAACGCTGTGTTGATGCTTACACCAGTAGCGTCTGCGATTTCCTGAAAACTCATGTCGTCATAATGACGCATTACCAGTACTTCGCGCTGCTGGTCAGGAAGACGTTTAATTAAATCTCTTAAGTGCTCGTGAGACTCTCTTTTAATTTGCATCGACTCAATAGAATCTTCTGCAAACTCAAGTGTATTAAACACGCTGCTTCCGTCTTCAAACACTACGCTAGGGTAGCGTTTCTCTCTACGGAAATAGTCAATTGCCAAATTGTGAGCTATTCTTAATACCCATGGAAGAAATTTACCTTCTTCGTTGTATTTACCTTCACGTAATACTTCTACAGCTTTTATAAAAGTATCTTGCAGCAAATCTTCTGCTACATATTGGTCTTTTACAACAAGATAAATGGTAGTATAGACTTTAGACTTATAACGTTGTACAAGTGTGGCAAAAGCCTTTTCATTACCGCGGATATACAATGATACTAGTTCACTATCGCTAACTTGGATTTTTCCCATTTCTGTATTTCAATTTAGTTAACGTAGAGCTTTATATCATATTGTATATTTTGGTTTTAAATTTCAGAAGTTTTTTTTTGAATGTTTAAAGATAGCTAATTAAAATGATTCTTGTCAAGTGTTTACTACAAAATTTTAGTTAATAATTTGTTAATAAACCAAATGATATTTCGACTTTATCGTTATATACCAAATATAAGGCTAGCTTGCAGTATTTAATTTTGCTTAGTTTAACCTAAATAAATAACTGAAAATCAACATCTTATGCATGCATAATATCACATTGTGTTTTTTCGGTATAGTTTTTGTAAATAGGTAGTATATCTATCAAAAAGTATTAACAAAAAATGTTACGATTGACTAACAACTTTTCCCTAAAGTTTCCTGAATTTCTGAAATTAGATAAAAAAGCTATACGAAACGGCTTTTTCGTATATGCAAAGGCTTTTCTGTTAGGGGCTGGGAAAATCCACTTTCTAAGCAAAGCAGTATTTGTACTTTTCTTAGTTCTATTCTTTTCAACCAGTGAGTCATTCGGACAAAGAGACCAGATAACAACCCAAGCCGGAGAAAAGATTCGATGCCGCATTTTGGACGAAACCGCCACGAGGTTTGTTTATGCTTATATAGCACCTAACGGAAAGGTTTTACGGAATGAAATCTTTAAGAATCTGGTAACCGATTTTAAATACGATTTTTATCCTGACGATATCATCACTAAAGGCAATAAGATTGTTTCTAAACCAAATACTAGCAAAGAGCCAACTACTAGCAATAATACTACTAAAACCCAACAAACCGATAAGACAGCAACTAACAAAAATGAAAATACAGCCAATCCAAAATCGAGTGAGAAAGTAGAGGCAAAACAGCAGAAGCCACAGAAAGAGGCAGTGGCTAAGGAAGATAAAACGACTGCCCCAATGGCTGAACCCAAAACCAAAAGCGAATATGACGATTATCTTAAATTCAGGGTTGGGGTAAGAGGTGGCTTTGGGAATATGCTCACAAAACTTAATACAGAAGACCAATTTGGACTTTATCAAGAAAAGCTTTTACGAGGCTGGACATGGGGCGCCGACTTTGCGTACTTCCCTACCGATAACTTCGGATTCGGGATTATGTTCAATAATTTTCAGAGTAAAAACAGTGCCGATAATATCAATTTTCAATATATAGAAAACGGTGAGTTGGTAAATGCTTCGGGTAGCCTGAGTAATAAGCGCTCAACCAAATTTGTAGGCCCTGTGGCTTATTTCCGTAAAAGTATTGATTTTAAGACTATGGTTATTCTGGGTCTGGCGCCTGGAGCCTATTTCTACAACGACAAAGGCTCTTATAAAGGCATTACGATTCCGTATAAAGGCTGGAACTGGGGTGGAGCTGCAACGCTGGGAATAGATTTCTTATTGGGTAATGATATTACAGGCCGAGATATTATTCTGAGCCTGGAGGCAGGCTATAATTATGGTAAAATCAGTTCTATGGATTTCAGCGATGGTAAAGGCCCTGTAAAACTCGTTAATGCCGTAGATTTAAGCAGATTAGACTTTACAGTTGGCCTACGCTTTATGCGTTATCCGAGATATTTCAAGAATTAAAAGCCCGTAAAGCCTTATAGTTAAAAAAGGTCTGATATATTCAGACCTTTTTTAATTTACAGAATCTCTTTTAATTCTATCAATTGCTTAATATCAAAAGTGGGCTTTTGCGTAGCCTCAAAATTATCAGGATTATAAAAAACCACATCCATGTTAGCATTGATAGCTCCCATAATATCTGCATCATAATTATCACCAATCATGATACTTTCTGACAATTGCGCTTTGGTTACCTGCAAGGCATAATCAAAAATCTTCTTGTTTGGCTTTCTTGCTTCGGCTCTCTCGTTGGTGATTACTTCGCCAAAATAATGCTCAATCTTAGAGCTTTTTATCTTTCTTGCCTGCACATCTTGCCAACCATTACTAATAATGTGTAGCTCGTAGTTAGGTGCCAGAAAATCAAGAATCTCAATTGCACCATCTATAAGGTGTGATTTCTGAGGAAGTAATTCTAAAAAAGCCTCGTTGAGTTTCAGACCAAATGCTTCGTCAGTATCAACGCCTAAATTAATAAGCGTATCTCTGAATCGACGGCGGCGAAGCTGTTCGTGGGTAATCTGATTGCTCTCGAGCATAGACCAATAACGTCGGTTTACAACCGAAAACTCTTGCTGAAAAGCACTTAGTTCAGAAATATTCAATGAATTTAGTTCGAAACTATGATACAATTCAGCCAAAGATTCACTTGAGTTCTTCTCAAAATCCCAAAGCGTATGATCAAGGTCAAAAAAGAGATGCTTGTACATAATAAAATATGTTTCTACGCTTAGGCTTTACCTGGGAATGTAAGTGTCAGTCTATCAACAGGTTCGTCTTTAACAAAGTGGCTTTCTACAATTTCTTCAACGTCGGCCAACTGCACGTTGCCATACCATACCGCCTCAGGGTACACTACCATCGAAGGGCCAAAGGCACAAGCATCTAAACAGCCTGCTTTTTGCGCTCTTACATCAAACTGTAAGCCTTTCTCTTTGATTGAAGCTTTAAAAGCTTCTACAAGCTCGTTACCGTGTATGCTACCACAAGATTTTTTGGGTGCAGGTTTATCGTTAGTACAGATAAATACGTGTTTTTTAAACTTCATAAAATAAAATTAAAATAAAATACGCCACAAAGGTACAAAAACTTTGTGGCGTCTTATGTGTTTTGTAAATGTTCTTTATGTTAATCAATAACTACTTAATGCAATCAGATCACAATTCTTTAATCACGAATTCCATATCTCCCAGGCTTTTTCAGCTTGCAGATGTAGCATTTTTAAGCCATTATGGGTTTTAGCTCCCTGTGCCTCACCTTTTTGTAAAAAAAGCGTCTGAACCGGATTATATACTAAATCGTATAGATAATGCTCGGTTGTCAGCTTCTCATACGGAATATCAGGGCACTGGTCTGCTTTAGGGTACGTGCCAACAGGTGAAGAATTAATAATAAGCTGGTAGTTGTGTATCTCGCTTACTAAATCTTCGTAGCCAAGCGTATCGGCCGATTTAGTACGAGAAACTATTTTGTAAGGAATCGATAAATCTTCTAATGCAGCTATCACAGCCTTAGCAGCCCCGCCGTAGCCTAAAACAAGGGCTTTTAGTGATGTATTGGCGGGGATAAACTCTTCTAAAGAAAGTTTAAAACCATAATAATCAGAATTATAACCTATCAGTTTGCCGCCCTCTCCTATCTTTATCACATTTACAGCACCCACTTTCTCGGCCGAGGCATCTAAACAATCAAGAAAAGGCATAATAGCCTGCTTGTGCGGAATAGTAACATTCAAACCTTTTAGCTCTGGCTGGTTTTTAATTAATTCAGGAAAAGCCTGAATATCAGCTAGCTCAAATAGCTCATAGGCATTGTTATCAGCAATGCCTATGAGTTCAAATTTTTCAGTAAAATATTTTTTTGAAAACGAATGGCCAAGAGGATAGCCAATCAGTCCGTAGATGTTCATCTTATTTTTTTAAGAATTTAGCTTTAATTATTGCCCATAACATTGGTGCAATAGAAATAAAGACTATACCTAAAACTACTTTTTCGAAATTTGCTTTTACCCACTGGTTTGAGCCTAAAAAATAGCCCAGAAGCGTAATGCTGGTTACCCACAAAATAGCTCCTAAAATACAGTACATAATGTACTTAGGATATTTCATACTTCCGGCACCTGCTACGAACGGAGCAATGGTGCGAACAATAGGCATAAAACGTGCTAAAATTACGGTTTTACCTCCATTTTTCTCATAAAACTCTTCGGTTTGCGTAATATATGAGCGCTTCAGAAAAAGTATTTTATCTCTTGATTTTATGTAATTGCTAAAATTTTTGCCGATAAAATAATTCACGTTATCGCCCAATAAAGCCGCCAGAATCAATAACGGTATGATAAGCGTAACATCAAGCTTGCCTGTAGACGAGGCCAATAAACCTGTGGCAAAAAGAAGAGAATCTCCTGGCAATAATGGCATCACTATCAGACCCGTTTCAACAAAAATTATCAGAAACAAGATGCCATAAGTAAGCGTATCATATTTATCAAGAAAACCCTGTAACGTAAGTAAAGGGTCTTTGAGTAGGTCTATAAGAAAATGTATAATTTCCATAAAAGTTTGCTCCCTTACCTAAAACAAGGGATACGTGTTTGGTTTTGAGATACTTAAAAGGTTTATTCGTCTTGAGTAATTCTTCTATCACTGCTGTATTTACCCAATTTGAAACGTTTTTTTGCTTTTTCGGTCAAAAAATTACCAAAGGTATCGCCTCTTAAGCCTAAACGTATGGTTTCGAGCGGAATTACTTCGTTTGGTGCTATGTTACCAACATTAACATTTGGCCCTACCAGTTTCACAAAATATACCTGTTGTGATTTTTGTGGTGCTTCCCAGATAATTTTCTCAGCCGGAATAGCGTGAATAATCTCATCTACCAAGCCTTGGCGTACTTCACCACTGCTACGGAACAAACCTACGTTTCCGCCTTCACGTGCTTCACCGATTACCTTCCATGCACCTGCATTAAGCTCGGCTTGCATCATTTCAATCCATTTGTATGGAGCAAAAATCTTTTCGGCATCTTTTGAACCTACTTCCGAAAGCACTTTGGCTCTGGTTGCTAAACGAGTAATATAAGCACATTTTTCGTCATGCGGAATCTCAATAGAACCATCAGAAACCTCGCAGTACTCTAAGTCGTATTGGTCTAATACTTTCAGATAATCTTCAAACTGGTCTCTCACCACAAAAGCTTCAAAGAGGGTACCACCAAAATAAACGGGTATACCGGCATCTTTATAAACTTTTAATTTATCTTTCAGATTAGGAGTTACGAAGGAAGTTGCCCAGCCTAGTTTTACGATATCTATGTGTGGTGCAGCAATAGACAACATATCTTCTACTTCTCTTATGCTCAGCCCTTTATCCATTACCATCGTTAGACCTGACTCCCGGGGCTTACCTGTACGTTTAGGAACTTGACTTAGGTTATAATTCATTCTTTAGTATTACTTTTTTGCAAATGTAATAATTTTTAGATTATCGTTGATATTAATCTCCTTAACTAGCAGTAAATAAAAAATGCCATAACTTGTGATTATGACATTTCTAAGAATCTTTATTTCTTTTATTAAATCATGTATTTTAATCTGATAACTTCTTTCTCTGTTAAGAAGCGCCATTTGCTACGAGGCAGGTCTTTTTTGTTTAAGCCTGCATAAGTAGTTCGGTCAAGTTTCAAGACTTCATAGCCAAAGTGCTCAAAAATACGACGCACGATACGGTTTTTACCACTATGAATCTCAATACCTACTACCTCGGCATCTGGTGTTACCAGTCCTAAATCATCAGCCTTTATGAATCCGTCTTCTAATTCAACACCAGCTTTTATGGCCTCAAAATGCTCGTCGCTAATTGGCTTATCTAATTCTACCTGATAAATTTTTCTTATTTCGTTTGATGGATGCGATAACTTTTCGGCAAGTTCACCATCATTAGTCAATAATAATAAACCAGTAGTATTTCTATCTAAACGCCCTACCGGATACACCCTTTCTTCACAGGCATTTGCTACTAAATCCATCACGGTTTTACGCTCGTTAGGGTCTTCGGTAGTAGTAATAAAATCTTTTGGTTTGTTTAGTAAAATATAAACCAGTTTCTCACGGTTTAATATTTTTTTACCATATTTCACTACATCATTTGGCTTTACTTTATAACCCATTTCGATTATAGTTTTGCCATTTACTGTAATTTGACCCGAAGCTATCAGCTCATCAGCATCACGACGTGAAGCAATACCTGCATTAGATATGTATCGGTTCAGTCTTATCAATCCATCAGAGTCTTTTTCTTCTTTTTCTACTTTACGTTGCACTCTTGCAGGCAACGAACTTTTCATCTTTTCAAGATTGTAGTTTGGTGCAAATGCTTTAGAAGAAGTTGCCTGATTCTCTCTCTTCTCTCCTTTACCATCTCTGCTATAACCTCTTTCTCTACGGTTATCGTCTCTTTTTTCAAAACGAGGTTTATCGTTTGAGAAAGAACGTTCTGTACGCTCGTTTTCAGAAGATTCGTTATCACCAAACGAACGATCTTTGTCAAATCCGCCTTCGATTCTTTTTATAAACGGACGGTCAGGGCGACCACTTCCATAAGGTTTTTTATCACCAAACGAACGGTCTTTGTCAAAGCCGCCTTCGCTTCTTTTTGCAAACGGACGGTCTCCACCAAATGTTTTTTTATCACCAAACGAACGATCTTTGTCAAACCCGCCTTCGCTTCTTTTTGCAAACGGACGGTCGCCGCCATAGGGTTTTTTATCACCAAACGAACGATCTTTGTCAAACCCGCCTTCGCTTCTTTTTGCAAACGGGCGGTCGCCACCATAAGGCTTTTTATCTCCAAATGAACGGTCTTTGTCAAACCCGCCTTCGCTTCTTTTTGCAAACGGGCGGTCATTGCCATAAGGTTTTTTATCACCAAATGAACGATCTTTATCGAATCCGCCTTCGCTTCTTTTTGCAAACGGGCGGTCACTACCATAAGGTTTTTTATCTCCAAACGAACGATCTTTGTCAAAGCCGCCTTCGCTTCTTTTTGCAAACGGGCGGTCATTGCCATAAGGTTTTTTATCACCAAATGAACGGTCTTTGTCAAATCCGCCTTCGCTTCTTTTTGCAAACGGGCGGTCACCACCATAAGGTTTTTTATCACCAAATGAACGGTCGCCACCAAATGACTTTTTATCGCCAAAACGAGGCTCTACAAAACTTCTTTCAAAACCATCTTTCTTAGGGAAATTGCCCTTAGGTCGGGCACTCGATGCAGATTTCTTGTCACTGAATGGGCGGCTATCGCCCGAAAAACTTTTTTTATCTGAGCGCTTGTCGGCTCTTGGTGAGAAAGATTTATCACTTTCTTCTTTCCTCGGTCTGCGAGGTCTTTCTGTATTTTTCATTGAGTTTGCAGCATCACTGCTGTAATTTATTGATTATCAAGTGCAAAGGTACAAAAATAAAATAATATTCCTATCAATTTATATGCTGGCTCTACTAGCATTTATAATAGCATATGCCAGTAAATACAAAAGAGGTATAAGTGCCCAAACACCTATACCTCTTTGCTGGTTTTAAAACGAAATATTATATCGGTTTAAAAATTAAATCACGGTAATCCATCATTGATTTTCTGATTACTTCGTGCGCAGCTTCTCTGCCATATACATTCGAAATCTCAATGGCATTTTTTTCGTCTGGCAAGCTCTTGTAAGTCAAGAAATAATGTTTCAATCTGGCAATAATTGCTTCCGGTAATTCAGTAATATCCTGATATTTCTGATAAATCGGGTCTGCTACCAATACTGCAATAATTTTATCGTCAGCTTCGCCTTTGTCTAACAAACACAAACCACCAATCGGAATAGCTTGTAAAAGAATATCGCCGTGCGGAATATTATGGCTAGATAGCACACAAATATCAAGCGGGTCACCATCGCCTTCTATCACTTTTTCAGCACCACGCTCACGGGCAAGTCGGGCCACTTCTTCTCCGCAGTATGTCTGCGGGATAAATCCGTATAAAGACGGAATAATGTTGGAGTACTTCTGTGGACGATCTATTTTTAAATAACCCGAATCTTTATCAATTTCATATTTAATGGTATCAGACGGGACAATCTCAATAAATGTTGTCACTGTTTCCGGGGCCTTTTCTCCAATCGGAATACCATGCCAAGGGTGCGCTTTGTAAACTGGTTTCATAAAAACTTTGATTTTTTCGGCAAATAAACACAATTCGGTTAAAATCACATACTGATTTTTTATAAACCTAATTTACAGTAGCCTTTATTTCTATAATCTGGTCGTTGTTTCCGCCATTGCTGGTGCATATATATACCTTACCATCAGGCGAAATAGCAATATCTCTTAAACGACCAAACTGGCTTGCATAATATAAAGTAGGCGCACCAATAATACTGGTGCCATCGTTGCTTAACTGGAAACTATAAAAGGTTTGGTTTTTAAGCGAAACCATCAGCAAATGATTCTGCCATGCCGGATACGCACTGTTGTTGTAATAATCTAAACCGCAAAATGCCCATGTGCTACCTCCAGAAGAAAAGATTGGCGGAATAATATTATTTGCATTACAGTAAGTTATTTCGCCGGGCGTATCGCAAGGGCCATCCACATTTGGCCAGCCATAATTTCCCTCTTTCTGAATCAGGTTTATTTCGTCTTCAATATTCGGGCCGTGCGACGAAACATAGAGCTTGTTGTTGGCAAATACCATTCCTTGCGGGTTCCGATGCCCGATACTCCAGATTGGGCTGCCGGAATACGGGTTATCTGGCGGAATACTACCATCAAGATTAATTCTGAGTATTTTACCGCTTAACGAAGAGGTATTCTGTGCCAACGAAGTATTGTTTGCGTCTCCGGTGGTAATAAACAATTTCAAATCAGGTGTAATTACCAATCGACTTCCGTTATGAATATTAGAGCCCAAGATATTATCTAACAAAATCTGTGGACTCGCCAACGTAGTGCCATTATAGGTATATCTGACGATTTTCTCTCTAACTGCCGACGTTGTGCCATAATTATAAACCACATAAACATAAGGTGAATTAGTAAAATCCGGGTGTAAAACCATACCGAGCAAGCCACCTTCTCCGTAGTTCAGTACTTCATCAATTGTTAGCACAGAAATTACCTGTCCTGTTTGCGGATTCACCCTGCTGATTTTTCCTACTTTCTCAGTCATCCAGATAAAATCATCAGGCCCCCATAAAATCTCCCAAGGCAAGCTAAGGCTATTGGTTACTCTACGGGTTTGTAACAGAGAAGTATCCCCACAGGCTTCAATACTTGCCTTAAAAATACTTCCCTGCTTTGCTTCAAAACCTGCATTGAGTGATACTTGCCTGCCTGCTTTAAAATGTACATTAGTGTTGGCATTGATAAAACTACTACCAGAAACCTGATTACTGGCTTCAAATACATGCGTACCGCTGGTAAGTCCGCTACTTACGTTAACATTTGCGGCACAAGGTGTTACTTCTACAACAACCTCGTTGGTTGATGCTTTCGAAGGAGACGTGCAATTAGCCGAATACTTTGTTGTAACCGTAGGAGAAACGCTGATACTGGTGCCCGTTTGGCCATTTGATGTACCGTTTGTAAACCAAGAAACAGAACCGTTACAGCCTGTAGCTAACAAAGTTATACTTTGCCCTACATTAATAACTGAACTTGAAGCAGACACATAAAAACTATTGTATTGCGCATACAGCAAATTTGTACTACAAAAAAGTAGCAGATAGAGGTTTTTCATGGCTGTTTTTGTTAAAATTTACGAAACTATAACTATATAACTTTTGTTTTTGTTTGATAGGCATTTGTCACGACTCTTTACTTTATGCAATACAAACTAACCTCGAATTACAAACCTACCGGCGACCAGCCCCAGGCTATTCAGAAACTGGTAGAAGGAATTAGAAACGGAGAACAAACCCAGGTTTTGCTGGGTGTTACAGGGTCGGGTAAAACTTTTACTGTTGCCAACGCAATAGCACAATTAGACCGCCCTGTGCTGATACTGAGTCATAATAAAACTTTAGCGGCTCAATTGTATGGAGAGTTCAAACAGTTTTTTCCAGAAAATGCAGTAGAGTATTTCATCAGCTACTACGATTACTACCAGCCCGAGGCTTACATTGCTACTACCAATACTTACATCGAAAAAGACCTTTTAATTAATGAAGAAATAGATAAACTTCGTCTTTCGGCGGTTTCTTCTTTGATGTCGGGCCGACGTGATGTGATTGTAGTGGCATCGGTTTCTTGTATTTATGGTGCAGGAAACCCTCACGAAATGAAGCAAAGCATCATTCAGATAAAAACGGGCCAAAACTTTAGCCGAAATCAGTTTCTCTATAAACTGGTTGAGGTGCTTTACTCCAGAACCGAAGCTGAATTTACACGTGGTAATTTCAGAGTAAAAGGCGATACGGTAGATTTATACCCAAGTTATGCCGACTTTGCTTATCGCTTTATCTTTTTTGGCGACGAAATAGAGGAAATACAGAAAATTGACCCAAATACCGGCAAGAAATTATCGACCGAAAAACATATTGCTATTTTTCCGGCCAACTTGTTTGTAACAGGGCGAGATGTAATGCACAATGCCATTCATGAAATACAAGACGAACTCGTAAAACAAGTGAAGTATTTTGAGTCTGATGGCCGCCTAATGGAAGCCCAACGCATACAAGAGCGTACGGAGTTTGACCTGGAAATGATGCGTGAACTAGGCTACTGCTCAGGTATTGAAAACTACTCAAGGTATTTCGACCGCCGCCAACCAGGCCAACGTCCTTTTTGCTTATTAGATTATTTCCCCGAAGATTTTTTGATGGTTGTTGATGAAAGCCACGTTTCTATGCCTCAGATACGAGCCATGTGGGGAGGCGACCGCTCTCGTAAAGAATCTTTGGTAGAATATGGTTTCCGTTTACCATCGGCAATGGATAATCGCCCACTAAAATTTCAGGAATTTGAAGACCTTGTAGGCCAAACAATTTTTGTAAGTGCTACCCCTGCCGACTACGAAATAAGAAGAGCCGAAGGTGTAGTAGTAGAACAGATTATTCGCCCAACAGGGCTACTTGACCCAGAAATTGAGGTAAGGCCAAGTATTAATCAGATTGATGATTTACTAGAGGAAATCCACCTAAGAGTAGAGCGAAAAGAGCGTGTGCTCGTAACTACACTTACCAAAAGAATGGCCGAAGAGCTCAGTAAATTTCTTGATAGAGTAGGAATTAAAGGCCGATACATACACTCGGAAGTGAAAACTTTTGAGCGAGTTGAAATTCTTAGAGAATTAAGGTTAGGGGTATTTGATGTGTTGGTAGGTGTAAACTTATTGAGAGAAGGGCTCGATTTACCCGAGGTATCGCTGGTTGCTATTATGGATGCTGATAAAGAAGGCTTTTTGAGAGATATTCGCTCTTTGATTCAGACCATTGGCCGTGCCGCACGTAACGAAAACGGCAAGGTGTTGATGTATGCCGATTCCATTACAGGCTCAATGGCTAAGGCTATTGAAGAAACAGAGCGCCGCCGTGGTTTACAGATGGCTTACAACGAAGCAAATGGTATTATACCTAAGACCGTCTTCAAATCGAAAGAAGCTATTATGGAGCAAACTTCAATTGCAGATAGCAAACCAAGCACTAAGACTTATTATCTTGAGCCACAAGAGGTAAATATAGCAGCCGACCCTGTTGTAGGTTACATGAACAAAGGGCAATTAGAAAAACTGCTTGAAGAAACGCAGCGTAAAATGGAAAGAGCGGCCAAAGAGCTCGACTTTCTGGAAGCGGCTCGTTTCAGAGATGAAATGCTACAATTGAAAGAAAAGATTGAGCGAGCATAAAACGCATAAAAAAAGGGGTTCAAAAATTTGAACCCCTACAATAATTTTCCAATTACTTAAAATGGCAAATCATCGCCTCCGTTTCCGGCCATTTCAATTGGTGGTGGGGTTGGCACAGGGGCAGGTTTGGGCGCGTAGCCTGTATTACTGCTGCCATACGACGAAGCCGAATCGTTATCTTCAACTGCATTGTTTGCTCTACCTCCTACCAATTGCATAGAAGTACCTCTTATTTTTTGCGTATATCTTTCCTGCCCATTCTGGTCAGTCCATTTTTCTGTTCTGATTTTGCCTTCAACATAGGCCATATCCCCTTTTTTCAGGTATTGCTCAGCAATGTTTGCTAAGTTTTCCCAAAGTTCAATACGATGCCACTCTGTTTGTTCTACTTTTTCTCCGTTTCTGTTTGTATAGTTTTCTGAAGTAGCGATGCTAAAGTTCACAACTTTACCACCACTCGGAAGTGTGCGGACCTCGGGGTCTGACCCCAATCTTCCTAAAATAATAACTTTATTTACGCCTGCCATTTTTCTTGGATTGTTTGAAATATTGACACTTTGATTAGAAACAAATTTACAAAGAAAAAATTGGATTTTTATTAAAAATTTATCATTTATTTTGGGTTTTAAGGGCTTTTTATCGCGCTTTTGTAAGCCACACTGAACCTTTCTCTATTTTTATAAAAATAGAGAAAAAGCCCCTGCTCAACTCGCTAAAAATAGCGTTTTTTTTTATTCAGAATTTCACCCTAAAGAAGCAAACTCAGCATGATGTTTCTTTAAATACTTCTCAATCAGAATGGGCTTGGGCAAGTCTTCTACTTCTTGCCATGTATAAAACTCATAATCTAGCGGCAAAGGCAAGCTAGCGGTTTCATTTAAAACCACATGCCAGAACTTGGCCTCTATGGTCTGGTGTGTAAGCACGTGTTTATACACTGCCGATTCGCTTTTAATAGTAGCAATCGGCAAAACTTCTTGCAAAAAATCATTATCTGTTTCTTCGAGCCGCAGCAATTCATCTTTGGTTTCTACCAGATAAAAATCATAGAGCCCCTCCCATATATCTTTTGGCCCTCTTTTAGCCATCAGTAGCTTACTGTTTTGCTCAATAACGAAGTAGTCAAAATAGCGTTTCTTAACTTTCACTTTCTTCGACTTTACAGGTAATACCGCCTGCTTGCCTTTAGCGTTCGCTTCGCAATCATAATGAAACAGGCAAAACATACAACCCGGGTTAGCCGGTGTACAATAAGTAGCCCCAAACTCCATAATAGCCTGATTGTGGGTTCCTGGAGAATTAGAAGAAATAAGTTCATTCGCCAATTCGCTGAATACCTTTTTGGCCTCGTGGCTTGCAATATCGGTTTCTACGCCAAATACTCTTGCTAACACTCTATAAACATTACCATCAACAACAGCTACTTTCTCGTCAAAAGCAAAAGAGGCAATGGCTGCCGCTGTATAAGGGCCTATCCCTTTTAGTTTTACCAATTCGGCATAAGTACCGGGAAACTCCCCGTTTAGCTCATCAGCAATGATTTTGGCTGTCTGGTGCATATTTCTTGCCCTTGAATAATACCCCAGCCCTTGCCATAGGCGTAGCACATCTTTTTCGTCAGCATTAGCCAAATCAACAACAGTAGCATACTTCTCAACAAATTTCTCGTAGTATGGCAAGCCCTGCACTACCCGGGTTTGCTGTAGAATCACCTCCGACAACCAAATCATGTAAGGGTCTTTGGTATTTCGCCAGGGCAAATCTCTTTTATTCCGATGATACCAGTTCTGAAGTACTTCGGAAAACGTTTGTCTTTCCAATTTTTATCGAAGTTTTCTTAATATTCTCTTATTTTTTCTTTTCCAAAAACATCAAATTACCATAAAAAAACACATAACTAGCTAATTACTAAGCGATTATGCAAAAAAATATTAAATTCTGTTTGGCAAAATATGTGTAAATCCTATATCTTTGCAAACCCAAAATAAAACCAAAGAGTTTTGAGTATGTTGAATTAATAAACCTGAGTACTTCTTAGTTAGTTTTTTACGTCCTTTCAATTCAATATTTATCTTGGTAAAAATAAATAACATAACTAAAAAAACGTTACGATCGTGACTAAAGCAGAAGTAATTTCAGCTATTGCCGACAAAACTGGCGTGGACAAGGCAAGTGTATCATCTACACTTGAGGCATTTTTCAACACTGTAAAAGACACATTAGCCCAAGGCGATGCTGTCTATGTAAGAGGTTTCGGAAGTTTTGTAAACAAAAGAAGAGCTGCTAAAAAAGCTCGTAACATTTCTGCTAAAACTACGGTAACCGTTCCTGCTCATTCTG
Source organism: Emticicia soli (assembly GCF_037860775.1). NCBI lineage: Bacteria > Pseudomonadati > Bacteroidota > Cytophagia > Cytophagales > Leadbetterellaceae > Emticicia > Emticicia soli. The sequence goes on along the minus strand of NZ_JBBEWC010000009.1, from coordinate 91,991 downwards.
TTCCTGGCTTTAAACCAGCCAAAGAATTTACGGAACAGGTAAAAGCAAACGTAAAATAATTTTAGTGCCCTTATGGGTAAAATTGCTCAATCATGGATAGCTTTGCGCTATCCATGATTAAAAAAACATTTATGAAACGACATTCTTTAATATTAATAGTAATAGCTATAGCCCTTACGGGCTTTCTTTATTATCGCCCCAAAGTAGTTGTAAAAAACGAAGCAAAGGCAAACCGTGATAAAGTAGCTGATAACAAGGGAAAAGCAGAAGAGCACCATGAAGGTGATGGACACGACCACAGCGGAGATATTACAACACAAGCACCGAAGCTCTCGGCTGAAGAGCAAAAACAAATAGACGCACTGAAACAAAAATTAGCTACTGCCAAAGACAAGATACCCGTGTATAACGAAATCGCAGAAGCTTTTGCTAAAGCTAACCAGTTTGATAGCGCGGCCTCGTACATAGAAAAAATTGCAGTGGCACAACCTACTACAGAACACTGGCTAAGAGCCGGAGATGCTTATTACCAAGCATATAATCTAGCTCTAAAACCCGAAAACGTAGAAAGCCTGGCAGGTAAAACCCGTGCAGCTTACAACAAAGTATTAGAAAAAAGCCCGAGGCAATTACAAGCCAAAACCAATTTGGCTATGACTTATGTACAGACTGACTCGCCGATGCAGGCAATTATGATGCTGAGAGAGGTATTGAACGAAGAACCTAACTTTGAGCCTGCTCTGATGCAAATGGGTGTATTGTCAATGCAATCAAACCAATATGCCAAAGCTGCTGACCGTTTCAGACAGGTACTAAGACTAAACCCTGCCAATGTAAATGCACAGTTTGGCCTTGGTTATAGTTTAATTGAATTAGGTGAAAAAGAACAGGCAAAAAAAATATTGCTAGACCTGAAACCAAAAGTTAAAGAGCCGACTTTATTAGAAGAACTCAACAAGACTTTGGAGAGTATAAAATAATTCATTATCTTTGCGGTTCGATAAAAACACCCTCATTTACAAATGAGGGCATATATATAAGAACTTTTTTTATTAAAATACCCTTAGGGGTTTATAATCAGTTACAAATATGCCTTGCGGAAAGAAAAGAAAAAGACACAAGATGTCAACGCACAAAAGAAAGAAACGTCTTAGAAAAAATCGTCATAAGAAAAAATAATCTTTCTTAAACTTTGATAGTCATAAGTTCTGACTTTTGCCCCTTATGACTATCAATTTCCATCAATTTAGCCAAAACAATATCTAACCTTTTGATTCTATCTCAGTTTTGAGTAACGAATTATATATCAGTACCACACAGAAAGGTGATAGAATAGCCCTAGTCCAAGACAAACGGTTGATCGAGTATCACTTTGATGAGACGGAACATCAGTTTTCCGTCGGAGATATCTATTTGGGTGTAGTCAAGAAAGTTGTACAAGGCAACAATGCTGCCTTTGTAGACGTAGGCTACGACAAAGACGGATTTCTGCACTACAACGAAATCATTTCTTATAACTCTCTCAGTAAGTTTGTTAAAGACGTTATTGCTAAGCGTCCGGTTAATCTTCGTTTAAAAGGTTTTCAGTTAGAAAAAGATATAGATAAATTAGGTAAGATAAACGACGTTGTTACCAAGAATACCCCTATTCTGGTGCAAGTTGTAAAAGAACCTATTTCTACCAAAGGTCCTCGTTTGTCGTGCGATATTTCTATTGCAGGGCGTAATATTGTATTGGTACCGTTTGGTAACTCTGTGAATATCTCTAAGAAAATAACCAATAAACAAGAGCGCCAACGTTTACATAAATTAGTTTCTTCTATCAAGCCCGAAAACTTTGGTGTTATTGTAAGAACAGTAGCAGAAAGCAAAGATTTAGATGAGTTAAGAAGAGATATTGATTTTTGTGTAGAGAAATGGGAATCGGGTATGAAAACCCTACGTGATGCCAAGCCTCGTGACCGCATCATTAGCGAGATGGACAGAGCCTCTTCGATTCTGAGAGATATGTTGAACGATGATTTCGACAATATCTATGTAGATTCAAAAGAAAACTTTGATGGTGTTAAGAGCTTTTTACATACGATTGCTCCTGATAAAGAGAAGATTTTAAAACTCCATACGGGCAAAAACAAGCTTTTTGAACAGTATGGTATAGAAAAACAAATCAAATCGCTTTTTGGGCGTTCGGTTAGTTTGTCAGGTGGTGGTTATCTGATTATTGAGCACACAGAAGCACTCCATGTAATTGATGTCAACAGTGGCAACAAATCTACTCAAGAGGGCGATCAGGAATCAACAGCTCTGACGGTTAACTTAGAAGCAGCCAAAGAAATTGCACGCCAGTTGCGCATGCGTGATATGGGCGGTATTATAGTAGTCGATTTCATTGATATGAAGAAAAACGAGAACCGTCGTTTGATTCAGGAAGCAATGAAAGAAGAAATGAAAGGCGATAGGTCTAAATACACCATTCTGCCTATTTCAAAATTCGGTCTGCTACAAATTACCCGCCAGCGTGTACGCCCCGAAATGAATATCGTAACCCGTGAAACCTGCCCTACTTGCGGTGGCACCGGAACGATACAGGCGAGCATTGTAATTACCGATTTGATTGAAAATAACCTCGATTATATTCTCTCAAAACAAAATGAAAGTGGTATAAGTATCATTCTTCATCCGTTTGTATATGCCTATTACCGTGAGGGAATTATCTCTAAACAAATGAGATGGTTCTTGAAGTATCGTACATGGGTAAAACTAACAAAAGATTCTTCTATTGGTATCACCGAATTCCATTTCCTGAATAAACACGGAGATGAAATTGAGATAACCTAATAGCTTCTTTCGTATAATTTCTCGGCTTTTATGTAGCATTCAGATTGCTTGCAAGGGATTTTAGGTCTAACTTGCCGGGAAATTATGCCTTAACCATGAACAGAAGAGACTTTATTCAAAAAAACACATTGGCGGGGCTTGCCGTTGTTGCAGCTCATGCCGGCGCTGATGCCCACACTAGTACTACTACTGAAGATACCCGAATTTACTGGGCAAAACTCCTCTACAAAATTGCAGAACCTGTATTAAAAAACCTGAGTGATAGCACCTTACAAAAAAACTGGCAGGTAGAATATAGCCCTATCTGGGACAACCGCAATGCAAAAGTAGCATTTCTGGAAGGCTTTGCCCGTACCATGACAGGTGTTGCCCCTTGGCTGGCATTACCTGACGATAATACCGAAGAAGGCAAGCTACGCAAACAGCTACGAAACTATGCTATCAAAAGCATTCAGAATAGTGTTGACCCAGCAAACCCTGATTATATGCTCTGGCGAAAAGAGGGGCAAACATTGGTTGATGCGGCTTTTCTGGCTCAGAGTTTTCTGAAAGCACCTGATGCACTATGGAAACCACTAGACGAAGCCACTAAAAAACGGGTAGCAGAAGAGTTCAGGCTATTGCGCAGAGTTGTGCCGCCCAACAATAACTGGCTTTTGTTTGCTGCCATTGTAGAAGTATTTCTATTATCGATTGGTGAAGAGGCCGACCGTTTCAGAATTGAATTTGGCCTTAGAAAAATTGAAGACTGGTATGTAGGCGATGGTTGGTTTAAAGACGGAGAGGTCTTCCACATGGATTATTACAATTCGTTTGTCATTCATTCGATGATAGTTGATGTGCTGGATACAATGATTAAAGTGCAACAGAGACAATCGCCGGATAAGAAAAACCAGAATTTAGAAGACCAATACACCAAAGCCGTAAAAAGAATGCAACGCCAGGCCGATTTTCTGGAACGTCTGATTTCGCCAGAAGGCAGCTTCCCTCCTTTTGGGCGTAGTATCACTTATCGTTTGGGGGCTTTCCAGGCTTTGGCACATACTGCACTTTTAGGCCAACTACCTGAGGGAGTCAGCCCTGCACAGGTAAGATGTGCGCTTACCGCTGTAGCAAAACGTATGTTTGGGCAAGAAGGTGTCTTCGATAAAGCAGGTTGGTTAAGTTTAGGTTTTGCGGGTCATCAACCCAATATTGCTGATTCTTACTCAAATGCCGGAAGTATGTACCTTACAACACTTGGCTTTTTACCTTTGGGCTTACCAGCCACCGACCCATTCTGGTCTGATGCTGATGCAGAATGGACACAACAAAAGGCTTGGTCGGGCAAACCATTTAAGAAAGATAAGGCTGTAAGTTATTAGGAGTTTAATTATCTCTGACTCTGACAGCAAATGCCTCGGCAGGATTTTTTACCAGTATTTGCTCAAAATCAGCATCGGTAAAGCCTTTTTGTTTAAGCAGAGGCATTAATTCTTTGAAGATATTGGTATAACCTACAAAATCTCCCCCATTGGGTTCATCGGGTTTGTACCAACCCGCATCATGCGAAATCAGCAAGCGGTTCAATGCACCGTTCGATTTCATTAAATCTATAGAGTCGGCATAGGTCTGGAAACTCCCCCAACCTATGCCATCTAAACTTACCCAAGTTCCCATTCGGGCCGCTCTGGTATATTCAGCTTTATTATTTTCAGCTTGGGCATGCACCCATACAAATGCAGATGGGCTAACGCCTATGCTTTTTAGTATTTTTATTTCTTCGAATGCAATGTTGCCGGGTCCTGTGTGTGAACAAATAGTAAGCCCCGTAGCCAAATGGGTAATTCCTGCTGCTTTTACTAGCTTCTGATGCAGTGCTGATAAGGTTTTGCCACCGTCTACGCTTATTTTTATGAATCCGGGCTTAACACTTGTACCATCAATCCCGTTCCTGAATTCTTTAATCCATCTGTCGGCCAGTTGCTCGGCAGTTTCGGTAAATGCCCATTGCGGCAAATATTTGTTATTTACTGCTCCGTAATAGCCAGTATTCGTAACTATTTGCAAGCCACTTCGCTCAGCTATTAATTTTAAAAGCTCTACATCTTTACCCAAAAAGCTAGGGGTACAATCAAAAACTGTTTGTATCCCTAAGGCTTTTACTTCTGCCAGGTACGGTAATACTTTAGCTATCACTTTTTCTTTATCCCAACGGTTCAGGTTCGTTTTATCAGCGCCTATAAAATCTACCAGAAAATGCTCATGGATTAAAGTCTTACCCATTTCTGTGGTATCTATCCAGCCATTAATCGTCATTACCTGTGATTTTTTCAATGTACAAGCCGTAAGACCAATACCTGCCAATAAAAATGAACGTCGGGAGATTTGCATGGGTATTTAGTAATTGAGTGAATTAATGATTTAGTGATTATTGTCTGAACTTTGCCGGAGCGGCGTACCGGCAAAGTTCAGACAATATAATCTCTAGTTAAAAAGTACTTCATCTATAAAGAACCAACCCGGTTTGCCTTTGTCTGAGTGCCATTTGGGTAATTTTGGTAAAGGTTTTACTATTAGCTTTATCACTTTATAGGAACCTTGCTTAATAGATACATTTATGCCCAGATTAGCATTATCCTGCATCTTTTCCGGTTGTTCTGGCATTACCTTTTGCAATTTCTTTAAATCTGCTTCGCTATTGCCACCCCAAACTTCTACTTCGGCAGGCGGCATAATATGCGAGCCTATTTTTTGCAGATAGCTGATAGTAATGGTAGTAAGCGGCACAGGCTTTTTGAATTCAATCAAGCTCACAAAATCTTTGTTCTGGTAACCCAACCATGCGGCATCCTGATGGTTATCGATAGGGCCTTTCTTTAAATCTATCAGGTTTTTTGCTCCTTTACCTGTGTATCTCGGATTAGGCTCTGAAAGCAAAATAGCTGTATCAGCACTGAAACTTGATTTGAAGAAAGTATAATCGATTCTTCCGCTGGCACGCCAGCCATCTTTGGTTGCCATTGCCTTAATGCGTGTATAATTATCTACTACCAGCGGTTTATCATAAATTGTCTGTGTAGTAGAATCAGGATTCTGGCCATCTAAAGTGTAATGAATCTGTACGTTTTTAAGCGTATGCTTCAATTCTATTGCTGTATTCTTTTTCAAAATAAACTCTTCATTTACCAGAATAGGCGGGTTAAGTTTCAAAATCTCATTCGGGTCTTCTCTGTATCCACCATTTATGGTTACTCTTGGGAATTGTTTTGAAAGCGCTTGTATAGCCACCGAATCAAGCGAGGTATTCCATACAAAAACCTCTGTCAGTGCCGGAAGTATTAATAATTTTTGTAGTTTATCCTTACTTATTTTTGTACCCGAAAGCGCAACCGAATTCAATAATTTGCATTGCGCAAGTTGGTCTAGCGTATTACCTGTAATATCAGTCTGATTCAGATTGAGTTTTTCAAGGTTCGGGAATTTCGCTATTAAGGCAATATCTTCATCTTTCACAGGCATTTTAGCCAAGCTCAATTCTACCAATTGTTCCTTTACCTTCGATAAATTCTCTAAAGATTTACGGTCGAATTTACGGCTTACAAAAAATTCAGCTTCCAAGGCAGGCGAGCCATTAGCCAAAGGTGCAACCACGCAAAAAGGCGTATTTACTTCTGCCAATGTGCTTTCAGAGGCTTCGGCAAAGCTATAAGTCTTTTCTGTGCTCTTACTGCCTGCTATTTTAAACGCTAAAGCCTTAGCCTTTGATAATGGCACATAATCTTTTACTGTCTTCTTCATGTCGGCTCCTTCCTTAATCCAGGCTGTCAGCAAGGCAACTTCTTCAACCGTTAGTTGTTCTTTACCTTTTGGCGGCATGTGTTCTTTTTGTTCTAAAGGCAAGTACACTCTTTGCAACAAAAGACTGTTGAGCGTATCACCCGCTTTCCATAAAGCCCCATGTTTCCCACCTTTCAGAATTTTCTGAATACTACTCATGTTGAGTTCGCCTTTTACTTTCTGGTCGTTATGACAACTAAAGCATTTCTTTTCCAGAATCGGTTGAATTGCTGCCTGATACATACTGCTATCTTGCGAAAAGCCTTGTATATCCTTCTTCTTTTCAAATGCTTCAAACACATAATTTTCGCCATGTGTGATAGCTGCGCCAAAATGCCCGGCCAATATGAAAAGTATCAAACCACCAACCGATGCCAGTTGAAGCATCTTTGTTTTTTGCGCCAGTTCTTCATGAAACCATGTAAGCGCATAGGTAAACAAACTTACTCCTACGCCCGTCCATTTGTGCCATTGTAGTAGATTAGCATCATAGCCCCCCTCTCTCGATAAAAAGAAACCCATCAGTGCAGCAATACATGAGCTAAGGGCTGTTATTATCAATATGAGTTTTAGAAGAAATGCATAGCTTTTAGTTTCAACTTCTTTTTTGAATAATAAGAGTAACACCAATACCACCGCAAACCCGATAGGCAAATGCAATAGCATTGGGTGTAGCCTACCAAAAGGGCTAACCCAAACTGGAATTCTTACTTTGGCTTCGAAAATGAGTAAGAAAACCAATAGAATATTGAATACAAGTAAAAGATACGAGCAAACTTTAAAAAAGCGATTCATTGATATGTTTAGGGTGCAATAGGTGGTTTGAGAAACGAAGCAAGGCTATGCTATAATGCCGGGCACCAGCTTACCTGCTACGTCAGTCAGTCTGTATCTTCTACCTAGGTGTTTATAGGTTAATTGTTCATGATTTAAGCCCATCAGGTGCATAACTGTGGCGTGGAAATCGTTGATATGCACAGGGTCTTTGATGATATTGTAACCAAATTCGTCGGTTTCGCCATAAACAATGCCGGGCTTCACGCCACCACCTGCCATCCAGATTGTGTACGCTCTTGGGTGATGGTCTCTACCGTAATTATCTTTGGTAAAAGTACCCTGGCAATAGTTTGTTCTTCCAAACTCGCCGCCCCATATTACCAGTGTTTCGTCTAATAAGCCTCTTTGTTTTAAATCCATAATCAAAGCAGCCGACGAGCGGTCTACGTCTTCGGCTTGCAATGGCATTTCGTTAGGCAGATTACCGTGTTGGTCCCAACCCTGATGATATAGTTGTACAAAGCGTACGCCTGATTCTGATAGTTTGCGAGCCAATAATACATTGGCGGCATAAGTGCCCGGCACCAAACATTCAGGGCCGTACATTTTTACAATATGGTCGGGTTCTTTCGAAAGGTCTGTTAATTCAGGCACAGCCGTTTGCATACGGTAGGCCATTTCGTATTGTTGTACTTTGGCTTGCACTTCGGGGTCGCCGTTTGTTTCAAAACCCAGATGGTTCAGTTCTGCCAGTTTATCCAGCATTCGGCGGCGAGAATCTTTGTCTATGCCATCTGTATCTTTCAGATAAAGAATCGGGTCTTCGCCACTACTGAATACCACACCTTGATGCGTTGAGTCCAGAAAACCATTTGTCCAGAGTTTAGAATAAACGCCTTGCCCATTGCCACGTCCACGAGAAAGCAAAACACAGAAAGCAGGTAGGTTCTTGTTTTCACTACCCAAACCATAGCTCATCCATGCACCCATACTGGGGCGATTGCCCACCTGTGCACCGGTTTGTATAAAAGTCAGCGCAGGGTCGTGGTTGATGGCCTCGGTATTCATTGTTTTAATAATACAGAGTTCATCAACAATCTTGGCCATATTCGGAAACATATCGCTTACCCAAGCGCCCGATTGACCGTATTGTTTAAAATCGAAATAAGAGCCAATCAAGGGGAACTTAGTCTGGCTGGCAGTCATGCCCGTTAATCTTTGTCCGCCTCTGATAGATTCAGGCAGGTCTTCACCTGCCATTTTATTAAGCAATGGTTTATAGTCGAATGTTTCTAGCTGCGAAGGAGCACCATTCTGGAACAGATAAATAACTCGCTTGGCTTTAGGGGCAAAATGCGGCAAACCCAAAGGCAATTGCGCAAGGCTTTCTTCTCCGCCTGTGAACAAATTAGGCACCAATAGCGAACCTAACGCCATACTACCTAAACCTACGGCCGATTTGCTCAGAAAATGGCGGCGGGTGATATTCAATCTGTTTTTAAAAAACTCGTTTTCCATCAGAAAAATCTATGATAAGTGGATGAACATCAGAGAGGTAGCCTACACTCTCATAATGGCCTCTTCCATGTTGTATAACATCTGTATTGTTTGCATTAAGGCTGCCGCCGAAGCTTTGTCTTTTACTGACTCATGCTTGTATTCGCCCAAATTCAGAAGCCGTTCGGCTCTTTTGGAATCTTTCTTTAGAAGGCCCACTTCATGCTCGAAATACTGCTTAATAACAGACATTTCTTTTTCTTTAGGCATTCGGCAAAGTACCTTTCTGAACGCCTTTTGGAGTTTCTCATCAATAGAGCTTTTTTCAAGGCTCAGATTCTCGGCCAGTACTCTTGCGCCTTCCATCATTTGTGGGTCGTTCATCATTACAAGCGCTTGCAAAGGCGTATTGGTGCGTACCCGTTGCACCTCGCATTGGTCACGGTTGCTGGCATCAAAAATAAGCATGGTAGGTGGCGGCACAGTGCGCTTGATAAACACATACATACCCCTACGATAAAGGTCTGACTCATGGTCTTGAACATATCTCGACAAACTACCTCTGCCCGATGTAGCCACTTCCCATAGCCCTTTTGGTTGATAAGGCTTAATACTTGGCCCACCTATTTCATCGTTCAGAATTCCGCTGCTTGACAATACATAATCACGAACATTTTCAGCAGGTAAGCGTATCCGTGACGTTCTTGCCAGAAATATATTTTCAGGGTCGGTTTTGAGGTGCTTATCTGTAATAACCGACGATTGCCTGTAAGTAGCCGACATAACTATCTGTTTCACCAGTCGCTTCACATTCCAGCCTTTTTCTTTAAAATCTACAGCCAGCCAGTCAAGCAATTCAGGGTGTGAGGGCAATTCGCCCTGCATACCAAAGTCGCCTAAGGTCTTAACAATGCCTCTGCCAAAAAACTGCGCCCACAATCTATTGACATACACTCTTGCCGTAAGCGGATTTTTATTGTCTAGCATCCATTTCACTAAACCTAGGCGGCCTTTGCCATATCGGGTAGTATCATAGGCCAGAATACTCTTGGGTAAGCCAAATGTTACTGAGTCGCCGTGTGCATCGTAATTACCTCTTTCCAGTAGATAAGTAGTACGCACTTTTGAAGTATCTTTCATCACCATTACCATCACTCTGGCTGTATCTTTCTTATTGATGAAATTCAATAAAGATTTCACATCGGCATCGGTAATAGCCATATTTGGTGGGTCGGCAAACGAAGCATCGATCGTTCCGAAAAGACCTTTTTCGGGCACCTGATTGAAAAATGCAAAAGTGCTGTAATAGTCTTTCTGCGATATAGGGTCATACTTATGGTCGTGGCATTTGGCACATTCAAATGTGAGCGCCAGAAACGATTTACCAAAGGTATTGGTACGGTCAGTAACGTATTCTACTCTGTATTCTTCATCTATTACCCCACCCTCTTGCGTAATTTTATGATTACGGTTAAAACCTGTAGCCAGTAGCATTTCTTTCGACGGCGACCCACTCCCATCAGGATTAGGCAATAAATCACCTGCCAATTGCCAACTTAAAAACTTATCGTACGGATAATTCTGGTTATAGGCATGAATCACCCAATCTCGCCAGGGCCACATCGTGCGCAAACCATCATCCTGATAACCGTGTGAATCGGCATAGCGGGCTACATCAAGCCAATAAGTAGCCATTTTTTCGCCGTAATGCTTATTTTTCAATAGTTCATCTACTACTTTTTCATAGGCATTTGGCGAATCATCTTTCAGGAAACGCTCCTGCATTTCAACACTTGGGGGCAATCCGGTTAAGTCAAGACTTACACGTTTCAACAATTGTTCTTTATCAGCTTCTTTGTTGGGTTTAAGCCCTTTTTCTTCCATTTTATGGTAAACAAAATTATCGATTTCATTTACTACCCAGTCTTCATCGGCTTTCGGGATATTGGTTTTCTTTGGTTCAATAAACGCCCAGTGAGCTTTGTATTTTGCGCCTTGTTTTATCCATTTTTCAATCAGTGCTATTTCGTGCTGAGTCAGTTTAAGATTAGACTCTACAGGAGGCATTATTTGGGTAGAATCTTTGGTAGTGATTCTCAGGAAAACCTCTGATAAATCAGGATTACCCGCTACAATTGCATGAGCTTTAGGATTATCTTTTAAAGCAGCATAAGCTCCTTCGGGCGTATCTAAGCGCAGATTGGCTTCTCTCTTATTAGCGTCGGGGCCGTGGCATTTAAAACAACGGTCAGACAGTATGGGGCGGATATGAAAATTATAGTCTACTTCGTCAGGCATGGCCGAGGTTTCAGCCGAAGCGCTCGTACAATTCCAGACAATAGAAGCTATGCTTACCGTAATAAGGCTAAGTATAAAAAAGTATTTAATTTTTACGGTTAAAGTTTTCATTATAGGGTATTTGAATAGTTTGCCTAAGAAACAAAATTAGTATTTTTTCGAGAAAAAATAAAACATTTTTAAAGATTATTAAAATATTTTAAAAATTCAATTCACACAAACTTGTCTAGACCAGTTTCTAACAAATTTATGTAAAAAAATGTAGAATTTTATACTAGCAGCAATGCTAAAAGTGAGAATAAATCACTCGAATACATGCAGAAGTAAAACTTAAAGAAGGTGAGTATTTAGCAAGTACCTATGCAAATACAATTGGCAAGCCTGATAATAAGACTTTTGAAGAGCTTATAACCATGAGTTTCGTGGTCGTTGTAAGTAAGTTTTAAAATTAGCTAATAGTTTTTTCCTCAGCCAGATATTGGTTTCGTCAACTTTTATATGGAGCATAGAACCATCATCTGAAATTATTCTGACAGCACTCCATGGAATAAGCATGGGCGGATGCCCGATTCTAAACAATGGGTTGGTTGCAAAAAACAACCCGTTGTTCGAAAACCCGACTGTGAGCGTATAATTATAATTTGATAGACCAAACTTGCCTGATTCACCAGTTAACTTCTGGTCAAGCGGAGTATCTTTTGCTGTTTCGTATTTTCTTGCTAAACCCTGCCAGCCTCCTATTGCTGCAATCAAGAAGCCAATACCACCCCACATACCTATAAAAAATACAGGAAAAACAATAACAATGGCTATGGTGAGTAATGTCTGTGAATTATCCATTTTGAGTCTGTTTTATCATTAATGTGAATTAACAGCTATTTATGATTTTAATCTGCACTGCTTTCTAAATTTTTTCTTTTTAATTTAAAGTAATTTGGAGGCGCTAGCATTTCATACCTTATTAGGTATTAAGCCATTGCATATACCTAACATACTATTTTATCAGATTTTAAGGGGTTTTATTGTAAAATTCATATATTTGTTTTAAAATTCATTGCTTTCCTATAAAATTAAAAGATGTCTAGTAATACATTTCGCAAAAAACAGCCGCCGAAGAATACGCCACGTACTCCTTCGAAAGGCCCAAGTAGCAGCGGAACTCAGGGAACTCAAAAGCCTATTGAGTTCAATGTGAGTACAGACAGCTACCTATTAGCGTTTGGTATCTTTCTACTAATTCTGTCAGTTATTCTTCTTGTATCGTTTTTGTCGCACCTCATGGTAGGCGATGCCGACCAGGATATTGTTCAACGTACTTTTAGTGCTGCCCTTGAGCAAACCGACCGCAAGCCTAGCAACATGATGGGTCTGATGGGTGCCTATATCTCACATTATTTTATTTTCGAATGGTTTGGTATAGCTGCCTTCGGCTGGTTACCTGTTATTTTCTGGTCAGGCTATCGATTGGTTTTCAAAAGAGATTTATTGCCCCAAAGCCTTAACCGCTTTACGCTGGCAACTATTTTCTATATTTTCTGGGCGAGTATTTTTGTAGGTTATTTCGTGTTATTGTTTGAGCTTCCAGCAGGTGTCTTCTGCGGAGGTATCGGGTATTCGGTCAATAAGTTTTTGTATCATGCCATAGGTTCTGGAGGTATTTTAATCATTTTACTGGCATTGGCGGCATGGGTTATTTTCTTTCATGGCTATACCAATATCGACGACTGGTTTCTGGCTAAATACTTTAACCGCCCGCCAAAAGAAGATGTATCTACCGAGCGTATCCGTAATGCGGTACAGGTTGACTTAGAGGATATAGATAATGGTTTCAGAGAACCAGTAAGGCGTACAGAACCTGTTCAGAATGACTATAACCAGGCTCAGTACGAAGAAGAAATTGAAGTACCAAAACCATTTGACGAAAAACCATTTATTGAGAAACCAATCCCGGCTCCGGTTAATAATACTGCCGTTAAACTTGAAGTAGAAAAACCAGAGCCTGTCAGAACTATTACGCCTAGCGAGCCAGTTAAAGCTCCGACTTTTATCATTGAAGATACCCGAAACAATGATACAGCAGAGGAAGACTTTGAAGGAGACCTTGACGATGATGATGTAAACGAAAAAGTACTGAAAGACTTTGGTTTATACGACCCTACGCTCGACCTCGATAATTATCAATATCCGCCTATTACTTTATTGAGCGAATACAGCAATGCCGGTGGCAAGGTAACCGAAGAAGAGCTTGAGGCCAATAAAAACAAAATTGTAGAAACGATGCGAAACTTCCAGATTGGGATTTCGAGCATTAAAGCTACTATTGGGCCAACTGTAACACTATACGAAATTGTACCCGATGCAGGTATCAGAATCTCTAAAATCAAGAATCTTGAAGATGACATTGCCCTGAATCTTGCGGCTTTGGGTATTCGTATTATTGCCCCAATGCCAGGAAAAGGTACTGTGGGTATTGAAGTGCCGAACAAAAATCGTGAAATGGTTACGATGAAATCGGTTATTTCGAACGAGAAATTCCAGAAAAGCAGCTTTGAGTTGCCTATTATTTTAGGGAAGACCATCTCGAACGAAGCCTATATTACCGACTTAGCCAAAATGCCTCACTTATTGATGGCGGGGGCTACGGGTCAGGGTAAATCGGTTGGTTTGAACGTTATCCTTACATCTCTGCTTTACAAAAAACACCCTTCGCAAATAAAATTTGTGCTAGTTGACCCTAAAAAGGTAGAGCTTACGCTATATAACAAAATTGAGCGCCATTTTCTGGCCATGTTGCCAAACTCAGAAGAGGCTATTATTACCGATACCAAGAAAGTAATCTATACACTTAACTCGCTTTGTATCGAAATGGATAGTCGCTACAACTTGTTGAAAGATGCGGGTGTACGTAATATTCGTGAGTACAATGCGAAGTTCGTTCAGCGACGACTAAACCCTGAAAAAGGGCATAAATATCTGCCTTATATTGTACTGGTAATAGATGAGTTGGCCGATTTGATGATGACAGCCGGCAAAGAGGTAGAGCAACCAATTGCCCGTTTGGCGCAGCTTGCCCGTGCCATTGGTATCCATTTAATTGTAGCAACCCAGCGTCCATCGGTAAACGTTATTACAGGTCTTATTAAGGCCAACTTCCCTGCTCGTTTGTCGTTTAAAGTTACTTCTAAAATCGACTCACGCACCATTTTAGATACGGGCGGCTCTGAGCAATTGGTAGGTAATGGAGATATGTTGCTTTCGATGGGCTCTGATATGGTTCGTTTGCAATGCCCGTTTGTTGATACGCCAGAGGTTGAAGAAATCTGTGAATTTATTGGTAGCCAGAGAGCTTATGAGTCTGCTTATATGTTGCCAGAATTTTATGGAGACGAAGAAAGCGAAACGCTTGATTTTGACCCATCAGAGCTTGACCCAATGTTTGAAGAAGCTGCACGCCTGCTGGTTACTCACCAACAAGGTAGCACTTCGCTGATTCAAAGAAAAATGAAACTAGGCTATAACAGAGCCGGAAGAATAATCGACCAGCTTGAAGGAGCCGGAATTGTAGGGCCATTTGAGGGCAGCAAAGCACGCGAAGTGCTAGTGAAAGACCTTACTCAATTAGAAGAAACCTTACGTAGTTTGAGATAATATTAATCCTTGGTACAGTTTTTTTGTCTAAGCTTAAAATAAAAATCCCGAATTAACACTTTATAAATTGATGAAGAAACTATTTTTAACAATCACTAACCTACTAATAGTTTGTAGTTTAGTATATGCACAAAAAGACCAGAAAGCTACTGCTATTCTGGATGAAATGAGTAAGAAATACCAGAATATGAAGTCGTTTAACGCTTCATTTACCTACGGTACCGAAGGCAATAACGCTAAACTGACCGATAGCTATACAGGCGATGTAATAGTAAAAGGAGCTAAGTTTCGTTTAAAAATGGCAGGTCAGGATATATTTACCGATGGTAAAGACCTTTATACCTACGTAAAAGAAACCAACGAAATAAACATTACGGAGTTTGACCCAAGCATGCAAGAAGAGCTTTCTCCTAGTAGAATTTATAATATCTACAAAAAAGGCTACAAATATGTGTTTGTAGAAGAAGCCAAAGAAGCAGGACAGACTTACGAAGTGGTTGAACTTACGCCTGAAGACAAATCAAGTAAAATTTCGAAATTACAGATAAAGGTCGATAAAAAAGACAAATCGGTGAAATCGTGGAAAGTATGGGACAAAAGCGGCAAACGTACGGTTTTCAGAATCAACAAGTTTGTAGCAAATGCCCCAGCCGACGATAAACTTTTTGCATTTGACAAAAAACTGTATCCCGGCGCAGAGGTAGTTGACCTACGATAAGATGATATACTAACATATACTAGCACCCCGATATTCAAAGCATCGGGGTGTTTTATTTTAACCTGTTTCATTTCTTAACTTTTGTCAATGCAGGGTAAAAACGCATAAGGTACTTTTGTGCTCATAATCTTTTTAATTCAATGAGTACAAATACAACAAGTTCTAATATCCGTCAGGCTGCTATTACAGTAGGTATCTCTTCTGTTATCATGTTTTTTGGTGCTATGATTGCTGAGTTTTATGCACGGCAAAATCTTATTGTTGCCAATAATGCCGATGTAACCGCACTCAATATCATCAACCACACTGGCTCTTTCAAAATAGGTATTCTAGGCTTTATTATAGTGCTTATATGCGATGTGCTGGTAAGTTGGGCGCTTTATATTTTTCTTAACCCTATCAATAAAAATATTTCATTACTTGCCGCTCTGTTTAGGCTGGTTTATACAGCTATTTTTGGCGTAGTATTATTGAACCTGATAACAGGTTTTCGTTTGCTCACCGAAACAAGATATGCTGTTGGTGCCATAAATATTCAGGCCCTTTTATTGTTCAATTCCTTTGATGACGGCTGGGCTGTGGGTTTACTTTTCTTTGGTATTCATCTGTTACTTTTGGGCTACCTGATTCTCAACTCAAGCTTTATTCCGAAACTCATAGGAATTTTACTGTTGCTGGCATCTTTAGCTTATATGACAGATAATCTGGCCAAACTCCTGTTGAATGATTATGCAAGCTATAAAAATATATTGACGCTATTCGTAGCGATTCCATCAATTCTCGGTGAAGTAGGTTTTGCTATATGGCTTTTGGTAAAAGGCAGAAAATTGAGAGATGCTATTTCTTAAGACTTATTCGTTTTCTGATTCGACTCAATGATTCGGGTTTGATACCCAGATAACTGGCTATCTGGTGTTGAGGGGCACGTTGTAGTAAATCAGGGCGATTTTTTAATAGAAGCTCATAACGTTCTTCGGGAGACGAGGCAATAAAAGTAGCAAAACTCTCTTGTGTTTTGCCAAAGTCTTGTTCCATGAGTTCTCTTGTAATAAGAGCGAGCTTAGGAAATTTCTTATACATTTCTTGCTCTCTGTCAAGATACCCCACCATAGCAACAGTATCTTCTACGCAAGACCAATAATGCGTGGCCGGAATTTGCTGGCTAGCACTGCTGAACGATGCTACGGCCTGTTCTTCAGTAAAAAAGGCCGTAGTTTTTTCTTCGCCATCGGTAAGATGATATTGCCTTATACAACCTTGCAGAATAAAATAGCACTTTGTAGCTATTTCCCCTTCATGCAATAGTATTGTACCCTTTTTAAAAGTTTGCACTATCAGATTATCAGCAATATCTTTTACCTCTTGCTCAGTGAGCGAACCGAATTTACTTAGATATTTAAGTAGTATTTCATGCATTTGCAAATAAGCAAAAAGAGTCTTTTCCTTGTAAAAGGCAAGCGAGACAAACTTAAAATTTGTCCCGCTCCGAAATATTATTTACACCCTCTCAAAAATAGTAGCAATACCCATACCGCCACCAATACACAAACTCACCAAGCCTACCGATTTATTGGCTCTTTCCATTTCGTCAATTAATGTTGATGAAAGAATAGCCCCCGTAGCACCCAGCGGATGCCCTAGTGCAATGGCTCCTCCGTTTACATTAAGCTTGCTATGGTCGGCACCTAGTTGGTCCATAAATAGCATTGGTATAGCAGCAAAGGCTTCGTTAACTTCAAACAAATCTATATCGCTTAAGCTCATTCCGGCTTTTTTCAATACTTTTTGTGTTGCAGGCACAGGGCCAGTCAGCATAATAGTAGGGTCTGAACCTACTATAGCAAAAGCCTTGATTTTGGCACGTGGCTTCAAGCTCAGTTTTTGTCCTGTTTCTTTATTACCAATCAACACCGCTCCTGCTCCATCACTAATCTGTGATGAATTTCCGGCATGATGCACATGGTTAATGCCAGTAAGGGTATTATATTTTAGCAAAGCCAAAGCATCAAGCCCCATGCTACCTATCATCTCAAAAGCAGGCTTTAACTTGCTTAAGGATTCTACTGTGGTGTCTGGTCGTATGCCTTCGTCCCGGTCTAATACTGTTAATCCTATTTCATCTTTTACGGCTACTATCGATTTATAATAAGCATTCTTTTGTGCTTCTACTGCTCTACGTACCGACTCAGCCGCAAAAGTATCTACATCGGTTCTTGAGTAGCCATATTTGGTAGCAATCAAGTCGGCCGAAATACCTTGTGGCACAAGGCTATGCTGTGCTATCAGTTGTGGATTCATCATTAATGCTCCACCATCAGAACCCATAGGCACGCGCGACATAGACTCAACCCCACCTGCAACCAGTAAATCTACCTGTCCCGACATTACATAAGCCGCCGCCATATTGATAGCCTCTAAACCCGACGAGCAGAAACGATTTACCTGTACCCCTGCTACAGTTTCGGCATAGCCCGAATCTAACACCGCTGCACGGGCAATATCACCTCCTTGCTCACCAATCGGTGACACACAGCCCACAATTATATCGTCTATATAGCTGGTATCTAAATTGTTACGCTCTTTTAGTGCTTTTAAAACCGTTGAAAGTAGTTTTATAGGCTGAATATCGTGCAGAGCACCATCTGACTTGCCACGCCCCCGGGGAGTTCTGATGGCATCGTATATATATGCTTCCATGAGAAATAGTATATGTTTAATAGGATTGGTATGCAAGCATACCTCTTTTGACAAAACTAAGAAATAGTTTAGTTTGATGCAAGCATAGAAAATATTACCTTTGCTTAGGTGCTATTATCTTCTTTTCCTCTCACATGATTTCCTTATTTCGTAACGCTTTCGGTGGCCTTTCACGACAGGTATGGCTATTGGCAATAGTGATGTTTATCAACCGTAGCGGCACGATGGTGATTGCTTTCCTGACGGTTTATCTTACTCAAAAACTCCATTTCAGTGTACAAGAAGCCGGAGTAGTAATGACCTTCTTTGGTGTAGGTTCTATTTTTGGTACATGGATGGGAGGCAAACTAACCGATAAAATAGGGTATTACCCGGTGCAATTCTGGAGTTTGTTTCTGGGAGGACTTATGTTTATTGTAATGGTTCATACGCATAGTTTTTACCCTCTGTGTGTTTGCGCATTTTTGCTTAGTGCTTTTGGTGAAGCATATCGACCTGCTAATTCTGCCTCAATTGCTGATTTTAGTACTCCCGAAACCTTTACACGTTCTGTTTCGCTCATCCGATTAGCTATTAATATTGGCTGGTCTATCGGGCCAGCTATTGGTGGGTTTCTGGCAGCACGAGATTATGAGCTTTTGTTCTGGGCTGATGGTTTTACAAATATGGGTGCCGGAATACTGGTATGGACATTTTTGAGAAGCACAAAGAAGAAAAAAGAATCAACCGAACATGTACTGGTAGTTGATAAAAAAGACTCCGCTTTACGAGACCGCACTTATATGATATTTATTGTACTGGCTTCTTTGTATGCCATTGCGTTTTCGCAGTTGTTTACAATCGGGCCACTTTTTTATAAACAAGCCTGTAAATTATCCGAAATTCAGATTGGTTATTTACTAGGCTTGAATGGATTAATAGTAGCGTTGTTTGAAATGATTTTTATTTATAAAATCGAAGGCAAATTCCAGCGCTTGTCGCTTATCAGTTTCGGCGCTTTTCTGGTAATTCCCAATTATGTTATTTTCTTGCTTACCCACAATTATATCTGGCTTATTGTAGGTATTTTATTTGCTACATTTTCAGAAATGTTTGCTATGCCTTTCATGAACGCTGTAAGCATTGAAAGAGCAAAACCACATAACAGAGGACAATATTCGGCACTTTATGCCATGAGCTGGTCAGTTGCTCAGATTTCAGCACCTTTAATAGGCACACAAACCATTGCTTTATTTGGCTTCGATGCCCTTTGGTATATACTAGGTTCTCTGGGCTTTATAGCCACTATAGGATTTGGAGCTTTAAGCAAAAAAATGACATAAAGCCCCTGCTTCCTTATGTTCAGTACAGAATAGGGTTCAGTTTCCCATCGGCGATACTTCCTACCGGCTTGCTGTCAAGCCATGTCTGCCAATCTGCTACACGATATTCGTTGGTAGGTTCAATAATTCTTATGTCTTTATCCATATAAATCATGGTCATTACCTTCCGGGCTTTACCCGATTTATTGGCTCCTGCCCGGTGGTAGGTCCAGCCTGCATGATAACTCACTTCGCCTAATTCAAAAGGCGTATCGTTCATATTGAACTGTTTCAGAGTTTCAGCCAGTAAAGATTCCGAGTCGTCTGATATTTCTTTATCTCGCCCAATTTCTACATTCTGGCTTTTTTCGGCAAATGCCAGAGGCCCCATCTCCATAGGTGTAGCTTGTAGCGGAATCCAGACCGTGATAGTATTAGGGTTTGACAAAGGCCAGTAAAACTGGTCGGCATGCCAGGGTGTAATGCCTCCCGTTGGTTCTTTATAGAGTGCTTGGTCATGATAGAGTCTCACACCTGAGACTCCCATCAATTCTGTAGCAATACGAGCCAGCCGTTTCGAAAACACAAACTCTTTTACCTCTTCATTTTCTTGCCACATATTCATGATTTGCAAAAAAGCTTTTTCATACGTTGTGCGCTCTTCCATCGGTTTTGTGAGCCTGTTGAGTTTAAAAACCCAATCGGTTATTATCTCGCCATAGTATGCCAGTACTTCGGGCGAAAGCACATTTTTGAGTTTTACATAGCCATTTTCTCTATAAAAAGCGATGGCTTCGGCTGACAAATGAAAAGGTTCATCGAGTTGATTTAAAAATGCGATTTTCTCTGATTGAGTAGACATTGTTTTATGTTAAGGTTGAATAGAGACCACAAAGTACGATAGATTTTTTCTTAGAAAAATATTTATTATTTTCATTTTTATGTATTATTTTAACGTAAAAATATCAAACATAACCCTATATATGTTAATTCGTGTATATTTTCATAGAAATAGATACACGTTTTGGCTTATTAAGCATTCAATGAAAGCCTTTTTTGAAAAAATATTAGCCGACGAAGGCTCTTCTTTTCTGACCCGATACATTGCTTTACCTCGGTTTGATGCACCTCTGCATTATCATCCCGAATATGAACTGACTCTTATCATAAAAGGGCAAGGCAGGAGATTTGTAGGCGACCACGTAGGTAATTTTGAAGCTGGAGATTTAGTTTTATTAGGGTCAAACCTGCCTCATTTCTGGCGGAGTGATACCTTTAGCAAAAACAATGAAGAACTTCATGAAGCCATAGTTATTCAGTTTTCTACCTGTTTTGTAACTAATGTACTGAATAAACTACCGGAATGTCGGTCTGTTGTTTCGCTTCTGAATGCTTCTAAAGGAGGCATCAGGTTTTCAGAAAAGCTCGCGCCTTATATATGGGAGGTATTTGAAAACGAAGGGGTAAGCCGTTTGCTAGCATTCATAAAAGCACTGGAACAATTAGCAATAAGTGAAAATCAAGAATTACTGGCAAGTGAAGGTTTTAACATTAAGCCTGATGAAACAGAGAATGAGCGTATGAGAAAAATACTGGAATTTACGCTGGAGAATTACAAAGAAGATATTTCGCTTGAAACCATTGCCGAAATCGCCAATCTGACAGTGCCTTCGTTTTGCCGTTATTTTAAATCACGCACCCGCAAAACCTATATTTATTTTCTGAACGAAATACGCCTGAGTAATGCCCGTAAAATGCTGATTGATAACCAGCTAGATATAAGCCAGATAAGTATTGAATGTGGTTTCCAGAATTTATCACATTTCCATCGGATTTTCAAAAACCAAACCGGTGTTACGCCAATGGCTTATCGCCGAGGATTTGGGTAATCACTAAACTTTTAATTTTTCTTGAAGATACCTTTAGGGTCGTTTGTTTTTTCTAACAAAGCTTGTAGAATTTCTGGGCTGGCGTTTTGAGGGTCAAGCTCGTATGCTTTATGGAAATTTTCCCAAGCCTCATCAATCTGGTTATTGGTCAGCCTAGCCAACGCTAATTGCATATACGCATTGGCAAACTCAGGAGATTTTCTGATTGCTCCCGTTAATAGCTCAAAGGTTTTATCTATATAGAGTGCCTTTTTATCAATCATATACCATTTAAGATATACCGTCGATAAATCGACCATCAGCGTTACATTTTCTTCATCATCAAGCTGTAAACCATGTTCCATCAGGTCAACGGCCTCTTCGTATTTCTCATTCTGATAGTTGATCACGCCCAAACCCCAATATACATCAATATTCTCGTCATCGAGTAGGTATGCAAGATTGAAGCGATAGGTAGCTGTATCTTGCTGCCCTTCACTCAGGTACTCCCATGCTCTTGATGAGAAAAATTCGCTTGCCTCTTTCCGGTTTTTAAAGTTTACATCACAAACTTTCAGAAACTCAGTGTCCACAGCTTTCTGGCTATCGGTTTTGTCGTATCCACCAAACAAGGGCATCAGATGGATATTTATACCGGCAGGAGCATAGTGTTTTTTGGTATTCTTTTTTTCGGTTTCCTGAATAAAAGAATTAGGCTTAGTAATACTGTGCGAGGTACTAGACGAAAAAGTACCAAAACTTGTACTTTGTGAACGAAAAACGGGTTGTTGTGCCAGCAGTTCGATCGACACAAGTACAGAGACACACGAAAACAAATACAATTTCATCACTTTTCTTGACATGAACATCGTATAAATAACGGCAGATTTGCTAAATTATTAGAATTTTTAAAAATTTTAATAATCATCCTGAAAGCTATTTTTCAATATTTTTCAGGATTGCTTATAATTGGCTCATGTAAAAAAGAAAGCTATTAGTAGCATAATGGTGAAGCACTAAGCTACTACTTCACCATATAAATCAAACTCGGTTGCATCGGTTATTCTGACATTGGCAAAATCGCCTTGACGCACATATTGAGAAGCAGGTATCAGCACCTCATTATCAACCTCCGGAGAATCAAACTCTGTACGACCAATAAAGTGCCCACCCTCTTTTCTATCGAATAATACTTTAAATGTTTTACCTATTTTCGCTTGATTCAATTCTTGTGAAATACCCTGTTGTAATTCCATAATCAAATCATTTCGCTCTTCTTTCACTTCGGCAGGAATATCGTCAGGCATTGAGTAGGCATGGGTATTTTCTTCGTGCGAATACTGGAAAACACCCAATCGTTCAAATCTCGTTTGCTCAACAAAACGATACATTTCTTCAAAATGCTCTTCTGTTTCGCCGGGGTGACCTGTAATAAGGGTTGTACGCAGGGCAATATCTGGCACAGTATCACGTATCGTCTTGATTAAGTCTTCTGTTTTTTCTCTTGTAATACCTCTACGCATAATTTTCAACATCTCGGTTGAGCCATGTTGCAAAGGCATATCAAGGTATTTACATACGTTCGAACGGTTTTTAATAACGTCTAATACTTCAAGCGGAAATCCTGATGGGTAAGCATATTGTAGGCGAATCCACTCTAGCCCTTCTACATCTGATAGTTGGTCGAGCAAATTGGCTAGTTCTCTTTTCTTATACAAATCCAAGCCGTAGTAGGTCAAATCTTGTGCAATCAGAATCAATTCTTTTGTACCTTTTTTGACAAGGTTTTTGGCCTCTAAAAGCAATTGCTCAATTGATTTTGAAACGTGCTTGCCCCTCATCAACGGAATAGCACAAAAACTACAAGGGCGGTCGCAGCCTTCAGCAATCTTCATATAGGCATAGTGTGCAGGTGTAGTAAGTAGGCGTTCTCCTACCAGTTCTTGCTTATAGTCAGCCTTAAGGGTCTTTAATAAGCGTGGTAGTTCGTTAGTACCAAACCAGGCATCAACCATCGGTATTTCTACCTCAAGTTCATCTTTATAACGATGCGATAAACAACCTGTAACATATACTTTATCTACTACGCCAGCATCTTTTGCATCGGCGTATCTAAGAATAGTATCGATAGATTCCTGCTTAGCATTATCAATAAAGCCACAGGTATTTATGATAACTATGTTGGCGTCGTCTTTTTTTGATTCGTGGCTTACATTATAGCCATTACCTTTTAATTGTGTATAAAGTACTTCCGAATCCACAAGATTTTTCGAGCAACCAAGGGTAACTATATTTACTTTATTTTTAACAGAACCTTTTGTTTTCAACTTTGTATTAATTGAGATATGATAACGTATAGAATAGCTTAACGGCTATTCAGTCTACAAAGTTCGGAAAAGAATGGGAGATTAAAAAACTTAGGGGTATTAACAGGCTTAATTACAAGTATTTATCAGTATTATTAAATATCATCCTTGCATTCGTTAGGGCAATCTTATGGCAGTTTGAAAACTGATATAAAATAAAAAAGGGTATCGGTTAAGATACCCTTCTCAATTTATTCAGTTAATTATTAAGCCAATAAGTTATTGCGAAGCAAATACTCTGCAATCTGAACAGCATTGGTAGCTGCACCTTTACGAAGGTTATCTGCTACAATCCAAAGGTTCAGGGTTTTTGCCTGCGACTCATCACGACGGATACGGCCTACAAAAACTTCATCTTTTCCGTGTGCATTGATTGGCATCGGATACACAAAGTTTTTAGGGTCGTCTTGTACAATTACCCCTTCTGTTTCGCTTAGCAATTTGGTAACTTCTGCCAAATCGAAATCGTTCTCGAACTCAATATTTACTGCCTCTGAGTGCCCGCCGATAGTTGGGATACGAACAGTAGTTGCTGTAACAGCAATGCTATCGTCGCCCATGATTTTCTTGGTCTCGTTGGTCATTTTCATTTCTTCTTTGGTATAACCATTGTCTAAGAAAACATCAATATGAGGCAATACATTCAGGTCAATTTTATGTGGATATACCTTTTTAGATGCATCGTCGTCTCCACCTCTTTCAGCGAAAAGCTGGTCAACCGCTGCTTTTCCGGTACCTGTAACCGACTGATACGTTGAAACAACCACACGTTTAATCTTGTATTTATCGTGCAATGGTTTCATCACAACTACCATCTGGATAGTTGAACAGTTTGGGTTAGCAATAATTTTGTCTTCTGCTGTTAGTGTATCAGCGTTTACTTCCGGCACAACCAATTTCTTGGTAGGGTCCATTCTCCAGGCTGATGAATTATCAATAACCGGAATGCCTGCTTCTGCAAATTTCGGAGCCAACGCCAACGAAGTACTTCCACCTGCCGAAAATATTGCCACCGCAGGCTTCATCTTGATTGCGTCTTCGTAGCCTACTACCGTAAACTGCTTACCTTTGAACTCAACCTGTTTACCAATAGATTTTTCAGAAGCAACAGGAATAATTTCGGTAACGGGGAAATTGCGTTCCGCCAAGACTTTCAAGATTTCAGTGCCTACCAGTCCGGTAGCACCTACAACTGCGATTTTCATGATTAATAACCCGCTTTTAAAGGGGTAAAATTTTAGTTAGACATATATTTACAAGAAAGCCCCAATTTTCAAAGGGGCTTGGAAATACAAAAATAATAGTTTTTTTGTTTGTTTTTCTTGGAATAATACAAAATATTTTAAAAGCTCCAGATACCCTTAGGTGTAATGCAATAATTCATCTTTACATCACCAGCATTAAGGTCTTCTATCTGCTCTACAGGTTCAAAAAAAGAGACACCAATTTTTACTACATCGGGGCGGCATTGTGCCAGAAAACGGTCATAATAACCCTTGCCATAACCGACCCTATACCCTTTTTTATCAAAAGCAAGTAAAGGCAGTAGCACCAAATCAATGTCTTTGGCATTAACTGTCAATGGTGAGCAATTTACGGGCTCAGGTACGCCAAACTTATTTTCAATCAAGATGGTATCGTCTCTTAAGGCATAATTGGTCATGCTGCCATCGTCATGGCTTTTAGGAATCACGATGTCGGCTTTGAAATCTTTTTTTAAAGTACTGATAAGCAATTGCGTATCTACCTCATTCTTTTTTTTTATTGGCAAAAAAGTATGAATTACAGCATAATTATGAACAGGGAAACTCTTGAAAAGCCAATCATGAATTTGCTTCGAATACCCTCGGATATCTGCATCTTGCAAATCTTGCCTTTTCTGAAGATACTGCTTCCTTATTGCTGCTTTGTTCATTATAAATTAAGCCTCTTGTAAAGATTGCCTTGCTTTTTCTTGTGCTTTATTTTCTTTCCACTCTTTCCACTGAGGGCCCAGCATCTTGGCCATTCCTTTGTCTACAAAAGTATGGCGTACCAAGTTCCATCCACCTCTTACAGTAGTAAAGATTGAGTCGTTTGCTCTTAAAGCCAAGCTGAAACCACCATCAACATATTTGATATAGTGCCACCAAAGCGACGGAATAAATACCGTTTCGCCATGCCCGAATGTAGTCTCATAACCCACCGCTTTCTCAAAAGCAGGGAATTTCTCGAAATCAGGCTTTAGCGGATGTACGTGGCTTTGTACCGTATATGGGTGATGATACAAATTTATGCTCTCTTCTTGAGGGAAAAGAATGATTTGCTTGCGTGTCTGAAACTGAGTCAGAAACACGTGCGAACAGTCCATGTCATAATGAAGATTTACCTCAGAATTCTGCCCTCCGAAAAACATAAACTTATAGCTTTTCAAGAAGCCATCCATGATAGTCGGAAAACGAATATCGTTTGCTAGTTCGGGTACTTTCTTGAATATATCAAACAAGAAAATACGTAAGTCGGTAGGACCTTTTTCTATCAGACTCAGGTATTCACCAAAAGGCATTGTTTTAGCAGCCTTGTAATAAGATTTTGCGTCGTGCACGTGATTATCAAACAATGGAACCTCGATTTTTCCATGATTCTCACGAAGCCAATCAAAAGTCCATTTCTCTAAAGCCGGCCAATCTTTTACTAAATCAGTAAAAACAACTGGTTTTTTTGGTTTTAAATAATTTTCTATGAACTCTTCTCGGCTTAAGTTGCTGCGTCTTTCGATAGGTATCAGTTTCATAAACAAAAAATAATTTAATTTTTATCGAATAATATCAAATCAATAAAAATACTAGAATGGTGGAGTGTTATATCTGAGTGCTATCCATAAAAACCAATGCCACAAAAAAATGGTTTCAAAAAAACACCTACTCTAGAAAATTTTTATTGCCCGATTTATACGATTTTCTTTTGGAAATAAATTTTAACAATTAGTATGCTTGCATAATATTTTCTTTACAGTATATTTGTCATGAAATTATGCTTGCATACTACTTAAATGATTACAAAAAAATCATTTAAATATACTAAATCTTTCTCTCAATTCTAATGGAATATAATAACTCACTTAACCGAAACCTTGCAAGGGTTCAGAAAATGCCAGTTTTTCTGCAAAGTTGGTTACGTGATTATTCTATCGGAAAATTCGTCAAGTTCGTTGGTACAGCAGGTATTCATTTCGAAAAAATGACCTGCCGAGAGGTCGTAATTACACTTCCAAACAAAACTAAAGTTCATAACCATATCGGGCAAATACATGCTGCTGCCACTACCCTGTTGGCTGAAACAGCCACAGGCATGATTGTGGGGATGAATATCCCCGATAACAAACTGCCATTGATGAAAAATCTCTCGGTGAAATTTATCAAGCGTAGCCAAGGCCAACAAAAAGCTGTGGCAATGCTAACCGAGCAGCAAATAAGCCAAATCAGAGAAATTGATAAAGGCGATATACTTGTAACCGTAAAAATAAGCGACGAAACGGAAGAAGAAGTTGTTATAGCAGAAATGAACTGGGCTTGGGTGCTTAAAAAATAATGTTTCTGAAATGGCAGAAATATCCTGATTAGTAGAATCAATTGGTAATAGCTAATTATTAAAATTCAAACTAATATTAAAGGCAAGAAAGATGATAACAATAGATAACTATTTAGACCAGCACTATATACACAAAAGCAACTGGCTAAGAGCTGCTGTACTAGGCGCAAACGATGGTATTATATCTATATCTAGTCTTGCCATAGGGGTAGCTGCTGCAAGTACAACAAGAGAACCGATAATTTTGGCAACAGTAGCAGGCCTGGTAGCAGGTGCTTTGTCAATGGCTGCCGGCGAGTATGTATCTGTTAGTTCACAAACAGACATAGAAAAAGCTGATATTCAAAGAGAAAGCAAAGAATTACAGGAAATGCCCGAAACAGAATTACAAATTCTGGCTCAGATTTATGAGAAACGTGGATTAAAAAAAGAGACTGCTTTACAGGTTGCCACAGAATTAACGGCAAAAGATGCACTAGCTGCCCATGTGAGAGACGAGCTAGGTATCACAGAAACCAGCCAGGCCAATCCGCTTCAAGCGGCACTTGCCTCTGGTTCAGCTTTTACTGTAGGCGGTATATTACCTCTTTTGGTAACTTTATTAAGTCCCGTAAAAGGGATGGAGTATTGGCTCTATGGCTTTACCTTATTATTTCTAACTATTTTGGGCATAATATCGGCAAAAGCCGGGGGGGCGAGTATTCCAAAAGCCATTATAAGAATCACTGTTTGGGGTACACTTGCTATGGGGCTTTCGGCATTAGTTGGTTATTTGTTTGGGGTAAATGTTTAATTGGCCGATTGTACCAACATCAATTTTTGGTAAAGCTCAGAAGCAACAAAAGCTGATGATTTGTGTTTTTTATTAAAGTGAGCCTATATTAAAAATTATGTATAGCATTGTCTATTCGTATATAGAGTATCAATTATTTACTATTTCTGTTTAAAAATCATATTCAATCAACGCATGAATCGTAGTATAAAAAAAGTAGTTGTATTAGGTGCGGGTATTATGGGTAGTCGTATTGCCTTGCACTTTGCTAATATCGGAGTTGAAGTACTATTGCTTGATATGGTACCCAAAGAGCCCAATGATGCTGAAAAAGCTAAAGGCTTAGACACCTCTCATCCGGCAGTACGCAACCGAATCGTCGGTGAATTATTTCAGGCGGCTGTTAAAGCCAGCCCTTCGCCTATTTTTAATCAACAATCGGTATCTCGTGTGAAGCTAGGTAATTTCGATGATGATATGCCGAAAATTAAAGATTATGACTGGATTATAGAAGTTGTGGTGGAGCGTCTGGATATAAAAAAACTGATTTACGAAAAAGTTGAACAGTTCCGTAAGCCGGGTACACTTATTACTTCAAATACATCGGGTATTCCTATTCATCTGATGGCCGAGGGACGCTCAGAAGACTTCCAGAAACATTTTTGCGGAACGCACTTCTTTAACCCTCCTCGCTATTTACGTTTGCTAGAGATTATCCCAACGCCTGCAACAGATCCTGCTATTGTAGATTTCTTGATGCACTACGGCGACCTGTATTTAGGCAAAACTACCGTATTGTGTAAAGATACACCTGCTTTTATCGCTAACCGTCTGGGTATTTATGCAATGGTGCAAACTATCAGAGTAGCCGAAGAAATGGGGCTAACGGTAGAAGAAGTTGATAAACTGA
Organism: Emticicia soli; assembly: GCF_037860775.1. NCBI lineage: Bacteria > Pseudomonadati > Bacteroidota > Cytophagia > Cytophagales > Leadbetterellaceae > Emticicia > Emticicia soli. The sequence continues at coordinate 62,912 of NZ_JBBEWC010000009.1, read as the reverse complement.
CAGGCCCTGTGGTTGGTCGTCCGAAATCGGGGACTTTCCGTCTGTCTGACGTTGTGGGACTTGATACTACCGTAAATGTGTGTAACAACCTATCGAAAGTTTTACAACACGATGAGTCTAAAGATGCGTTCCAATTACCGCCTGTAATGGCTAAGTTGATGGAAAACAAATGGCTTGGCGATAAAACCGGACAGGGTTTCTATAAAAAAACCAAAGACGAAACAGGCAAAACAGTAATATTGGCTCTTGACCTGAAAACCTTTGAGTACAAACCATCGCAAAAAGTAAAATTTGCTACGCTCGAAGGCACCAAGAGCATTGATAATCTGAAAAAACGATTCTCGGTACTTTTGGCCGGAAAAGATAACGCAGGTGAATTTTACAGAAAAACATTTGCCGATTTCTTCCGCTATGCTACCAATCGTATTCCTGAAATAGCTGACGAATTATACAGAATAGACTCAGCCATTTGCGCAGGCTTTGGTTGGGAACTAGGTCTTTTTGAAACATGGGATGCCATCGGTGTAAAACCGATGCTCAAAATCATGGAAGACCTGAATATGAAACCAGCCGCCTGGGTATATGAAATGCTGGAAGCAGGCAACGAAACGTTCTACAAAGTAGAGGGCGGCAAGAAACTATATTATGATATTCCGAGCAAATCATATAAAGTAATTCCGGGTACAGAGTCGTTTATTATCCTTGATAATATCCGCCAAACAAACGTTATCTGGAAAAACGCAGGCTCAACAATTTTCGATTTGGGCGATGGCATTGCAGGTGTTGAGTTCCACTCAAAAATGAACACCTTTGGCGCCGAAGTTGTTGAAGGATTAAACAAGGCATACGCCATTGCAGAAAAAGATTTCAGAGGCTTGGTAGTAGGAAACGACTCAAACGAAGCATTCTCGGCAGGTGCAAACCTGGCCATGTTGTTTATGTTTGCCATTGAGCAGGAATACGACGAAATCAACATGATGATTGCACAATTCCAACAAACCATGATGCGTGCTCGATATTCATCAGTGCCGGTTGTAACGGCGGTTCATAGCCTTGCTTTAGGCGGTGGTTGTGAGCTTAATTTACATGCCGACAGAGTATTGGCGCATGCCGAAACTTATATGGGCTTAGTAGAACTAGGCGTAGGTCTTATTCCGGCAGGTGGTGGGACAAAAGAAATGGCGGTTCGTTGTTCAGACTTGTATCAGACAGGCGACCCTGAATTGAATATTCTACAAAGTGCCTTTATGAACATTGCTCAGGCAAAAGTTTCAACCTCGGCACAAGAGGCATTTGATATGAATTACCTGAAAGCCGATAAAGACCGTATCGTGCTAAACCGTAGCCGATTGATTGCCGAAGCGAAAGAAGAGGCTATAAAACTAGCAGAAGATGGGTATACACAGCCGAAACAACGTACTGATATAAAAGTACAGGGTAAAACCGGAATCGCACTTTTCAAAGCCGGAATTACAGGTATGCTTATGGGTAGATACATTACAGAGCATGATGCTAAAATTGCCGAAAAACTGGCTTATGTAATTTGCGGTGGCGATTTGAGTTACCCACAACAAGTTTCGGAGCAATACCTGTTAGACCTTGAAAGAGAGGCTTTCCTTTCATTGACAGGCGAAAAGAAAACAATGGAGCGTATGCAGGGACTATTAAGTGGTGGTAAACCTCCGAGAAATTAAGCCATAGTTTATTTCATTAAACAAAACAGTCTCCAGAGCATACAGAGATTGGTCTGGAACATTTATTAAACGAACAATAACATGAATGCATATATAGTCGCCGGCTACCGTAGTGCAGTCGGCAAAGCACCAAAAGGAGTATTTCGTTTTACCCGCCCCGACGATTTAGCGGCCGATGTCATCAAGCATCTGATGGCCAGCGTACCTAATTTAGACCCTGCCCGTGTTGATGACGTAATTGTAGGAAACGCCGTGCCGGAAGCAGAACAAGGTATGCAAATGGCTCGTTATATTTCATTATTGGCTCTAGGTAAAAGTGTGCCGGGTGTAACCGTGAACCGTTACTGCGGCTCAGGTGTAGAAACCATTGCTATGGCAGCGGCCAAAATCCATGCAGGTATGGCCGATTGTATTGTGGCTGGTGGTACTGAGTCAATGTCGCTAGTACCTACAATGGGCTGGAAAACAGCCTTGAACTACAATCTGGCTTCTACTCACCCTGATTATTATATTGGCATGGGCTTAACTGCCGAGCAAGTAGCTCAACAGTTCAATATTAGCCGTGAAGAGCAGGATTTGTTCTCTTACAACTCGCATCAAAAAGCACTAGCTGCGCAAGCCGCTGGCAAATTCGATGAAGAGATTGTACCAATAACTGTAAAAGAAACTTTCTTCGACCAAAACTCTGGCAAGAAGAAAACCAAAGAATATGTAGTTAACAAAGATGAAGGCCCACGTGCTGACACCAGCATTGAAGCATTGGCTAAACTGAAACCTGTGTTTACAATGGGGGGAAGCGTAACTGCGGGTAACTCATCGCAAACATCTGACGGTGCAGCCTTCGTGATTGTGATGTCGGAGAAAATGGTGAATGAATTAGGTTTGAAACCTATCGCCCGTATGTTGGCTTATGCCTCAGCCGGAGTTGAGCCTCGTATTATGGGTATTGGGCCTGTAGCAGCTATTCCGGTAGCATTAAAACAAGCAGGCTTGAAACAAGATGATATTGATGTAATAGAATTGAACGAAGCCTTTGCGGCACAATCTTTAGCCGTAATCAAAGAACTAGGCTTGGATATGGACAAAATCAATCCTAACGGTGGTGCTATTGCCCTTGGTCATGCTTTGGGTTCTACCGGAGGGCGTTTGTCAGTACAGGTTCTGAATGAGCTTCGCCGTCAGAACAAAAAATATGGTATGGTAACTGCCTGCGTTGGCGGTGGCCAGGGTGTAGCAGGTATTTATGAACTGCTGAATTAAGTTCTTGCTTAATATATACACATGCCTGTCAGAACGAAACCTCTTGCTTTTATTAGCAGGAGGTTTTATTTTATTAGATAGTGAACGAATTCAACACCTAAATTAACAAAGGTATTATTTCAAGTGCCTGACTTAAGTCGGCACTTCTTCATAAAACCCCTATCAATCTTTTATAAATTTTATTACTTTTGGCTTTTCAATATTCTATTCAACCATGCGATTAAAAAATAAAGTTACACTCATTACAGGTGCCGGACGTGGAATTGGCGAGGCCGTTGCTTTAGGGTATGCCAGAGAAGGAGCCGACGTAATTATTAACGAAATAGCAGGAGCCGATTACGCCGAAGAAGTAGCTGCGAAAATACGAGCAATGGGCAGAAAGTCGGAGGTTATTTATGCCGATATTTCGAAGGTATCAGAAATACGAGGAATGTTTGCTTACATAGCCCAGAAATACCAAAAACTTGATGTATTGGTAAATAACGCCGGAATTACAGGCTGGAGCGACTTCTTCGAAACCGATGAAGCTGTTTTTGATACGGTAATGGGCGTTAACCTGAAAGGCACTTTATTTTGCTCAATAGAAGCCGCTAAAATTATGCGTGCCAATGGTGGCGGAAGCATCATCAATGTGTCAACCATTTGTGCGGCTTTAAGCGTAAAAAATCTTATCACCTACTCTACAAGCAAAGGCGGCATTCATGCCATGGCCGAGCAAATGGCAGTAGAGTTGGCACCATACAATATTCGTGTAAATACCTTTGGTCCTGGCCCTATTAATGTAGAACGTAATCTAAAAGAAGACCCAAACTACCGCACAAACTGGGGCGGAGTTGTGCCACTAGGCCGCACAGGCGAACCCGAAGAAATGGTAGGCCCTGCAGTTTTTCTAGCCTCTGACGACTCAAGTTATGTATCAGGGCAATTGTTCTTCGTAGATGGTGGATGGAGTGTACAAGGGAAAATCCCAGTTAACAGTATGGATAGCCAACTGGCAAACAGTAAGTAAGTTTGAACTACACAAGATGTATTTTCGTTGGGAATATATATATACCTTGAAGATTCTCTGTGATGAGTTCGAAAGAAAAACTACTACTTTTTATACTTTCCTGCATCAACTTTACACACATCGTTGACTTTATGATAATGATGCCCCTTGGGCCTCAGTTAATGCAGATTTTTGATATTTCTCCCCGACATTTTGGCTTTATTGTGTCAGCTTATGGCATAAGTGCCGGTATTTCGGGATTTCTGGCAGCTTTTTTTGTTGATAATTACGATAGAAAGAAAGTTGTACTATTTGCCTATATAGGCTTTGTAATGGGCACGTTTGCCTGTGCTTTTGCTCCTACCCACCAGTTTCTGATTATTGCCCGTGTAATAGCAGGCACATTCGGCGGGTTGATTGGCGCACAGGTGATGTCAATAGTAGCCGATACTTTCGATTACCAACGTAGAGCAACGGCTATGGGCTTTATTACCACAGCCTTTTCGGTGGCATCGGTAGTGGGTATTCCGGCAGGTTTGTTTTTAGCTGCTCGTTTTGGCTGGCATACGCCATTTTTGGTCGTAGCTTGCCTGGGGCTTGTAGTTATATTTCTGATTGTAAAATACGTACCACCTATTGATAAACACCTGAAAAACCGTCAGGAAAAACAAAGCCCTTTTGATGCCATTACTAATATCACCAAAAACCCGAATCAATTAAGAGCCTTGTGGCTATCGGCCACTATTATGTTGGGGCATTTCAGTATTATTCCTTACATCTCCCCTACCCTTGTTGCCAATGTAGGTTTCAGCGAGAAAAACATTTTTCTTATTTATCTGGTAGGTGGTTTGCTCACCATATTTTCGGCGCCTATGGTTGGTAAATTAGCCGATAAAAAGGGCAAATACCCTATCTTTGTTATTTTTGCTATTCTTTCATTAATCCCGATTTATCTTATCACCAATATGTTTTCGGGTGCGGTGTGGGCTGTTTTGTTTGTAGCCGGAATATTCTTCATATTCTCAAACGGGCGTATGATTCCTACCCAAGCCATGATTTCTAATGTGGTAACGCCTCAGCAGAGAGGCAGTTTCATGGCTATTAATTCGTCGTTACAGCTTTTTGCGCAGGCTATTGCTGCCAATATCGGTGGTTTTATTATACATAAAACTGCATCAGGCTATATAGAAAATTATAATTGGGTTGGCTATTTTGCTATTACCATGATACTCATAAGTATTTTTATTGCCCGCACCGTGAAACCAATTGCTCAGCCAAACGTTAGTAAAGAAAGTGCCGTAAACGTTTCATAAATAACCCTTTTCAAAACCATGCTACGTATTAACAACTTATTTGCCTGTGTATTCATGTTTGTATCGTTAAATACTTTTGCACAAGACTATACAACAGAAATAGAGAAGTTCAGAGAAGAGTATAAAGCTGAATTTCTGAAGTCGAAGTTTTCGCCTCTAAAAGAAGAAGATTTTAAGTACCTGCGTTTTTATGAACCAAACGAGAAATTCAAGGTAGAATGTGAGTTTAAAGCCACCACAGGTGGGAAGCCTTTTCAGCTCCCCACTACTACAGGTGAGTCAAAAACTTATGTCAAATTCGGAGAATTATCTTTTCAGATAGATGGTAAGGCTTATAAACTGGCTGTTTATAAATCGCCGGATTTACAGCGTATACCTCAATACCGTGACTACCTCTTTATTCCGTTTAAAGATTTAACCAATGGCAAAGAAAGCTACGGTGGCGGGCGCTATATTGATCTACGCATGAAACAAATCGAAAACGATAAAATTATTCTTGATTTCAATAAGGCTTACAACCCTTACTGTGCCTTTGGTGAAGGTTTCAGTTGCCCGATACCCCCTCGTGAAAACCATTTAAAAGTAGCTATTGAGGCCGGGGAAAAGAATTATGCGAAAGAGTAATTAGTGTTAGAAATTATTTATTGAGGTGAAAGCAACCGGAATAATTTTATGATACTAGTTTTGTTTTAGCCAGTTAACTGTGTCACGAAATACTTTATCCCAATTATATATCTTTTCCATTTTTCCTGTTGCTTTATCCTCTTTTATTTCAAAGAAATTATGATCAAGCCCTATATAGGGTTTTACTATAATATTGCTTTTTTGTTTTTTTATTAACTCATACCGAAATTCGTCACAATCAATATCTTGCACACTATTGGTTCCATACACTAATAAGGCACGTGTTTTTAAGGCCATCAATTTAGTAGAAATATTCGGAAAGGTAAAAGAGGCGTAAGAGAAGTAAGTATTGCTATCAAATAATTTGTCATTATTATCTCTGTTTTGATATAAATCTAAGTAAGATTTATATAGTGAATCTATTTGTACTTGGGCCTCTTGGCTTGATATACGCATTTGTTGCTCCGAGTTTCTTATTTTTCTTGTTGCCTCCGTAAATCTATCTCCAACATGGGTTGCAAGTAGAGCTATTTTTGAAATTCTTTTATTTTTTAATGCTGTACTTAAAGCAACATTTGCTCCTTGTGAATGCCCAATCAAATAAATTTTATCCTTCTGCACATAAGGCTGCTTTCTTAAATAGTCAATTACTTCACTATACCTATCTACATAATATTGTAAATTGTTATTTTTAACAAATTGCGCAGGAACTTGAGCCGAATTATCTAAATAATATCCTTGAGTATAGGTCTCATTGATAAACTTGCTCTGCGTGCTGTCTGAAAAAACAGGTATTCCGGGCTTGGGAAGAACAACAATATTAAAGTCTTTCTGATATTTCTTTATATCAAATGGAAACATAATAGACTCTCCATTTACAAAAAGAGGGGCAAAATCAGAACCTCTGATAAATATAAGTACGGGTTTCGGGTCTTCTGTTTTAGAAATTATGAAATACTGGCTTTTTGCTTTTTCCAGACTAAAGCCATATTTATTCAATATCTGTTTTTCATTAAAAATAGCGTTTCTCTCCTGCGCAATTCCAAGACTTACCAAGTAGAAAGTTAAGGCAATTATTGAAATAGCTTTTTTAAAGCCTTGATAAATCATGATTTCCGACAATATTTCTTGTTTCATAATAATTACATATTTCATCAATTCTTATTTTCTCAAACCATTTATCAGCCTAGAACTTCAAATCGGTAAGTCTAAAACTTTAGAAACTATTTGAGTTAAATTTAAAAATAAAAAGAGTTTTTTTGATTCAATACAAGATTTAAAAATCAAAGTTTAGCAGAATGCTATTCAGGATTTTTAAAGCGAAATATTGAGCAAAAAAACTCTTTAGTTGAATACTATTAATTCAAACAGTCTCTAAACTTTCTTAGCCGGATTACCAAAAACAGTAGCATTATCTGGCACATCTTCTATCACTACCGAGCCGGCACCTACACGGGCATTTTTGCCTACTTTAATGCCTGTTACGATTACGGCACCTGAGCCGATAAATGCGCCTTCGGCTATTTCGGCACCTGTGTTTATCATAGCACCTGTACCAATGTTTACAAAGTCGGCTACTTTGGCTTCGGTATCTATTACTGCCCCTGAGTGTACAATACTATGGTTACCAATCTGAGCATAAGGATTAACAACAGCATTTGCCATTATTAAATTACCGTGGCCTAATATGGCATTTTCTGAAACTATTGAGCGGTCGTGTATGGCATTAACAGGCATCACATGGCGACGCTCGTTGAGTACTTCTACTACTTTCTTTTTTACTTTAGTATTGCCAATAGCTACAAAAGCTTCTGTTTTTTGGCCAACAATTTTCAAGAAACCATCGTCGTCTGTTTCTCCTAATACTACTATCTCTCCAATCTCGGTGTTGTGTAGTTTTTTATCATCGTCTAAAAAACCATATACCAATACATTATTACGGTTGAAAATATCCAGAGCGATTTTACCAAGTGTACCTGCTCCAAAAATCAATACGGGATTTTGCATTCTTAATTTTCTTTTATCTGAAATATTGAGTAGTCATTTCATTGCTAATAGATAAAGTATCAGATAACAATGAGTCAATTATGTGTTTGCACTATGCGTTTAATAACAATTCTTCTCGGCGTTTCCGATATAATTCAACAGCCTTCTCTAATAAAACGTTCATTGCAACGGGCATCTGGGTAGAGAGAATACCGCCATAAATAGCGGTATCTACATCTCGAAGCGATTCTTCAAGCGATTCACTCGGAAGACGGTTAATGATTTCTTTACTGGTATAAGAAGTATAAGGGCGGTTTTCAAGCCATTCTAAATGCTCTTTCCACATTACCAGTGCTCTGCCTATATTGCTGCTATCTAGCGTACCACGGGTTATTTTTTTATAAGTATTCGTAAACTCTCTGTGCCTGCGTGCAAACAAAAAAAGCCTGTATCTTTTCTCGAGCCATTTACCAAAAAATGCATAAATTATACCTAAAACCCCTAATAAACCGAGCAAATAACCAAAAATTTTCGGGTAGTTTACCTGTTGCTCCAAGGGCATTAATTTTGTATCGGTTTTCAGCATCAGCGAATCGGTACTTGTCTTAATCATTTCCCTCAGAAAAACCGAATCTAACGGAGAATATACGGCGGTGCAATCTCTTTTACCTAACACATACACCGGTAGGCTGAATCGCTGGGTTTTACTAATATCAAATGTAACCAGAGTATAAACTACGCTGTCGAGGCTTCGGTTATTGACGGTACTAGTAGTGAAATAATTCCGCCTTACCATTTCGAAGGGGTAAAAATTATAGGTTGTATCAGGAAAAAATACTTCGGCAGAAGGTGAATGATAATAACTCAATGCATAATCGAAAGGTTTACCTAACTCAACGCTATCGGTCAGAAACCGCCCGATGGGCTTTTGAGCAATTACAGTCTGGGGAGTCAACCAATAAAAAAACATTATGCAGCTAAACACTATACGCATAGCGGCAAAATATTTGATTCGATAAGATGCTTGATTACTGTACATTGGTTTACTTTCTGACTCTAAACAATTGTATAAGTTTTGATACATAATCTTCTCTTGAGTCAATAGCCAGATAGTTAGCATTATGTTGCTTACAGAGTTTCTCTAAACGCTCCTGATTATCTTCAAACATTTCTTTCATTTCCTTTTTAAAAGTTGGCGACGACGTATTAAGCCACACAGTACGTTTGCTTTCTTTATCACGCACAGGTATAATACCAAGGCTTGGGAGTTTTATCTCTCTCTGGTCGTAGATATGAATCACAACTAAATCGTGCTTACGTGCCAGGGCTTTCAGGTTATGCTCATAGCCTTTATCCAGAAAATCAGAAATCAGAAACACAACACTACGGCGTTTAAGAATATTGAGCGCAAAGCCAATAGCTGCAGGAATATTGGTAAGCTGCGATAATGGCTTCATTTTAAACAAACTTAATATGATTTCATAGCCATGTTTCAAGCCATTAGCAGGCTTAAAATAGAGTTCTTTCTGGTCTGAAAAACAATATAAACCTACGTGCCCGGCCTCTTTAATGGCCGAAAGCGAGAGTACTCCACATATTTCTTTGGCTGTATCCAGTTTCAATCTGCCGGTATTCCCAACCTCTTGCGAGGCACTCACATCGAGCATAAAAAAAACGGTCTGCTCTTTTTCTTCCTTAAAAATCTTCACATAGGCACCATGCCCTTTGGCAGTTGTAATCCAGTCGATGGTTCGCACATCATCGCCATACTGGTAGGTACGCAAGTCGCTGAATTCTAGCCCCGACCCCTTAAACACAGAACGAAAGTTTCCGTGCATCTGCGAGTCGACAGCCTTGCGGATTTTTATTTCGTACTTATTGAGTTTAGAGATTATATCTTCTACCACGGTCTTTTAACAATTAATGCGCTGATTTTTTATAATGAGCTCGTCTAAATATTTTTATTTAACGTCTGTAAATGACAGCGAATGAATTCGCTGGCTAATATAACAAAGGCGGCCGCCGCTGCGGTATTTTTTCTTACATAAGCGGACTTAAGTCCGCTTTAACTACTAAAATTGTTCCTTTGTTACTTTAGCCACCGAATTCATTCGGTGAAAATAACATCAGATAACTTTAATGATTAACAAACTTTAACGTATTCAATCTCTTATTTTTTTCCGTAATTTGTTGTTTAATCTGAAAACGAAGATAAAGTGAAAATACTGACAAAAAAAATATTCTTACATTTAGCCATTATTTCAACACTTATTTCGTGTATCGGCGACCCTAAGCCCCCTGCCAATGTGATTGATGTAAAGACTATGGGTAAAATATTGGCCGATATACACTTAACAGAAGCCAAAGTTAACAGATTAAGTTTTCAGGTATATGACTCAACCCGTGTAGTGTATATGGAATTTGAGCGCCGAATTATGGCCAAATACAAAGTAGATACTGCCCGTTATAGAGAAAGTTATAAGTTTTATGCCCAAAACCCGGCCCTAATGGTAAAAGTATATGAAGAAACACTTAATGTGCTGGACGAGAAAAAGAAAAACAAACAGATTAAAACAGATTAGATATAATCACACAGAATCTCTAAGATAAATGTTTAAAGAAAACCTTGTCATTATCCCGACCTACAACGAAATTGAAAACATTGAAGCCATTATAAGAAAAGTCATGCATCTCGATGAAAGATTCGATGTGCTGATTATAGACGATGGCTCGCCGGATAATACTGCCCTGAAAGTAAAAGAACTACAAGAAGAATACCCCAACGAACTACACCTGATAGAACGTAGTGGCAAGCTAGGGCTCGGCACAGCTTATATTCATGGTTTTAAGTGGGCAATAGAGCAAGGCTATGAGTTTATCTATGAGATGGATGCTGATTTTTCTCACCCCCCTGAAGACCTTGTGCGCTTGTATAAAGCCTGTAAGATAGATGGTTTTGATGTAGCCGTAGGCTCAAGATACATCAAAGGCGTAAATGTAGTAAACTGGCCTATGGGGCGTGTACTGATGTCTTATTTTGCCGGCGTTTACGTGCGCTTCATTACAGGCATGAAAATAATGGACCCAACCGCCGGATTTATCTGCTACCGCAGAGAGGTATTAAAAACAATACCCCTCGACAAAATCGCTTTTGTGGGTTATGCCTTTCAGATTGAAATGAAGTTTAATGCGTTTCTTTTCAAATTCAACATTACCGAAGTACCAATCATTTTTACCGACCGAACCAAAGGCGTATCCAAGATGTCGACCAAGATATTCAGAGAGGCCGTTTTTGGCGTAGTTATGATGAAAATCTGGAGTTGGTTCAAGAGCTTTAAACGCTAATTTAAACGATACCCATTTGTTTCATCAGAAACAGGGCATTCATATTTTGTGTAACACCCGGCCGTAATTTATAATCGAAAGTCATTTTATCATCTTTTATTATAATTTCGAAACAGATGTTCTTAATCTTATCTGGGTATTGGGTTGCCATGTTTGTGAGGTCTAAATCATGCGTGGCAATCATTCCGAATGCTGTTTTGTATTGAATCAGTTTTTCAAGAAACAACTCTGAGCCTTGAAGCTTATCTTTAGAGTTTGTTCCTTTCAATAACTCATCAAGAATAACAAATATCTCTTGCCCTGCTTCAAGCAGTTTCACTGCGTTTTGTAAACGCAACAATTCAGCATGGAAATAAGACTCACCTTCATCTATCGAGTCGGTAATACGCATACAAGTATAAACCTGAATCGGCTTAAACACAAAGCGTTCAGCCCTCACTCTTGCCCCTATCATGGCCAATATAAGATTGGCCCCAACTGCTCGTAGAAAAGTACTTTTACCGGCCATATTTGCCCCGGTTACAATAAATATCTGCTCGCCTTTATTAATCTTAAAATCGTTGTTTACGCTTTTATTCTTTTTAAGCAATGGGTGGCCTAACTGCTTAACATCAAGAATCACATTCTCTGAAACCTGCGGAACAGTGTAGGTATTGTTAGCAAAATCGTAACAAGCTATTGAAACCAGTACTTCCCATTCATGCAAAACATCAAAGGCTTCCAGCAAGGCTGCGCTATGTTGTTTCTTCCATAGCTCGAAACGATATGCACATTGGTAATCCCACAAGAAAAAAGCATTGAGCACAGGGCTAAAGAAGCTATTTCTGATAGCAAAATAGGCCGATATAGTAGCCAGTTTTTGAATAATAGCCGAAATATATGAAGGATTTGCCAGTGAGTCTCTCCCTTGTTTCAATACTAAAGCCTTAAATTCTTCTTTTTCTATCAGCCGGAATAACTGAATATACCTTTGTAGATTAGGCGTATTCTTGCTCATTTTTAAGTAAAGCGCATTCAGTTTCTTTCGGTTGACAAAAGAAAAGCCAGATTGTACTATAAGCGTCAATAACCAGACTTTGAAAGAAATGATACCCGTAATCCAGATACCTAGAATGACGGTATTGATGGCAGGTATCAGCCATAGCAAAACTTTCATTTTGTCCAATAAATCAACTTCTTCGCTTTTGAGCCAGGTTATTAGTTGACTATACTTTTCTTCGTCTTTCTCCAGCAAATTTCCCGTTGCCAGAAAATCAACCCGCCAGTCTATTTTATGGCTTAGTTCTTCAACGGCATCCTGTCTGGTTTCAATAGTTTCTTTTACAAGAAAAGGAAATTTGAGTTGATGGGCCAATGCATCGCTACCCGATTTTGTAATGCTTCTGTTGAGTAATTGAAAGATGGAGTGGCGGCCAAAAATATCTAAATCGTGCGCATAAAAATGTGCTTTGTTCAAATACTCCTTCCCATCGGCAAACTGTTCGTAAACACCCTCGGCAGCTAAAATCTCGTTCTCACAAACCTTTAGCATTGACTCATGATACTGAATCTTTTCGATGATTTTCTGATGGTAATTAACAAAGAAGAAGAAAGCTGATAGAACTGCTAATGCGCCTATAACTAAGATAGTACTAGAGCCGTCTCTGATAATGATAAACAAGAGGTATGCTTCTAGAATTGCCAGCAAAAGCCTTAAATAAGAAATTTGGTTAGCGGTGGTTTTATTCTTTTTTATAAATGCAGTAGCATCGCCTGCAATACGCTGATAGCTCATAATTTTGTTTTTGAGGGTTGACTCTATTAAAAATAATACTCCCTATCAGCCAAAAAAGTTCTTACTCATCAAGAATATTTTCTTCTACGCTCGATTGCTTACCTTCGTGCAGAATATCTACAATCTCTTTAATATTATAAACTGAGCGGTTGTAGCGATTGCTCAATAGTATAATAACGAAGTCTTCGCGGGGGTCAAAAAACATAATGGTATTATAGCCTTTCCACCAGCCTGTATGATATACATAGTCGGTCTGTTGTTTGGCATTTACCCACAATCTGAATCCATAGCCATAATTACGCAGGCCGGGATGCTCAAAACTACGAGGCATAATCATTTCTTTGAACGACTCTTTCTTTATTAGCACATTATCTCTCAATGCTCTATACCAATTCAGTAAGTCTTCTACAGTAGAATAAACACCTTTATCGCCAGTAATATCATCATAATAGTCTTTTGGTAAACGATGCCCGAACTGATAACCGTAAGTACGATTCACATTAATAGAATCATTTTTTGTGGTAGCAACAAAAGAGTTTTTCATACCTGCAGGCAGAAAGATGCTCTCACGCATATACACATCAAAAGGCTTGCCTGAGGCTTTTTCTACTAAAGCAGCTAAAATCGCATAATTGGTATTGTTGTAACTAAAAAAGTGGTCGGGTTTATTAAATATTGCAGGCGTAGGTTGTGCTTTAGCAAACCACTGCATCATTTCCTGATTGCTTGGGTATAGTTTTTCGCCTCTCACTATTTTATCAAATGTGTACTGATAAAACGGCAAACCCGAACGATGGCAAAGTAGGCTTCTGATAGTAACACCATCGTACGGGAAATCAGGAAAATAATCTTTTACGGTATTATCTATGCCTAGTTTGCCTTCTTCGGTCAGTTTCATTACTGCTACTGCCGTGAAGGTTTTAGATAAGGATGCCAACTGAAACTTAGATGGCAATATATTACGAACGGTATCTTTAAAATTGGCAAAACCAAAGGCTTTTTCGTAGATAATAATATCTTTTTGAGCAACCAGCACATTGCCGTTAAAACCTTGCGCCAGTTTCTTCTTCATTATCTCTTCAATCAAAGCTGCTTTCATGTCAGCTTTAATTTCTTTTCTGATTTTGGCTTCTTTCTTTCGTATGGCAACGCTATCTACAACGGGTGCAGAGGTAGTATTGTCGGCAGTTTTGGTTTGGCATGAAAAAACGGCAATAAAACAGAAGAAAGCAAAGGTATATAAATACAAACGCATTTTTAAAATCTACTAAATAAGTCCTACGATTATCCCCAACACGATTCAAAAAATCGTTTTAAACCACACACTAATTCCCTCTTACGTACTGCAAAATAATAATCATGAAAGATGTAAAAATTACACTACAGATAATTTTCAGTATTGTAATAAGAAAGAACGAAAAGCCTCCTGCTTCTACAAAAAACAAAGCCGAATGATGTATCAAAGTCAGGATAGCTACATAGCGAACAAAGCGCTCGGCGCCCATATCTTTCAGAGATATAACGATTTCGTTTTCGATACCTTTGGTTGGAAAAAGGAATTTTATGATATAGCCTCTAAGGTACCCGATAAGCACACTCGCCGAAGCATGTACCCCGGCTGTATTATAAAAAATATCGACCAGTAAGCCTGTAAGAAAACTTATCAGAATAACCCATACCGGCGAAATCTCGTCAGGCAACAATAAGATACAAGCAATATAAACGAAGCAAAAAGCCACATCAAAAAATACAAAATTGCGAAGAACCACAATTTGCAGTAATAAATAAATCAAAAACGTGACTACGAGCCTTATGACTGTTTGCGAATTCATTTAAAGTCCGGGGTATAATTACCATAGAATAGGCAATGCTTACATATTCTGTGGCTTGTCTAAAATCTTATTTTTTAATTTCAGGCTTGGTGGTTTCTTCAATTTTCTCCTGTTCGTTTTTCAACTTATTGTTCACAACATATACATAAGAAATGTTCTGAAAATCGGTTGCTAACTCAACTTCGATGTCAAAGAAAGCCTGGTCTTGTTTAGCACTCAGCTTTCGTATCTTACCCACCATTGTACCTGAGGGGAAGATAACGTTTTGCTCAGAGGTCATCACAGAGTCGCCTTGTTTAATTGGCTTAAAGCGGTCGATAGTTGTAAGGTCAATTACCTTAGGATTCAGCCCGCCCCATTTAGCAATTCCGAGTGCCTTTTCGCTTTTTGCTCTCAATGCCTGATTTCTTACTTCGCTCGATACATTAAATTCAGAGTGAAGCACCGAGTACACACGTGAGAAGTGGTCGGAACATTGCATAACCTGCCCTACTACACCTTGCGGACAAATAACACCCATACCCGGCTCTATACCATCTAGCTTACCCTTATCGATAGTCAGATAGTTTTTCGATAAATTGACTGTATTATTAACAACCTTGGCTACTTTAAATTCAAATCTTTTTGCAAAAGCCGAGTCTACCTTGTAGTAGTCTCCCTCACGGCCTTTTGACTGTTGCATGGCTATTACCGCATTTTTAAGCTCGGCGTTTTCTTTTACCAATTGGTCGTTTACATTACCCAGGTTCATGTAGCCCTTTACATAGTTTGAGGTCTCAAGGGTTTTAGCAGCATAGTAGTTTGAGGTATTAAAAAAAGAAACTTCCCAGTAGTAGTCATTTTTTACTATCAACCAGAAACTAACTAATTCTAAAATTACAAACAATAGGAAATTTCGTATCCGAAATATTAAACGGAAGAGTTGCGACATAAGTCTTTTTGTATTGAAGAGGTAACCTTAAAAGCAAAAGTGCTAAATACAATTTAGAAACAAATAACCCCACTCCCTAAATCCCTCTCCCCAACAATGGGGAGAGGGACTTTCTTGTTCCCCTCTCCACTGTTGGGGAGGGCTAGGGTGGGGTAAGCCAAATAACACTTAGCACAGGAAATCTTATAAGATATCCCCTTGAAGCTTATTAAATCTACTGAACTATAACAGCTCTATATTTTTCAATGTTTTTCAAAACCTCACCAGTACCACGAACCACAGCACGAAGTGGATCGTCGGCAACGTGAATCGGAAGTTTTGTTTTGATAGCCAAACGCTTGTCTAAACCGTGCAACAAAGCACCACCACCTGTAAGGTAGATACCGTTTTCGTAAATGTCGGCTGAAAGCTCAGGCGGCGACATCTCCAATGCACGCATAATTGCTTCTTCTATTTTAGAGATAGATTTATCTAAGGCGTAGGCGATTTCGCTATAAGTAACTTTAATTTCTTTCGGAATACCAGTCATTAAATCACGGCCACGGATTTCAATATCTGCCGGAGGATTGTCAAGATCTGGCAATGCAGCACCAACCTGAATCTTGATAAACTCTGCCGAACGCTCACCAATCAATAAATTGTGCTCACGACGCATGTAGTCTACAATGTCTCTCGTAAACAAATCACCTGCAATACGAATTGACGCCTCACAAACGATACCCGACAATGCAATTACAGCAATCTCGGTTGTACCACCGCCAATATCAGCAATCATTGACCCATTAGGTTGCTCAATATCAATACCGATTCCGATAGCTGCTGCGATAGGCTCATGCACCATATATACTTCTTTTGCACCTGCGTGCTCACAAGAGTCTTTTACTGCACGTTTCTCTACCTCAGTAATGCCAGACGGAATACAAACTACCATGCGGTGCGATGGTGAAAAAAACCAGTTACGACCAGTTTCTATCATTTTTATCATACCACGAATCATTAATTCGGCAGCTGTAAAGTCGGCAATTACACCATCTTTTAATGGGCGGATAGTTTTTATATTTTCGTTTGTTTTTTCATGCATTTGCATTGCTTTGTGTCCGATAGCCAACACTTTTCCAGTAATTTTATCCAAAGCAATAATAGAAGGTTCATCTACTACAATCTGATCTTTGTAGATAATAAGGGTATTTGCCGTACCCAAGTCAATCGCGATGTCACTCGTGAGAAAGTTAAACAATCCAGCCATATCGAGCTTTATGAGTTAATGAGTTTTTTAAATTTGCCCGCAAATTTACAATTATTATTTGCAAAGTTTTGTGAAAAATAAATTTTTTACTTTTTAATTGGTTGAATAATATAAATAAATTCAACGGAATATCTCTCTATTTTATTTTAGAAGGTTTTTATTGAATTTTTAAAAGAAATTAAAATTTGCAAATAATTCTGGCTACCAACCCATACATTGGTTTTGATTGTAAATTAGCACAAATATATCAACAAAATACGTTTTCATTTGTTTAGAGATACACAAAAACAGTAATTACAAATTTACAAGATGAAATAAACAAATTACTACTCGTGAACAACATTTAGTCTAAAATCCTATATTTGCCTCATTATGGGAATTCGTTCAATACTTAGTAAACCTTTGGCGGCTTATATAGTTGCCCAACAAAAAAAATGGATTGCCCGCTCGGCACAGGTCCAAGCTGAATGGCGGCAAAAATTGGTTGAACAAGCAACCAACACCACCTTTGGCAAAGACCACCATTTTAAGGATATTCAGTCTTACGAAGATTACAAACAGGCCGTTCCTGTGCGTGATTACGAAGATGTCAAACACTACATTAACCAGATTTTAGAGGGCGAACAAAATGTATTGTGGCCGGGTAAGCCTTTGTACTTTGCCAAGACTTCGGGCACTACTTCGGGCACAAAATATATTCCTATCACCAAAGACTCTATAGGTAATCATATTGGCTCAGCCAAAAATGCCCTGCTTAACTACATTCATGAAACAGGCAAATCAAAATTTCTTGATTATAAACTTATTTTCTTATCGGGCAGTCCTGAAATGGTAGAAAAACACGGGATCCATATAGGCCGCCTCTCGGGTATTTCTACACACCATGTGCCGGCATATCTGCAAAGCAACCGAATGCCTTCTTACGAAACCAATTGTATAGAAGACTGGGAAGAAAAACTAGAGAAAATAATTGATGAAACCATCAATCAGCCCATGAGCCTTATCTCTGGTATTCCGCCGTGGGTACAGATGTATTTCGACAGAATACAGGCACGCACGGGCAAAAAGATAAAAGATGTATTTCCACAATTCGATTTGTTTGTGTACGGAGGCGTAAACTTTGAACCTTATAGGGCTAAGTTATTTGAGTCTATTGGCAGGCCGGTCGATTCAGTAGAATTATATCCTGCCTCTGAGGGCTTTTTTGCCTATCAGAACGAACAAAACGACCCGGGCATGCTGCTCTTGCTCGATACCGGTATCTTCTATGAGTTCATTCCGGCCGAAGAGTATTTCAACGAAAAACCCACACGCTTGAGCATTGAGCAAGTAGAACTAGGCAAAAATTACGCACTGGTTGTTAACAATAATGCAGGACTGTGGGGTTATTCTATTGGCGATACAGTAAAATTTGTTTCGCTCGACCCTTACAAAGTTATTGTATCAGGCCGCATCAAACATTTCATCTCTGCTTTTGGTGAGCACGTAATTGGCGAAGAAGTAGAAAAAGCCATGAAATATGCCTGCCAACGCCACCCCGAGGTAGAAGTTGTAGAGTTTACTGTGGCACCAATGGTGAGCCCGACAGAAGGTTTGCCCTACCATGAATGGCTGATTGAATTTGCTACCCCTCCGAAAGACCTGGAACAGTTTACCGAAGATTTAGATAAAAAAATGGTTGAGTTGAATGTTTACTACGACGACCTCATTACGGGCAGTATTCTCAGACGTTTGGTTATCACTTCATTAAAACGAGATGCCTTTATAAATTATATGCGTTCGCTTGGCAAACTAGGTGGCCAAAACAAAGTGCCTCGTTTATCGAACGATCGAAAAATTGCTGACGAACTAGGCAAAATGGTTTAAACATCAAAGCCTACAGCACACTATTAAATGTTCATATACTGCTATTATGAAAAGCGTATATGAACATTTTTTTTTAATTTCACGTTGAAAAATTCAAACAGCTACATCAACAATACATGAAAGTCGAACAAATTTATACGGGTTGTCTGGCACAGGGAGCCTATTATATTGAATCAGACGGAGAAGCCGCCATCATTGACCCACTACGTGAAGTAAATACTTACATCAACAAAGCGCAAAAAAACGGCGCAAGTATCAAATACATTTTTGAGACCCACTTCCATGCCGATTTTGTTTCGGGCCATCTGGAGCTTTCGCAAAAAACCAATGCGCCTATTGTGTATGGGCCAAATGCCAACCCGGCCTTTGAGAGCATTATAGCTACCGATGGGCAGGTATTTGAGCTAGGTAAAATCAAAATTAAAGTTTTGCATACACCCGGCCATACAATGGAGTCGTCGTGTTATTTGTTGTTCGACGAAAACAATAAAGAATATTGCATTTTCACAGGCGATACCCTATTTATAGGAGACGTAGGCCGCCCTGACCTTGCTCAGAAGTCAGACCTGACGATAGAAGATTTAGCTGGCTATTTATATGATTCGCTCAGAAATAAAATCCTTCCTCTACCCGACCACCTCATTGTCTATCCGGCACATGGCGCAGGCTCGGCTTGTGGAAAAAATATGAGCAAAGAAACCTTCGATTCGCTAGGGCATCAGAAACAAGTAAACTATGCCTTACAAGACCAAAGCAAAGAAGATTTCATAAAAGCCGTAACCGATGGGCTTACACCTCCACCTTATTATTTTCCGAAAAACGTTCAACTGAACAAAACAGGTTCGGCAAGTTTAGAAAAAGTAATGGAGTCGGGCATGCAAGCACTTTCACCGGAAGCTTTTGAGGTAGCCGCCAACGAAACCGGAGCCATCATTCTGGATACCCGCCAGGCTGCCGAGTTCAAAGATGCTTTTATACCCAACAGCATTAACATTGGCCTCAAAGGTGATTTTGCACCTTGGGTTGGTACACTTATCACCGATATTCAACAGCCTATTCTCTTTGTGGCTGATGCCGATATGGAGAAAGAAGTAATCACGCGCTTATCAAGAGTAGGTTATGATAATGTAATCGGGTATCTGGCTGGTGGTATCGATGCATGGAAAGCAGCAGACAAAGAAACCGACAGCATTGTGTCAATCTCTGCCAAAGAATTTGCCGAGAAATACCAGCAAGAAGATTTAGTGGTAAAAGATGTACGTAAAAACACAGAATTTGAAGCCGAACACTTGGCCAATGCCGAGAATGTACCGCTGGCTTATATCAGCGAAAACATGGCTGAGTTTTCAAAGAAAGATACTAACTATATTCATTGTGCAGGAGGCTACCGCTCTATGATTGCCTCTTCAATATTAAAATCAAGAGGCTTCGATAACGTAGTAAATGTAGAAGGCGGCATTGGGGCTATTAAGCAATTGTTACCTGTTACAGAGCTCGTCTCTTCTCACTAAAATCAGGCACTTATAGCCGCAAGGTTATAAGTGTTTTTTTTCTTATCATTCTAAATATCCTCTTAGCTAAAACTTCTACCACTTATCAAAATATTTATACAAATTACTGTATATACATATACTTTTGTAGAGTAAACCTGCTTTAGGCTTATACACACTAATTGCTATTATATGGCTACGATGTGTCTTTAATTACTAAAGTAATTTTATAGTGCGTGAAAACTCTAATTAACTATACCGTTTTATAAATATGTTACAATTCTTAAAATATGTCTTTGCGACAATCGTTGGGCTGTTTGTGTTTTTTGTGGTTTGCTTCTTTATCCTTGTAGGGATTGGCTCAATGATGTCAAGTTCTGATGAAAAGACTTTCGTATCAAAAAACTCTGTACTAAAAATAGACCTTAACCAGATTATCAGAGAGAACACCCCTCCAAACGACCCTTTCACCGAGATGTTTGGTGGCCAAGGTGCTAGCCAATTAGGTTTACCTCAACTTAAAGAGGCAATTGCCAATGCTAAACTCGACCCGAATATTAAAGGTATCTATCTACATGCCGAATACCCAAGTGCTGGCTTTGCTACTTTAGAAGAAATCAGAAGCTATCTGGTTGATTTCAAAAAATCTAAAAAGTTTGTGTATTCGTATGGTGAGGTAATGACAGAAGGCGCTGTGTATCTTACTTCTGTAGCAGACAAAAGTTATCTGACACCAAGCGGAGGCTTAGACTTTAACGGTCTTAATGCTAAATATACTTTCATGAAAGGCTTATTTGAAAAAATCGGCGTAAAACCTGAGATTTTCAGAGTTGGCGAATACAAAAGTGCTGTTGAGCCGTTTTTCAGAACTAATATGAGTGATGCCAATCGTGAGCAGACACAATCGTTTATCAATGATATTGCCGCTCGTTTCTATGGCGATATTTCTCAATCAAGAAATATTCCGATGGATGAACTGAATAATATCCTAAATAATGCTCTGATTCAAGAGCCTGCTGATGCAGCAAAATATAAATTAATTACCAATGTTGGTTACTGGGACGAGTTCGAGAAAGAGCTACGCAGTAAAATTGGGGTAAAAGAAGATGCAAAAATTGAATATGTTACCCTTAGCAAATATCTGAAAGCTGAAAAATTTGTAAAAGAAGGAAGTTTGTCTAACAGAATTGCAGTAATAGTTGGCGAAGGTGATATTGTAAGCGGCGACGGTGAAGATAACAGCATTGGCTCAGACAAAATTGTAAAAGAACTACAAAAAGCTCGTAAAGATTCTAAAGTAAAAGCAATTGTACTAAGAATTAACTCTGGTGGCGGTAGCTCTCTGGCTTCTGATGTGATGTGGAGAGAAATTGAAATTACCAAAAAAGTAAAACCTGTAATTGCTTCAATGGGTGACTACGCTGCTTCGGGGGGTTACTACATGGCTATGGCTTGCGATACCATTGTGGCACGCCCTAATACTATTACGGGTTCAATCGGTATTTTCGGAATGATATTCAATGTTGAAACGCTGATGAACCAGAAATTAGGCATTACGTTCGATGCCGTTGGTTCACACAAATACGCTGACTTTCCGTCGGCTACCCGTACTATGACAGACGCTGAGAAAATGATGATGCAAAATAGCGTGAATCATGGTTATGAAACATTTACTAGTAAAGCTGCAAAAGGACGCCGCATGAGTATCGAACAACTAAAAGCCATTGCAGGCGGAAGAGTATGGACAGGCACACAAGCAAAAGCCAATGGATTAGTTGATGTACTAGGCGGAATTGATGATGCCATTAAAATTGCAGCACAAAAGGTTAAATTAAAAGAAGGAGATTACAGAGTGAGATATTACCCAATCCAGAAGTCGGGTATCGAAGCTGTATTAGATAAATTTGGTAAAGACAAAGAAGAAGAAAAAGTAAGAGCTTATTTGGGTGCCCTTGCGCCATTTGCCAAACAAATAAAAACGCTTCAGAGCATGGATAAACTACAAGCTCGTATGCCATTTGAATTAGAAATAAAATAAGGCTTTAATAGTAAGCCGAACTAATAAAACCATAAGAAGAGAGAAAAAAGTGCTACCTTTGTGCTTTATTCTCTCTTCTTTATTTATGTAGATGCGAGAGAAAAATGCAATTGTTAAAGATTGCCTGAATCGAAATTTATATGAAACTTACCGAAGCAAAATTTGTTCAAAGCGCCTCCGATTACCGCAAAAGCCCTAAGCCTTTGCTACCCGAATATGCTTTTATTGGGAGGTCGAACGTAGGAAAATCATCTTTGATTAATATGCTTACGGCTAATAAAAACTTAGCTAAAACATCTCAGACCCCCGGTAAAACCCAGCTTATCAACCATTTTATTGTAAATAACTCTTGGTTTTTAGTCGATTTACCCGGCTATGGATTTGCCAGAGCTCCAAAGGCCGAGCGTGAGAAATGGGATAAAATGATTTGGGACTACCTGAGCAACAGAGAAAACCTGATGTGTGTATTTGTGCTTATTGATATAAGAATTGAGCCACAAACGGTTGACCTTAATTTTATTGATGCACTGGGCGAAAGAGGGATACCATTCTACCTGATATTTACCAAAGCCGATAAAGTAGGCAAGGTAACAGCCGATGAAAACATTGATTTATTTAAAAAAACAATGCTGATGACCTGGAGCAAAGTACCTCCGTATTTTGTTACATCATCTGAAAGAAAGATAGGCCGTGAAGAATTATTGAAAGCAATAGAAGACTTAAATCAGTCTTTTAAAAAATAATTTATAATTTTGCACCTGCATGAGACGTTGATTAGCAAATACAAAGGCTATATCATCTGAGAGTATCCAAACAATTTACAAAATTGGCAAGGCTATTGCCTTTAATAAAGTTTACTTATTTATCAAATGGAATTATTAAGAGACATCGCCCATATTTCGGGAAAAAGCGGATTGTATAAAATCTTAAAGCCGGGTCGTAATGGCGTAATCGTAGAAACGCTCGACGATAAAAAACAACGCGAAATGGTAAGTGCAAATGCACGTGTATCGGTTTTAAAAGATATTTCGATTTATACCGAAGACCAGAATAAATCAGTACCGCTTTCAGATATTTTTCTGAAAATCCGTGAGCTACATGGCGAGACCGTAGCCGATGAGTATAAAAACTTTTCGAACAATCAGTTGTTTGATTTCTTCGGAGAAATCGTATCAGATTTCGACCGCCAGAGAGTTTATGCTTCCGACATCAAGAAAATCATAGGTTGGTACAATGTTCTTTCAAAAAACTTGCCTGAAGTATTCACTGCATCTGCAAGCGAAGAAACAAGCGAGCCGGTAGCAGAAGAAACAAAAGCATAAGAGCTTTTTGCTTATCAACAAAAAATCCTTGTTCGGCCCCGAGCAGGGATTTTTTGTTATTACCTTTGCACAAGTGCAAGCAAAACATAAGCTCGCCCCACCACTATCTATGAAACGTATTCTTATTACAGGCGCTAACGGGCTGCTGGGTAGCGCTACTGCTAAAAGATTTGTTGAAGCCGGATTCGAAGTATCGGCCCTGTGCCGTGCCGAAAGTGATACAAGTTCACTGAAAGAAATTGCCTCAAAAATAACAATTGTTGAAGGAGATATTCTGGATATTATGTCTCTGGAAAAAGCCCTTGAAAATATTGATTACGTGGTGCATTCGGCTGCGGTGGTATCTTATGCCCCTAAAGACAAAAACCGTATGTATAAGGCCAATGTAGAAGGCACAGCTAATGTTGTGAATATGTGCCTAGCAAAAGGTATAAAAAAACTTTGCCATATAAGCTCAATTGCGGCCCTGGGTAAACCTAACGTTCAGCTGAAACTATCGGCCACCGATACCTTTATAGACGAAGAACAAAAATGGGAAGATTCTCCTATTAACTCGCATTATGCCAAAACTAAATACCTTTCTGAATTAGAAGTATGGCGGGGTAAAGCCGAAGGGCTTCCTATTGTTATCGTGAATCCGTCGGTTATTCTGGGTGAAAGCAACTGGACAAAAAGTAGCACACAATTATTCAAATATGCTTATGACGAGCACCGTTTTTATAGCGAAGGCAACCTGAACTATGTTGATGTACGAGACGTAATTGAGGCGATTTATCAATTAATCAATTCTGACATTGAAGGTGAGCGGTTCATATTAAACGGCGGAACAGTAAGCTACCGAGAGTTTTTCGAAAAAGTAGCGAAACTCTTTAACAAAAAACCACCAGTACAGAAAGTTTCGCCAATCTTAACCGAAATCATCTGGCGTGTTGAGGCTTTCAGGTCGTTTATCACCGGAAAAGCGCCTTTGATTACCAAAGAAACAGCCAAAAACTCGTTAATGAAGTTTGTTTATAAAAACGACAAGATTCGGAGGGAACTCAATTTCAAGTTTACTGATTTTGACGAAACCATTAAGCGGGTAAGTATGTTTTTATTAGAGAGTCATTGATTTTTCCGATAAAAATACGCGTTGAGCCGTAGTTTATTTCATTCATATTTGCAGAAATTTTATTGGACTAAATCCTTGACATCTGACAAAAAATACTTATATTGAATCATAATTAAAGAGTAACATTTGTCGGGATTGAGCGCTTTTAATCGAAAACACTTTAAAATCTTTATATAAAGCGGTTTATTAAGAACATAAGACCAACCCGAACAAATAACCGTATAATTACCGTCCTATGGTTGGGCCGTAAAAAACTTTGAGTAATCTTACATGCAACACGAATTCAGCGACAGATTCGAAAACTTCGATGGGGCAGATGTAAAAGCAACCGTCGAACGTTTTGAAAGAATGCTCAAAAGCCAAGAAACGGTCTTCTTCGATGAAGAAACGTATGAACAACTATCTGAGTACTATCTTCTAACCGGACAATGGGAGATGGCTATGAAAGCCTGCCGGATGGGTCTGCAACAATACCCGTATTCCCTTGACCTCCTTCTGGACCAAGCACAGGTTCATGCCAACTTTGAACAGTTTGACGACGCAATGGAAGTGCTCGACAGAGCAGCTACCTTTAACCCGTCTGACTACGAAATAACTTATATGCGTGGTGTTATCTGTAACTTAATGGGTAGTTACGAAGAAGCCATTGAGCATCTAAGAGAAGCCTTGTTGATGTCGGAAGAGAAAGAATCAGTGTACTTTCAGCTGGCGCAGACTTATCAGAACTGGCAAAAATTTGAAGAAGCCGCTCATTTTTATAAAAAAGCTATCAAATATCAGTTTAATGAAGAAAT
This sequence comes from Emticicia soli, assembly GCF_037860775.1. Classification (NCBI taxonomy): domain Bacteria; kingdom Pseudomonadati; phylum Bacteroidota; class Cytophagia; order Cytophagales; family Leadbetterellaceae; genus Emticicia; species Emticicia soli. The sequence goes on along the minus strand of NZ_JBBEWC010000009.1, from coordinate 37,298 downwards.
AGCCTTTTATGAATTGGTCTTTTGCTTAGAGCAAATCAATAAATTAAATGAAAACGTATCCTATTTTCAGGATTTAGTAGATAACAACCCTTATTCGCACCTAGCATGGTTTGCCTTAGGTATGGTGCATGGCAGGTTAAACAACCATAAAGATGCCGCCTATGCCTATGATTATGCCGTAACCATAAACGAGAAATTTGCTTCGGGCTGGTTCAATCTGGCATATACTTATATCAATCTGGAAAACCACCTTGATGCCAAAGAGTGTTATCTGAACGTATTGAAACACGAGAAGCCTACTGCCGAAGTTTATACACATCTGGGAGTAGCTTGCGAGAAATTGGAAGAGTATGAAGAGGCCTATCGCTATTATCAGGAGGCTGTTCGACTAGACGAAAGTTGGGACGAAGCCTGGTTTGGTATAGGGTCTTCTTTATATGAATTAAATCGTTGGCTCGAAGGCATTCATTTTACAAAGAAGGCCATTAAACTCAACGAAGGCAATGCCGATTATTGGCTTTTACTAGCCGATACAGAAGCTAAATTAGGTAACTTCACATCGAGCACTGAAGCTTATGCTTATGCGATGGGACTTGACCCTAAAAACGCCGACATCTGGTTGAGCTGGTCTTTGTTGTATTTTGAGCAAGGCGAATATGCCAAAGCTTTTGAGCTTATTTATGATGCCATCAACGAAATACCCGATGATGCCGATTTGTTTTACAGAGCCGCTATCTATCTTATACTTGATGGCAAATTCAACGAAGCTTATCAGTATCTCGAAACAGGCTTAACACTCAATTATGATGCGCATATTCAGGTTTACGATTTCTTCCCGAATCTGAATACCCAGAAAGCACTTTTCAAGATAATAGAGCAATACAAATAAAAAAGCCTGTATTCATCCCGAATTTTGATAGAGTGTTAAGTTACTTAATGCAATCAAACAATTAGAGATGTCTGTTCTTAATCTGTAAATCGGTACCGACGCTAATCGGTACCGATTTATTGCTTTATGGCACATTTTTTTATAAGAATAGAGATAAAACTACTCCAATCGTCCAAGTATCTTTGTTAGCTAAAACCTCACAAGAGGTAAGCAGATACATTGGCACTTTTAGCAACTATAGGTGCATGAGCAAAACCATACAAATTTAATCAGAAGGTTCTTTTTCATCCTAAAATTCAGGATGACTCATGTTTCCCTTAAATCGTACTTCCCACGGCTTAGCCTATCATTTCATCACCTTATCATAATTTTATTCGGTAGCTCGTTTATCTAATCTACATTTGTTCATCAAAACAATGTATATGAAAAAGCTATTTTTTATTATTCTTTCCTCCGTTTCTCTGTTTATTGTATCGTTCCGCATCATGGCGCAAGACTCCGGCTTGGCAGTAGGTGCCGATGCTCCGGCTTTTGATCCTTATCATGTTTCGGGTAAAGACAAAGGCACAAAAACCTGCCCTATGTGTAAATATGGTGCAAAAACCGATGGTTTGATACTATGGATAAACGACGATTTAAAAAATTACGAAAAAATGCTGAACTTTCTCGAAGGACAGTACTTTACCAAAAACGTCAATAAATGGAAAACCTTTGTAGTTTTTATGAATCCTAAGCATGAAGAACAGCATTTACTTAAACAAAAACTCAATGCCTTTGCGCAGAAATTAGATTTGCAAAATGTGGCTTTTACTTTCATAAACTCACCTACCGATGCAGAAACCGCCGGAGTGTATGAAATAAACCCTAAAGTAAAAAACACCATTTTTGCGTATAAAAAGCGAGTTATCACAAAAAAATTCATCAATTTCGATACACAAAGCGAAAACTTTGGTGCACTTCTGAACTTTTAATTTTCACCTTAAACAAATAAAACTATGAAAAACCAACGAATGCCACTGTTGCTTAGCCTGTTTAATCTGATACTGGTTTTATTTATTGCAGCTAAACCAAGCCAAGAAAACTTTGAGAAAATAACAGTAAAAGAATTTGAACTACTTGATAAAACAGGCGTTAAAAGGGCCTCATTCAAAACCGAAGCCGATGGCACTGTAATGATGCGGCTAATGGACAAAACAGGTACTATCAGAGTAAAACTAGGTGCTGACGATAATGGTTCGGGTTTAGTACTGCTCAACAGCTCTACTGAAGTGGGTTTGCATGCATTGGCTAAAAAAGAGGGTACTACATTGGTATTGGAAGATAAAAACGGCAAAAAAAGAGAATATTAGCCATGAAAAACTATCTTAAATACTTCGCCATTGTAGGCATCCTTTTCATTTCATGTGTGCAAGATTCAAAACCTTTTGCGGTTTTTGTAGGTAGCAGCCCCTGTGGCAATATCATCAAGCCTTTGTTGGGCATTAAAGATGAGAATGAATGTGAGTTTACAAAGTGGTCGCTTACGCTTTATCCGCAAAATACAAATGCCCCCTCGGCTGTAAAGCTCGTCTACCGTTATGGAATCGGCAAACCCAACACAAGTGGTTTTGTAGATGAACGAAACGCTGAATTTGCCGGGCATTGGACTATCCAGAAAGGCACCCAAACCAAGCCTGAGGCTACGGTGTATCAGGTAACGCTTTATGGCGTAGACAAAAATCTGCTCTTTGTAAAATTAAGCGATAAAGCCATTCATTTGCTAGATAGTCAGCGTAACCTTATGATAGGCAACTCGGGGCATAGTTATACATTCAGCAAAGCAAAACCCTGATAGATTATGAGAAATATTGCACTGATATTTATAACTTTAATGGTTTTCTGTGAGGTACGGGCTCAAGAAAATGGCGCAGAAAATGCACCGTATGTTACCACCTCATCGAAGCCGATTCCGGCAGGGAAAAATGTTTATGGCATATTTGAAGGGCGATGCGCCTGCCAGGAATTGGCTCAGGTACTAAAGAAAGAAGTTTCGCCCGATTGTTTCAAAACCAAGTGGGGGCTTGTGCTTTATCAGAATCCTGATACGCAGGCTACGACCAATTATGTACTTGAAGGCTCGTTTTACAGACAAGCCATTCGTAAAGGAACATGGACTATTAGCCAAGGTTCACAAACTGATGCAGAGGCGGTAGTTTTTGAATTGCAAGCCGATAACCAGCAAACGATATTTTTGCTTAAAGGAGACGACAATGTGTTGTTTTTCTTAGACCAGAATAAAAATATACTCACAGGCAACGAACTCTTTAACTATACACTTAACCGAGTAGAGAAAAAACCCGCAGAATGAAAATCAAACAATTAAAATACTACCTGATTCCTGCTTTCTGGCTGATAGTTACGCTGCTAATGATTGGGCAAGATTTGCTATTCAGCAGCATGAGGAGTAGTCAGGTAGTATGGGCTGATACGCTGATTTTCAAAATCAAGTGGTTGTTATACATTCCTATCACGTTTTTTGTATTCTGGTTAGGTGAAAAACTCCCGTTGCAGTCGCCTTATGTGCTTAGAAATTTACTCATTAACTTGTTTGTATCTTTGGCAATCAGCTTTCTGGCGGTAGTAGTTTATTCTATCATTGTTACTTTTTGTTGGAATCTGTTCATTGGTAAAGTGCAATTTCAAGTCATTTTTAAACGCAATCTGGCAGTTTCTCTTTTCAATGAATTTGTGAATTACTGGATAATTCTGGCTGCCCATAAAGCCTATACCATTTTTCGACAGTTTCAACAGGCCCAGTTAGACAAAGCAAACCTTGAAAAACAATTGTCTGATGCCAAGCTTAGTTTCTTAAAAATGCAGTTACAGCCGCATTTTTTGTTTAATACGCACCACAATATCATAGGTTTAATGCAAAAAGGTGATACTGAAAAAGCTACCAGAATGCTGATGAAACTAAGCGATTTATTACGCTTGAGCCTGAAAGAAACCAACGATGACCTTGTGCCACTCAAAAACGAAGTGGAATTGCTGCAACTGTATTTAGCTATTCTGAAAATAAGGTTTGAAGAACGCCTCGATTACCAGATACTTATCAATCAGGATTTACAAAAGGCTTTTGTACCTCCTATGCTCTTGCAACCTTTGGTTGAAAATGCCATAAAATATGGCATTGAGCCTTTTGCAAAACAGGGAAAGATAGAAATTTCGGCACAGAATGGGCAGGATAAATTGAAGTTGCAAGTAAAAGATAATGGCATTGAAACCTTTGAGCATTTCAATTTTGGCATTGGACTAATGAATACACAAGAACGCTTGAAAAATCTTTTTGGTGAAGATGCAAGCCTGGAAATAATGAGTAACACACCCGAAAATGGCATTACGGTTACGCTCACTTTACCTCTATTAAAATGACTTACAAAGTTCTGATAGCTGACGACGAATCGATAGCACGTGATATTCTGCAAAAACAATTGCAGAAATACCCACAGGTTGAAATAGTAGCTACGTGTAAAAACAGTAAAGAGGCATTTACAGCCATTGAAAAACACCAACCTGACTTGGTTTTTCTTGATATTCAGATGCCCGAACTCAATGGTATAGAATTAGCCAAAAGTCTTGATACAGAAAAACTGCCGCTCATTATTTTTGTTACGGCTTATGATAATTATGCCCTGCAAGCCTTTGAAGCCAATGCTATTGATTATCTGCTGAAACCTTTCGACAAAGAGCGTTTTGATAGAACTTTCCAGAAAGCATTGAAACAATTGCAACTGGCAAACAAAGAAGATCTAACGAATGTATTTGACAAATACAGCAAGTTTTTTCAGCAATTTGCTCAACCAAATTACCCCGAAATTGTAACAGTAAAAGATGGTGGCAGAATACAATTAATAAAAACTGCTGACTTAATTTACATCGAAGCCGAAGGAAATTATATATGCCTGCAAACTGAAAAATCGAAGCATTTGTTGTACGAAACGCTTTCAAGTTTTGAGCAAAAGCTCAATCCTAAAATCTTTGTCCGTATTCATCGCTCTACTATCGTTAATATCAACTTTATCAAAGAAATCCAATCTCATTTCAATGGCGATTACTCCGTATTACTGAAAAACACAAAGGTCTTACGCATGAGCCGCAATTATAAAGAAAACCTAATTAAGAATTGAGTGAATGAGCGATTGAGTGGTTGAGTAATTGCTAATTAGAGAATAGTCTAAAACGTACAAAACAATTATTCACTAATTCACCATTCGTTATTCGCCATCAACAAAATCACTCAATCGCTCATCATTAAATCACTAAATTTCTCTCATCTATCATGAAAAAGTTAGCATTATTACTTTGCTTTCCTGGGCTGCTATTTGCTCAGAAAAAAGTTGGTGGCCCTTGCGAATGCTGTGAGGCTATTTACCAAGGTATGCCCAAAAGCATATCGTGGGAAACCCATATTTCGGATAAAACCGAAGAAGGCGAGCCAATGGAAATTACAGGAATTATCTATCAGCAAGATGGCAAAACACCCGCACCAAATGTAATTTTATATGTGTATCATACTGATGCCAGAGGAAAATACTCAAGAGGAGCAGGTGAAGAATGCGCCAAGCGCAATGGCAAACTTCGTGGCTGGATGAAGACCGATAACATGGGCAGGTACAAGTTTGTAAGCATCAGACCTGCCTCCTACCCTAACGACAATATTCCGGCACATATTCATCCGGTTATTAAAGAGCCTAATAAAAACGAATATTACATTGACGAATATCGCTTTGAAGGCGATAAGTTTCTACGCAAAGAAGACATTGCCCGAGACGAGAATCGTGGTGGTAGCGGAATCATTAAACTCATCAAAAACGATAAAGGCATCTGGATTGGCAAACGGGATATTATTTTGGGGAAGAATATTCCGAATTACTAAATGGTATTGTGGCGCAAACTGGAAGTTCGCGACGCAAATTCTTTTTATTTCCTATCACTATGCCCCAATGATTTTTCTGGAGCAACAAGGTCTCTTACGAGCTGTTTTAGTTCTTTAATCTCAGGAAAACGACCTTCACGCTTACGGTCGAATATCACTTCTGCGTTCAACAAAACCTTAAAGCTACCTGCAATTTCACTAGGCCGTAGGCTTACTTCGCCAAGTTCTTCTTCAAAAGTAGTCAATAGCTCTTGCGCCATCCATGCCGAACGCATTAGCCAATGGCATTTGGGGCAATATTCAAATGTAATTTTAGGTTTCATTTCCTTATATTTTCAACCCGTGCCACGCCTATACTCGTTAGCATGAGGGCGTGGCACGGTTATGGGGTATCAGACACTAATATTTTACTTCTTCAATGTAGATAAATACTCAACTAAATCAACAAATTCTTGTTTTTGTAGCGGGAATTTAGGCATCAAAGACTCTTTTAATTCTTCCATCGAAGCAATTTCCGAACGCTTATAGGTTGTAGGCGTTGCACTACCTAAAGCCTTTATTGTTATCTCACTTTCAGCCTTGGTCAGAATCATGCCATCTACTTCACTACCATTTTTAAGTTTTATCTTGAAGCCTTCAAAACCAAAGCTAATACCTTGACTAGGGTTTAAAATAGCTGAGTATAAACCATCTTTTGATAATTTACTACCGATTTCAGATAAAGCAGGGCCAAAATTCACGCCTTCACCCTTACCTAAGTGGCAGGTAGTACAATACATCTTAAATACTTCGTGCCCTTTGTTGGCATCGCCTGTAAGTTTTACCAAATCACTGATATTACCCACCGACTTATCCACATCAGCGCCAAACATCTTCATGGCCTCTGTGCGAATATCGCCGTGCCAAGTACCTAGTAACAGTTTCTTTGCAATAGGCATTACTTCGTCAGGTACTTTATTGGCTTTTACCAAATCCCACAGAATCTCTTCGCTATTCCAGCCATTCATGGCTTGCATAGCCCTTTCACGCACTGGCAGGCTCAATTTTTTATTGTTAAATAAGCTTATCAGATAATCTGTTACAGGCTTATCGTCTACACTACCAAACATATTAATGGCTTTCAGAACTACGGCTTCATCTTTGTCTTTAGTTAGTTTCTGAAACTCGCCAATGCCATTAATTCTTACTTGCAATTTAGCAGCTTCACCTCCGTAAACGCTATCAGTCATGGTAATATTAACCAGACGTTCGTTCTGATTTTTGAGTTGATAACGCTTCACAATGTCGAGATAATCAGCCGGATTCTGTATGCTGTTTAACACTTTGGGTAATAATGTAGCATAAACCGGGTCTTTTTTGGCGCTCTCAATATCAAGGTGTTTAAATACCAATGTCATCACATCGGCAGGGGCATTGCCACCATCAAGCATACCTATCAACACCTTTGTTTTCTCAGGGCTTGTCTGGAAATCGAAAGCACGGAAATAGCGCAATTTATCATTACCAACCGTTGTTTTAGCCAATTCGGCCAAGCGATAAACATTATCAGTCGAGCGGCTTCTCCACACAATATCTTTCGATGCATTGTCTACTTTCCATTTATCGCCTACACGGGCAATATATTTAGCAAAAAAAGCATCCCATTGGTTGTCGGCAGCAATACCTAATGTTTCTAAATACCAACGGTCTTTGCCATCGTATTGCGTGGCTAGGGTTGTCCAGATGTCAGCAGCCTCGGGGCTTGTATTATGGCGAAGTGCCAAAGCTACCTCTCTGCGAATTTGTGACGATGGGTCTTCCGAAAGTTTTTTCAACATAGCCGCATCAGCCATTTTCAATTCACGAGCCAAACGGATACCTGTTATTCTGATGTCTTCATCTTTATCGGCTAAAGCAGCATCAATGTATTTTTTCTCTTCTCCTTTAATATTGCCCAACAACCATAAGGCTCTTGCACGCATACGAGAATTATCTGACTCCCAAAGGTCAACCAAAGCTTCTTCGGCCTTCTTTTGCCAGCCATTGAGTTTTGTCCATGCCAGATAACGCACCGCCAGATTCGGATTTTGCAAAGCTTTCACACAGCCTTCCGGTGTTTCAAAATCAAAAGTTGGTACCGAATAGTTTTCTCCTTTTGGAGCAATGCGGTAGATACGGCCTCTTAAGCTATCGCCCATTGCATGGCCACCCACACCTGGGTCGTACCAGTCAGCCACAAAAACAGAACCATCTGGCGCCATTGTTACATCTGACGGACGGAACCATTGGTCACGTTTTGAGCCATCAAGCATATTGTTGATAGTAGCTTTAAAACCCGCACCATCTTTTTCGGCAGCATAAGAACGCACAATGTTTGGCCCTGCATCGCAATGAATCACCTGATTACGGTATTTCTCAGGCAATAAATCCCCCTCATAAACAATCATACCTGTTGGTGAGCCTGCTCCGGTTTGCAGTAAGTTCGGCATTACACCAGGGTCGTTTAAATGCCAGTGACGTAGAGGTATTTCGCTTTCCCAGTTAGTACGGCGCTCCTGCCAGCTTGCGCCCGACATTTCATCTTTATAACCGTAGTTACCATAATCTACTACGTAGTTGATACGCACGCCTTTGTTGCCATCGTCGTCGTTATCCGACTGCCACATTCTGCCGTATGAGTCAACGGCTACTTCGTAGTTATTTCTGAAATTATGCCCCAGAATCTCTACGTCAGAGCCATCAACATTACATCTGAAAACTTTTCCTTGTTTATAGCTTGAAAACGGGCGACCTAAGTCGTCTTTCAGTTCAACACCGTTTTTATCGCTTAGTGTTTCTATTTCATTTCCGCCGTTGAAATATAGCTTACCATCAGGCCCGAAAGTAAAGGCATGAATGGCGTGGTCGTGTTGTACTCCTTTAAGATTCGTAAAGAGTATTTCTTTTTTATCTGACCTATCATCACCGTTTTCGTCGGTAAATACAAAAACATTAGGGCTACACGAAACAATAACCTTATTGCCTAATACCGATATGCCCAGTGCAGAGTTAATTTCTTCACCTTGATAAAACACAGTAGTTTTATCTGCTTTACCGTCTTTATCTGTATCTTCCAGAATCAGAATCCTATCTCCTTTTTTGTTGTAAGGGTTTTGCGGATTCAGTTTATTCCGGTAATTATACCCTTCACAAATCCAGACTCTACCCTTGGCGTCAATGTCCATGTTGGTAGGGTTCATCATCATAGGCTCAGAGGCAAACAGTGTTACTTCTAAATCAGGGTCTTCTACCTTGATCCCGTCTACTGCGTGCTCTACCTTACGTTTATCTTCTTCTGATAGTTTGGCATATTCTTCATCAGGAAGTGTCTTGGGGCTTTGTTTACAGGCACCGGCCAGTAACAAAACGGATAAAGAAAAAATGATTGATTTTTTCATTGTGAATGGTTGTATTATAGGCGTTTGAATAGATATGCGAAAGTTATAGAATAAGTGTTAATTTGACAAATAAAATAGTACCTGATTAATTCTTCATTGATACCACTCCTTTTTCTATGCTTGAACCCAGTATGCGCCTGGCTCTTAAATACCGACCTACGTTATAGGCATCATAAGTAGTACTTTCTGGGTTAAAACTACTTATACGCACCATGCCTGACGAATGAATAAACTCACTGTTGCCTATCCACATACCCACGTGTACAACCTTTTCGGGTTTTTCATGAGTAGCTTTTTCGCCAAAAAAGAGCAAATCACCTACTTTCAGATTTTCAAAGGCTACATCGTCACCCACAAAAGCCTGTTGCGAGGCATCTCTTGGCAGTAGAATGCCATTTGTTTGGTAAACCATACGCATATAACCACTACAATCAACGCCTTTCCATGAAGTGCCACCCCATAAATAAGGCAGCCCCATCATTCTATAAGCAGTTTTGGTAAGTGCTTCGGGGTTTGGGGTACTAATACGTTTCCATTCCTGCTCTGAAATTACCTCCGGTTTTGAAACAAAACCTTTGCGGGCATCCGGATATACCACTTCGTAGAAATCAGCCACGGTATCTTTTACTACAAGCAAATCGCCCCAAGTGAGGTCTGATATTGTCTGGGCATTTTCGTCAGCTTCGGTGTAGGCAAAACCAAAAGGCTTGGCAAACATCAGCTTTGGCTGGTTTTTGTAAGTATCTATTTCGGCTTTTACTTTGCGCTTGATAGTGCCACCATCTACCCAACCTATGTAATGGTCGGGCGTTTGTACCATATACCAGTTGCGTTCTTTATCTAATACTTTCAGGTTTGTCCCCAACAAAGCTTGTGTAGCCAACTCGGCGGCCTCTCTTGGTTGCGTACGAATGTTAGCTACCGATATATTCACCAAAGCATATATTTTCCCGTCTAACTGTTCTTCGTCTGGCAAAACTCTTATTCCGTCTTCTAATGTGTAGCCATTATTTTTCAAAAGACCCAGTAATTCTTTTTTGGCTAGTGGCAGATTTGTTCTCCCTACCAGCAAATTACTGTCTAATTCTACCTGAAACACCGCCACCCGTTTATCAGGCGCATACTTTTTCTTTACCTGCTCAATAATAGACTGAACAGTAGAATGTGCACCATTGTGTTGATTTACCTGTGCAAAAAGTTCATTGCTCAAGCATACAAACACAATTAAGAAGAGAAGTTTGCTATGAGTGTTTAGGGAATTGTACATGTAATATAACTATTGTAAATGATTCCAACCTTGGGCTTGTATGCTTGCCTTTGCGCCACTGTTTAATACCAATTCTACGGCTTTGTCTTCGGTCATATAACCAATAGGCGTAATATCTGATATATTTTTGATTTTGTCAAAATCCGCCTGCTTTACCGTAAATAATAATTGGTAATCTTCTCCGCCATTCAGGGCTGCCGTAACAGGGCTGATATTAAATTCAGTTGCGGTTAGCATTGTAATGTCTTCAATCGGCAATTTGTCTTCAAATATCAACGCACCCACCCCCGACTGTGTGCTTAAATGTAGTATTTCAGAAGCCAGTCCATCAGAAATATCTATCATTGCACTTGGCACTACGCCTACTTCTGCCAGCTCGTGAATAATATCGGCTCTGGCTTCCGGTTTTAATTGTTTGCCCACCAGATACGATTTTTCTTCCAGATCCGGCTGCATTGATGGGTTAGCAATGTACTCTTGTTTTTCTCTTTCTAAAATCTGTAAGCCAAAGTATGCAGCGCCTAAGTCGCCGGTTACACACAAAATATCGTTGACTTTAGCTCCACTTCTGTAAGCTACTTTGTCTTTATCTACTACACCCGTAACTGTTATAGAAATAACAAGCCCCGAACGTGAAGAAGTAGTGTCACCACCAATCAGGTCAACTTTGTAGTCTTCGCAGGCAAATTTTATTCCCTCATATATTTCATCAACGGCCTCTACCGAAATACGGTTACTAAGGCCAATCCCTACCGTAATGCTTTTGGCAATACCGTTCATGGCTGCAATGTCAGACACATTTACGGCCACAGCCTTATAACCTAAATGGCGAAGCGGTGCATAAGATAAATCGAAATGGACACCTTCTAAGAGCATATCTGTCGAAATCAGCATATATTGATTCCCAATATCTATCACGGCCGCATCATCGCCGATACCTTTTACCGATTCGGTGTTTTGTAAGTTAAATTTTGTTTTTATTCGGTCTATTAAACCAAATTCGCCTAATGTATTCAGTTCTGTTCTTTCCATAGCTCTTGTTTACTGTTTCTTACAGCTAATCTCTTTTTTTTTACAAAGATAAAAAAAGGTGAGCTTTTCAGCTCACCTTTTTACAAAGACCTTCCTTTTGTACCGTATTATTGTACAGTAAGTGTGTATGTATTAGTAGTTTTACCAGTTTTTTCGCTTGGTGTTGTACGGGTTAATATCAATTGAGTATCGTTGATATTATCAATAGTAAATTCTATAGTACCACCTGTACCAGTTGGTGCAGGGCTAAGGTTTTTCAGAATCAATTTTGTATCGCCTACCAATTCGTATTGCCCTGTAAATGAATTACCATCAAACTCTATTAAAGTTGCTGATGGCGGAGTCAATAACTTTAATTGGAAATTAGAGTAGCCGGGTCTAGTGTTGCTGGCAGCACCTTTGGTATAAACAATTGCACTACCCTCTTTTACTGTATTAGCTATCCAATTCTTTTTAATTTTCTCTGACACAGGCACTGTTTTGTCTTTTCCGCATGAAAAGATAAAAAAACTACAAGCAAATAATAAAATGGCAATCTTTTTCATAGAATGATATTTTTGATATTTATTTCAAGGCTCTTTTTTAATCAATGTATATTGCCGTTGCAGCCAAAACAGCCGACAAAGATGGCTTAAATATAAACTAAAAAAAAATGTTCTTTGATATTATTGACGTATTTTTTACTGAATAGGTTGTAATAGTAATACGAAATAAACAATCAGAAAAACGAATTAATCTGAATTTTCATTGTTTGCATTCATAAATCTTTACGACCTTTGTGAAAAATATTTAGTACACATTGAAAGAGTACACACGAAATCAGCTGGCACTTCGCAACGGACAAGACAAAGAAGAAATCTGGGTAGCCTATCAGTCAATTATTTATGATGTAACGCACTCAAGACTTTGGCGCAAAGGCAAGCATTATGAACACTGGGCTGGCCAGGACCTAACCGAAGAACTGAAAGATGCTCCGCATACCGAAGCCGTCTTTCAGAAATTCAAAGCCATTGGTAAACTTATTTCCTGATTCGTAGCCAACACTAACTATTTATTTACTCATTCACATTCGTAAATACGCATGAAACTCATTGATTCAATTATACTTTTTGCAAGTCTTGCCTTTTTAGTAATGTTTGTCGACCAGGCACTTTACAAAAAAGTGGCATTGAAAGACAGCTATTTCTTTCTGATGTTTTCTTTGTCTGGTTTTCTGTATTACACCTATCGTCGTGGTTTAAGAAAAATCAAAGAAAAACAGGAAGAAAATGCCAAAAAAGCTGAAAAGCCGAAAAGTATTCAGCAACGCCTCAAGAAAAAATAAGTATCCCCGGCAACCAGAAAACCAGTTCGCCAAGCCAACGATAACGTTGATGCAAGGAAAGCTTTTTGAAGAAAAATAAGAGAAGCAGCGACATGACTGCCATCAGTAGCTCTATCAGAAAAACTTTTTTCATGTAGCCCTCAATGCTTATCAGCAAGCTAACACCTATAAAAACCGTGATGCTTATTACTGAGAGTCTCACCCGTTTTTCGCCTATTTTTTGCGCAAAATTCTTCACATCAGGTATCTCCTGCATTTCGTACCACGAAAACACCAGAATACTTTGATGAACTAGAAGCACAAAGTTAAAAGCAGATAAATATTGCCATAAACCCAGCGCTTTGCCTACAAAAGCACTCCCGAATACAGGTATGCTGTAAAGCAACGCTGTGGCTATTTCTTTGTAATAATGATAGGCCGATGCAGTAGTTTTCTTTTGTAGCACACGAAAATAAAGCACAAGAAGACAAGAAAAAGCAATGCCGAAACCTATAACAGGCTTTGGCAGAAAGAAGACCAGAAATAAGGCTAAAAAGCCCAGCACAATAATAACCACTTGCAGGTAATACTGGTTATCAAAATGAAATTGGTGTCGTTTGTCTTGCGGTGCTGTTTTTAGGTTATCGAGCAATCTGTCAAAAATATAAATAATCCAGGTACAAATGGCTAATACTATCAATACATGCCCGTTTGGTTGGTCAAAACCATCGGGCATTTTCCAGAACATAACGCTGCTCAATACTGCTCCCGCCACTACGTCAAGGCTAAGGTAGTGTAGTATCCGAAAAATATGAGCGGCTTTAGTGTTCATGCTCTTATAACTTATTCAGCTTCTAGTATTATCTCATCGCCTACGGTTATTTTTCCCTTCTCTACCACCAATAGGTTTTGCCCGAATAATATTTTATTACCATCTTTTCTGTAGGTTGCCAGTGTTTTTAAAGGTTCTTTCCCTTTTTTGGCTGTTTCGGGGTTAATAGTTGTAAGCACACAACGGGCGCAAAGTTTTACACCTGCAAATCTGGCACTACCTGCACTAAAGTACCTAAACTTATCTTCGTCGTGAGGTTCACCCCCAGAAAAAACCAGATTTGGGCGAAAGCGCTTCATCTCCATTTTTTCGTCGAGTTTTGCATTCAGAAAATCAAGGCTTAGCTCTCCTATAATTAGCAAAGGATACGCATCAGCAAAACTCGTATGTTCTTCATGTGTAATCGAATATCTAGGGTCGGTTGGGCGTATAGAATCATCGGGTTGGTAATATAAGTAGGTTTCATTCCCCAACACTTCTGTAAACCAGGCATCGGCTTCATCGCTTACCCGCACGCCTCTCATAACGTCGTCCCAAATAGTTATCATTTGGTTATCCTCTGTCTGAGGTTCAAACGGTACTTTCAGAGGAGCAATCGCTTTTTTTCTATGGCTTACTATGAGTCCTTCAGGGCTCAGTGCCACATCTATTAGTGCCATCTGCTCATTTTCACGCTGAGTTCTGAACATATTTTCGGCATCGGCCAATACCCAACGGCGGTCGTACTGCAAGCCACGGTCTTGTACTTCTGCCTCCTTAAGGGAGATTCCGCCTAAAGATTTAATCGGATAAATATTTATTTCGGTAATAATTATTGCCATATTTACTTATATTTTTTCTGACACAACATTTCTCGTTTAAAATCGTTTGACTTATTAGGTCAAACATATAACTTGGAGGAAATTTTAAGCTTATTGCAGCCCTCTGTTTTGTGTCGGTGATTAAAACAACAAACTTATAGCTACAACCTATAAAAATTGTGGGCGTATGTGATGGCCCTATCCATTTGTACGATGAAAAAAATATTCTATCTCTTTGCATTTTTGCTCCTTTCTGATGGTGTTTTCGCACAACTTCAGCTATATAAACGAGGGCTGGCAAGTTTCGAGAAAGGTCAGTATGATTTAGCTATTAAAGACCTGGCAAAGGTAACTAATATTGCCGAAAGTGAAAAAGCGAATCTTAACTACAAAATAGCAGAAGCCTATCGTTTATCAAACCGTTGGGTTGAGGCAATTCCGTATTATGAAAAGGCGCTTGAAGCAAAAATATTGATACCCGAGGCGCATTTTCATTATGCTTTTGCTTTGAAAGCTGCCGAAAAATATGATTTAGCACTAAGTGAACTCCAACAGTTTATTGACTCTAAAAGTACAATTAAAGCTTATAACGAAAAAGCCTACCGTGAAGTAAACACGCTGAAAATAATAGGTGAGTTAAAGAAGAAACAGACCGAAATTACTTTCAAAAACCTCTCTCAATTAAATACTGCCGGAGCAGAGTTTGCGCCGATGGTACTTGGTGATGAATTGGTTTTTACGGCTTCTCGCAAGTCTAAAACTTACTCAAATGGTTTGCCTTATGTAGGCTTGTATAAAGCAAGACTAGCTCGCTCAATGGCCGAAATCGGTAAACCTGAAAAGTTTAGTGCTGCTATTTTTGATGAAGAACGCAATGAAGGTACACCTACGTTTTCTCCTGATGGTAAAACTATGATTTATGCCCGCGGAAACACAGGTAAAAGAAAAGACCTTTCGCCTGACATGGATTTGTACATTTCTCGCTTTGTAGATGGCAGCGGCTGGACAGAACCACGTTATGTAAGCGCATCAGACTCAGCTAGCTGGGATGGTTGCCCTGCATTCTCACGCGATGGTAAAACTATTTACTTTGCCTCAAATCGCCCCGGTGGTTTAGGTGGCATCGACCTTTATCGGGTAAATATGGATGCCTCTGGCCGTTTTGGTAATCCGGTTAATTTAGGTAAAGAAGTTAATACTGCCGGAGACGAGATGTTTCCGTATGTATCAGAAGACGGTAAATTGTTTTTTGCCTCAGACGGGCACCCCGGCCTTGGTAAACTAGACCTTTTTGTAGCGGTTCGTTCGGGTGGTAAAATTACGGTTGAGAACATGGGTGCTCCATACAACTCAAACATGGATGATTTTGGATTGACCATGAGCAAAAAAGGTGATATTTTCTTCTCGTCGAACAGGGCAGGTGGTACAGGTGATGATGATATTTATTACTACGAAGCCCCTCGCACACCTGATTTGGCTGAGAACGACCCTAGTAAAACACCTTTGATTCCGATTTCAACGCCTGACAGCCTTAGCAAACCAAAAGATATAAAGACTGTTAGGTACTTCCTGGCAGGTACTATTTATACCAAAAATGCCAACAATGAGAATATTCCGCTCGATTCGGTGAGTGTAAAAATTCTTACTAGTGGGCAAGACGACCCATTGAAAGAGATTGTAACAACGAAAGACGGTAAGTTTGGTCCTATTGCAGTTGAAGAAGATGGCGATTACGTGATTTTGGGGAGCAAGAAGAATTATTTGGCCAAACGCGAAGACTTTTCGATGAATGGACGTGCCATTCCGCAAGCATTGCTTACAAAAGCTATTACTGATACAACGTTTTATACTTCGTTGAATCTTGAAGAAGTAGCTTTGGAGAAGACCTTCCGTGTAGAGAATATTTATTATGATTTAGATAAATGGGACATCAGACCTGATGCGGCTCTTGAGCTAGATAAACTGGTGCAAATATTAATCGATAACCCGACTATTAAAATTGAGCTGGGCTCACATACTGACTCTCGTTCGAGCGATGTATATAACCAACGTCTATCGCAACGACGTGCTGAGTCGGCCGTGAATTATATAGCCTCTAAAGGAATCGATAAAGCCCGTATGTCGGCCAAAGGCTATGGTGAAAGTGAGTTGTTGATTAAGAATGCAAAAACTGAAGACGAACACCAAACCAACCGCCGTACAGAATTTAAAATTGTGGAAATTGAATAATTATTGAAGTCTATAAATGCAAGAGCCTCAGAAAGTTTTCTGGGGCTCTTTTGTTTTTTGGTATTCCAAGACTTTTCAAATTACTAAATAATTCAGTAACCCTGCATATATCTACTGATTTCTTAATTCAAAAGCTTAGTTATATTACCACTCAATAAAAATGTAAGAAATGAGCTAAAGAATGTAAGATTTGAGCTAATAATTGCTGCTTTTATTTCTCCAATTTTACATTAGCTATTCATAGCCATGAGTAGGTTTCCTAATTATTATCTAATCAAAAAAATATTTACGTATGAAACACCTGATTAACTTAGCACTTGCTGCCCTTATTTTTATGATGGGTTGCGAAAAAACCGAAGAACCCGGCAACCCTACCTACAAAGGCCCCGAACAATCGTTGGGTAACGGAAAGGCTTACTCATGGGTGAGTTTCGCTGCCGACAACAAGCCTACTTCTATTGGTATTACGCTTACCAAAGGCGCACTAGACAATATACCGCATAGTGGCGTAGCTTTGGTATTAGAATTACCTAGCCAGGCCGTTGGAAAAACCCCCTTCGACCACATTATGATTGATTACTTACACACAGGCCATGAGCCTCCGGGCACGTATGATGTGGCTCACTTTGACATGCACTTTTACATTCAGTCGTTGGCCGACCGTAAAGCGATTCCTGCCTACCCGGTTGCACCTGCAAAGTTTGATAATTTGCCTGCGGCGGGGTATTTGCCAGCAAATTATATCCGTCTTCCGGCAGGTGTGCCTGAAATGGGTGTACACTGGGCAAATCCGGCTTCGCCAGAGTTGGCAGGTACAGGCAAGTTTACAGAGACCTTAATCTATGGCTCTTATGATGGTAAATTTACATTTATTGAACCTATGATTGCACATGAGTTTCTGAAAACCAAACCAAATGTAACGAAAACAATGCCGCTCCCGACTAAATTTGAAAAAGCAGGTTTATACCCGATGACATACAGCATTAAACAAGTTGGCGATGATATTCAGGTAAGCCTTGATGGCTTGATGCAAATGCAATAAAGTACTCAGATAGCTTTTGTGATACTATAAAAAGTAAAAGGGAATGTTCTGATAAAACATTCCCTTTTGTATATATGTGCTAATACATATTACCAGCGAATTAAGGCCGAGCCCCATGTAAAGCCGCTACCGAAAGCAGCCAAACATACCAAGTCTCCGTCTTTTACTTTTCCTGCTTCCCAAGCCTCGCATAAAGCAATCGGAATAGATGCTGCCGTAGTATTACCATACTTCATTATGTTATTAAATACTTTTTCATCAGGCAGTTTCAATGTTTTTTGCACAAACTGCGCAATGCGTAAATTGGCCTGATGTGGCACTAGCATATCAATATCGGCAGGAGTCATGCCTACTTTATTGAGTGCCTCCATAATTACCTCAGGGAACTTCGTAACGGCAGTTTTAAATACTAGTTGCCCGTTCATGTTTGGGTAATACGTTTTATTTTCAATCAGGTTCTCGTACACAAAAATCTCTCCGTACAAAGCATCAGGAAAACCAAATTGCTCTTTGCCTAAGTGATAACCACCGTGGCTACCCGGACTAATCAAAGCTAATTCTTCGGCATAAGTCCCATCTGAATGTAAATGCGTTGTCAGAATCCCTTTTCCTTCTTCGGTAGTTGGTTGGAGTAATACAGCTCCGGCACCATCGCCGAAAAGTACGGCTACGTTACGCCCACGCGTTGTGAAATCGAGACCCATTGAGTGCATTTCAGACCCTACCACCAATATATTTTTATACATACCCGTTTTAATAAACTGGTCGGCCACCGAAAGTGAGTAGATAAAACCCGAGCATTGGTTTCTTATATCAATAGCTCCCATTTCTTTATGAGTAATACCCAACTCTCTTTGTAATAATACACCACAACCCGGAAAATAATAATCGGGACTAAGGGTGGCAAATACGATAAAATCTATCTCCTCAGGTTTTATACCTGCTCTTTCACACGCTATTCTGGCCGCGTTAGCTGCCATAGTAGTGGGCGTTTCTTCGTGTTTTTTGCCGTATCGTCTTTCTTTAATACCCGAACGCTCCTGTATCCACTCATCAGAAGTGTCCATCACTTGCATTAAATCCTGATTAGTAACTACTTGTTCAGGCACATAGAAACCTATACCTGCTATTTTTGAATTTACCATATTTGTTGCTTTTTTGAATCCTGCCACGAAATTACAAGAAAAACTCATAAATGTGCAAGGTATTCTTGGAATAGTGATTAGAATGATTTTAATAATATATAGCTCGCTATAAGTCCTCAAAAATGGGAGATATTTCTTTATTTTCAGAAATGGTTTGATTTATTTATTTAATTTAGGAACTGTTTGAGCCAAAGGATAAGTCTGAACCTATCATAACTAATTAAATGGGGCTTTACTTTTTCCCACCTAGCGTAGCACTGAGCGATATTATCCGTACATATCGGGTAGTAAACTTTAAGTTTACCGATATGAATGGTATTCAGGCCAAACCATATCCGCCCCGCCCTGAGCATTGCCTTAGCTTTTATCCCAGAGATACCGAAACTGTTCGATACATCAATAGTGGTAAAACTTTCTCGAAATTAAGGACTGTTTTGTTTGGGCAACAAAGTGAGGTAAGCAATCGCTATGTGGGCAAAGACTTTTTATTATTTCAGATAGTATTTCGTCCCGGCGGGCTGTATCGACTCACAGGGATTCCGTCTCACCAAATAACCAATGCTTATATTGATGCTGAAACAGTTTTTCCGGCCACTGAATTACGGGAAATCAATGAAAAATTGGCAGAAAGCGATAATGCTCACTACATGATTACATGCGTAGAAGCATTTCTGAAAAGAAGAATAAGCCGGAGCAAAATAGACATACATGCGCTGGATAAAGTTTGTAACCTGATGCTGAGTACAGAAAAAAAACTGAGCCTCGATTGGCTAGCCCATGAGTCTTGCTTAAGTGTGCGGCAATATGAACGTAAATTTATGGAGCGCATGGGAGTATCGCCTAAATACTATCAAAAGATTATTCGCTTCGAACACGCTTTCAGGATGAAGAACCAATTTCCAAAACTTGATTGGCTCAGTATAGCTCTGCAATGTGGTTATTATGATTATCAGCATCTGGTAAAAGATTACAAAACACTTACCCAACAAAGCCCCAACGAATTTCATTTCATAGATTTATCATCGCCCGAAAGAGCATTTGGCGATGCCGATACTTACTAATAACCATAAGCTTTCCTACAATACTTTGTTTATCTGTGATTAAAGATGTCGTGTTTTTACCACCAGACATTTATCTGCATATACGAGCTTTGCATCATAAAATCACATTGAACTATGCAAAGAAGAAACTTTTTACTCACCTCAGCATTAGCTACGCCTACAGTAGTTGCAGCAAAACTAACCGAGTTTACCGACGAACGTACCGACAAAGGCTTTGTTGTGAAAGCCAACGAAAGCCGATTTAACGAAAAATCGATGGTTGGTGGCAAGAGCCCCAATAATATTAAAATATCTACCAAAGATACCAATGGGCAACTAAGCGTTTTTGAATACATTGGTAACGAAAAGGGAGGCCCACCTCTGCATATACATCCGAACCAGGATGAAATATTCTTTGTAGTTGAAGGAGAATACCTTTTTCAGGTGGGAGAAGTAAAATATGAACTAAAAAGTGGTGATACGATTTTTTTGCCACGCAAAGTGCCTCATACTTTTGCACAGAAAAGTGAACAAGGAAAAATGTTTTTTATGTTTCAGCCATCAGGAAAAATGGAGGATTTCTTTCGTAGCCTCGGGAAACTTACCGCCGAACCAAGCCCACAAGAAGGCGCTCAGTTATTTGCCAAGCACGATATGCAGGTAGTTGGCCCACCTTTAGCCTTTTAAGCAGCTATAAATAAAATAATCTTCAAAACCAGCAGAAACACGAGTTGGTTTTGAAGATTATTTCACCCAGTTATTCATTAGCTTTTAATAGAACTTTGTAATCTGTTTCTATATTGCCAAACCCAAAAGGCTATACCGCTCAACAATAAAAATATCCACAGCCTTGCTAGTACTACAATTACATCTTCAAAGAAAATCCAGCCTGCTTTAATCGAATCCCAGATACGTAAGAATACATTTGTTCTGTAGCTATCGATTCCTTCATGGTTTTCAATTATCGCTTTGTCGAGAATAGTATTCTGATACAGATTAATTGTAACAGTACTGAAATCTACCTGATCTTGCAAGTTCATATTCTGCACTTTGTGCTCATCGGCACTTAGTTGGCGGCTTAATACTGTATCTTCTGCATCAGTAGCTGCTGCAATATCGCCTTTTCTATGCTGATGCACGCTTTGTGCTCGCTCCGAAAACTTTTCTACACGTTTATTATATAATTCATGCGATAACATTTGTAGACTCACATCTTCGGCCTTAATAATTCTGTGATTTACATAGAGCATCATACCATTCAGGTCTTTCAGCAAAGCTTGCAGATTTTGATTTGGTACTCTGATATTAATGGCGTTTTGTATATTTATTGAGCTTACTTCGAGTACAGAATCTCGGCTGATGATTACCGTTTTCTTATCGAGTATATCAGAATACAAATTTGAATAAGCAATAAAGCCTCCGTACTTAGTTGTAAGGTCCTCTATTTCTTCTGAAGATTTTCTGACATCTTTTACCTTAAATTGTAGGTCGGCTGTGCGGATAAACTTGCGTTGGGGTTTGTCGGTCGTTACACCAGTTTGAGGCTCAACCATAGCAGAATCAAGTGCTATGTTTTCCTCTGTCTTTTGAAAAGTGTTTTCATTCTGGCCTGAACAGGCTACAAAAAAACAGCCTATTGCTCCGAATAGCACCGTTTTAGATAAAAAAATAAATCGCATAAGTTTAAGAAGTTTTGATTATACCTCAAAAACGTATGCGATTTAAAATAATTGCAATTATTTTAAGAATATTTTAAGGAAAATTTAAGGCAATCTTAAGCATTAATAAGGTATTGGCTGCTCAGGATTAAAATCCTTAAATGTACGCTTGATATTTGTATCTGATGGTTTGTTTTTAGGCTCCCATGCAGCATCTAAATCTAATACTACCAAACCTTTCAGATTCATAGCGTTCATAAAATCATCTACTTTTCGGATAAAGTCAGGGCTTCGGCGCGACGATTTTAAAGAGAAATCGCGTGCGAAGATATCACCCTTAGTCTGTATCTCGTTTTTCTTCTCAATAATATAATTCAATCGGTCTATCAAATCCTTCATTGATTTACCAATTACCTCTGTTGCCTCTAAAGTACCAATAGTAAGCACAGTTGTACCACCCAGCGTTGATGCCAGTCTTTGTTGTTCGGCTCGTTCTTTTGGAATCAAAAATGACGATAAGCTAGTAGTAGCTCCCAAAGAAGCCGTTACTATTGACCGATTTTTTTTACCCTTTTTGGCTTGAGAATAAAGTTTCTTTAACTCAGACTCTTTCTCTTTCATTTGCTCCATCAGTTCCCAGCCTCTTAACAATGTTCCTCTATAAAGGTTATATAATTTCTGGTCTGTTTCGGCCTCGTTAATAGCATTCTTTACTACAAACCTAATCGTTTTTACATCTCTTTTCTTTGTTTTATCCAACACAAAGAAATCTACAGTAAATGCCAGTGTATCAAGTGGGTCTCGCACAAAATCATAGCTAGGCTTAAAGATAAACTCATACTGGTTTGGCGTATTTTTCACCAGCATATCTTTAGTGATTTGCGGATTATCAGTCAGAAAATCAAATACCTGTATATCATCATCGCCGTTCGGGTCTGACAAATAAAAACGTAAGCTAACCGTCTGGTTTTCTTTCAAAAAGAAATTACTTTCTCTTGGCACTACTACAATTTCAGGCGATAGGTCAATCTGTGTTGCTTCTACTTTAAGCCGGCCTTTTACATGTGCCTTAGAAGGCTGGTCTTCCACATAAAATTCTATGTAGATAGGCTGATTTTTTATTTGCTTAAACTGTGTAAGCGAGGGTGTCCACGACACTTCTCCCTGCGACGACATCTTCATACCCTCGGGCAGAGTTTCCATTGATGGCACTATTACAATTGGGTCGTTATCTTCGTCAAATACAGAATAACGGTCAATCTTATACATATTGGTTGTGTTATACTGCACATAAAATGGCTTAAGGTCTTTTACAACAGGCGGGCGGTTTACGTGCTGAATTCTGAACTCAACCTTTGCAGAAATAGCATCGGTAGCGGTGTCGCATCGAGCCTCAAAAATAACTTGTTGATACTTAAATCCTGATAGACGGTCAACCAGGTCATAAGAGGGATTCCAGGTGAATTTACCCAATGAATCCAACACCATGCCATCTAGTTGGCCCTGAGGAATTGAGAATTTAAAGTTTTCACAATTTTTACCTTCTATCTTTAGCATAAACGAAACCGGAACACCCTCTTTTAATTGAGTCCAATCGCTGCCTGCAGGTAAAATAATTTTTGGTGAGTCTTGTGCGAATAATTGCTGAAACAATACTACTAAACTAAAAATTAGTATCTTAGTTCTCATTTTAATCATACAGTGTAAAATTTAAAAATTGGTAGATAAAGTAATAATCAAGCTTACAGTCTAACCAATTACTTCTCTTCGGTAGCCATCTCCTGCTTACTCATGCCCGGAACAACCACACAAGGGAAGCCAAACAAACAACGGTCTTTTATCATTTTTATTACCTCGTCAGGTACGTTTTCTTCCCAGCCTTCTTCACCTTGTTTGATGAGTTCGAGGGTTTTATCCGTATTTATTGTAAGGTTCTTTTCATTATAATGATGTATATCTTCAATTTTGTTATTGGCAATCAGATAACGATACAAATCAATCAAGTGCATTGGCGGTGTAAAACGCATACAATTCATGATATTGGCATTCTGATATGTCGGGTACACAAACAATTTCAGATTTCGGCTAAACAATGTGGCAAACGATTCCAGAATTCCTCCTGGCAAATCTTTATAGTGTTTTTCTTCAAAAATGTATTCCAGATTCGGATAACCAATAATGAGCCCCATCTTCAATTTGGTAATTTTTGATAGATACGCCACCAGTTTGTAGTATTCCTGATAGTTAGATATCATTACCATCTGGCCCAAAGAACACAAAATATCAACTCTGTCCAGAAAATCCTTTTCGTCAATCTCGGCGTCGTCTTGCTGCAAGCCTTGCAGGGTAATTTCAGAAAGCACTACTACTTTATCTTTTTCCACATCTGGCTCTCGCATAAATTGCTTTCGTCCGGTTTCAAGCATATCTAAATGCACATTTACCAATGGGCGGAAACGACCTCTGAGAACCAATGCGTGTTTTCTGAAAAGTACCTCCGATGGCTGTAAATTCTGTCCATCGGCACCAAAAAGGGCAATATCTGAGAATCCATAGCTTACCAGTCTCAGACTCATCAGACGATTATCAACGTGTTTGAAGTCAGGGCCTTCAAAACGAATCATATCAATCTGAATCCTGTCTTTCGACAAATCGTCCATCAACGAAAGCAACAAAGTTTCAGGGTCTTTGTTGTAAAAATAACAGCCGTACATCAGGTTTACACCCAAAGTTCCTAAAGCCTGATGCTGCAAAACGTTATCATTATCAAGCATTTTTACGTGAATAATAATATCGTTGTATTCACCTTTAGGTGTTAACTGAAAACGCACACCCATCCAGCCGTGTGCATCATTGGTTTTATGATAGTTCAGGGCTGCAACTGTATCCGAAAATGCAAAAAACGTAGAAGTTTCTCCCCTTTTTTCATCTAAACGTTCAATCAGCAGGCCATACTCGTGATCGAGCATACTCATTAGACGAGGCTCACACACATAGCGTCCGTTTTCCATGACCCCATAAATGGCGTCAGAGAAAGTCATATCATAGGCCGACATCGTTTTGGCAATTGTATTCGATGCGCCACCTGCCTTAAAAAAATTAGCTGCTACATCTTGCCCTGCACCAATTTCGGCAAAACAACCGTAAATCTGTTTATTCAGATTAATCCTTAATGCCTTTTGCTTGGTACCCAGGTTTTTTTCATATATGGTCTCCATTGCTGATGCTTTTTTAATCATGTTGTGCTTTCGCTCCTTATCATTTTTCTCTCTACAAAGGTAGCCTCCTATTTGTACTTTTCCAAGTATATAAGGCAAAAACAAGCAAGTGAATTGCCGAATTAATAGGATAATAACAATGTTTTTTTGAACTGAAAAACACTTTTTAATAAATTTTTAACGAGTATTTGTCAGATAAAGTCTTTGTTAAGCTCTAATTTTGATATTGAAAAGGTTTGTACCGATTATGGTAAAAAACCAATCTTAGTATATACGCTCAATTTCATATATCAGGCCCTTAGTGGCTTGTTTTACAAAAGTACTTCCTATTATTAGAAACTATTAGCAATGTTAAAGCGGATTATACATATAATACTGTTTTTAAGCTTAAGTGGGCTACTCTATGCCAAAGAGCAGAAGACAGTTTCGCTTTCGCTTTCTGTTGCTAAAAATAAGCGCACCTGGGCTAGTAATCAGCAAAATACGCCTCCCACTGCCGACGATGTAATTTCTGTAGATTTTCGTACTAATTATTGCCTTGTACGTTGCCTGAACGACGAACAAGACGACTGTAGCCATTTTAACACACAAGCTTATCTTTTCTTAAAAGAAAATGCTTTATCAGACATATTCGTTCAAAAAACCTTAAACTTTTTCAGTAGCCAGTCTATTTATCTGCTTAATTGTATCTGGCTTATTTGATACGCTCTTCTCGTTTCTGTTTTTATCTAATCCAAAAATATCTGAGTTTGTCAGACACCCTCTCTCATTTGCTATTTCAAATGAGCTTATAATGCTGTGTTTCAAATTACCTTATAAATAACGCGTTTCCGTGAAAAGAATAAAAAAAACTGTTTTTCTATGGCTTTTCTGTGTAAAAGCATTTGCCGCTGGCGACTCGCTAAAGATAAATCTGCGAGAGTTAGAGGAAGTGTTTTTACAGAAAAATGCCCTCTTGATGGCGCACAAATTTGATATTGATGCCAATCGTGCGGCCATCATACAAGCCAAGTTGTGGGAAAACCCCACCTTATCTTTTGAGCAGATGCTCTATAACAACCAAACCAGAAGTATATTACCTATACTAGGCTTAAACGATGCCAAGGGTTCTCCAACTACCCAGCAGGCGGTACAATTACAACAACTTTTTTATCTGGCTGGTAAACGTACCAAACGTGCCGCTTTGGCCGAAACAAGTACACAAATAGCCGAAGATGCTTACTATGATGCACTAAGAGGGCTAAAATATGAGTTACGTAATAGTTTTTATGACCTCTACTACCTTCAGAACATAATAAAGATTTATGATGAAGAAATTACTTCTTTAGTAAAAACGCTCTCAGGCATGAATACCCTACTGGAAAAAGGCATTATTCCTATCAAAGACATTACCCGTGTAAGAGCCTTACAGTTTGCGCTTGAAACTGAGCGTAAAGATTTAACAGTACAGATGCTTGAACGCCAGGCAACATTACGAATCATTACTGGTACTCGTAATGAGGTATATTTTGTACCGCAGGCCGAGAAAAACGCTATTGATGCCATTAGCCTTCAGTCGCTGACACTAGACAACCTGATTACAACTGCGCTTGAAAACCGCCCTGACCTGAAACTACAACAATCGTCACTGAAACTTGAGCAGCAGAACCTTGTTTACCAAAAGGCACTAAAAGTACCCGACTTACAAGCGGGCCTTAGCTACGACCGTGCCGGTAGTAGTGTGCCTAATTACTTTGCAGCTACTTTTCAGATAGGCTTGCCCATCTTCAATAAAAATCAAGGCAACATTAAAGCTGCTGAGTATCGGATTCAAGCCGCTCAAAAGCAAGTAGTAAGCCAGGAAGACCGCATAATTGGCGACATACAACTGGCTTACAGAAAAGCTATTGAAGCCGACCAGCTATATAAAGGCTACGACAAAGCCTTTATGATAGATTTCGACAAACTATTTGATAACGTAAAGGTGAGTTTCGAGAAACAGATTATTTCAATGCTTGAGTTCATCGATTTCTATGAATCTTATAAAAGTAGTGCAGTACAGATGAATCGCCTGCAAAACGACCGCATGAATGCCATTGAAGAAATCAATTTTATGGCAGGTAAAGACGTAATCGGTTTGCCTTAGTAACGAATTGAAGACCAGACAAAATTAATATAATGAAAAATACCAAACCAGTTATTTATTTATTCAGCTTGTTGCTTATTGGTCCGCTGGCGTTTCAGAGCTGCAAGAGCGAAAAGAAACAAGAAGAAACACCTAAAGAAGCCTTTGTATTGACCGACACCATGATGGCAAAACTAGGTTTTGACGAAGTTGCCTCAAAAGTACTTTTATCAGAAGTAAAACTCAGCGGAAAAGTAACAGCCAACGAAGACAAAGTGGCCAAGGTGTTTCCGAGGGTTGACGGCAATATCGAAAAGCTAAACGTACAATTAGGCGACTATGTACAAAAGGGGCAGGTGCTGGCTATTATTCGCAGCCGTCAGGTTGCCGAAATGGATAATCAACTTAGCATGGCCTTATCGAACCTACAAATAGCTAAAAAGAATCTTGGCGTAGAAGAAGAACTCTTCAAGTCAGGGCTTGAAGCTGAACGAAACGTGGTAAATGCTCGTCAGGAAGTACAAAAGGCTGAATCGGAGCTAAAACGTGTACACGAAACCATGAAAATATATGATATAGGCAAAGAAGCTACGTATCAGATAAAATCGCCGATTTCAGGCTTTTTGATTGAAAAAAATGCAGTAGAAGGCATGGATTTCAATATCGAAAACATTGATAATTTCTTTACTATCTCTGACCTGAGCGATATATGGATATTGGCCGATGTTTATGAAACCGACATAAACAAAGTAAAGGTAGGCTTTGAATGTGATATTACAACACTAGCCGACCCCGATAGAAAAATTAAAGGGAAAATTGACAAAATATTTAATGTGCTAGACCCCGAAAGCCGTGTAATGAAAGTGCGTATCCGCCTGCCAAACCCGGGTTATACCCTTAAGCCACAAATGTTTGCCATTGTGAGGGTGTATCATGAAGAGCCCCAAAGTATGCTGGCGATTCCTGCCAAAGCTATCATTTTCGACAAGAGCAAACAATGGGTAATGGTATATAAAGACCGTAAACATATAGAAACCCGCAGGGTAACGGTATTTAAAACCGTGGGTGACTATGCCTACATCGAGGCGGGTCTTAACGCAGGTGAGAAAATTATCTCAAACCAGCAATTATTGGTGTACGATGCGCTGAACGATTAACCCGTATTGATTAACAACAAGACAAAACATGAAAAAAGTCTTATTTATTACTATCCTATTATTAAGCTATCAAGGCTTTGCACAAAAGCCTGTTAATCAACGGTTTAATTTTCACTTTCAGCAAACAGTTGTTACACAATACCAACCGGGCGTTAATGCCGCCTATTCGGGGCCAAATAGTTTTTCGGTAAAAGAAGAAGCTCAAACCTCTGTTACCTCTACATTTTTTGTGGGTGTAAGATTAGGAAAAAACACTGAGTTTTATTTCAACCCCGAGCTAGCCGGTGGTAGTGGCCTCAGCAGAGCCACAGGTATAGCGGGTTTCCCGAATGGCGAGACTTTCAGGGTTGGTAACCCCAAGCCAACGGTTTATGTAGGTCGGGCGTATATCAGGCAATATATTCCTTTAAGCAAAGAAACCACAATGGCCGACGATGCGCCGAATCAATTAAGAGGTGTGCGCCCGGCCAAATATCTATCTTTTGCAATAGGTAAGTTTTCTTTAGCCGATTTCTTTGATGGTAATTCTTACAGCCACGACCCTCGCACACAGTTTCTGAACTGGTCGTTGATGAATCATGGCGCCTGGGACTACGCCGCTAACGTAAGAGGCTATACACAAGGTATTATGATAGAGTTTGTAAGCCCTGCTTATGCTGTAAGATACGCCGCAACCCAAGTGCCCGAAGAAGCAAATGGGGCGAAGCTAGAAAAGCAAATAGGCAAGGCACTTTCGCATCAGATAGAAGTCGAAAAGCCTTTCAGAACTGCCAAAATTCGCTTACTGGGCTACATCAATAAAGCAAATATGGGTAATTATAAACTGGCAGCACAACTACCGGTACCTGATATTACTGAAACCCGACAATATGGCCGCACAAAAGCCGGCTTCGGGGTCAATTATGAGCAACAAGTTACTAGCGACCTTGGTCTTTTTGCCCGATATAGCTACAACGATGGCCGTAACGAAACATGGGCATTTACCGAAATAGACCGCTCTGCAAGTGTAGGAATAGCCCTGAAAGGCTCTAAATGGAAACGTGAAGAAGACACAATAGGCTTGGCTGTGGTTTCAAACGGCATTTCAAAAGACCACAGAGCCTACTTGAATGCAGGCGGCTTGGGTTTTATGGTAGGCGATGGCAAACTAAGATATGGCTCTGAAGACATAGTTGAGGTTTATTATCGCTATTATTTACACGAAGACCATTTCTGGATTTCGCCCGATTATCAGTTTATTCTACACCCTGCCTATAACAAAGACCGTGGCCCGGCTAATGTCTTTGGTGCAAGAGTACATGTAGAGTTCTGACAAACAGGCTAAGCCCAATAATGGTGAAGCATAAACATTGAGTAAGCTCATTAAGCAAAATTCTCATGAATAAATTCATTAAAAATATCATAGCGTTTTCGTTAAAGAACCGCTTTTTCACATTTTTCTTTGTCGGGGCACTATCCATTGCCGGACTCGTGAGTTATCTCCACACCCCTATCGAAGCTTTTCCCGACGTAACTAACACACAAATAATTATCGTAACCGAATGGAACGGGCGCAGTGCCGAAGAAATCGAGCGCTTTGTGACTGTCCCGATAGAGGTAGCCATGAACTCTGTACAGAAAAAAACCAATGTGCGGAGTATCACAATGTTTGGGCTATCGGTTATGAAAATCATCTTTGAAGATGATGTAGACGATTTCTTCGCCCGTCAGCAGGTCAATAACCAGCTACGAACCGTGAGTCTGCCTGATGGTGTTGAACCCGATGTGCAGCCTCCGTATGGCCCAACAGGCGAGATTTTTCGCTACACTTTAAAAAGCCCTAATCGTGATTCGAAAGATTTATTGACGATTCAGAACTGGGTAATCGACCGACAGCTAAGAGCAGTGCCAGGCGTTGCCGACTTAGTAGCTTTTGGAGGTCGTGAGAAGATTTACGAAATCATGGTTAATCCGCTTCTGTTGCATAAATATGATATTACTCCTCTTGAAGTTTTCAATGCTGTTGAAAAAAGCAATGTAAACGTAGGTGGAGATGTAATAGAAAAAAACGGACAAGCCTATGTAGTAAGGGGCTTAGGTTTATTGACCAAAGAAGAAGACATCGAGAATATAATCGTCGAAAACATTAACGGCACGCCTATCTATGTTAAAAACGTAGCACAGGTAACCGAGTCAAACTTTCCACGTGTAGGGCAGGTTGGCTTAGATGATGATGACGACGTTGTTGAAGGCATTGTAGTAATGCGCAAAGGTGAAAACCCTAGTGAGGTACTGCAAAGAGTAAAAGACAAAATTGATGAGTTAAACAACAAAATTTTGCCCTCAGATGTAAAAATGGTTACGTTCTACGACCGTGACAATCTGATGAAATTTTGCACCGAAACTGTTTTACACAACTTAACCGAGGGAATTATTCTGGTTACAGTAATTGTATTGTTGTTTATGGCCGACTGGCGCACAACCGTTATTGTCTCAATCATTATTCCATTGGCCTTACTCTTTGCTTTCTTCTGTTTGCGGCTTAAAGGTATGTCGGCTAACTTGCTTTCGATGGGAGCAGTAGACTTCGGGATTATAATTGATGGTGCCGTTGTGATGGTAGAAGGTATCTTTGTATCGCTCGACCATCTCTCCCATAGGGTCGGTATGGAGCGATATAATAAACTTTCAAAACTAGGCTTAATTAAAAAGACGGGAGCCGAAATGGGTAAAGCCGTATTCTTCTCAAAGCTTATTATCATTACAGCCCTGATGCCTATTTTCAGTTTTCAGAAAGTAGAAGGTAAGATGTTCAGCCCACTAGCCTGGACACTCGGTTTTGCGCTTTTAGGTGCTTTGATATTTACGCTTACGTTAGTGCCTGTATTATGCTCTATTCTCTTAAAAAAGAATGTGAGAGAAAAGAACAACCCTATCGTAAGGTTTTTCGACAAAGGCATTACTTCATGTTTTAACTGGACTTACGCCAACAAGCGTTTAAGCGTATTGGCGTCATTCGTTATTATGGGCCTTACTTTTGCATCTACGGCATTATTAGGAACTGAATTCTTACCACAGCTTAATGAAGGTGCATTGTGGGTAGAAGCCAAAATGCCAATGAGTATGTCGCTTAACGAAACCGTAAAAATGGTACATACCTTACGCGATAAATTAGGAAAATACCCTGAAGTAAATGGTGTTTTGTCTCAAACAGGCCGCTCAAACGATGGCACTGACCCTTCAGGTTTTTACTATGTGCAGATGCAGGTAAACCTAAAGCCTAAAAAAGAATGGCAAAGGAATATTACAACCGACGGCCTGATTGAAGAAATGGACAAAGATTTGAAACAGTTTCAGGGAGTTAATTATAACTATTCACAGCCTATTATTGATAACGTAGCTGAAGCTGTGGCAGGGATGAACGCCTCTAATGCCGTGAAGATTTTTGGCAGTAATCTGGACGACCTGAATAAATATGCCGACGAAGTGCTGGAAGCCATTAAAGATGTGCCGGGTATTAAAGACATTGGTATTTTACGGAATGTAGGGCAACCCGAAATGCGGGTAAACCTGAACTTACGCCGTATGGCATTCTATGGCGTACAAACCAGCGATGCCCAAGCCGTGATTGAAATGGCTATTGGTGGCAAAACAGCCTCGGTTATGTATGAAGGCGAGCGTAAGTTTGACATCAGAATACGTTATCTGCAAGAATATCGTAAAGATGAAAATGACCTGAGCAGCCTATTGGTACCTACTACAAGAGGCACAAAAGTACCTTTGAAAGAAATAGCTACCATAGAAACCGTAACAGGCCCTGCCTTTGTGTATCGTGATAAAAACAAACGATTTATTGGGGTGAAATTCTCGGTTCGTGAAAGAGACCTTGGTAGTACTATTGCCGAAGCGCAAGCCAAAGTAGCACAAAAAGTTAAGCTAGACCGAGACACAAGCATTGAATGGACAGGTGAATTTGAGAATCAGGTGCGTGCAAGCCAACGCTTAGGGCAGGTTGTACCTCTGTGTTTGGCCGCTATTTTTGTTATTCTGTTTGTTATGTTTGGTAACGCCAAAGACGCTGGTCTGGTATTGGTAAACGTACCGTTTGCGCTGATTGGAGGTATTATGGCCCTGCATGCCACAGGTACAATTTTTGGTATTTCGGCAGGTGTTGGTTTTATAGCTTTGTTTGGTATTTGTGTGCAAAATGGGGTAATTCTGATTTCGGTTTTTAATAAAAACCTCGCTTCTCGTATGACACTCGACGAAGCTATTAAAGAAGGTGTAAAAACCAGAATACGCCCGGTTGTTATGACCGCCCTCATGGCAGCCATTGGTTTATTACCTGCGGCTATATCGACCGGAATTGGTTCTGAAACTCAGAAACCACTAGCCATTGTAGTAATCGGAGGTTTAATTTCGGCTACAATTCTTACGCTATTGGTTTTCCCAATTATTTATCGGTTCTTTTACCGCCACAATATGCATACATTGAGAGATTTGGAATAATTTATAGACCCCATCCCCGCCCCTTCCCCAACAATGGGGAAGGGAGATAAAAGTCCTCTCTCCAGTTGCAAAGGGATTTAGGGTGTGGGGTTTTCAACATTCCAACCCATCAATACCCAACATTAAACTTTATAGCGCCAAAACCCATATCGGCAAACCAACCACCTTGAAACCCACCATTGTTTATTGATTCTACCCTTATAATGTAGCTATAAAGGTTATTATCTACTATTTTGTTTACGTTGTTAGATAAAGGCACGGCATTTACATTGTCGCTATTGGTTGAAACGCAATAAATATCTTTAGCCCCACTTGCATTATTCAAAACTGTAAAGCAAGCCTGCATTCTACCACTAGCATTATTATCAAGCAAATAAGCTGTAAAGCTCTTAATTGTTGAGCCTTGCGGCAAATTCAGTGTTTTCTCAACATAATGATAACTTCCTATCGGCGACCAAGTAGCCGACGAAAAACCCGGAATATATCCTGTATTTGACTTGGTCAGTGTACCCTGATCTGAATAAGTAAATTCAAACGGCGAGATACTTACAGTTGGTTGCGCCGCTACTTTAGCCAAAACATTATCAGTTTTAATCTTTACTATACTTCTATCGGCTCCTGCCAAAGCATTGAGTCTTATTGTGCCGTTTACATCTAATGCAACACCAGGATTCGTAGTACCGATTCCTACCCTTGCCAAGCCTGATACATTCTTAAAAACAACCTCGTATTGATTTGATGCATACGATTTGAATCCGAACGTGGTAGCATCCATCATCCCCAGAAAAGCAACATTAGTATTACCTGCATTATTGGTAAAATCTATACCCGCAGGCTTGCCTGCATTTTCCCAAGCTGTTAAAGATATACGTCCGTTTTTAATTTCCAGTTTTTCTGCAGGCATTATGCCATCAGCAAGATTTATCCCTAACAATCCATTCGTTGCAAAAACAACTTTTGGGCTAGCATTGCTATTATTACCAAAGTAAATAGGATGATTACTATGGGTCTGC
The DNA here is from genome assembly GCF_037860775.1 of Emticicia soli. Lineage (NCBI taxonomy): Bacteria > Pseudomonadati > Bacteroidota > Cytophagia > Cytophagales > Leadbetterellaceae > Emticicia > Emticicia soli. The sequence goes on along the minus strand of NZ_JBBEWC010000009.1, from coordinate 3,750 downwards.
AAATAGGCAATTGAAGACGTATTATAAGTACCGAAACTTATAGCACCATTTGTATGATTCAAACCCTGCCCGTCCTTACGGTCTTCATAACCCTGAGCAGGGTTATATGAGCTTGACTGAGCAATTACATAGCCTGGTAATAACAACAACAAAGAGTATATAAATTTTTTCATGGTTTTAGTAAGCATAAGAGATTGTAACAGTACCCAATTGCAAATTTGAAGTTGGCCAAAAAGTAGGCGCATCGTCGCTACTTTTTTGTACTGTTATGCTAAGAATATAATACATAGTATCGCAATCGGTAGTATGATTCAAGCTTCTACTAACTTCTGCAAGAGCAGCACTTGTAGCACTACTTTTAGAATCAAAACTTCCTACTAAAAGCGAGCTGCCGGAGTTTCCGATGCCCCACAAATAAAACTTTATATAGCTTGTAGCAGAATTATCTATTAAATTAACCTTTATGTTTTCCAACTTTACACCATGAGGCAAATGCAATGGGGCAGTTAAATCAACACCACTGCCGTTAGTACTTGAATAAAAACCTAAACCCGAACTAATAGTGTAATTATCACTACCAAAACCACCGAATCTGGTATAATTCCAAGGCGTAACCTCAATCTTATCCATTTCGCCTTTTACTAAGTCACCATTAGCAGTTGCCAATAAGATAGTATTTTTTGAATCCGAGTTCTCCAATTGTGTATTGTGCACATTACCCGAGATACTAAGGGCTTCGGCAGACGGCGGTATGCCAATACCCACATTTCCGGTATTTACGTTCATCACAAAGTTTTCCACACTATTGGTGTTGATAATTCTTAAATTATCATCATCTTTCATTTCAAGTCTGAAAACAGCAATGCCATTCATATCGGTAAAGACATAGCCAGAGGGTTCACTTACAGACTTTTGACCTGTAAATCTTATTCTTCCTTTCTTAATATCGAGCCTTTCTGTGGCTGTAGACGGCCCAATACTTAGATACCCTTGTTGATTCAACCACATTAATCCGGTGCCATTTCCTATAGCAAATGCTAAAGGTGTATTGGTTGTTGTCTGAATAGTAGGAACACTAGAAGCATACGAAAATTTAAGAATTGAGGCATTATTGGTGCTTGAATGGATATATCCATTTTCGATATGCCTCAACTGTGCAGTTGGCGATAAATCGGGCGATAAGATAAGTGATTGTGCTTTTACCATATTTAGCCATAAAACAAAAGCCAGCATTAGAATCTTTTTCATAAGGGTATTAGTATGAGTAATAAAAATTAGCACGATTAAACTTAATAACATTGCCAGGCCAGGCTACGAGCGTGCTTCCGTTTAGCACCCTTAAGCGGAAAAAATATTGATAGATGTTTGTATCAATAGTTGCAGGAGAAGCTAAAAAAGCTGTTGTTTCGGCAGCAGTTGGGCTACTGCCCGAAGTAATAATGCATTGAACATCGGTCTGGTTAGTAGTACCTATATCAACTCTTACAAGGCATGTTTCAAGGTTAACGGAAGACGAATTATCAATAAAGCCTATTTTTATGCGGCTTAGAGTTACTCCATTTGGCAAATTAAAAGGAGCCATAAAAACGGGTGTCCCAGAGCTGTTTGAACTATAAAATAATCCGTAGGGAGTATCGACAGGTAAAGAAGTTGAACCCGTTCGATGAACAAAATCGCTGGCAGAAATTGTATAAATTTCATCCTTTGTACGATTCTGTAAGATACCATACTGGCTCGCCGAAACCAGATATTCAGTTAGTGGGCTGCCCAATTCAATTATTTTCATACTACCGTTAACATGCAGCCTTGTAGCCGGATTGATAGCGCCGATTCCCATAAAACCATTATTGGCTCCCAGTCTCACATTGTATTTATTATTGCCATATCCCCAGAAACCAAGATGACCGCCGTCGTCAGCCATGCCTACAAAACCTCGCAGAGCTGTACCTGTTGTATTAGTAAACTCGGTGCCCGAAGCATTAATATTATCTTTATTACCGGTAAACTTTAGTCGGCCCTGAGAAATATTAAGCATTTCGGGCGAGAAAACAGGAGGCCCTAGAGAAACCTTACTATTATAAATAACAAAGCTGTTATTTGGGTTGTTATTGGTTCTGAATGCAAGTGGCTCATCGGTATGTGCCTGAAAAATAGCCTTACCGCCAATAATAGCAGTACCTACTCTTGAAGAGCCGTTGATAACATCGAGGCCAATACCTGCCGCCTTGATTGTAAATTCGTTAAGGGCTGAGGGGTCTATGGTAATACTTTGCTGAGCCTGAGCGGCTCCAAGTAAAGCCAGAATTCCTAATAAAGTAAAGATTTTTTTCATGGTAAGAATAAATAGAATTATTTAGCAAATGACACATACATACGCTTAAAAATTAATTACGGAAATCCGTAATGGCTTGCAAAAGCAAGTAGCTAGAGGAAGAAAAAAAGAGAATTGTAATAAGAGCTTTACCTGATAAATGTAGCTATTGTAAGAGGAAGCATAAAATTTCGGAACGAAAATTTACTGGGCGGTAGATGAAAACAGCAAAAAACAAACAATATTTAGTTAAAAATAGCGTAATTTGTAATTTAGAACCTATTTGAGTAGCATCCACATACAAAGTAATTCAATTGTTGAAAAGTATGATTAACATTCTTGCCTTCTGCCTGAACCTTCTGATTTTTCAGAAGGATAGCTCGAGCATTTCTTATAAAGAGTACCAGACTGCCATTAACAATTATAAACCCTTACTGGTTGACATCAGAGAATACAGAACGAACCCTGATGAAGCCCGTCTTCGTTTTCAGCAAATCATGAAGACTTTCAAAAAAGCACACCCTACGGTAGCCTACGATTCTTCAGAAGTAAATATTTTTTTCCCTTTACTGGGCTTTGATTACAGAGCTGTTGGTGGTAGAAATGGGAGTGGTTTCCGTGGAGCAGGTTATGATTTATTCGACCAAGATGCCAAAGGGAGCCATCCGGCGCACGATATTTTTATCAAAGACAAAAATCAGGATTGTAAAGACGACCGAACCGGCGATTACGTGAGTATTCTCTCTGTAAGCGATGGGGTTGTAATAGGCACCGAAACCAACTGGCAACCTGGCAGTGAGTACAGAGGAGGAAACTATATCTGGATTTACGATACCATAACGGGTGGGTTGTGGTATTATGCACATCAGAAAGAAGTTTATGTAAAAACAGGAGATATAGTAAAGGCGGGGCAAAAAATATCTATTATTGGCCGCACAGGTTATAATGCTTATATGAAGCGTTCGGATACTCATCTACACCTTACTTATCTTGCCATAGACGAATACGGCAACCCACTCCCTATTAATACTTATGGTTGGTTGAAAAATGCGGTAACCCTACTCGACCCACGTATTGCGGCCGATTTGAAGCCATTAGCCTATAAACATAACATCAGACCTATGAAGGTAAAGCCTAAAATCTTACCTGCACTTGCATTCAAAGCGCCAATAGTAAAAAACGAGGCAACACCAAGCGACGACAAAAAGAAAAAAAGACGCTCAAAGACCTAAAGCAAATAAAACATATATAAAAAGCGGTACAACCTTTTAAAGAATTGTACCGCTTTTTTATTTATTCAAAGTGACTGAGAGCTAAAATAAACGTCTAACATATACGTGTGATGATGCATTAATTTGCATTAATGGACAAACAACGGGAGTGTAAACTGAACTGTGTCAAGTATTTTTACTACTCACTTGGAGTTGTCTTCAAGTGAG